>NZ_CP040396.1:1422500-2022500 GCF_005577435.1 Paenibacillus algicola | reverse complement strand
ACCTTGTCGCCTGAAGCCAGAGCCTCGTCTATTTCTTTATACAGCTCCTCACTGCGATGCTTGCGCAATGCCTCGTCCCATACCATTTCTGCCGCAAGACCTAACATCACTTCATAAGTAACCTTCATTTTATCCATTCGGATGCACCTCCAAACTAAATGATTACATCGTTATCGTTATGCACTGTCCCGTGTCCAAGCTGGGGCGCGATCTCACCTGCTTTAATACCTAAGGGTGTCATTCGAATGACCGTACCCAGCGTTTGGCTTTCTCCCAGACGTAGCATCCCCAGATGGAGCAGCATTTTTACAATCCGCCGTTCCAGGATCATCCGGGGTGTATCATAATAAAAGGGGGTTACCAGGCTTCCAACTGTAGCGTGGAGCGAATCCATCGTCACCCATTCTTTAGCGCAGCGGCCAAGCCAATACACCAAGGAAGGAAGGTTAGGAACAGCGCTCTTATAAATTTTTAACCAAAAGCGGAATAGCTGTATCATGCTGACTTGATTTCCTGACAGAATACATTCTTTTCCATGCTCCGTCAGGGTTAAGCCGGCAGGCGTTTCCTGAACCCACCGCTGTGCTACGGCATAGTCGTACAGCAGCGCGAAACGGTCGGGATACTCGGAGCAGGACCTGCCATAACCGAATCTCCAAGGTCCTTTTGTAATGAGAGACTCTTCGATATGTAATGTGCTGAGCAACTGCTGCTGCTGCTTTCGGTACATAAAGCCCTCGGCATTCAGGGTAAGCTCATGCTCCTGGAAATACCTCAGCATGAGCTTCAGATCCTCTGTAATTAGGCCCTGCTCCTCCCGGTACACTTCAGGTGGCATAGAGACCTGCAATCCGGACTTCAGGTGCAGACTAAGCTCCTCTCGAAACCGTTCCTTTAAATCCTCCGGGACATGAAACATATATTTCGTGGAGGATGTGAAGCCGTTGAACAGCCAGCCACTGCGTCTGTACCTGGACACGGCCTCCCTGGGTGACTCTAATGCAGTCCGTGCAGGCTTGGAGCCGGGTGTCTCGTCAGACTTCTCCTCTAGTGAGGTATGACGTACGGCCGCCAGTAAATCCTCCAGACTATAGCTGCTCCGCGTGTCAAATACCAGATTGTTCAGAAACCGCAAGTCCCCTGGGGAGAAGCTTTTCCACTGTTCCTTCAGGAACTCTTTTCTGCCAGCTTTAATCAGTATGCTCTGAATCAATTCATGCTTGGAATTTCGCTTGCAGTCGCAGTCATAGTAACTGGCGATGTTGTTTAAATGGCTAATGTCGGCATAAGACAGCATGTCGGCTAGTTTCATTTTTTGCACCACGTCCTCACCTGTACTGCTGTATCGCATTTTTCATAAACCTGTTCTTTCGCTGACGTCCCTTTGGCTGATATGTTTAGAATTGACGGAAATGACGCCCGATAAACCTCCGGAACCAAATTTTGCTGAGATGCTCTATAGGTGAAAGGACAACAAAAAAGGACCCTCTCCAGGTCCTTCGGTGTACCCACAGCACAGGTAAACACCCCTTAGTGCTGCCTTTCTTCTATTAAATGCTGAGTACAATTCAGCAAAAGAGGCGTCCATTTCAAATCCGAGTGCTCCATAATGGTGAGAGACAAATTGCCGATCCGGTCAATCTGCAGCGACATATCCAGGCCTGCAAAAAGCTGTGCCAGAAACCCGCCATGACTTACGACCAGAAAAGAATGATCCGGATACTTACATAGCATTTCCTCCAGAAACGCCTTCCCCCGCTTCAATAGCTCTGCATCACTTTCTTGCCCGAGGTCTTGAAGCTTCCAGTTGCTACCGAACATTTGCTCACGTTCTTGAGAGGTTAAGCCCTCCACCTTGCCGTAAGAGCGCTCCAGCAGGCGTGAGTCCGGAGATTTCATCGGAATGTGCAGCATGGAAGCCAGTATAGCCCCCGTCTCCTCTGCGCGGGACAAGCCGCTGCTCATGACAAAATCCCATTCATAAGCCTCGGCAGCCAGACGCTTACCCAGCAGTCTTGCCTGAGAGCGTCCCTGTTCATTGAGAGGGATATCGGTCTGACCCTGAATTCTTCCGGCTGCATTCCATGCCGTCTCCCCATGCCGGATAAAGCCGATTCTCATGCCCTTCACCTGCCTTCATGTACATATGATTGTACTTAACGCCTTACTGCGCGGTTCAGCCTTAGGAGGAAATAGATCGCCAGGCTGACTCCAATAATGGATAGAATCATCCAATACTGCGGCTGACTGGGATCGATTCCTGCCACAAGCGGATCAATAATGCCGCTGCCAGGTCCCGGAATATCATAATGTATGCTATTGCCGGATGCATCGGAGCCTCCTGCAATCCCGGTGGGCAGGATGCCTGTAGATGGAATCTCCTCTACCGCCTGCTTCTGAATATTCCCCCGGAAGGCGAAGATGAGCAGGCTGCTGACAAATAAAGCAGTAAAGCCAGCGATCCACAGCGACAACCGCCTGCGGAATATTCTTCCTGACGCCTTCTCAGGGCCATTCTCCTCCACCAGCCAAGGAAAATCACGGTAAATACGATCCATGACGTTCCGGTTCATGATTTCTGCAGAGGCCAGGGAGGGCTCGAATTTGAGCTCCTGAACCATTTCCAGGCTTTCTTCCCAGGATTGATATTCCATCGCACAGGACGAACAGGTTAAGATATGCTGCTTCAGCCGGTAAACTCTCAGATCGTTGTCAGGGAGATCCCACACGATCTCCATCAGTTCCCGGGCTTCTTCGCATTTCATCTGCCTGTCATCCATTCTATGCCTTCAAATACTTGCTCTGCAAAATAAGGCTCCAGCTGAAGCTTCACACTGCTGCGGGCCCTGAACAACAACGATTTTACAGAGCTGACGCTCTGTCCTAGAATATCGGCAATCTCCTGGTAATCCAGCTGGTCGTACTCTCTTAGAATCAGCGCCGAACGCTGCTTCTCTGGCAAATTATTAATAGCCTCGCGGACCATCCTTACCTTCTCGTTCCGCAAAATAGCCTGCTCCGGGGCCACCTCTGGCGGTGCAATCGGAATAATTCCGCTCTCTTCAAGAGGCAGATTAGCCCCCCGCTGCTTGCGCAGCTCGCTAAGAACCGTATTCCGCGCAATGGTATACAGCCATGTTGAGAAGGAGGCATCCACCTCACGGAAGGAATGAAGACTGCGAAATGCTTTATAAAAGGTTTCGGAGCAAATATCCTCGGCCATCAGCTCCATGCCAGAGCTCTTCAGCATATGATAAACAAAAGCCATAATTTTACGTTGATATCTTCGCATTAATTCCGAATACAGCTCTACATTGCCTTGCTTAATTTCCATAATAAGTTGGGAATCGGTCATCTGATTTGTGTTCCTCCCTCGCCATCCTTCAGGACCTTGAATATGAATACATCTCTTCTGACAAGGACTCAAAGCTGCCGTAAGACCCTATAGCATACGCCTCATGATGTCTGACTATTCTATGTATTTGGCAAAATCCCCAAATCTTCTACATCGAACTCTATCATTGTAGCATATTTTGGAGCACATTTCATATTTTCGCACTAGAGTAAAGGGCAGATAAATTCTGCCCCTCCTCATCAAACCGTACGTGAGGTTTTCCCTCATACGGCTTTCCGATGTTCGTCATTCATGTGCGTGCAGATCACAAGAGCGTTTTAAGTCCACATTGTGAGGACAGTGCTTTCACTTCGCGTAATGAGCTCATCCATCGCGTGCGTTGACGTTTCTTGGCAACCCATTTGGCTAGTCGCTGGAGGATGTACCAGTCCAGTTTCGCCATCTTCTTTTGGCTGTAAGCTGTGTAGTAGTAGTTGCGCCACCCCTGTATTTTAGGGTTTAAGTATTCCAGGTGGTCCTGAAAGGTCTTGTGACGCATATTTGGCGGAGCAAGTCGCTCCTTCACGACCTCTCGGATTCGCTCTTCCGCCTTGCGACACAGCCACTGCTGGGTCGTATAGTATACTTTGCCTTTGGATGTCTCGGCTTTCGTCTTTCGATGGTGCATGCCTAGAAAATCAAAGCCTTCTTCTCCTGTCCATAGTCCAACGATGCGTGTCTTGGTTGGATGTAACGTTAGCTCTAGGCGGTCCATAATAACTCTAATGAGTTCGTACGCCCGATCTGCATCCTTCTTTGTTTTGCAGATGACCACCAGATCGTCCGCGTAACGTGTGAGTTCCCCCATTTTACTGCCATGCCGTTCCCACAGGAGATCAAAGTAATTCAGGTAGATATTCGCTAGCAGTGGTGAAATGACCCCACCTTGTGGTGTACCCAAATCTGAGCGTCTGACATTGCCTTCCTCCATGACACCCGCACTTAGCCACTTCCTCAACAGCTTCAGAATTCGTCTATCGCTGATTCGCATTTCTACCAGCTTAATGAGTTTCTCCTGATTAATGTTGTCGAAGTACCCTTGGATGTCGACGTCGACCACCCAATTTCCTTTGCGGTTACATGCTTTCCGAATGCGATCTAACGCTTGCTTTGCACTTCGTTTTGGCCTGAATCCGAATGACGTTTCCTGAAAATCCGCCTCGAAGATCGGTTCCATGACGAGTTTCGCTGCCATCTGGATGACGCGGTCTCTCACTGTGGGAATGCCGAGCGGTCGCTTTTTGCCATCCTTCTTCGGAATGTAGTAGCGCCTTACGGGTTGCGGATGATACTCGCCTTCTTTAAGAAGCCGTTGACATTCGTGTACAAAGCATGTTTCTCCTTGTTTTTCGATATCTGCCAATGTTTCTCCGTCGATTCCAGCTGAACCCTTATTAGCTCGTACTCTTCGCCATGCCTCCCACAGGATGTCTATTCGATAGACCTTGTCGTACAACGCGTGAAACCTTCGCTTCTTGTTTTCCTTGGCCGCATGACCTAGTTTCTCTTGGAGTTGTTGAACGTTTTCCTTTGGTGTTGTTAGCCGTTTGGCATTCACTGACTCGTACCTCCTTATGAAACTTGAACAAAGCAGGGCTCCTTCCCTCCTGCAGGTTGTGTTGTCCTGCATTCTTCGGTACTATGAGCCCCTCGGACTCCCTTCCTGCAGACGGTTCACTTCACCTTTTAGGCTTATAGAGCGTCTCTTTACGGTTTCAAAAAAAAAACGTGCAGGGGAGGGCCTCCCCAGTTCACTGCATCCTCTTTCATACCATGCCGATCCCCATACGCCGGAGGATTCTTCACTGCTGATCCAAGTTCTAAACAGCTTCCGTGGCCTTCGTCCAATGCAGCGAGACTCGGCATCCTCTCTTCCCTCTTGCGAGGCCTTTTTGACGACGCGGCAGAATTCACTTTATGTTACGGCCTGGTACGTTGCTCGCCCCATCTCTGACGGGTGCTTTCGTCAATACGCTTCTACTTACAGATTTCGCCATAAGCAGGTATCCTAGCTACACAGGGGCTTGGTCCCTCCTGTGACCGGATTTTCACCGGCTAGAGAATGCGTACTTAGCTGGGCACGCGACAAAAAAAAAGAGGCCGCGAAAGATTCGCGGCCGTTGTTCATGTAGAACAACACAGTTATTGGATAGGAGTGGAGAGAAACCATACTGTACTTTTATTATATGTATACGTTTTCATTTTGTCAACACTAAAGCGGAAAAATTTGTTTCCGCTCTTCAAACGTGTCTATAAGTATACGGTGTAGCCTTTGGACTGCAGCAGCTCCATGGCCTTTTCCTGCTCTTTTACATTGCGGAAGGACAGCCGCATAACCCCGGGGACGTCCTCCCGACTCTCAATAATCTGGATGTTACTGAGGTTAACCTGATTATGTCCAAGCTCGGAAGTAATCTTTGCAATGATGCCGGGATGATCGGGAACATCCAGATAAATGTCGTACCGGGAGACGATCATGCCTTTTCTGCGTTCCGGCAGCTCATTGCGGAAGGCGCCGGCTTTCTGAAAGGCATCCTGAATGCCGACTCCATCCTCCCGCTCCAGCATAGACACAAACTTCTGTATTTCCTGATTCCAGTCCTGCAGAAGCGGCAGCAGCACCTTTCGGTTATTGACCAGAATGTCTCTCCATACCACAGGATCGCTGGCCGCAATGCGGGTCACATCTCTAAACCCTCCAGCCGCAAGCAGCTGGTAAAGTGGATTGCTGTCATTGTACTGACTAATCTGGTTGACCAGGGCCACCGCAATAATATGAGGAAGATGGCTGATGGCGCCTACAATCTGATCATGCTGCTCAGGATCGACCTGTACGACATGAGCCCGAGTATGGGAGAGCAGATCGGCAAGAGAGCGAACCTGATCCTCCGGCGTTTCCGGAGGCGGCGTCAGCACGTAATAGGCATTCTCGAACAGCAAGGAAGAGGCGGCACCTACGCCAGCCCTTTCCGAGCCGGCCATGGGATGTCCTCCAATAAAGCAGGCCTCTTGAAATTGCAATCTCCGTGCACAATCGGCAATGCTGGATTTCGTACTGCCTACATCGGTAATAATACATCCCGGCTTCAGGGCCATCTGGCTTAGTCGGGTAACATACTCCTCGAGGCGGCCCACCGGGACACATAGAAAAATATAATCGGCATCCTGAGCTGCTTCCTCTATGGATAGCGTCACCTTGTCAACGACGCCTCTGGCAGCAACCTGCTCGGCATAGCTCTCATCATGGCTAAAGCCTGTCACCGTAAGGCCAGGCTTTCCTTTGAAGCACATGGCAAGCGAGCCGCCGATCAGGCCAACACCGAATATTGAAATATTTATGTCTTGATCATTGGACATCTTCAGCTTCACTACTTTCAAAGTTACAGTCTAGGCAGGTGCTTGGATCTCGCGCAGCACTTCTTCCAGGACGGAGGCAAATGCCTGATTTTGCTCCGGTGTTCCCACACTGACCCGGATATATGTCGGGTAGTGTGCAAAGCCGGGACGTACGATAATCCCTTGTCTCAGCAGCTTGTCGAACACATCTTTGCCCGAGGTCTTGACATCAACCATTACAAAATTGCCTTGTGACGGGAAATAGCTCAAGCCGAGACGGTCAAATTCTTTTTGCAAAAAGTCCCGTCCTTCTGCATTCAGCCTGCAGCATTCTTCAATAAAGCCTTGATCTCCAATCGCTGCTTTCGCTGCAGCCTGCGCCGAACGATTCGTATTAAACGGCTCCCGCACCTGGTTGATCAGCGTTATGACCTCCGGCTGAGCAATCCCATACCCGATACGCAGGGAGGCCAAGCCGTAAATCTTGGAGAAGGTGCGAAGAATCACCAGATTGCTGTATTTCTCCATCAGCGGAACGCCCTGTGGATAGCTCTCATCTGTCACAAACTCATAATAAGCTTCGTCCAGCACAACCATAACACTGGACGGCACCGCGTCCATAAATGAGATCAGGTCACGTTCTGCCACAATGGTTCCGGTCGGATTGTTCGGGTTACACACCCAGATAAT
The DNA here is from genome assembly GCF_005577435.1 of Paenibacillus algicola. Taxonomy (NCBI): domain Bacteria; kingdom Bacillati; phylum Bacillota; class Bacilli; order Caryophanales; family Paenibacillaceae; genus Paenibacillus; species Paenibacillus algicola. Next base: position 2,015,080 of record NZ_CP040396.1, on the reverse strand, counting down.
CTTGGTCTTGTCCGTGACGGCGGCCAGCATGCCATCCAGATCGTGAACACCATTCTTCAGCGGCACTTCAATGCTGAGTGCACCTTCAATGTCGGCATTGCTCTTATATACCGAGAACGTCTGGTCGGCCATAATGGTCTCGTCACCGGGAACGAGAAATGCCCGGGTAATGAGCGCGATAACTTCATCCGAGCCGCAGCCAAAAATCAACGAGGATTTGGCAACCCCAAGATATTCCGATAGCGCTGTGGTCAGCTCCGCTGCGCCGCCGTCCGGATACACACTGACATTGGATAACTCAGTAATGATCGCTTCTTTCGCTTTCGGTGAGCAGCCATATGGATTTTCGTTAGAGGCCAGCTTGATGACTTCGTCCAGTCCCAGCTCGCGCTTCACCTCTTCAATCGGCTTACCCGGCTGGTAGACCGGCAGATTGACTATGTTTGATTTAGGCTTCATATTCATTCACTCACCCTTCGTGTACTTTACTGCCTTTTAACTGAGATACAAACTCCCGGATTTGCTGCAGTCCCTGCGCTTTGGTCTCTGCCTTCTCAAGCAGGGGAATTGCGGCTTCGATCTGTCGCACAATAGCACTGCCCACGACGACACCATCGCAAATCTCGGAAAAGCGGGCGACCTGCTCGCGGCTTGAAATCCCGAAGCCGATGGCTACCGGAATGTCTGTCAGCTGCTTGACCGTATTCAGGAAAGGCTCAATGCCACTGTAGAAATCCGTCCGCTCACCCGTTACGCCCAGCGAGGATACACAATACACAAAGCCGCTGGCATCACGGACAATATTCTCGATCCGCTCATGAGAGGTTGGAGCGACTAACGGGATCAGATGAACTCCTGCCGCCTTCGCCTTACTGCGAATCTTCTCAGATTCTTCAATGGGCAAATCCGGAATAATGAAGCCGCTAATATCGTGAGTCACAACCTCTTGTATAAAAGTATCTAGTCCCATTTGGAGCACGGGATTATAATACGTAAACAAAACAAATGGCAGCTTGCTGCCCGCTTGTCTTGCCTGCAGCGCGGTTTCCATACAGGTCCGAATCGTAACGAAGCTGCGCAGTGCACGCTCCGAAGCGCGCTGAATGACAGGTCCGTCCGCTAAAGGATCGGAATAAGGCACTCCCAGCTCCACAATATCGGCACCCGCTGCCTCAATCTCGGAAATGATATCCAGCGTGACTGCCGGATTAGGATCACCAACGGTAATGAACGGAATCAGTGCCGTTTCACCGGCCGCCCTTATTTTTTTAAATGCTTCATCCATCCGGTTCATAGGGTGTTACCTCCCGTGTATGCCATAATGGACTCTACGTCCTTGTCTCCCCGTCCGGACAGGCAAATGACGATAATATCCTCCTCGGTCCAATCCGCAGCCATCTTCGCCACTTGAGCTACTGCATGCGCCGACTCCAGCGCAGGGATTATCCCCTCCGTCCGGCACAGCAGCTGCAGAGCCTCCAGCGCCTCCTGATCCGTGATCGGTACGTACTGGACCCGCTCAATATCCTTCAGATAGGAATGCTCCGGACCTACGCCTGGGTAATCCAGACCGGCAGAAATGGAATGAGCTTCCTTCACCTGGCCGTAATCGTCCTGAAGCAGGTAACTCATCGAGCCCTGAAATACACCCTTGGTTCCCTTGCTCATTGTAGCCGCATGCCGATCGGTTTCTACCCCTTTACCAGCCGCCTCTACACCAAAAAGCTGGACCTCTGCATCCTCCAGAAACGGATAGAACATGCCGATGGCATTGCTTCCGCCGCCAATAGGTGCAAAGATGCGATCCGGCAGACGACCTTCCATCTCTAACATCTGCTTGCGGGTCTCATCGCCGATAATGCGCTGGAAATTCCGAACCATCATTGGATACGGATGAGGGCCAACCGCCGAGCCGAGGCAATAAAAGGTATCCTCAACGTGACTGACCCAGTAGCGCAGCGCTTCGTTCCCGGCATCCTTCAGTGTCCGGCTGCCTGAGGTGACTGGTACAACCTCTGCTCCCAGCATTTTCATGCGGAATACGTTCAGCTGCTGACGTTTAGTATCCTCTTCGCCCATAAACACTTTGCACTCCAGCCCCAGCAAGGCGGCCACTGTGGCCGTGGCCACACCATGCTGGCCGGCGCCGGTTTCAGCGATAACCTTGTTCTTGCCCATGCGCTTGGCCAGTACCCCTTGGGCAATCGCATTGTTAATTTTATGGGCACCGGTGTGATTCAAATCCTCACGCTTTAAATAAATCTTGGCTGATCCCAGATGCTTGCTGAGACGCTCCGCATAATAAAGCGGTGTCTCTCTGCCAGAATATTGCTTCAACAAATAAGCGATCTCCGCTTTGAATTCCGGATCATTCTCGTACCGCTTATATTCCTGCTCTAGTTCGATCAAGGCGTTCATTAATGTTTCCGGGACGAAGCGGCCTCCAAAATCACCGAAACGTCCATGTATATCGGGAAGCTGTATCATATGGATTTCACCCTTTCCACAAATGCGTTCACTTTTGCTATATCCTTCACACCCGGCGCGCTTTCGACTCCGCTGGAGACGTCCACCCCATCGGGCTGAAACTGGAGAATTAAATCTTGAACATTGTCTGCGTTCAGGCCGCCTGCTACAAACAGCGGGATGCCATGGCGGCGTGTCCACTGCTGATATTCAGGAATGGACTCCCAGTCAAACGTCTGGCCGGAGCCGCCGCCGTATTCCGGATCATACGTATCCAGCAGCAGGGCGTCAATGCTTCCGACATAGCTCGCCAGCTCCTGAAGATGGTCTTTCCTGGCGTCCCCGCTGCGTACCGAAACAGCTTTATAAACAGAAACCGGGAAGCTCTCTTTCACTTCCCGGCAGAACTGCGAGGTTTCCTGTCCATGTAGCTGCACAACCTCCAGCGGGACATGGGCAAGCACCTCCCGCAGCTCCTCCATGGAAGGGTTGACAAAGACCCCGGCTGCCGCAGGCTGATCAGTCTGATCCCACTGACGGAGCAGCTCGGCAAGCTCTTTGGCCCGCTCTGCTGTGACCTGGCGTTTACTTCTTGCAAATACAAAACCGATCAAATCCACGGGTAAGTTTATCATCGATTTTAGCACTTCAACGTTCTGAAGTCCACAGATTTTTAGAAGGGGAGCGCTCATGCGAGCCCCTCACTTTTGAAGTCCTGTACACGTGTAACAGGGCCCATCAGCTCGGTGACAGCGGCAGAAACATCGGGCTGCCGCATGAAATGCTCTCCAATAAGTACACCTTGTGCGCCTGCAGCTGATAGATACTGAATGTCTTCTTTTTTACTGATGCCGCTCTCGCTGATCAAGGCAATACCGGACGGAATCAGAGCACTAAGCTCCTTCGTGATCGACAGCGAGGTCTCAAACGTCTTCAGGTTGCGATTATTGACTCCTACCAGGGAGAGGCCTTCCAGCTTTAGCGCAATGCTGAGCTCCTCCTGGTCGTGCACCTCGACCAAGCAGTCCAAGCCGATCGAGCCGGCCACACCCATAAAATGCTCCAGCTGGGACGGTGTAAGAATCGCTGCAATTAACAGGACCGCATCCGCTCCAAGCAAGCGGGCTTCGTAGATCTGTGCCTCGTCTATAACGAAGTCCTTGCGCAGCAGCGGAAGGCCAACAGCCTGCCTTACCTGCTGCAAATAAGCGGCGCTGCCTTGAAAGTAGTGCACGTCGGTCAGTACTGACAAGCAATCCGCACCGGCCTCTTCATAAGACTTGGCTATCGATACGGGATCGAAATCGGGACGAATGAGTCCCTTGGAAGGCGAGGCCTTCTTCACTTCGGCAATCAGACCCATATCCCGGCTTCGGGAATGCAGCAGCTTGTTTGCAAAGCCGAGCGTGTCTGGCAGTCCTTGAATCTGCTCCCGCACATGATTCAGATCAAATCCGCGATACAGCTCCGCCAGCTCCTCTTTCTTCGTTGCGACGATACGATCAAGATACATAGGTCAGTTCCTCCGTTTTGGCAATTAATTGCTCCAGCTTGTTCTGGGCCGCACCTGAATCGATCGCCTGCGCGGCCTGGCCTACACCCTCTGCCAGAGTCTCCGCGAGACCGGACACATAAATACAGGCTCCGGCATTAGCTAGAACGATGTCACGGTAGGCATTCTGTTCACCCTGAAGAACACCGCGAATGATACTCGCATTCTCCTTAGCATCTCCGCCAATGACCGCCTGCATAGGATGGCGGCGAAGTCCTAATTCCTCTGGTTCAATATCAAATGTAGATATTTCACCGCCGCGAAGCTCACTGACCCGGGTCGGTGCAGAAACGCTGATCTCGTCCAGGCCGTCATGACTGGTGACCACCATAGCGCGCTTTAGCCCCAGCTCTTTAAGCACCTGCGCGATCGTTTCTGTTTTATGAATATCATAAATGCCCAGAAGCTGCCGGTCTGCTCCCGCCGGATTGGTCAGCGGCCCCAGCATGTTGAATACGGTGCGAATCCCCAGCTCTTTGCGCGGGCCTGCAGCATGCTTCATTGAAGGATGATAGATTTGCGCAAACAAAAAGCAGATGCCTATATCCTCCAGGCAGCGGGAGGCCTGCTCGGCATTCAGATGAATGTTGACCCCAAGCGCTTCCAGCACATCCGCACTTCCAGCACGGCCGGAGGCCGAGCGGTTACCATGCTTCGCGACACGAACGGAGACGGAGGATGAGATGATCGCCGAAACGGTTGAAATGTTAAACTTGTGAATTCCGGATCCTCCGGTGCCGCAAGTATCAAGGAGCTGTGTACGTTCTGTCCGCACGCGTCCACCCGATCCCCGCATCGCTTCTGCGAAGCCGGTAATTTCCTCCACCGTTTCACCTTTCATCCGCAATGCTGTCAAGAGGCCGCCAATTTGTGACGGCGCAGCTTCTCCTTCCATAATGCTCTGCATAACCTGTCTTGCTTCTTCCCGGCTTAGATGCTGTCCTTCCACGATCTTGGACAGACCTTTAAGAATACCATCCGCATTGCCCACACCGATCTCCTCCTTCTTCTCTATTCATTTAGGGTTATATTCGAAAAAATAATCCTGATTCGTCACATGATCAGGCTTCGGCTCCGGCGGAAACATCTCCTCTGCTACCCGGATCGCCTTCAGCATCCCCTTCGCCTTGTTTACCGTTTCCTCGTATTCCTTCTCTGGCACCGAATCCCAGACGATGCCCGCTCCCGCCTGAACATAGGCCTTGCCTTTGCGGAAAATAATTGTGCGGATGGTGATACAGGAATCCATGTTGCCGGCGAAGCCTAAATAACCAATCGCTCCCGCGTACGCTCCTCTGGCTTCCCTCTCCAGCTCTGCGATAATTTCCATAGCTCGCAGCTTCGGCGCACCGGAGACGGTACCCGCCGGAAGACAGGACAGAAATGCATCAAAAAAGTCCTTATCCTCTCGCAGCTTGCCCGTCACGCTGGAGACGATGTGCATGACATGGGAATACCGTTCAATCTCCATAAAGGACTCACATTTCACGGTACCGAATTCACTGACACGCCCCAAATCATTTCTTCCTAAATCCACCAGCATGAGATGCTCGGCGCGCTCCTTCTCATCCTGCAGGAGATCCTCTGCCAATGCTTTGTCCGCAGCCTCATCGGCTCCCCTCGGCCGGGTACCGGCAATAGGCCGGGTTTCGAGCCGGCCGCCGTCTACTTTGACGAGCGCCTCCGGCGACGTTCCTACTATAATTTCTTCATCCATTTTCAAGTAGTACATATAGGGTGATGGATTCACTGTCCGAAGCACCCGGTAAACATGGAGCGGGGAAACCTCGGTATCAATATGAAAGCGCTGGGATAGCACAACTTGAAAAATATCACCGGCGCGAATATATTCCTTCGCCTTTTCCACATTTGCGATATATTGCTCCTTGGTCATGTTGGACTGAATGTCCTTCGGCTCCAGGTTAACCGGAATGCCTCTGGCGTTCACATTCTCACGAGGTCCCTGCTCCTGCAGCTGTCCCGCTGTCGCTTCAAGCCTGCTGCACACCTCATGATAGGATCGCCGAATCTCCTCATCGGTGTCTCCTTCCTTAATATGGACATTACCCAGAAGCAGAATGTGCTGCTTGATATGGTCGAACACGATAATCTGGTCGCAGAACATAAAACGAATATCGTCCATTCCCAGATCGTCCAGCGCATGCGCCGGCAGATTCTCATAATATTGCAGCAAATCATACCCGAAAAAGCCAATCGCGCCGCCTGTAAAAGGAGGCATCTCCTCTAGCTGCGGGCTTCGATATCCTCTCAGCAAGGCCTTCAGCTCCTCCACGGGCTTGCCGTTCAGCTGTTTGCGCTCGCCGTCCACCTCCACCTCAATGGTGCCGTTCTTGCCTTTAATCATCAGGAAGGGATCCGTACCGATAAAGGAATAACGCGCCCATTGAACGCCGCCCTCCACACTTTCCAGCAGAAACGCTCTTTCACGCTCGGCGTAACGCTGGAATAATCGGATCGGGGTTTCCATGTCGGCCAGCAAACGTACCGCTACGGGAATCAGGTTATACCGTCCTGCCAGGCTGATGACCTGCTCTACAGATGGACTCGCCATGCTCTCTTCCTCCTTAAAATTGCTTTGAAATGTTTATCTTAAAAAGCCAAAAAGACCCCTACCAAGGGTAGAGGTCACAAATTCAGAGTATATAAAGAGCACATATGAGGTTTCCTGATATTCTCCTGGACATTAACATCATGAATATAGGCGGTTTCATCAGCCCATATCACGCTACGTCAGGATATAACGAAAACAAACATCTCATATGCCGGATGCTATCAATCAGTCTCATCTCTGCTCAACTATACTCAGCTACACTCTACTCTGCTCATCTGCCCTTGATTATACATGATAAGTGCTTTTCCGTGCAACCCTGATTTCTATGAGGAAGCCGTCGATGACAGATCCGGCCGCAGGCGCTTGGCTTCATTGAGATAGACATGCTTGATGTCCTGCTGGCTTTTTTCAGTATTGACCTGAACCATGAGGCGTATGCAGCGCGGAAGGCTGCCCTCAACCGGTATCTCCACAGAACACATCAATGGAACGAGCTCCCAGCCGTCCAGGTTGCGAATAGCCTTTGCCGGAAAGGCTGCATTCAGATCCTGTGTCATGGTGATCCAAATATTGCTGATAAATTCCGGTTCAAGATCATTGCTCGAAATGATCTCCTGAAGCAACACAATCGTTTCATTCAAAATTTCCTGCTCGTTATTACCGGATACCGTAGTGGCACCGCGAATGCCGCGATTCATCATCATCCCTTGATCCCCTCTTTCTGTAAACGTTCCACAACGCTGCGTACTACGGTCACAGGCACATCCTTGACGATGCTGACACGACCGATTTCTTCCGGCACAATAAATACCATTTGTCCTTCTGAAAATTTCTTGTCGTGCTGCATGGCTTCCATGACTTCATCGACGGAAACATCCCCAGGCAATGTCACCGGCAGCTGTATCGCCTGCAGCATCTTCACCGTTTCATCGTACAGGCCGCTTCTTCCCAGCTCCTCCGCGAGCATCGCGGAGCCTGCCATCCCGATTGCGATGGCTTCCCCGTGCAAAAAACGTCCATATCCGCCGACAGCCTCAACAGCATGGCCGATGGTATGTCCCAGATTAAGAACCGCTCTCCATCCGCTTTCCCGCTCATCTGAGGATACGACCTCAGCCTTAATGGCACAGCCGCGCTCCAAACCATACGTTAAGGTATCCGCATCCAGAGCCAGTAAATCATCGGCGTGCTCCAAGCACCAGTATGCAAAATCCCGATCCAGAATCAGGCCGTGCTTCACCATTTCGGCCAGCCCCGCTGATACTTCGCGGGGAGGCAGCGTAGTCAGCGTATCGACATCATAAAGCACCATGACGGGCTGATGAAAAGCCCCGATCATATTTTTGGCCAGAGGATGGTTCACCGCCACCTTCCCACCAACGCTGCTGTCATGCGCAAGAATGGTCGTCGGAATTTGTACAAACGTAATGCCCCGCATATATGAGGCTGCCACAAAGCCAGCAAGATCTCCCACGACCCCACCGCCCAGTGCAAAAACGGCCGAGCTTCGATCCAAACGGGAAGATATCGCCGTCGTCATGACTTCTTCGTAAACCTTTAATGACTTTGAGCCTTCACCTGCTGGAACAATATGTACTGCTGCATCATAACCTGCTTCCGCCAAACTGCTCTGAACCCGCTCCAGATAATGAGGGGCCACGCTTTCATCGGTAACGATGAGATGCCGGCTCTTACGAGTGATTCCCCGCTCTTCGCAATAGGTTCCTGCCTTGCTTAATAAATCCCGTCCAATATAAATCGGGTAGGATCGTTCTCCTAAATGGACTTGAAGTGTTTTCATGAACGTTCGCCCCTTAAAGTTTTAGGACTGTAAACCGCTAAAATCCTTGTCAGACCATTATAGTACAGCAGGCATGCTTTGACAAGAATAGATGACCATGTAACTACCCTTCCGGTGCCCTGTAATCAGGTTTCTGACTGATCCTGAAAACACAAAAAAGAGCCCTCCCCCAGATTCATTAAATCCAGGAAAGCAGCTCTTCGATCGGGCCTCACTTGACTTTGCTATACAGACGGCTTGGCTCCCGATGCATCGGCGCCGTATTACCCTCTGCCGATGACAAGACAGCAGATAATTGAAGCTTGTCCACGCCGAGCAGCTGCGCACATTCCTGTATGCTGAACAGCCCTTGGCGGTAAGCATCAATGACCTTGCGTTTATCCATACCTCAACCTCCAGACTCTGGCTTCATTGGCATAGTATGGATGGCGCAGCTACAAATTATGCAGGTATTTATGATTGGATTTTGCGGTAGAAGAACGTTTCTGCGGTCTCTAACCCGTACTGCCCCGGGTTAAATATCTGCTCCGTGCTGCCTACAAACAGCACACCGCCAGGCCGCAGGCTGGCAGCAAACTTGTGATAGAGCTTGTGCTTTGCCTCTTCAGTGAAATAAATCATCACATTGCGGCACACGATCAGATCAAATCCGGTTTCAAACCGGTCTGTAAGCAGGTTCTGCTTCTGAAACCGAATTCCCTTCTTCAGCTGGGGATCAACACGGAATACCGGTCCTTCTTCCTTAAAATAACGGGAAGCAATCTCACGCGGCACGTCCTTTAACGACCTTTCCACATACAAGCCCTCTTGCGCACGTGCCAATGCGCCTTCATCCAGATCACTGGCCAGAATCGTGCTGCCAGAAAGCAACCTCTCTTCTGAGAGAATCATAGCCAGCGTGTAAGGCTCCTCCCCGGTAGAGCAGGCGGCACTCCATACCTTAAGTCGGCCGGATGGCTTCATCTCCGGCAGCACCTTGGTGCGAAGCACTTCCCATCGATTCGGATTCCGCCAGAATTCCGATACGTTGATCGTCATTCGATCCAGAAACTCCTGAAACAGCAGCTTGTCCTTCATCATCGCTTCGTAAAAAGCCGCAAACGATGAGTACCCGTTCTTCATCCGCAGGGTAGTCAGTCTGCGCTTCATCTGGGTTTCTTTATATTCTGCCAGATTGATTCCCGTGCTGCGCTCAATATTCAGGATAAAGCCGGAGTAATCCGGATCCTGTCCGATCTGCTCACATTGCATGGATTCTTACCTTCCCTGTCCCAGAATGACGTGCTTAACTCCAGCGGCTCATGCTTTTGTCATAATCCACGATCTCCTGGCTGTCAAAAAAGTTACCGATCTCGCGTTCCGCGCTTGCAGGAGAATCTGACCCGTGGATCAGATTACGGGGGGTATGACAGGCGAAGTCACCGCGAATCGTTCCCGGCTGGGCCTCTGTCACATTGGTTTTTCCGATGACTATTCGGGACAGCTCGATAATGTTATCGCCTTCCCACACCATCGCAAAGACAGGTCCCGACGTAATAAAGGAAACGAGATTCGGGAAGAAATCCTTACCTTCGTGCTCCGCATAATGCTTTTTGGCCTGTTTCTCTGTTACCTGCACGAATTTGCCAGCAACCAGCTTAAAGCCTTTATCCTCCAGACGGCTCACGATGCGGCCAATCAGACCCCGCTGAACACCATCCGGCTTGACCATTAAAAAAGTACGTTCCATGGTTCTCATCACTCTCCAATGTAATTTGTGATGCACTACGGTTCTAACGTAAATTTCAAGATAGGGCAATGTACGAAATTAAGTCTAGTATGAACGCTTGGTTACAAAATGTGCAATATCTTTTAAATGTTTTTTGGTACGGATATCCGGAAGATGGTCCAGAGCTTGAATCGCCTTGGCAATGTACCGGCTCGCAAGCTCCTCGGATTGCTGGATTCCTTGGCTCCCGCGGATGAGAGAAATCGCCGTACTGACGTCCCCTTGTCCGTCTTGCTTGTGAATCTGTTCAATTTCCTGCAGCAGCGGCTCCCGCGTCCTGGCATCCTGCAGAGCGAAGATGACCGGCAGTGAAATATTACCTTGACGGATGTCGCTGCCCGGCTGCTTGCCGATCTGCTTCTCAGTGCCGCAGACGTCGAGCAGATCATCCTGAATTTGAAAAGCCATGCCGACGTTGTACCCGAATCGGTACATCGCTGCAGCCTTTTGCCGGTCGGCATCTGCAGCCAGGGCTCCAAGCTGACAGCTAACGGCAATCAGGAGCGAGGTTTTTCTGCGAATGCGCAGCAGATATCGCCTGACATCCTGCTCCACATTAAAGAAATCCCGGATTTGCTCCATTTCTCCGATCGTCATTTCGACCATAGCCTTGGACAGAATCTGGTGAATTTCCGGATTGGATAGAGCTGTCGTCATTTCCAGGGCTTTTCCATATATGTAATCTCCGGTGTACATCGCGATTCGATTGTCCCACTTGGCCTTGACCGTCGGCTTCCCCCGCCTCATGTCGGCATTATCGATAACATCGTCATGCACCAGAGAAGCACTATGAATCAGCTCTAACGGAACGGCAATATGCTTGAGCTTCTCAATATCGTAATTTCCGAATTTGCCGCCCATAAGCACAAAGACAGGACGCAATCGTTTGCCGCCAGCCTTCAGCAGATGTAGCGACGTTTCGACCAGCTCCGAATCGCCGCCCTCAATGCTCCGGTACAGCTCCTTCTCAATGAGATCCATGTCCTTCTTTAAGGCTCCAAAAATGTCCAGTCGTTTCATTCCTTCACCTGCACTACGAATTTGTCATTCCAGATCTCGGGATATACCCGGGACGGCAGCAGACCCAGCTCATGCGCATATTTGAAATACAGCTGAAGGCCTTGCTGCTTGCCGTCATCCAAATCATACTCCAGATTGCTGAAGTAGGTCTGCCAGTATTCTTGAGAACCGCCGATCACGGCTCTGGCTTCATCAATAATAGGCTGAAGCTCACTCAGACCCTTTGACTTGCTAGCCTGAAACATCTCCATAATCGCCTTCATTCTGCCCGGTGACTGCTGAACAGCAGCCCGGTTTACGGCCCAAACAGCATAGGTCATACTGCAGCCCGTATACTCCTTCCACCAGCGTCCCAGGTCAGTTACATGATATTTATGGTTGCTCCAGGAGGCCTTGATCGCATGATCTCCAATGAGCAGAGCACCGTCCGCTGATGCCATCATCAGGTCCAGATCCGGCTCCATGGTTATAAATTCGGGAGAGCCGTTGAGTGATTTTTTCATTAGGATCTTCAGCAGATTAACCGATGTCGCCGACGTGTTCGTCAAAGCGATCCGGGAGTGAACCAGCTGGGATAAGGGCTTTTGAGAGAACAACAAAATTGACTTGACGTCCCCGTCCGAGCTCACAGACAGATCCGGGAGCAGCAGCAGCTTGTCTGCCGCTTGTCCATATGCGAATGAGGATAGCGCGCCGATATGAATGCTTCCCTGCTGCATACCTTGATTCAGCACCGCGGGAACAGCCGTGAGCAGCTCCGCTGGAAAGGGAAGCTTGCCGGGATCTGCATAATGGAACAGCGGCCATGCATTCGTATAGCTGATCTTGCCGATCACCGTTTTTCCGTCAGGCCTGGACATCGTGGTCACCCCATCTTGCAAATAGTTCATGCTGGATCCCGACGCTGTCCAGCACTTTACCTACAAGAAAATCTACAAGGTCCTCCAGAGTCTGAGGATGGAAATAGAACGCTGGCATAGCTGGTATGATCTTGACGCCCAGTCTTGACAGTGTCAGCATATTTTCGAGATGGATTGCGTGCAGCGGAGTTTCTCTTGGCACGAGCAGAAGCGGACGCCCTTCCTTCAGCATCACATCTGCAGCCCGAGCCATCAGATTATCAGAAGCGCCATGCGCGACAGAGGACAGCGTGCCCATGGAGCACGGCATGATGATCATCCCTTCCACCAGATAAGAGCCGCTGGCAATGCCTGCTCCGATATCACCGATGGCGTGATACGTATAGCTCCCGGCGTACGCCCCGAAGTGCTGCTGCAACAGATCCTCACGGTGAGTTCCCTGCCACCCCAGCTCCTCCTTCAGCACACGCCACCCGGCATTCGAAATCACCAGATGCACATCCATGTCCATAGATAAAAGAACCTGGATAAGCCGAACTCCGTAAATGGAGCCGCTGGCCCCTGTAATGCCTACAACCCAGCTTCGCTTCCGGTTGTCCGTCATACGTATTTCACCACCGAGTCGATTAAGGTAAATACGAACATAATCATGCTTAGAGCAATATTCATCGTAAAAAAGGCCGTTTGCAGCCTGCTCATATCGTTCGGCGATAGAATGTAGTGCTGATAGAACAAGATACCGCAGGCAATCAGCGCTCCTGCTAAATACCACCCGCCCAGCGGCGTGATGATCCAGAGCAGAATCAATCCTGCAGCGGTAATCACATGAAAGCCTCGAGCGAACCAAAGCGCACGGCGCAGTCCAAACCGGGAAGGAATGGAATATAAGCCTTCCTTGCTGTCAAACTCTTCATCCTGACAAGCATAAACGACATCGAAGCCGGCGGTCCAGAAGGCAAGCGCCAGATAGAACACCATCGCTCTCCAGTCCAGCTGCCCGGTTACCGCAACCCAGCCTCCTAACGGAGCCAAGGCGGTGGTCAATCCAAGCACGACATGACAGAGCCAGGTGAAGCGCTTCGTGAAGGAGTAAATGACCAGAAAGAAGAAGGCGATGGGCAGCAGGCGGAACGCAAAAGGATCCAGTTCAATCGTAGCCCAGATAAACAGTGCAAAGGATACGATAATAAAAACAATCGCCTCCACCGGCTTCAGCAGCCCGGCTGGAATAGCCCTCTGAGACGTTCTGGGATTCTTGGCATCAATATACTGATCTGCAAGGCGGTTAATGCCAAAGGCCGCGCTTCTGGCCCCGAACATCGCAAGAAAAATCCACCAGATATCCATCCAGGGCGGGAGATCGCCAAACACTGCGGCGGCACCTGCAATAGCTCCCATGAATGCAAAGGGCAGAGCAAACAACGTATGCTCTACTTTAATCATTTCTAAATATACGCCAATTTTCTTAAACATCCTTCTTCTCCTTGATTCCCAGGTGTAAGGCAGCAATGCCACCGGTCAAGGGGAAGGCTTTGACATTGGTAAGCCCGATGTCCGTAAAGACTCCAGCCAGCTCCTGCCGGCCCGGAAACATCTTCAAGGACTCCGGAAGCCACTTGTACTGCTCATACCGCTTTGCAACCACTTTACCCATCATGGGCAGCATCTGCTGAAAATAAAAATAATAAAGTCCTTTAAATGGCTGCCAGGTTGGCTTGGACAGCTCCAGGCACACGACCATGCCTCCCGGCTTCACAACTCGCTTCATTTCCTTCAGCACCTGGACATAGTCCGGCACATTTCTCAAACCAAAGCCAATCGTTGCGTAATCAAATGAATTGCTGTCATAAGGCAGGCTCATGGCATTCCCCTGAACGAGCGTAATCTGGCGGTCCAGGCTGCTTCGATCAATCTTCTGCTGACCCACGCCCAGCATGCCTGCACTAAAGTCCAGTCCGACTATGTGTCCGGTTTCACTTGCACGGGCCATACTAATCGTCCAGTCACAGGTTCCACAGCATAAATCAATGGCGGTGTTCCCCGGCTGCATATTCATCTGCTTCATAGTGAATTTGCGCCACGCTTTATGCCGCCGGAAGCTGAGAAGATCATTCATCATATCATATTTGCCGGCAATGCTTTCAAATACCGAGTGAACATACTGCTCTTTCGGATGCTCTTCGCCCTGATGCTGATTGGCGGATGTTCTGGATGTGTTATTTCCCAACGTCTGCTCCCTACCCTTCTCTAACGGCACGGCGGCAGGTATTCAAGCGTTCCATGAACGGCTGTGACGCCATTCTGATCTGATTGCCGCCGCTCTCTCCTAGTGCCAGCCATGCTTCTTGTATGTTCTCCAGAGACTGGCTCAGCTTGTCCATCAGCTTATCCATAGATCTGTGCTTCAAGAGCAGCTGCTTCCAATCCTTGAGTTGCAAATCCTTGCGGGCCAGCAGCTTCTTGTCTTCCTCCAGCCCATTCTCCAGAACGAGCCAGTAGCTGTAGCCTTCCTTGCCTGCTTCCGGCGATGCGGAACGATCCATTTCGCGCATCAGCAGCTCACAGCGTGTGAATTCCTGCAGGAGCTGCCTCCAGGTCCCTGCTGCCGAAGCATCCAGCAACGGCGTAAAAGAAAGAAACAGCTGCATATTCAGCTGTACCATGTTTGACAGGTATTCTTCTGAAGTCAGGAGCATGCTCTTCATTTTACTATACAGCTTCATCTTCATCACATTCACTTCACTGACAGCACGGCTCATAAGTGCAATGCTTTGTATGTCACCGGATCTTGAGAGCAGCTGGTAGAACAGGCTGCTAAAGTAATCGCCCGCAAGTACCTTCAGCTGCCTCGATCTCATCTCCTGCTCATTCCGGACCTCCGTGACCGTGTCAATGCCTTCATGCGTGTCGAGACCCATCTGAACCAGTGAAGCAGCGAGCGCTGCTGTTTCCGAGCGTTCCGGTCCGCGATGCAGAGCGTGATTCTGCATAAATATGTATAGTAAATGAACTCGGGCATCCGGAAACTCCGGCAGCTCGGTATGATTCTGAATCATGTCATATTGCAAATATTTCTGGGCTATTGCGGGAACGCGATACGGTTTCATTCTCAGCCTCCGTGCACTTGATGTACTACAGTCACGTTGTGATTACAATCTAATCTATTATAACACATCATGTCGCGGCGTACATGCCTGTATATTGTATTTTAACCCTGAGCGTCCTGCTGAACTGCCTTTAGCCACAGATTTGTCAGAGTCAGATGCAGCTGCTCTGTCGCCTGTTCTGAAAAAGCTCCTGACTTCTGCTGGGATAGACCTTCACGCAGCTCCTCTGTCCAGTGTTTCCTGTCCACGGAAGCCGCCAGCAGCAGCTGCTGTCTCCCTGTCCAAGGATCTGCAGCTATAAAGCGTAGATAGACATGCTCAATGTTGCCGACCTGCTCAAAGGCATAGCTCAGCAGCTCCAGAAGCTGCCGATGCACCATCACGGTGGAATGCTTCGCCTGCTCCAGCCGAAGATCGATCGAAAGCGCAGCCCCTTGAAGCGCTGCACGCTGCAGCTGTCCCGCCAGCTTCAAGGCATTCAGCTCATCCACGATATTCAGCTCGGTCAGTTCTCGTTTTGACATCTGGTCTGCCATAAAGACAGCAGAAGCTGCTTCATCAGAGGTCCCTGCCTGCAGCGGCATCCCTGAAATGCTTAACAGCAGCACTGCACCTGCCACAGCAGGCAGCAGGACCGCCGCGATCCCCTTATGCTTCATACGCCAGCCGCTCCTTTCTTTCTATTCATTGTCCTCCTGCCTAATCACGGTCATACCTCATATGTACAAAATAAAAAAGCAGGCTATGCCTGCTTTTTTAATGAATTTCAGCTGCCAGACTCCATTCTGCCGTGCTTCGTCATGACTTCTGCTTTTCCCCGAATTTTTACGGCCGAGGTATGATCCGTGAATTGAGCAATAATGATTTCACCTTTATCGAGCTTCTCGGTATGATGAAAACGGGTATCCTGTCCCCGGGTCAAGCCAATGACCTGAACACCGCTTTCCAGCGCCTTGACGACAAAGTAATCACCGCTGCGTGCATCCTCCATATACCTTCTGTGCCCCCTGTCCTTTAAAAGAAAGGACCGTGAATAAATTCACGGACCTTTCTTGTAGGTAATATGTAGAAATCTTTATTTAATTCCGTCTTTGAGCGCTTTACCAGGTTTAAATGCAGGAATTTTGCTCGAAGGGATTTCGATTTCTTCACCTGTTTGTGGGTTGCGGCCTTTACGTGCGGAACGCTCGCGCACTTCAAAGTTACCAAAACCAACCAGCTGAACCTTATCTCCATTTTGCAGAGCTTCGGAAATCGCATCAAATACCGCGTCTACGGCTTTCGTTGCATCCTTCTTGGAAAGCTCTGTAGCTTCAACCACCTGATTGACCAGATCTGATTTATTCATTCTTTCACCTCCCTGCAAGAGCTGTACATACTTGATATTCACTGTTTCCGATTTGAAGCAAAATATACGTATTTCTGGCCGTTTCGCCCGATGAAATTACTTATGCTTTTGGCGCGAACAGATTTATAGTAATACAGTCAAATCATAATTTCAAGACTTTTAGGTCCAAGATCATCCATTCATAAGAAAAAGCAACCACAAATCGGCTTATTGAGCCAGATTTTGGTTGCTAAGAAACTCTTCATAGGGCTACAGAATGATCGCAATCAAGCCGCCGGAGCCTTCATTAATAATGCGTCCCAGTGTTTCCTGGAGCTTGTAGCGGGCATTGTCCGGCATCATCGCAATCTTACCCTGAATGCCTTCGCGGACAATAGAATGCAGCGAGCGGCCAAAAATGTCTGACTCCCAAATCTTGATCGGGTCGTTCTCAAAATCCTGCATCAGATAGCGAACCAGCTCTTCGCTCTGCTTCTCCGTCCCGATAATTGGCGAGAACTCAGACTCCACATCCACACGGATCATATGAATGGACGGCGCTGTCGCTTTCAGGCGAACCCCGAATCTCGTGCCTTGGCGGATCAACTCCGGCTCATCAAGCGCCATCTCTGCCAGTGAAGGTGCTGCAATGCCGTAGCCGGTCGTCTTCACCATTTCGAGTGCCTCGGCGAACCGGTCATATTCCCGCTTCGCATGGGAGAACTCCTGCATCAGCTGCAGCAAATGGTCCTTGCCCCGGATTTCAACACCGACAACCTCCATCAGAATCCGGTCGTACAGCTCATCCGGTGCGAACAGGTCGATTTCGGCAACGCCCTGACCCATATTCATACCGCTCAGACCGGCCTGGTCAATGAAATCATATTCCATGAATTGACCGACAACACGGTCGACATCCCGCAGCCTTTTTATATCCTTGACGGTATCCCGTACCGAATTCTCATAGTTGCTGCGAAGCCAGTGGTTCTCATTGAGCACCATAACCCAGCTCGGAAGATTCACATTCACTTCATGCACCGGAAATTCATATAATACCTCTCGAAGGACGCCGGTTACGTCCTCTTCACTCATGCTTGCCGCGCTCAAGGTCATGACCGGAATATCATATTTGGCAGCCAGCTCGCTGCGCAGCTGCAGTGCCTCCTCGCTCTTCGGGCGAGTAGAGTTAATGACAACCACAAAAGGCTTGCCGACTTCCTTCAGCTCCTCGATCACTCTTTCCTCGGCGTCGACGTAAGAGCTTCTCGGAATTTCAGCAATGCTGCCGTCCGTCGTAATGACGACACCCAGTGTCGAATGCTCCTGAATGACCTTACGCGTTCCAATCTCGGCAGCCTCCTGGAATGGAATCGGCTCCTCGAACCATGGCGTCGAGATCATACGCGGACCATTTTCATCCTCATAGCCCTTCGCGCCTTCCACGGCATAACCGACACAGTCTACCATTCTGACATTGACCTCAAGGCCCTCTGTCACTTTGATCTGTACCGCATTGTTCGGTACAAACTTGGGCTCTGTTGTCATAATTGTCTTTCCTGCTGCACTTTGCGGCAGCTCATCGACCGCCCGTACGCGATCCGCTTCATTCGTAATGTTCGGAAGCACGACTGTTTCCATGAACCGCTTGATGAAGGTTGATTTTCCCGTCCGGACTGCACCGACGACACCCAGGTATATGTCCCCTCCTGTTCGCTCGGCAATGTCCTTGAAAATGTCCACTTTTTCCAAAAGAGATCCCCTCCTCAAATTACTCCGAAGGAAAAATGCTATTAAGAGCATCCGCTTCGTGTTTCCTCTCACAGCTAAAGCCATTGCAGCATTTGAGCAGCCTTACCATGCCGCCAGCAGTCCGCCGCCCGGATTCCGAAGAGAGACATGGAAACGGCAAAGCGGCGTAACTCGTACATGCATTAGGACTAGTAACATCTTATTGTTCCGGGACTCAAAATATGCCGCCGTCTTTTAAAAGATTAAAAGGTTTTTGTAAGCACCCTACTGCCTCCAACCATCTTTATGTGTTGTATTTGCAAATATGCTACTGCCGGCAGATCAAATCACAAAAAAAAGCACCTCTGGCACGTATGTCCAGAGATACTTATAAGAGTGCGGGTTATGAAGAGCCTGGCTGAGGCACAGGCTGATTGTTCTCCCAACGGTAAGGGACCGACTTCACGGGCACATAAAACGATTCCGATTCCAGATATACTCGAAGATCCTGGTCCGGCTGAGGCTCCTGCCCATTTTTCTGAATAGCTTGCATAATGTCAAATGCGTAATCGATATAGACCTTGCCGCCCTGATCCATCATGAGCACGACATCCTGGCCAGAATAGAAGCTCTTCAGCTTCCAATTCTTTGCATCGGTCTTGGATATATCAACGGCCGTGAAGCCGGGATACAGCTCTTCTCCAGCCGGGAGCTTTCCTTGATCAGACTTGTAGCGGTCGACCGACATCTGCATATCATTTATCTTTTGCACGGTAAGCAGATCCATCACTTTAACGAGCGGCTCCTGCTCTTCATTAATAATCAGAAAGCGCCCGCTGCCGCCCTTTTCAAAAGCGGTTGTCGGAATTTCATCCATATAGCCCATATTCTTGAGCTTGTCCAGGTCTACCCGGTATTTCTCATAACGCGGTATCTCTTCACCTGCAGTCATGATCGGCAGCAGTGATGTTTCTTTAAAGTAATCATCCACGGCACCTTGAATTCGACGCACACTTTCCCGATAAGATACCTGCTCTTCCTGTGAATCCTCATTGGGATACATACAGCCGCTAAGCAGCAGGACGCCAATAAGTGCTATTGCAGCCAGATACATATTTTTCACTGGATTTCACCACTTCCCTTTAAATAAAATCCTCCCGATCCCGATTTCTTGCACTCTCCAACTGTCGGCGCACTGCCGCCTTCAGCGGATCCTCCGGCACTTCAACCTGCACATGATCATGAACAACCGTTTGACACGAGAAACGAATGCCTTCATCAATCAGCGTTCCCAGCTTGCGGCGCTCCTCTTCCTTCGGAGGCAGTACATGACTGCTCTCTTCTTCGGTGAGCTTAACCTTGCACATGAGGCAGCCCATTTTGCCGCCGCAGCGGGTCGGGATGTGAACCCCGGACTGTCTGGCTGCAGCCAGTACAGTAACTCCGGGTCTGACGCTGACGGTTTTGCCTTCCGGCATAAAAGTAACCTCACACTTCAGTTCAAGCTCCTCCTTACTCTGATGAAGTTTCCCCGCTTAACCCTTATGAATTCCTGCCAGCTCCTGAATGCGCAGTGTATGCTCACTGTTCAAGGTGTAACGGGATAACATATCTTGAAGCAGCGCGTGGTGCTGATCCGGACGGTATCTGATAGCTTGTCCAATGGCCTGATACCGATCCTCACGATCTCTCAGTACATTAAATAAGAGCTCATGGCTCAGAGGTGTTAAACGGACAGAAGTACCGTGAAGCAGCACATCCGGCGCAGCAGGATATAAAAGCTCCATTTCCACAGTATACAAACTGCCGCCTGAACACACTTCAAAGCCGCCAACCAGCTCGGCCTCTATGCTGTCCAGTTCATAACGGCTTAACACGGACTTATACATACCCTCTTGATCCAGGCGCGGCTGACTCAACGCATAGGCTGCCAGCTGCTCATGAAGAGCCTGAATCCCTTCCAGGTCACTATACACGTCCAGATCCCGCGGCGGCTTATCCAGCTGCACTCCTTGAAGGAGCAGCGAGCAGCTGCCACCCAGCAGCCAGGGCGTTGAGAGGTCTTGAAGTAAAACAGACAGCTGCTGCAACGCTCGGGACAGTCCCGGCATATCCTCTACATTCATGTATTTCACCTGCTTCCTCAAGCTGCATGCAGCCCTTCTCCATTAGGTGATCGAGGCCAGTCCGGTAATAAAGCCGATCAGCATCATCATAAATGCCACAAAGGACAAGCCGAAGCGTACCGCTCCCTTGGTCTTGCTTCGGGCGAATGTAACGACGATCACGGACAACGCCATAATCAGCAGTGCGATCATGGACAGCCACATCTTTTGCATTGGATCCAATTTAATATTGCCCCCTGTCTTTCTCTAAAATGTCTGCCCTAATTATATCATGACTTGGAATCTCCTCCTATCCTTCCACGCAAAAAGACCGCTGTATCTGCACACAGCGGCCTCATGTTTCTCAAAACCTTCACACTTTACTTGTTCATCATCATTTTCATCAAAGCTTCCATATTGCTTGGGTTCATCCCGCTTTTTTTGACGGCCGCGATGATCTCTTTGACGGTCTCTTCGCTGACAGGCACGTTCGCCATCGCCGAAACCTGCTTGATGAGCTGTCGAAGCTGGGCATCATTCTGCAGCGTTGACGGCTTCACGGTATTGGCCAGCTTTTTAACAGCTCCCGAAGAAATCTGCTTGCCGCTTTTTTTATTAATCGCGCTTAATACATCTTTAGGAAAGTTTTTGCTCATGTCCACCCCTCCTCCGGCAATCCTCATACTATCGTATGAAGCAGGAGGTCAAGGTGTGATTAAGCTAGGAATGCCACTGCTCCCAGGTTTGGAGCGGCATCATTTCCATTTCCGTCTTCGGATCCCGTCCCATCAGGTTCATGACGGCTGTCCGAGGATCCCGCTGCTTAAAGAGCACATGATAGAGCTGATCCGCAATCGGCATTTGTACCCCGTGCTTTTCAGATAGCGCAAAGGCAGCCTGGGTGGTGCGAACCCCTTCCACAACCATGCCCATCGAGCTTAGAACCTCCTCTAGAGCCTTTCCCTCACCCAGAAGGTAGCCTGCGCGCCAATTCCGGCTGTGGCGACTCGTGGCGGTCACTACGAGGTCCCCAATCCCGGCAAGGCCGGCAAAGGTAAGTGGATTTGAGCCCATCTCAATCCCGATTCGGGTTATTTCAGCCAGTCCCCGTGTCAGCAGAGCCGCCTTGGCATTATCACCAAATCCCAGACCGTCAGACATCCCGGCACCCAGCGCGATAATATTTTTAAAAGCGCCAGCCAGCTCCACGCCGATCATGTCCCGATTCGTATACACTCTGAAATCATGGTTCATAAACAGGTCCTGAGCCGCCGCCGCCGCTTCACTGCTTGCCGAGGCTACCACGACCGTGGTTGGACACTGCCGGATGACTTCCTCCGCATGACTTGGACCCGACAACACGACGATGTCGCCTTCACTGCGCCCAAGCTCCTCCGAGATGACCGTTGACATTCGCTTTAAGGATTCAATCTCAAAGCCCTTGGTCGCGTGAATGATCAACGCATTGTCCTTGACACAGGATTTCAGCTGACTGCAAACTGATCTCATCGCTGACGACGGAGCAGCGATCAGTACTGCGGCAGCCCCGCGGACAGCCTCCTCCATATCTGTTGTCGCCTTCAGCTGTGGAGATAGCGTAATCCCCTTTAAATAACGGTGATTACTATGCTGCTCATTGATCTCCCGAACCTGCTCCGCATTCCGGCTCCAGATCATCACATTCAGCTTTTTGGAGACCAGGACACTCGCAAGCGCAGTCCCCCAGCTGCCGGCCACCAGCACCGCCACTTTATCAGACAACGCGTTTCCCTCCTTTAGAAGCTCCTCCTGAGCCCAGCTTGTTCTCTTTCCCCTGCATGATCTTGACAATGTTGCTTCGGTGACGCCAGAATGCAAACACCCCAATAATCAAGCTGGTCCAGAATACCGGCCAAGGATAGCCCATCAGCAGAAGAAACAGCGGCGTCAGAAGCACAAAGATCAACGATCCCAGCGAAACATATCGAGTAAAGACAATAGACAGAATAGCAATGATGCCCGCAAACAGCGCAGGCAAGAAGCAGAGTGTAGCCAGCACACCGATCGCAGTTGCAATGCCTTTTCCACCGCGGAAGCGGAAGTACACGGGCCAGTTATGGCCAATTATAGCTGCAATCCCGCATAAACCCGGCAGCCAGGCATTGCCGTCTCCAACCCAAACCCCGATCCATACAGCAGCAATGCCCTTGAGCACATCCAGGGCGAGAACGAGCACGGCCGGTCCTTTACCCAGAACCCGCAGTGTGTTTGTTGCCCCTGCATTACCGCTGCCATGCTGCCGGATATCAATCCCCTTCAAGAGCTTCGCCAGCAGCACACTAAAGCTTACAGACCCCAGCAAATAACTTGCAATGAATCCAACGATGTTCAGAATCAAGCCGTTCTCCCCTAACTTTCATCGGACTTTCGCCGTGTAAATATACGTATCGGAGTGCCTTCAAAATTAAATGCTGCACGAATTTTGTTCTCCAGATAGCGTTCATACGAGAAATGCATGAGCTCCGGATCATTGACAAACACAACCATCGTCGGCGGCTTCACAGCGACCTGAGTCGCATAATTAATCCGCAGTCTTTTTCCTTTGTCTGTCGGCGGAGGATTAATAGCTACCGCATCTGACACCACATCATTCAGCAAGTGCGTCTGAATCCGCAGCGAATGCTGCTCCGCAACATGCTTCACCACAGGCAACAGCTTCTGCAGGCGCTGCTTCGTCAAGGCGGACAGGAACACAACCGGTGCATAGGTCATGAACAGAAAATGATCACGGATCTTGTTCTGAAAGTGCTGCATCGTCTTGTCGTCCTTCTCCACCACATCCCATTTGTTCACGACAAATAGGGACGCCTTGCCCGCTTCATACGCATAGCCGGCAATATGCTTGTCCTGCTCGATAATGCCCTCTTCGCCGTTGATCAGCACAAGCACTACATCTGCACGCTCAATTGCGCGCATCGCCCGCATAACGCTATATTTCTCCGTCGTTTCATACACTTTGCCTCTCTTGCGCATCCCCGCCGTATCGATCAGGACATAGCGCTGGCCATCCTTTTCAAAAGGGGTGTCAATCGCATCCCGGGTTGTACCCGCGATATCGCTTACAATAACCCTCTCTTCGCCCAGAATGGCATTCACAAGGGAGGATTTCCCAACATTCGGGCGTCCGATCAAGGCTACCTTGATAACATCCTCATCGTATTCTTCCTCTGTCAATTCAGGCAGTGCGTCCACGACTTCATCCAGCAAATCGCCGATCCCAGTACCATGGCTGCCTGAAATCCCAATGGGATCACCGAAGCCCAGGCTGTAGAATTCGTATATATCCTCGGCACGCTTCATGTTATCCACTTTATTAATCGCGAGCAGAACCGGCTTCCCGGAGCGGAATAGAATTTGAGCGACCTCTTCATCAGACTGTGTCAGCCCGGCCTTGGCATCACACATAAATACAATCACATCGGCTTCTTCAATGGCCAGCTCAGCCTGAATTCGAATGGACTTCAGGATCATATCCTCACCGTCGATCTCAATACCGCCAGTGTCAATGACGCTGAATTGCTTGCCGTTCCACTCGGCATTTCCATAAATACGATCCCGGGTTACTCCCGGTTTATCTTCAACAATGGCTAGTCGATCACCAATCAGCCGATTAAAAATCGTGGATTTACCAACGTTCGGCCTTCCGACAATAGCCACAACGGGTCTTGCCATGTTCACTCCTCCTGTCAATTCTTACGTTTATCATCATAGCAAAAAACAGTACAATTGGCTAACCTTTCATGCACCTTTTATTCATGTTGCCCATCATGGGCATACATATAAACAACAAACGGCGAACCCAGCTGGGTTCGCCGACGATGATTATAATAGTCGCTTGAACGTGCGTGATCTGGCTACAGTCTACTTGAATTTGCTCAGCTTGTCGCCGAAGCGCTCACCCAGCGTTACGCTCATGCCTTGGTTGTTCAAGGACACATTAGGGTTATCCTTCAGGTCAATTTTCGGACCTTTGGATGCTCTTTCGCCTCTTGGCGATGGAGCAGGAGCCGCTGGAGCTTCTTCCGTTTCCTTGATGCTGAGGCTGATCCGCTTCTCGTCCAGGTTCACATCCAGAACCTTCACTTGTACCTCTTGTCCTTCTTTCAGAACCTCTTGAGGAGTTCCAATGTGCTTGTGGGAAATTTGAGAGATATGAACCAGGCCTTCAACGCCTGGAGCCAGCTCCACAAATGCACCGAAGCTCACAAGACGCTTCACTTCACCGGTAACCACATCACCAATGTTGAATTTGTCAGATGCTGATTCCCATGGGCCCGGCTGAGCAGCTTTGATACTGAGGCTGATCTTGCCTTTCTCTGGATCGACCTTCAGCACCTTCACCTTAACCTGCTCTCCTTCGGACAGTGCATCCGACGGCTTCTCCACATGGCTCCAAGCGATCTCGGAAACGTGAACCAGTCCGTCTACACCGCCTACATCAACGAATGCTCCAAATTGAGTCAAGCGCTGAACCGTTCCTTCCAGCACTTGGCCTTCCTGAAGGTCAGCCATCACCTGCTGCTTGTTGGCTTCAAACTCCTCTTCCAGAACTTCCTTCTGGGAAAGAATAACCTTGTTGTTCTCGCGGTCCAGTTCTTTCACCTTTACGCGAAGGGTACGACCCTTGTAATCGCTGAAGTCTTCTACAAAATGACGCTCAACCATCGAAGCCGGGATAAAGCCGCGTGCACCGACGTCTGCTACGAGACCGCCTTTAACAACATCAGCGACAGTAACCTCGAATACGTCCTGGTCTGCGAAGTGCTTCTCAAGCTCTTCCCAAGAATTCTCAGTGTCAATTGCACGCTTGGACAGTACCAGACTCTCCTTGTCGTCATTAATGCTGACAACCTTGCACTCTACCTCTTGACCTACTTGAACCGCTTCAGAAGCGTTGTCAAGCTGTACCGAGGAAAGCTCGCGGACAGGGATCACACCGTCATATTTATATCCAATGCTTACATAAGCTTGGTTATCCTCCAGTTTGACGATCGTCCCTTTTACAGTGTCCCCTTTTTTCAAGGATACGATTTGGTCCAGCTGATCTTGAGTTTCAGCATTTTCTTGATTTCTTGTTTCTTCCGACATGTCAATAACCTCCTCAATTCAAACCCCATTTATTTAAACTCGCGTGTGCGAAGTTCAAAACATCATTATGCATGTTATAGCTTGCCATAAAGTATTTCACAATTATTCATCTTCACAGCGGCTACTCCCGGGTCGGCTGACCTGTGGCCTGCATTTCCCGGATACGGCTCATAATCATAGCTGTTACCTGCTCCAGTGTCTCAGGTGACTTGCTGTCCTTATAAGAGGATAAATCAATCGGCGCGCCGTAGATAATGCGGGTCTTGCGAAACAGCTTGTATTCTCCAACAATGGCCGCCGGTACAACCGCAGCGTCACTGCGAAGTGCAAAGCTTGCTGCTCCCCGCTTCGCGGCTTCAGAATCTGAGTTCCTCGTTCCCTCTGGGAAAATCCCCATAATCTCTCCGCCTCGTAAAATCTTGAGGGAGTTCTTAATGGAATCCTTGCTGACCCCGCCCCGCTTGACCGGAAAAGCTCCCAGCTGCTTCACGAGCCAGCCGAACAGAGGAATCTTGAACAGCTCTTCCTTCGCCATAAATTTAACCTGGCGCTTCACATGAATGCCTACCGAAATCGGATCTCTCAGGCTAATGTGATTCGCACAGATCAGCACTCCACCCTGATCCGGAATGTTGTGAACGCCTACCGATTCAAAGCGGTACAGCATTTGAAACAACGCCCGGACAACAGCTCTGCAAAACACATAAATCATTGTTCTTTCTCCCCATCCATACGAGTTCTACAAAAAGAAGTGATATACTCGACGACCTCATCAATATTCATGTCCGTCGTATCCAGAAACACAGCATCCTCCGCACGTCGAAGCGGTGATACTTCACGTTCCTCATCAAGACGGTCACGCCTGGCGATATCAGTCTCAAGCTGCTCTAACGTTATCCCTTCTGCTTTGTCCAACTCCTTGAATCGGCGGAGAGCTCTTTCCTTCACGCTGGCCGTCATGAAAATCTTGACCTCTGCAGCAGGCAGCACCGTAGTTCCAATGTCACGGCCATCCATGACAACGCCCTTCGATAAGGCCATCATTCGCTGCAGATGAACCAGATGGTGCCGAAGATCCTCAATTTGAGCATAACGGGACACCTCGGAATTTACTTTTTGGGAACGGATAAAGGGCGTGACGTCCTCCCCGTTCAGCAATACCATCTGACCTGATTCATGCGGTTTTAATTCAATCACCATATTTTGCACCGTTTGAAGCACTTTCTGCTCATTTTCTGCAGAAATTCCATGACTTTGCATATACCAGGTCACCGCCCGGTACATAGCTCCGGTATCCACATATATGTACTGAAGCCTGCTAGCCACCATTCTGGCTACGGTGCTCTTGCCTGCCCCAGCGGGTCCATCGATGGCAATGTTGATTCTGTTCTGTTCACCAGTCCCCTTCGTATGCACCGGGGCATTCCTCCTCAAACCTAAGCCTCAAGAAAAAAGCAGGCAAAGCCTGCGACGTGAAAATTATACCACACTACAGGAACTGATGCAAAAAGCTTCCCCAACAAATGCCTTTCCAATCCCTGGAACAACCGCGTCATTCAGCGGTTTCGGAAATCAAACTGCCTTTCGAAGCAATAGCGGATGAGCTTCTGACGCTCCATGTCAGAGATGCGGCTCAGCTTGACCATGACCAGTGATCTGGAGCCGGAAATTTCTTTGATGCGAACGACTTCTCCGCTGAAAGGGATGTGCTCGATTGCGCCGTTCTTGTACGCCGCCAGAAGCCAGCAATCCAGTGTCTCACCATCAGCAATACCATGATGGCTCTCTGCATAAAGTGAAACGCCGCCGCCGCCAACATCCTCAGTTCTCGTGACGAACTGCTTCCCGGATTCGGTCGTAACAGCAACCTCAAGATCGGCCTGCACCCGGAGAAAGCTTCTTCTCTGGATTCTGGAGATCGACTCTTCCTCCGGCCTGCGAATGCGGATCTGGCGAATGACATCTTCGTGAAATCCAAGAACATAGCTGTTGAAGTAATTTTTGACCCCGCCCTCAGTCACGAAATACAGAGATAGCTCATCTCCCAAAAAGAGCTTCTTCAGTCTGCCGGATCCTTCCTCAATCGGAACCTCTATGTACAGCGACTGCTCGTCCATTTCCGCAATCCTGGATTTGTACACAATCCTGGATGCTGCTTCATCCCCGGTATCAATCTGAATAAATAATACCTCGTTAATCTTTGGAAACACCCTGATTCCTCCCCCTGCTTCTCACCGCCTTATTATATCACGGCCCGGCACCCCTGATCTTCAGTAAATTTTCCAGAATTGAAAAATTTCACTCTGCATTTCATCGCTTACGGAGCATGGGCACATACGCAGCACAAAATAACTCAAGCCCCCGGCAAGATACCGGGGACTTGAGTGGGTCAGCAGGGTTTGAGATGTGCCGCCGCCATAGAAATGCTCAATAACTAGCACGAAGCGGCATGCAGAAAGCTTAATTCATCCCTTCATCGGCTTCCTTGACAACCTCTACCGTCTCTTCCAGACCGGTGTCGGCATTGATGAATATTTTATACTTCGAGCCGTTGATCCGGCCTCCAATCTCGTAGCACAGCGTATCCTCATCCCGATCATTTTTGATCAGCGCTTTTCGAGTATACTGTTCCTTGAAATCGCCATTCAACGTGTTCCGTGCTTCTTCAAGACTGAGCTTGGCCTCCGGCACCTCACGATTGTCCTGGTGTTCATATACGAACTCACTGGCCTGGAAACCGATAATATCGCCGTTATCCAGGGCAGACCGCACCGTCATTTTTTCGGGATAGATCAGGGTGTCGTCCTGCTGACGGACAAATGTGAAGTTGACCAGATTGTCATAGGGATCTGCAGATACAGCCTTCATGCTGCGATACCCCTTCTTCTCCAGGAATTGCTCCGCCTTCTCCATCGCCTGCTGAACTGAGACCTGCTTGCTGCCGACCTGGCGTCCGTCCGTGTAGGAAATCAGCAATCCTCCCTTGCGGGTAAAATCCATACTGATTGGCTGCATGCCTTCAGCCTGCACCGTCGCGGTATAAGACTCCCAATCTGTGCCCTGGCCGTTGGCGATGATCGTGCACTCCGCACCCTGTCCCAGATCTGCAAACTTCAAAGCCTTGCGCTGAATATCCTCTTCATTTACGGCTACACCGGACAGCATTTTGACGGAACGCTTGGTATACATGCTGCTTACGGACGGTCCCCATTCGAGCTCGGGATAGGCCTCCACCTTTTTGTTCACCGACGAGAACCCGTCAATGATGCTGTTACCTGCCAGCTCCTGCTGACTTGTCATAGCCATATCTACATCAAGCCAGCGCAGCTTCTGTGATAGAGCAGTGTTCTGCACTTCCTGCAAATCCTTCGTAATTTCGCCGGAATTCTGATAGAGCTGCTTCAGCGTTTTGGCTTCGGTGTCGCTAAGCGGCTCCTTCGTCAGGTCCCGGACACCGGTCTTGTACGAAAAGTTGGCAATCCGGGATAGAAACTCCTCCGTTTTCTCCAGAGACAGTGTGGACAGTGGCAGCTGATTGAGTTCATTCTGCGCCTCACTGGTCAATCTCCAGACGTTCATCAAGCTTTTCCGCTGCATGCCCTGTGACGCCGTATTGACCGCAATCGAGTTGCCGATTTCATCATGAATACGGTCCATATGATAGGACAGGTCATGAAACGCGCGCTGATATTGATTCTCCGCGTGGATCTCAACGGCATTACGTTCCTCTTTTAACTGATTTCCCCACACGAGCGAGCCGATGAACAAGATGGCGGTGACCGGAAACAGGACCGCACTAATGCGTTTATACATCCAATAGCACTCCTTTCTTCTGAATCCTGACGTTAGTTTGACTAGAAGAAAGTGGTTCTATGCATTAGTTCTCTTCTTCGATTTCAAAATGACTCTGGTTATCGCACAAGCATTGCTTGAAGCCCGTTTCAATGCGTCCGCCATCTTTTTTGCCGCGCAGCACGTAGCGTTCCCCGCATTCCTTGCAGCGGATTTTCACCTTCACCCTCAACATAAAAAAAGACACCTCCATGTATAGTCTCCCGCAGCTGTGCGTGCAGGGGCTCTATTGTGAAGTGTGTCCGCTATATTTAAGTTTTAACCTCTTCGTCCTTGTGGATCATACGAAACGGCGAACGGTTATTGGCTCGTGCAATCTTGCCCATGGCTCCGTACCAGAGCAGAACCATCATCGGAACGATGAACCACAGCCAGCTGTTCTTAAAGGTATTCAAAATAAGGTCATACAGTGCATGATACGCCCATGGAATGAGTAGTGACATCAGCAGGAATCTGCGGCTCAAAGAGCCTTTGCTAAACTTGGCACGCCCCAGATAGTATCCCATAATAACTCCAAACATGGCATGACCCGAAACCGGCAGCATCGCCCTGATCATCATCGGAGCAAAGGCGCCCTGACTATACCAAGCATACAGGATGTTCTCCGCACTGGCGAAGCCGAGTGAGATGGCCGCAGAGTACAGAATGCTGTCATACGGTTCATCAAACTCTACATGATTGTAGATGAGATGGAACAGAACGAACCACTTTAGAAACTCCTCCACGCCGCCTGAAATGAACACGGGCTCGATGAACATGATGCCACCGAACCAATTCAGCATGCCCTTCTGGATAATGAGAACAGGGATCACAATTAGAAATCCGAACAGGAACATCCGCAGGACCATATGCAGCGGCTCCTGATCGTATTTGTCTTTGAGGTAGAAATAGGTCAGCAGTGAAAGACCCGGTGCCAATGCAGAAGCCAAAATCGTAAACACCAGCACCGAATCCCCCCCTTCACTCAGAGACAGCTTTAATGCTGTCATCGACAATGCTAGTTATGACTTGGAAAGTGGAGACAGATTTGTCCTATAGCATCCTCAGCCATCACCTTGGTGCCATATTCTTCAAGAACCGCTTCACTGACCGTTGATGAGTGGCCAAATTCAGATAAAACCGCGGTCAGCGCATTCAGCTTCTCAGCCGTGAACTGCTCCGCATCAAACCACAGATACCATTTATCCTTATAGCTGTACAGCGTTCCGGCATGGTCGGTAACTAGGCTCAGCATATGAGCGGCCTCCACCACGATCTCGAAATCGTTGAAAGCGTACATTACACTGCCGTTGTGCTCAAGAGTCAGCTCCATCTCATAGACTTCATCGGGCATTTCATCCTCGGACAGTCCTCCGAAATGATGATCGTACTTTCCACGGGTTACAATGACGACCATGCCTTGGGAAGGAAGAGCAAAGACCTCGACGGCCAGCGGGCCCGTGGCGTCAAAGCCCAGCTCGCTATAAGCCTGATCCATCATCTCCGTGAACAGGTCATATACCTTCGGTATCTCCTGCCACATTTCTTCTCTCTGGATTCCCCGATCGCTGAGATCGTCGAACGTGAGGAAAATCCGAATCTTATCTTGACCCAGACGTTCTATTTTCATGACAGGATCCTCCTCTATATACCAAGTAGTAATAACATAATATGATGCCTCAAATAGATCATTGCTAAAAATAGTGATCTATATTGATTTTATCATTTAATACCCACAAATGCACGTAAATATGTAGCTGCCCAAAAAAAGAATCATCCCGGAAAAACATCCGAAATGATTCTACACTTGCTAAATGGGTTACAAACCCGGTATGACTGTATGCGTCTCGTTCAGGATTTGCTCAACCTCATGCTTAACATCCGGGTTTTTCTTGATGAAATCTTTTAGCATATTCAGGTTGGCAGCCTTCGAATGGTCCGATGCCGATACCCCGTGCTGAACATTCGGGGATGGAGAAGAAAATCTGCTGCCTGTACTGGGGGAGCTGCCGTTATGGCTGCCACCTCCGTTTGCTGTATTTCCAGCAAGGTCTTTCATTTTGTCCTTCGCTCCGCCGGTCAGCTGGTCAAGATTACCGCTCTTAACCATGGACATCATGGAAATGCCGCGCTTGGACATCATGCGGTATACTGCCGCTCCGACAATGACACCGTATATAAATGACGAAGTCTTCACCAAATCAAGCCTCCTTATATGATAAACTCATGTCTAGTGTTCTCGGTCGGCCCTGAACTCATGCGATATAAAAAAAGGAAAGTGAGATGGATTCATGGTTAAACAAACAGCTGTGCTGCTGCTGGCAGCCTGCCTTACGCTTACCGCCTGCAGCCAATCCGAGCCCGTGCCGGAATCAACGGAGACAAGCTCCCAGCCTGGGCAACAGGAAGACTCAGGAACAAGTAACGAAGCCTCCGGTCAAAGCCCGGAAGACACGATGAAAGATCAAACAGAGACGCCAACCGAAGCCCCGTCTACCGGAGATCGTCAGGACAGCCCAGCTTCTTCTGAAGAGTCAGAGGCCTCAAATGATTCGCAGGATCTCGCTACTGAAGGTGAAGACCATCAAGGCGAAGCGGAGCCTAGGAAGAATACAGACCAAGGCGAGCAACCAGAGGTCGCAGTGATGCGGTACCATATGAACAAGATATATAACATTGTACCTAGTGAGGAAAGTGCACCGGAGAAGGTCGTATTGCTCACCTTTGACGATGGCCCGAAGGAGGAAGAAATGCTTCTTCAGCTTCTGGATACGCTGGACAAGCATGATGCCAAGGCTATCTTCTTCGTGAACGGCTATCGTGTGGAAGAGAACCCCGAGCTGTTAAAGCTGATTCATGACCGGGGGCAAACGATCGGTAATCACAGCTGGGACCATATCAACCTCAAGAAAGAAAATCCTGCCTCCGTGAAGCAGCAGATTGAGGATGTCCAGCAGATTGTTGAGCAGGAAATTGGCGTGAAGCCGCGCTTTTTCCGGCCGCCGTTCGGCTCGGGAGGAGATACTGTCAAGCAGACTGCCAAAGAGAATGACCTTCTGTTCATGACCTGGTCCAACGGCTCCCTTGACTGGGATGCCAGCACACGCAACAAGCCGGAGGCGGTGATCCGGAATGTCATGGAGCAGCTTCATCCCGGCAGCAATATTTTGATGCATGAGCTTCCATGGACCGTGGACGCATTGGACGAGCTGCTGACCCAGCTGAAAAGTAAAGGCTATGGCTTTGTCAATCCGGAGGAAATAGAACCGGAGATGAAATAATCGGCTCAACCTGCCATCCAAAGAAACACCCTGACGGCTCCTTGTAAGGAGGGTCAGGGTGTTCTTGTTAATGTGATCAGATGATACTCGGACGGACAACACAGTCTTATAGGAATGTGAGACGTGCCAAAGCCCCGGCTGATCAAGAGCTTGATGACTTCGTTAGACCTTCGGCTGCGGTACAGATCAAACCAGCCGGAATCGTATTTCTGATAATAAAATGGTTCCAGGCGAATCGCACCCAGCAGCGGCAGCACGATCTGTCCTCCATGCGTATGTCCCGACAAGATTAAATCACAGCCAAGCTTGGCTCTACCCTTGATCCAGATGGGATCATGTACAAGGACGATATGATAGGAGTCGTTTTTGGCTTTTCCCTTATAATTGCTAAAAGGGTGTTTCCGCGTCTTGGGCTGCATATATCCCGTCAGTGCAATGTGATCGCCGCCCTTTTCAAGCACCAGCGTTTCGTCCTTCAACAGCCTCACTCCGGCACTCCTGAGCAGCTCCTTCACCTTGACGGCTCCCGCGTTGAGATCATGATTACCCAGCACAGCATAGGCCTGTGAATGGGAAGACAAGATCTTCAAGTTGTGCTCCACTCTTGATAAAGGAACCCCCTTTTCGGTCAAATCACCGCCAATCAGCACCAGATCAGCACGGGCCAATGAGTCAGACATTGAAGCCATAGACAGCTTGCGCCGGTGAATATCCGAAATAAACAGAATGTGAAGCCCGTCAAAGCCTTCCGGAATCCGGGAAGAGCTCACACTCTCCTCTCTGACCCGGTATCCAAAAGCCTCTATACTCATCCATATCCATAACAAAATTAATATTGTAGCCAAACCGGCAACGATCCACAGTATCAAAATATATCCTCCAGTGAAGGTGCTCCAGCCAGCCCCCACCAAAGCAGCCCAGCCATCAGCAGCATAAATAAAATAATTAATGAATTGACAAACCACTTGCTCATCCGCACACGCTGAGATGAATAGGTTCGGGATCTTGAAGGCGTGCTGGAGCCACCGGAGGCCGGCTTTGGAGCTGGCTTTGCAGCAGGCTGTCCTGATGCCTTTTCGGCTGGCTTGCGGACTCTTGCAGCCCCGCGGCTGCCTGCAGCGTTGGAAGCCTTCCTGGCCTTCACTGAAGCTGATGATCTGGATGCAGAAGCATGATGATCCTTTGAAGTCACTGCCTCTTTTCGGGTCCGGGAGGCCTGGCTTCGTGTTGTCTTTGATGTATCTCTTGTTTTCTTATCCGATGGCTTCGGTTTGGAGCTTTTACGTCCGCGCTGATGCTTCTCTACTCTGCTTAATTTCTCCATCGCTATCCTTTCTGTTGTCGAAAACGGATGGCAAGCCCCGATATTAGATCAATCAAGAAATGACATACAATCGGCGCCCACAACGAGCCGGTCTGGATATATATATAACCCAGCCCATAGCTGCTGAGAAACACCCAGCCTGTTGGAAACCAGTGCCTTAAATAACGCACATGGATTAAAGCAAAGAGGATACTTGTCCAGTAAGGACCGATCGCAAATTGAATGGCTCCCCGGAACAGAAGCTCCTCACAAATAGAAACCACTAGGGCAATGACCACGATATGCCACACCGGCCGCCCTTTGAACAGCAGCTCGTTGATGCCGCCGTCGTCCATACTGCTTTCTGGCAAAACGCGGGATATTAACAGATCTGCAGCCAATAAAACGATCGCCAGCCCAGCGCCCCAATAGATTACGTTCCAGCTGCCGGAGAGCTCCAGCAGCTGGATCGGATTCCGGTGCTGGAATAAAATCCAGACCAGCGCTGCTACCAGCGTCAAACCCTGAGTTAAGTACAAATTAATGAGCAGCAGTCTGTCGGTTAGCTGGTGAGGCTCTATTTTTTGAATTTTGAATTTGAATTTTTTCATGATAGCCTGCCTGTCTATTCATAGATTTGCCGTAAGAGCATCATAGCAAAAAACCATCCCCCTGTAAAAGTCACCTACTGTCTGCCAAGGTCAAGGTCATGGCTGAAGCAGCCTAAAAACTTATTGACACGATGATACCTCCATGTTACATTATGTAAAAAATTAAGATGAAAACCGATGATGGAAACAAGGTGCTTCACATGCTCCTCAGAGAGCCGATGGCAGGTGTAAATCGGCGGGTATAGGTGCCTTGAGCGATCCTGAGATATTTCGCTGAAAGAGAAGTAGGCGCAATCGGATGATATCCGTTACCAATCATGGCCCAGATCGGCCGCTTGAGGCTGCTTGATAGCAGTGAATAAGGGTGGTACCACGAAATAACTCTCGTCCCTTACTACGGAAGTAGTATGGAGATTGGGGGTTTTTTAATATTACAATCTCTTTGCCGCATCACCGCGTCCCCTTAACTATGGGTGTAATGGACTGTATTTACATACAGACCTTATTCTATATTGAATTCCAGCAAAAGTGTTCAAGGAGGAAGAGAAACCATGTTTAAAGTTTTGGTATCGGATCCGATCAGTGATCTGGGTATTCAGCAGCTGATGGATGCAGCCGATGTGCAGGTAGACAAAAATACCGGGCTCAGTGAAGACGAGCTTACTGCCATTATCGGAGATTACGACGCATTGCTTGTACGAAGTCAGACCCGCGTGACTGAGAAAATTATGTCGGCGGGCTCCCGCCTCAAGGTGGTTGGCCGCGCAGGTGTTGGCGTGGATAACATTGATCTGGAAGCTGCTACGAAGCGCGGCATTGTCGTTATCAATGCCCCGGACGGAAACACGATTACGACTGCTGAGCATACCTTCGCCATGATGATTGCACTTGCCCGCCATATCCCGCAGGCTTATGCGAAGACGGTGTCCGGCACCTGGGACCGCAAATCATTCCTCGGCGTCGAGCTGCGCAACAAAACCTTGGGCGTAATGGGCATGGGACGGATCGGGAGTGAAGTTGCCCGCCGTGCCAAGGCTTTCGGCATGAGCATTCTTGCTTATGATCCATTCCTGACTGAAGAACGCGCGGAGAAGCTGGAAGTGACGCTCTCTTCCGTGGAGAACATTATCCGGAATGCGGACTTTATTACGGTTCATACTCCGCTTACTCCAGAGACCCGTCACATGATCAGCAGACCGCAATTCGAAATTATGAAAAAGGGCATGCGCATCGTGAACTGTGCCCGCGGCGGTATTATTGATGAGCTGGCGCTCGTGGAGGCGATTGATGAAGGGATCGTTGCCGGCGCGGCGTTTGACGTATTCGAGCATGAGCCTCCAGCAGCGGATCATCCGTTCCTGAGCCATCCGAAAGTCATCGTGACCCCTCATCTGGGCGCATCCACGATTGAAGCTCAGGAAAATGTAGCTATTGACGTATCAGAGCAAGTACTGCACATCCTGCGGAACGAGCCGTTCAAGAACGCCGTCAACTTCCCGCTGGTTGCTGCGAATGTGATGAACAAGCTGCAGCCTTACTTCCCGCTGGGCGAGAAGCTTGGCAGTGCTGCTGCTCAAATCTCGTCTCAAGCCATCCAGGAAATTCACGTCGATTATGCCGGCGAGCTGGCTGAGGTGGATACCCAGGCACTGACTCGCTATATCGTGAAGGGTGTTCTGGAGCGTCATCTGGGCAGTGAAGTGAACATCGTGAATGCGATGCATCTCGCGAAGAGCCGCGATCTGCATGTGGTTGTTTCACAGACTCCAAAGACCAAGGGCTTTACGAATCTCGTGACCGTTACCCTCAAGACTCAAAACGGCGGAGAGCATCTTGTAGCCGGCACCCTACTGCACGGGTACGGTGAACGTATTGTGCGTCTGGACAAGTTCCCGGTCGATATTGCACCACAAGGTCACCAGATCCTGATCTCCCACAACGATAAGCCAGGCATCATTGGCCGCGTTGGAACCCTGCTGGGTGAGAACGATGTTAACATCGCCTCCATGCAGGTAGGACGTAAAGTTATTGGCGGCGAAGCGATTATGTTCCTCACAGTGGACAAGAACGTTCCTAAAGAAGTGCTGGTGAAGCTGACTGGCCT
This sequence comes from Paenibacillus algicola, assembly GCF_005577435.1. Lineage (NCBI taxonomy): Bacteria > Bacillati > Bacillota > Bacilli > Caryophanales > Paenibacillaceae > Paenibacillus > Paenibacillus algicola. Next base: position 1,978,517 of record NZ_CP040396.1, on the reverse strand, counting down.
CAGCGACCTGAACACCGCTCAAGAAATCGTGCTTTCCTAATTCCTGGCTTCATGGCAAAATGTCCTGCGAAATCTTTCTTTCGCAGGACATTTTTTTTGTATACAGCCTCTTCTATTGTTCCACGTTGAACAAGAATAACAGCGTCATTCAACAAAAAACACCTCCCTGCAGGAGGCGTCTTTGTCGGAAACTTGAAAATGAATGCAGGAAATATCAGGAACCGCGGTTGTCCATCAGGCTTGTCAGTCCGGTATAACAAAGGTAAACCTTGTCCCCTCGCCTACGACACTATCCACTGTAATTTGTCCCTTGTGCGCCTCTACGATGTTCTTAACGATGGCTAGACCAATCCCCGTACCGACGGTTTCACCGCGTACACGGGCCTTGTCTGCCTTATAGAAGCGGTCAAATACAAAAGGTACATCAGCAGAAGGAATACCTACACCCTGATCAGACACTTCAAACTGAATGGCCGCCGCGCTGCCGGTCAGCGAGATCCGCTCCAGTGTAATGGATATCCCTTTGCCAGAGGGTGTGTGCCGGATTGCGTTATCCAGCAGGTTGGTCAGCACCTGCTCCAGCTTGTCCTCATCTGCAGCGTTCAGCAGCAGATTCTGACTGCGCTTGTAAAGCGTCAGCTCAATGTCCTGCTCCTTGGCACGAACCGCGAATTTCCGGGTTACCCGCTCACACAGCTCCCCGGCATCGACCTTCTGCAGGTCGAGCTCGGCATGACCCGCTTCCATCCGTGTCAGATCCAGCAGATCCTTCACCAGCCGCCCCATCCGTAAGGACTCTTCATGAATGACCTGGATGAGCTCACGGCTCTCTTCCGGTGAAGCTGCCATACCATCAAGCAGCGCTTCACTGTAGCCCTGCATCATCGACAGCGGGGTTCTGATTTCGTGTGACACGTTCGCAATGAAGTCGGTTCTCATCTTCTCCAGCTTCACCTGCTCCGTAATATCTCGCAGCACCGCAACCGCTCCGCGCTTGATATCATCCGAATACAGCGGCGCCATGTGCGCCTCCCAGACCCCCTGCTTGACATGCAGATCTGCCATCTGATCACGCCCCTCCCGCATCGTCTTGTTGAACAATGCAATCAGCGGCTCCGGCATCACCTCGGCGGCCCATCCGCCGCCCTCCAGATCCTTGTCCCATTTCAGGCCCTGCCAATTCTCCATCACCTGTCGTCCCGGTGGGTTCGCAAGAATAACATCGCCATTATTATCAAATGTAATCACTGCATCGCTCATACTGCGCAGTACGCTCGAAAGATGCTCTTTCTCATGGTTCAGGCTTCGGATGGTCGTCTCCAGCTCTGCCGCCATATGATTAAACGTATTCGCCAGTTCGCCGATTTCATCGCTGGTCACAAGCTTCAGACGCGTATCATAGCGTCCCCGCCGAATCGCGTTGGCAGCCTCAATCAGCTTCTGCATCGGCTGTGTAATCTTGGTAAGCAGGAACAGACCGAAGAAGGTCGTCATCGCAAAGCCGATAATGGATACATACGTGAAGAGCCGCTTGATGTCTCCGGAGTTGGAGGAATTAAACACGGTATCGATATAAGGAAGAAGAAACAGTCCCAGCGTCAGAAGGACACAGGCTACAAGCAGTGTAATTGTAATCCACAGCTTGCCGACAAGGGTACGCCAGAATTTCACGTTATTTCGGAACCTCCAGCTTATACCCGACGCCCCAAACCGTCATAATCATGGAGGCCGCTTCCGGTGACATTTTGTTCAGCTTCTCACGCAGACGCTTGACGTGAGTATCTACCGTACGCAAATCGCCGAAAAACTCATAGTTCCATACGTCCTTCAACAGCTCTTCCCGGGAAAAGACCTTATCCGGAGAAGAAGCCAGGTAATGAAGCAGCTCATATTCCTTCGGAGTCAGGTTGATTTCGCGGCCGCCCGCGCTCACCCGGTGCGCATCATGCTCAATAACCAGGTTCGGAAATACGATACTGCTGCTGCTGGACGTGGATTCCTTGGACAAATAGGCCGTTGCAGAGGAACGCCGCAGGATTGCCTTCACTCTGTATATGACCTCACGGGGGCTGAAGGGCTTCACAACATAGTCATCTGCACCGACCTCAAAGCCCTGAACCCGATTAATCTCCTCGCCTTTGGCTGTCAGCATCAGAATCGGGGTAGATTTCACCTGTCGCACACGTGCACAGACCTCAACACCGTCCATACCCGGAAGCATGACATCAAGCAAAATCAAGCCATAGTCCTCTGAGGTTGCTTTCCGCAGAGCCGTCTCCCCGTCCTCGGCCTCCTCGATTTCATACCCCTCTTTTTCCAAATACATCTTCAAAAGACGTCGGATGCGCTCCTCATCATCCACAACCAATATCCGGTTTCCATGATCACTCATGAGCCACAACTCCTTCTTCGTCATATGGAAAATCAGAAGCAGCCCTGTAGCATCCGCTAAGAACCCTTCTGATTTGTTAACCACTTATTCTTTACTTGAATATTATTCCGTACCTGCGTAGGAATGCAGGCCTGCAATAATTAAGTTGACACCCACCAGCGTAAACATGACCACGATAAAACCGAGCACACTCAGCCAGGAGGAGTTCTTGCCCTGCCAGCCTCGAGACAGGCGAAGGTGGAGGTAAATGCTGTAAAACAGCCAGGTAATGAGCGCCCACACTTCTTTCGGATCCCAGCCCCAGAATCGGCCCCAGGCAATTTCGGCCCAGATCATGGCGAAGATCAGACCTCCCAGGGTAAAGATCGGGAAGCCGATCGCGATAGCCCGGTAGCTGATCTCATCCAGATCATCCGGATCGAGCCGGTTCAATGCCGGCTGAATAAACTGGGCAATAGGTTTGCGCAGGAGAACGCGAATCAAAGCATATAATACCAAGCCGCTCAGGATAGACCAGAGCACCGTATTCAGCTTGCGGGCCGCATTGATGCCCTCCATCCAGGACGGCGCCTGAAACAGCGGCTTGCTCATGCCCAAGAAGCTGTCGAAGGCGATAGTCTCACTGTTATAGGGTGATACGATCGGCGGCATATCATACTCCACCTGAACGGTCTGATCCTGCTGCAGCTTTTCATTCCATTGAACCTGGGAAAAGGAAGCCTCATATCCCGCCGCACGGAAGCTGTAGACAGATACCATAAATCCGATCATAACCACGATCAGGAACATACAAAATTCCAGCCATCGCTGTTCTTTGCGATCTGATCGCTCGGCACTGCTGAAGTTTACTGTGCGAAGCAAGTGCATCAGACCTGCAATAAAGCCCACCGCGAAGAATGCATCTCCCAAGGAAGCCATGGTGACATGAATGCCAAGCCAGTAGGACTGCAGCGAAGGAATCAGCGGCTGTACCTCTTGAGGAAATACAGCTGCGTAAGCCATAATCAAAATCGTCAGCGGCAGTGCAAACAGGCCCAGCAGCGATTTCTTATAAAGCATGTATAGCACAATAAAGGCCACCATAATAGACATGGATAAAAAGGTCATAAATTCATACATATTGCTGACCGGCACATGGCCGGCCCAGATCCATCGGGTTATGAAATAGGTCAGGTGACCAATAAGACCCAGAACCGCGGTGTAAAAAGCTATTTTTCCCCACTTGGCCAAATGGACCTCAGGATCCCGCTTTCGAAAACGCTTGCCCATGACCGCAACCCCATAAAAGGTAAAGGCCAGGCAGTATAAGAAAAAAGCTGCGATAAAGGCATCACTGCTAAAATCTATTAATGTCATGCTTTGCTCCCCCCGTTATTTACCAATGACTTCTCATCTACGTCCAGATCCATCTCTTTAAGGACCGCAGCAATTTCTCTCCTCAAGCCGAACCAGTTCTTGTTCGTATGAGCGCCCAACGTCAATACGCCGTGATCCACCCGGAGCCAAATCCGCCGATGCTGAAAATAAAAGCCCAGCACCAGACCCAGCATGCCGATGCCTGCTCCAACCCACACAAACGGCATCGCCTTATCAATCCGAATGTTGAGATAGGTCGTCGATTCTGAAAGCTCGACATTCTCCATTGACGATACCTGAAGATCAAATTTCAGCTCTCCCCCGCCCAGCTGCCTGTTCAGAGCATCCTGCTGAAAGCGTTCCTTATCAATCTGTTTCGGAAAGTAGAAATACTGGACTCCCGTCTCAGGCAGATCAGGACCCTCGATCAAGAACAAAAAGGCAGGCGCGTTCGGATTCGACGACATGTTGGCCGGCTTTCCATCCGCATTCAAGCCGAAATCCGTATAGAGATCCTTCACGGTCAGCGTATAGGGCCCGACCTTGTAAGCCTTCTCCGGATAGTTCATGTCCAGCTTGAACGTCCCATATTCTTCTCCGGTCACCGCGTCAGTCAAAGCTGGCGTCACCGAGATGAGAGTCGGCGTGAGATCGTAGTCAAATTGGTAGGCCTTCAAGCCTTCATAATTCAAGGGATGGTTGACTTCAATATTGTGACGCATGACTTCCTTCAGCTGAGGCTCCTCTCCAAGCTCACAGCCCGCAAGGCATTCATAAAGGATAGCCTTGGTTTCAAATTTCTCGGGCAGAATCTTGCCTTTGCCCTGAAATTCCTTCGGGAGATCCTCTTCACTGTAAAACTGCACCGAAAACCCGTCATTCTGCAAATAGTAGCTCGTATCCGGGATGAGCTTGGGCTGGCCTTCCGGAAACGCCATATGCGTGTCCATATGAAGACCCGGAAGTCCTCTAGCGAGCACAGCTAGCAGGAAGACGATCAAGCCAATATGAAGCACATAAGGACCCCACCGGCTGAAGCGCTGCTTCTCTGCAAGCAGTGTTGACCCGTCCGTGCGGACCCTGTATCCTTTTTTGCGGATTTTGGGGGCCACATGCTCCACCCACTGCACTCCGTCTCCATGAATGTCAGCCTCAAGACTCACACGCTGCCGCTTCAGGAAGGACAGATGCTTTGGAATCCGCTGACGGCTCAGTGCCTTGTACAGAGGCAGTACCCGATCCAGGCTGCAGATGACGAGCGAAGCCCCGATCAGAACCAGCAGCAGCACAAACCACCAGGACGTATATGTATGGGATAAACCGAGCAGATAATAAATATGGCCCAGCTGCCCATAGTTTTCTTGGTAATAAACAGACGCATCAATATTCAAAAAGGTGCTTTCCTGAGGATAGATCGAGCCCAGCATGGCACCGATGGTCGTGATCGTAATTAAATAGATCGCCACTTTCACCGAGGAGAAAAAATTCCATACGCGGTCAATAACCCCGGGGTTGTCCTTCTGCGAGCGTCTGGCGACGCCGTCATAACGCATCTCCAAAAGGTCCTGCGCCGCGGCTTCCTCGTTCAGCGGCTTGCCGCACGCCTCGCACAGCACGGTGCCGACCGGATTCTGATGGCCGCACTCGCATTTTGTATTCTGGATGCGGCTGTTACCTGTTTGCTCATTCATTTCGCATTCACCAACTGCCCGATCTGTTTATCCAGGGTGTCAATGTTCAGCTCTCCGATGGTAATGCGGTCAATCTTTCCATCCGGCGTCACAAAAAAAGTGGTCGGCATCGGCCCCACTCTAAAGCTTTCGACAGCCTTGCGGTCCGGATCCATGAGAATCGGAAATTCCACACCCATCTTGGCTGCAAAATTCTCGACCACCATGGGCTTCTCCCCCACATTAATGCCGACAATGACCACATCCTGGTCCTTCCATTTCAACCATTGCTCCTGCAGGGCGGGCATTTCCCGGACGCAGGGCTCGCAGTAGGTCCCCCAGAAATTAATGACCCTCGCCTTGCCCTCCATCTCGTCCATCGTGTGGACGGCTCCGTCCATTCCGAGCAGCTTATAGCCCGGCACGTCATCCCCAGCCTTGGGGGCACTATTCTTTCCTGTAACGACGGTCGTTACAGCATAAACACCCAGCAGGACGATTGCCAGCAGGATGAAAACTTGTACCCATTTTTTCGTGTTACCTGTCATGCTGCAGCATCCTTTCTATGACAACCTTCATCATGAACTCCATAAGGTGTGAACATCCTATGAACATTATAACGAAGATTGTCAATAAAACAGGAAGCCAATTTGAAAATTATGTGTCAGGTTCTGCGCCGTGGAGGTCGTTTCCCCTCAGGCTTGCTGTTTTTGGCGGACATTGCCATCTGAACCAGCCTGTTAATCTCATCTGGTGTCAGGTGGCGATAGATGCCCCGCTTTAAATTTTGCAGCAGCAAATCTCCATAAGAGATACGCTTTAGCCGGATTACCGGATGGTTGATCGCCTCGAACATCCGGCGGACCTGTCGGTTACGTCCCTCATGAATGGTAATTGAAATGACGGCCTGCTTGTTGTCAGGATCGACATCCTTGTATTCCACTTCTGCCGGCGAGGTCATGCCGTCCTCCAGCATAATACCCTGACGAAGCTTGTCCAGCCCCTCCCCGTGGGGAACTCCCTTAACCGTTGCCAGATAAGTCTTCGGAACATGATACTTCGGATGGCTCAGCAAGTTCGCAAATTCGCCATCATTCGTAAGCAGCAAAAGCCCTTCCGTATCATAGTCCAGCCGTCCGATCGGATAGACGCGCTCACGCACGCCCTTCAAATAATCCGATACGATCTTACGGCCTTCCGGATCGGAAGCGCTGGTAATAACGCCTTTCGGTTTATTCAGCATGACATAGACTTTCTTCTCATTCTTGATCGGCTTTCCGGATACCGTAATTTCGTCCTGATCCGGGTCTGCTTTCGTGCCGAGTGCTGTCACGGTCTCACCGTTCACCTGCACCTTGCCGCCCAGAATAAGCTCTTCACACTTACGCCTGGAGGCTATCCCGGCCTGTGCCATGATTTTTTGTAATCTCTCCATGTTTGTTAGGTCACCTCATCCCTAATGATACCCACCTGCGGGATAAATCACAAGCGCATTCCATGGGAAATTGATACCGGGACAGGTGTCGTGGTGCGGAAATAAATATAACGGAGAAATCTCATAGCGCCGGGACAGCTCAATAATGATTTTGCTGGCTTGAAACAGCTGCCTTTTTTGGTAGAAATCCATTAAGCTATATTCCAGATTAAAGTCACCCTCCAGACAGATATGAATATATTCAGGGTGCCGAAGTGACGGGGCAGCTTTTACCGACCCATCCCTCAAAATCATAAAATCCCAATCCTCCTCCTGATGATCTCGTTCCGTACAAGCCGTGTGGTGGATAATAAAGCCTTCGAAATTCATAGGAGCCCTCCATTTCCTCTGACATGCCACAGTATATGAGACAGAGGGTCAGGGCGTATGGATACCTGTCACTATGAAATAATTAAAAAGCCTCCTTATCCGAAGACAAGCAGGCAAAAAAAGATGGCAGCAATAAATCCGATGATGTCCGAGAACAAGCCGACCTTCAAGGCATACCGACCCTTTCGGATCCCGACCGCGCCAAAATATACAGTGAGTACATATAGCGTAGTATCCGTGCTGCCCTGAATGGTGGAGGCAATCCGGCCGATGATGGAGTCCGGCCCGTAGACATGGATCAGCTCGGTCGTATAGGCCAGGGAGCCCGTTCCGGTCAGCGGGCGAAGCAGACCCAATGGCATGATTTCCGGCGGTACGCCAAGACCCAGCAGAAACGGGCCCATCCAGGAGGTCATGGCCTCCAGCGCGCCGGAAGCGCGGAACACACTAATGGCCACCATCATACCGACAAGATGCGGGATGATGGATATGGCGGTCGAGAAGCCGTCCTTGGCACCATCCACGAAGGTTTCATAGACCAGTACCCTGCGGGCGAAAGCGAACAATGGGATAAAGGCAATCACGATCGGAATCATCCAGACAGAGATGAGATTCATCAGCTCTAGCACGGGGCGTCACCCTCTTTCGGGGTATGAGGCCAGGCCGGAGGCTTTTTCTTTTTCGATTGTGAGATGAGCCGATGCCTGCACCAGCGGTCAGCCATAATTGCCGCCAGCGTAGCGACCGCTGTCGCCATCAGCGTCGTGCCTACAATTTCAGCGGGGTTAGCGGAATGATAATTCATCCTTATCGCGATTAGCGTCGTCGGAATCAAGGTGATGCTCGCGGTGTTCAATGCCAGCAAGGTGCACATAGCCGGGGAGGCCTGCTCCTTGTCCGGATTCAGCTTCTGCAGCTCCTGCATGGCCTTGATTCCCATTGGTGTTGCTGCATTGCCGAGGCCAAACAGATTTGCGCTCATATTAGATAGAATGTAGCCGAAGGCTGGATGATTTTTCGGGATGTCAGGAAATAAATACCTTACTACCGGTCCCATTAACCGGGCGATCTTCGCCAGGAGGCCCGAATCCTCTGCCAGCCTCATTAATCCCAGCCAAAACACCATAATACTGATCAAGCCAAAGGATACGGTTACGCCAGTCTGAGCTCCATCGAAGACGGCTTTGGTAACGTCCTCGATGTTCCCGTTCACGGCGGAAAAGATAAATCCGATCAAGATCATTCCCATCCAGATGACATTTATCATCCTAGTTCCCCCTTTCGGACATGATCCTTCTTTAATCTCCCAAGAACTTGCGGAGCACAATCCCTGCAGACCTTAAGAAGCCTTGCTTCTCTGTTTGGTGCCAGGTTTCGCGTGCATGCTCCTCATCCTGCTGCTCTTTTGGAATCAAGCTGCCTTCTTCGTACACCGGCACCCGTCCGATCACTTCACCATGCAGCGACAGCTCGATATACCCTCTTCTCCCGAACGACAGATCCGGCTCCACCGCTTTGTGCAGGACGAGCTTGTTCTTGACAAGCGCCTGCTCTGCCGGCAGCAGTGCATAGGCAAAGCGGTTCCCGGCTTTCAGCGGCTGTCCTTGAACCGCTTGGCCCTCCTGAATCAGCTGATGCAGCTGAAAATGCTCAAAGCCGTAATCCAGCAGCTTGCCGTGATCATTCCAGTCGTTCCCATCATTAAGGGTGACAACGGCCAGCTGCTGTCCGTTTCTCGTGGCCGAGCTGACAAGGCAGCGTAATGCTTTTTTCGTATAGCCGGTCTTGACGCCGTCAGCACCTTCATACAGATGCAGCATTTTATTTTTGTTGCTCCACTTATAATCCCAGCTCTCATTCGGGTTGGGCGCCTTCTTGACCTCGGTCTTGACGATCTCGGCGAAATCGGGATTGTGCAGCGCGTAAGCCGTAAGCTTGGCCATATCGTTAGCCGTTGAATAGTGCTCATCATGGTCGAGTCCGTGCGGATTCATAAAATGGGACCCCGTCATCCCCAGCTCAGCCGCCTTCTCGTTCATAAGCAGCACAAAGCCCTCCTCTGAGCCGCCGACATGCTCTGCGATAGCCGTAGCTGCATCATTGCCTGACCTCAGCATTAACCCGTACAGCATATGCTCCAGCAGCATCTCCTCACCAAGCTTTAGAAATAATGAGGAGCCTTCTTTGCCGAAAGCATTCTTGCTCACCTTCACCTGGGATTTCAAATCTCCATGCTCAATCGCGACGATTGCCGTCATGATTTTGGTCAGACTGGCGACACGCATCCTTTTGTTGCCTTCTTTACTGTACAGCAGCCTGCCGGAGCTGACGTCAATCAGTGCTGCCGATTCCGCGTAATTACCCGGTGGAGATGGCATTGCGAGTTGCTGCTCTACACGCTCGGCATGCACAGTCATAGCCAGACTGAACGGGAAAGGCAAGCCTGCAGGTCCGAGCAGGAGCAGCACTCCGAGAAGCCATGTGGAAGCCAGTCTAAGCTGCAAGTTACGTTTTATTTTCATGGGAATCCTCCGCTAAAGTGATATGTTGTACAAGTATATGCGGGACAGGCTGCAGGTATGTCCTTATGCTCACCAAACACAAAAAAGAGGCTATCCCAAAAGATCTAGGGTCTTGCGGGATGGCCTCGTTTGTTGTTGAGAGATGCTCGTTTCGTCCTCTCCGCTGATTCGTGCATGGATCAGCTTTATCTCTACATGGATTTAGAAGACGACATTCCATGCAATCCCCTTGTTGCTCAAGAAGGCGGTAATAGACCAAAAGTCAGAAATGGCGATGCAGGGATAACCTCCCCAACATCGCCATTTCTTCATTACTGGCCTAATTTTTCATAAAGAGAACTGTCTCGTCATTCAAAAAACTACTTCGGGGACAGCCCCTTCGCTGTAGCTGGGCTCGGCTTAATGGGAATGGCCGTTACCGTTCTGGGAACCAGAAGCATCCTTCGCGGTTTCATTCCCCTGATTGCTGCTTTGGAACATGGACTGAATCTGCTCCAGCAGGTAAGGCGTCGAGTCAATAATACGCTCGAACAGATGCGTCTGGTTGTCCAGCGGAACGATGTGAACGCCATCCTTGCCGACTACGAGAAACGCAATCGGCCGGATCGATACGCCGCCGCCGCTGCCGCCGCCAAAAGGCAGTGTCGCCTTTCCGCCGTTCTGTGTCCCGCCGTTCGGTGAACCGTCGGAACTGGAATTATAATCACTGCCGCCTGCAGCGAAACCGAAGGCAACCTTGCTGATCGGAAGAATTACCGTACCGTCCGGTGTATTGACTGGATCTCCGACAATGGTGTTCACATCGACCATTGCTTTAATATTTTCCATCGCGGTCTGCATCAAGCCTTGAATCGGGTGATCGGACATGATCATTACTCCTTTACGCTGTTTTGATATAGCCTTAAGTAGGTCCTGCTGTTTATCATCCCCTAATGCAAACAGACTATGTAATGCCGATTCCTGCCGACCCAAGGATGATGCCGATGTTTCATGGCCTCAAGCTTGATCCAGCTCTCGCTGCAGGGTGTTTTTCCAGGTCCGAAGTCCGCCTTCCACTCTCCACACCCGAATCCACAGCGCAAGCCCCGCCTTCACCAGGGCATATACCTTTACGCGCAGATCGACATCCAGAGCACTTGACAGCTGCGGCGGCCCGTTAAAATCCGGAATAATAAACAGCTCCGGCTTGCCATGCAGCTTCACATGATACGACAGCCAGCCAAGGATCATATGCTTGATCCCCCACAGAGCTCCTGAAGCGGTGGCCGTTTGAGCTGCATCATCGAGGGCAAGGCTTGTAGACCAGAACACGGAAGACACGTTGAAGATCCGAACCGACCTCAGCATCCATGTCTTGAACCCGTCCGTAGCCTGAAGCAGCTTCTTCATATCCTGAAAGGCCAGGCGGGAGCGTGCATCGGGATCGGATTTACCCGACGGATCGATCCATTTCCCGAAGAAGCGTGAAGGCGGCTGCTGCTCCTCTACCACTTCCTCTTTGAAGGAATGCAGAGGCAGCTCCAGCGTCTTCTTGAACAAGCCGTATAAGGAATGAATATGAATGACCATGGAGTACTGACGGGCTGCCAGCTTGATCCGAATCCCCAGCTTTACGGTCGAACCCAGCACAAGGCAGGCACACACCAGCAGCAATCCTCCTACAAATAAGCCACCAACAACCCATGCATTCATATCATGCCCTCCAGCACCAGATTCTTACTGCCTGTCTTTTCTCTGGGTTAGTATGGCAATTACGAAAGAAATCATACGGCATGTCAAAAAGCCCGGGAAGCCCGGGCTCTAGGTAGTCCACATTATGAATTGACGTCATCCAAAGTAAGCTGCTGCTCATCCAGCTTGTCAAACAGCATTTGGGTTTCCTCTTCCAGGCTGTCGCCATCGCCCTCAAACTGTGAAGGCTCCGGCAAATCCTGAATGCTGCCCAGGCCAAAATAATCAAGAAAAGCCTTGGTCGTTCCATACAGGATCGGTCGGCCGATGGCCTCTGCGCGCCCCACTTCAACGATTAGACCCTTGTTGGACAAGGTCTGGATGGCTCGCTCTGCCTTAACCCCGCGGATCTCTTCGATCTCCACTCGGGTAATGGGCTGCCGGTAGGCCACAATTGCCAGCGTCTCGAGTGCGGCCTGAGATAACGAGGATCTGGAAGGCGAATATGCCAGCCGCTCGAAATACTCGGCATGCTCTGCCCGCGTCGCCAGCTTGTAGCTGCCTGCAATCCGTACAATTTGAAGGCCTCGCCCTCCCGCTTCGCAATCCGCCTTCAGCTCCTCCAGCGCATCGGTAATCCGTTTTGCCGACTGCTCGGTAATTTCGGCCAGCTGCTTCACGGACAGCCCTTCTTCTCCCGAGAGAAACAAAAGGCCTTCAATAAGTGATTTCAGCTTCGGTAAATCCATCAAACTTGACTTCCCCTCTCCACTCCATCACGATGTCATCAAACAGCTTCTCCTGAAAAGCGAAAATCTGCTTCATCTTCATTAGTTCCAGTATCGCCAGAAACGTAACCACAATCTCATGGCGCACCATGTCCTCATGGAGCAGCCTGGAGAACAGAACCCGGCCTCCCGGCCCTTGAGATGCAAGAACGTTTACTACTTCCCGAATCCGGTCCTTGACCGAGATTTCATCCCGCTGGATGCGGGCATAGGAGGTGCGCTTAACTGCCTTGCTCAAGGCTCGCTGAAAGGCAGCAATCAGATCCGAGGCATGCAGCCCCTGGACGGGATTCTCCTCGGCGATCGGCATATACGGCGACAGATCCTCCGGCTCTTTGGAATAAATCAGACTGCGCTCCCATTCCTTCTCGTGCAGATGCTGGGCAATGCCCTTATACTTTCGATATTCAATCAGCCGCTGCACCAGCTCTGCACGGGGATCAAAATCATCCTCCATGTCCATATCAAAGTCATCCATTTCGATGACCGGCGGCTTGGGCAGCAGCATTTTGCTCTTGATCGACAGCAGTGTGGCAGCCATCACCAGAAATTCACTCGTAATTTCCAGCTCCAGCTCCTTCATGCTCTGCAGATACGTCATGTACTGTTCCGTGATCTCACTGACGGGGATATTCTGGATATCGATTTCCGCTTGATCAATCAAATGCAGCAGCAGATCCAGCGGTCCTTCGAAGGTCTCCAGCTTGTACAATACGGTCACAATCCATCCTCCCGCCACAAAAAAATAAAATGCAGTGCCCTGTAAAAGAGCACTACATTAAATAAGCACTATTTTAGCTGTTTCGTCAAGTTCGCCATTTCAATTGCGGCCATTGCAGAATCCCAGCCCTTGTTCCCGGCCTTCGTGCCTGCCCGCTCAATGGCCTGCTCGATGTTCTCTGTCGTTACAACACCGAAAATGGTCGGTACGCCGGTCTTCAGGTTGATCGCGGAAACTCCCTTGGCTACCTCGTTGCACACGTAATCATAGTGTGTAGTAGAGCCGCGAATGACCGTCCCAAGCGTAATGATGGCATCGTATTTGCCGCTTTCCGCCATTTTTTGGGCGATCAGAGGAATTTCAAAGGCTCCCGGTACCCATGCCACATCTGTTTCCTCCTCCTTCACACCGTGGCGCTTCAGTGCATCCAGCGCACCGCCCAGCAGCTTGCTCGTAATAAATTCGTTAAAGCGCCCTACCACGATGCCGTAGCGCAGTCCCTCGGAGACGAGATTTCCTTCAAATACATTTGCCATGAATATCAACCTTTCTTTATATGAATTTTATATGAATTAAAAGAGTAAACATCAGCTGGTGCTTTCACAATTGCGGTTACTGTCGCAGATCAGCGGTTCTGGTCCTCATTTTGCTCAATATCATCAAAGGTCAGCATATGACCCAGCTTCATCTGCTTCGTATGAAGATAACTGGTGTTATCCTCATTCTCCGGCATCTGAATCGGGACCCGCTCCACGACCTCCAGCCCATAGCCCTCCAGGCCTTTAATCTTGCGGGGATTGTTGGTCAGCAGTCGGATCTGGCGAATCCCTAAATCCTTCAGGATCTGTGCGCCAATGCCGTAATCGCGCAAATCAGCGGGAAAGCCCAGCTTGAGATTGGCATCGACGGTGTCCAGCCCTTCCTCCTGCAGCTTGTAGGCCTTCAGCTTATTAATCAAGCCGATGCCCCGGCCCTCCTGCCGCATATACAGCAGCACGCCATTGCCCGCTTCATGGATCTGCCGGAGTGCAGCTTCAAACTGCGGACCGCAGTCACAGCGGTGGGAGTGAAACACATCCCCTGTGAGACATTCGGAGTGCACCCGGACCAGAACCGGCTTCTCTCCGTCAATCTCACCCTTCACGAGAGCTACATGCTCTTTATGATCCACGTCATTACTGTAAGCTACGGCCTGAAACACACCATAATCTGTCGGCATGCGTACTGAAACCTCTCGATTCACTAGCTTCTCGGTTGCATTGCGATACTGGATCATATCCTTGATGCTGATCAGCTTCAGGTCAAATTTACGGGCGATTTCGACCAGATCAGGCAGCCTCGCCATACTTCCATCTTCCTTAATAATCTCACAAATAACGCCTGCCGGGTAGGACCCGCACATCCGGGCCAAGTCGACAGCGGCCTCAGTATGCCCCGCGCGGCGCAGCACCCCGCCCTGCTTCGCAATCAGTGGAAACATATGCCCCGGCCGGCGAAAATGGAAAGGTCCGGCTGTGGGATCCATGATACCTTGTACCGTCATAGAGCGCTCCATAGCTGAAATCCCGGTCGTCGTCTGAACATGATCGATGGAAACCGTGAAGGCCGTACCGTGAAAATCTGTATTCTGCGCCACCATCGGTTTAAGGTCCAGCTCCTGTGCCCGCTCCGCCGTCATAGGCATACAGACCAAGCCCCGGCCTTCACGAATCATGAAATTGATGACCTCAGGTGTCGCTTTTTCTGCCAGCGCTACAAAATCCCCTTCATTCTCCCGGTCTTCATCATCGACGACGATGACGACCTTACCATTCATCAAATCCTCCATCGCTTCGGCAATGGAGTGGAACTGAAACGGCTCTTGCATGTCAACCCTCCTCCTTCTTGTGTGCTTTTGTATCTCATGCGAATCCGTGTTCCGCCAAATAATCCATGCTGACAGAGCTAGATTTGCTTTTGTGATGACCTGATGTACGAGATCCGTAGTGAAGCAGGTGATCTACGTATTTGCCCAGAATGTCATTCTCAATATTGACGGAATCTCCGGCCTTCTTTAAAGCCAGCACCGTCTCCTCAAGCGTATGGGGAATAATGGATACCGTAAAGCTGCTCTCGGTCGTATCCACCACCGTAAGACTGATTCCGTCCAGGGTTACGGAGCCCTGTGGAATAATATATCTGAACATATCCCGATCCTGAGGAACGATTTCATACATTACCGCATTCTGATCCGGCTTCACCCGGGAGATTACACCCGTGCCGTCCACATGACCCTGAACAATATGTCCGCCGAAACGGCTTCCCGCAGCCATTGCCCGCTCCAGGTTCACTTTACTGCCGGCCTGCAGCACTCGCAGATTCGTATGGCGGTAAGTCTGCGGCATAACATCCACTGTAAATAACCCGTTCTCTATGGAGGTCGCTGTCAGACAGACGCCATTTACGGCGACACTGTCGCCGAGCTTCAGATCATCCATAATCCGGGAAGCCGATATAGCAAGCACCATAGCCTCACCGTTCCGGCCAATGCGCCGCATTTCTCCAATCTCCTCAATAAGGCCTGTAAACATGGATCAACCCTCCTTATCGCTGTTTTTTTCCTGTCCGTCAAGGAGTTCCCTTCTCCACACCGGCTTGCCGGAAATCATAATATTATCCTCCAGCTGCTCCATGCTTAAATCCTCCAGGACGACCGCCTCGCTCATCTGCTCGACGCCTCCGAACATGAAGCTGGAGGGTGCTCCCAGGCCTCCCGCAATTTTGGGAGCAATAAACAGAATGATCCGGTCTACCAGCTCCTCCTCCAGCATCGAGCCGTTCAGCGTGCCCCCGCCCTCCAGCAGAATAGAGGCTATTTCTCGCTGTCCCAGCTGCTTCATTGCTGATGTCATATCGACACGCGGTCCCGCTCCGCAGTAGATAATCTCGGCCCCCAGCTCTTGCAGGGCCTTGGCTTTGTCCTCATCACTCTGCTCGGTTGTCAGAATCAGCACTTGTGAGATTCCATCCTGCAGCAGCTTGCTGTCCATCGGAATTCGCAGCTTCGAGTCCACCACAATCCGAATAGGATGAATACCTGGCACGGGCAGACGGGTGGTCAGCTGCGGATTGTCGGCAATCACGGTGGATACGCCCACCATAATTCCTTGATGCCGGTGCCTTAGCGTATGCACTCTGGTCCGGGATGCAGCATTTGAGATCCATTTGCTGTCGCCGGTCTTGGAAGCGATCTTGCCGTCCAGGGTGCTCGCTGTCTTTAAGGTAACATAAGGCATACCGGTCGTAATATATTTGATAAAAGCCTCATTCAAGCTCACAGCGCGCGCCTCCAGGACGCCCGTCTCCACCTGAATCCCTGCTGCCTGAAGCATCTGGATTCCTCGTCCTGCGACCTGAGGATTCGGATCCTGCATCGCAATCACCACGCGGGAAACACCTTCGGCAATCAGACGTTCACTGCAGGGCGGCGTCTTGCCATAATGGCTGCACGGCTCCAGTGTAACGTAGACCGTACTGCCTGCAGCAAGCTCCCCTGCCATATTGAGCGCATGCACCTCGGCATGAGGCGTTCCTCGCTCCAGATGAGTACCTACACCAGCCAGCCGGCCTTGATTCACGACAACACAGCCCACGACAGGGTTGATTCCGGTCTGTCCCTGCGCTTTGTCTGCCAAATCCAGGGCAAGAGCCATATAGTATTCATCGTTCATCACTTGCATTGCCCATTCACCCACTTTGAAATGATCTAGCTGTTACAAAATGAAACTTTAAGAATACAAAAAGCCCTGAGTCTGGGGTTTATCCAGATCAGGGCATGTTTAATGGGAGTACACCAAAAATCATTCCGGTGATAAACAGCTCAAAGCAACGCAAAGAAAAGCAGAGAAAGGCAATCATGCCCTCCGGCAAGTCTTGTATCGTTATCTTTGTGAAATTTGACACACAGGAAAGCAATGATTTCTCAGTGAGGCACAGCACAAATAAAGTGCTATGCGCTCTTCTCCTTCTCCCATCCAGACTATACTGTCGGTCCCGGATTTGCACCAGGTCCACCGGCTCTACGAAGTAGAGACGGGTCACGGACTGAGTTCGAAGAGACATCTGCACAGCGTGCACTCTCCGTCCATCACCGCCGGTAGGGAATTTCACCCTGCCCCGAAGGATATGATATTCAGCTATACTTTGCAACCTATGAAGTCATGTTACCATATTTAAAATTAATAAAGCAACAATGAGGCGAAAAGCGCTTAGCAAGGATCAGCCCAAAAAAAAGCCCTCTCAGACACATACTGCCTGAGAGGGCTGCTTCCTTGCTATATTGTTTCTACGCTTCCCAAACCTTGACTTCCTTCATCTTATCGCCAGGCTTCACATTGTTAACATGCTCCATACCGCTGGTTACTTTACCAAAAACAGTGTGCACGCCGTCCAGGTGAGGCTGCGGGGAATAGACGATGAAGAACTGGCTGCCGCCGGTGTTGCGTCCCGCGTGTGCCATGGACAGTACACCCGTCTCATGCTTCGTAGTGTTGGTAGCTGTTTCACAGTTAATGGTGTAGCCAGGACCGCCCGTGCCGTTGCCTACAGGGCAGCCGCCTTGAGCCACAAAGCCCGGAATTACACGGTGAAAGCTCAGTCCGTTATAAAAGCCGCTGTTCGCCAGCTTCTCAAAGTTTGCTACTGTGTTTGGCGCTTCCTCCGGCAGAAAATCAATTTCCACCATGCCGCCGTTTTCGAGTTCGATGGTTCCTTTTTTCATTCCAATCACGTCCCTTTACGGTATGATAGCCGCTCATCAAGCGGCCTCAGCACTGCTCTCAAAGACTCACGTTGTCCATTGTATCGTATAATTCTCCCAAAGGAAAGGAGGCCCGGCTTGGCCTGCGCCTTAGGGGCCTCCTTCATCCCAGAAATGCATTGGTTATGCTAATTACTTCAGGACACTTTCCTTGCTGATGCGCTCAGGCACCACGTCCAGGTGAACGATGTCCTCCAGGCTTTCGCGGCGAACCACAAGATCACTTTGGCCGTCCTTCACGAATACGACCGCCGGCTTACGGATCCGGTTGTAGTTGCTGGCCATGGAATAGTTATAAGCACCTGTGCAGGCTACAGCCAGCAAATCACCGGACTCCACCTTCGGCAGATCCAGATCCCAGATCAGCATATCTCCACTCTCACAGCATTTACCGGCGATGGATACCGTCTCTTCCACCTTGTCGTTCGCGCGGTTCGCGAGAATGGCTTCATAACGGGATTCGTACAGAGCCGGACGCGGGTTGTCTGTCATGCCGCCGTCTACGGCTACATATTTCCGAACCCCTGGAATGTCCTTGCTCGTGCCAACCGTGTACAGTGTTGTACCTGCGTCGCCTACGATACTGCGGCCTGGCTCGACCCAGATTTCAGGCAGCTCTTCGGCGATACCTGCAAAGTGATTCTTCACCGCATCGGTAATGGCCTTCACATATTGGGACACCTGCAACGGAGTATCGCCTTCCACGTAGCGGATACCGAAGCCGCCGCCCAGGTTGACGACAGTAAAGGTTACGCCCAGCTGTTCCTTTACCGAAGCCGCAAATTCAGCCACACGCTGAACTGCCATCTGGAAGCCTTCGACCTCAAAAATCTGGGAGCCGATATGGGAATGCAGCCCCAGCAGCTCCAGATTGTCTTGCTGCGAAGCCAGCTTCACAGCCGTGAAGGCAGAGCCGTTACCAATATCAAAGCCGAACTTGGAGTCTGTCTGGCCGGTCGAGATATATTCATGCGTGTGAGCCTCAACGCCTGGGGTTACGCGCAGCAAAATTTTAACCTGCACCTTCTTCTCAGCGGCAATCGCCTGAAGCATGTGCAGCTCCACCTCATTGTCGACAACAAAGCAGCCGATCTTGGCGTCCAGCGCCATCTCGATCTCTTCGATCGTCTTGTTGTTGCCATGGAAGTGAATACGCTCTGCCGGGAAGCCCGCCTGCAGCGCTGTGTACAGCTCGCCGTCGGATACAACATCCAGGGACATGCCTTCCTCTTCTGCCAGACGGCACATCGCCATAACGCAGAACGCCTTGCTGGCATATGCCACCTGGAATTTCAAGCCGGACGCCTTAAAAGCTTCGATATATTCTCTTGCCCGGTCTCTGACCGCTTGCTCATCCACAATATAAAGAGGGGTGCCATACTGGGCTTTCAGCTCTGAAGTGTCACAGCCCCCGATTTCAAGATGTCCATTCTCATTGATTGTGCTAGTACCGTGTAGAAACATGCCTGCAATTCCTCCGATCAATATTTTAAAAATGGGTAATCGAGTAATTCTACACAGTATAGCAGACAAGACCCTCAAAAAGAAATGGATTATTACACAGAACGTTTGTATTGATTAAGTTTGATTGCCCGGCTTCATCTCAGGACCCATCTTGCTGTTGTCCCTCGTTTTGTTGATGGACGGGCGTTTTCTGGAATACAGCAGCGGCTTGCGGAGCAATACCTCGCCCATAGCCTTTGCACTAAAAGGAATAAACGGCCACAGGTAGGAGGAGTTATACGAGCGATGTGTAGTCAACAGCACAATGAGCAGCGTCGTCCCCGCGACAAAGCCCTTTACACCGAACAGCGCCACCGCAATCAGCAGCACCAAACGGACAGCACGGTTGGCAAGCCCCAGCTCATAGCTCGGTGTCGCAAACATTCCGATCGCGGCCACAGCCATATACAGAATAACCTCATTGACGAAGAATCCGGTTTTGACCGCAATGTCTCCAATCAGGATGGCAGCAATCAGGCCCATGGCTGAGGCCAGCGGCGTCGGTGTATGCACCGCGGCCAGCCGCAGCAGATCCACACCAAACTCAATGATCAGAAACTGCATAATGATCGGCAGCTTTGCATTCTCCTGCGGACCGAGAATCTCGAGAAAAGGCGGCTTGAGCTCGGGATGGACGACCAGCAACATCCAAAGCGGGAGCAGAAACATGGAGGCCAGTATTCCGCCAAAGCGAATCCAGCGCAAATACGTTCCCATAAACGGCGTCTGCCGGTTCTCTTCGGCATGCTGACATAAATCAAAGAACGTGGTCGGCATGATCATCACGCTGGGCGATGTATCCACCATAACCACGACCCGTCCCTCCAGCAAATGAGAGGCGACTACATCGGGTCTTTCCGAGTATCTGACGAGCGGATAGGGATGCCAGCCGCGGTTGACGATGGCCTCCTCCAGCTGCTTGTCCGCCAGCGGAAGTCCTTCCAAGTCCAGCTTGTTAATCTTGTCGCGGATGGCTTCCACCTGAACCTGATCGACGATATCATCCACAAAAACAATGGCAACATCCGTCTGTGTCCGCCGTCCGACCTTCATAATCTCACAGTTCAGTCCCGGGTCACGCACCCGCCTGCGGATCAGGTTGATGTTCGTGAGCAGGGTTTCGGTGAAGCCGTCGCGCGCTCCGCGGACGACTCGCTCCACCTCCGGCTCTGCCGGACTACGCGACGGATAGCTGCGGGTATCCAGGATAATCGCCCGGTTCTCGCCTTCTATAAAGATGGCACTTTGGCCTACCAAAGCCTCGTTGATCGCCTCGCTCAGCTTCAGCGTGTCAGCTACCTGAACGAACGGAATATACTGGTTCTTGATCGCTTGGACCGGGTGAGACTTTAAATCCCGGGTGTCCAGCAGGGTCAGCCGGTTCAGGATCAATGTCGTCACGTCACTGTTAATCAGGCCATTGACGAACAGGATCGCGGTGCTTCGGCCTCCGATGACCATTTCCCGCAGCACGATGTCAAAGGAGCGGTTCAGACCGACAATATCCTCCAGAGCGCTCTTTAAATCCTTCAGCCTGACGGGGATTTCATCCTTTCCCAGCCAGTATTCTACCGATTCCTCTGTATTGGCCGAGGTTTCGGCATCTCTTTTTTCCAGATGGGCCTTCTCCTTCATTTCTTTCATGACGCTTGGCGGAACCGGGGGAACCTCATCTCTGCCGAATCCGGTCGATTTGTCTTCCATTTCTTCCATCGTCATTCTCCTCCTTGATGGGGATGGGCTAAGGCCTGTAAATAAACCAGTCAAACAGTGAGCCTGCGACCTTTCCGGCTACCATCGCCATGAGCAGGCCGAATAAATACCCTGTCATCTTCAGCCTTTTGGCGAGAATCGGCAGGACATTCAGCACCTCCGTCAGCGCCGCAGCCAGCAGTCCGATAAAGATGCCGCACCATAATCCGATCAAAGTGCTGGTAATCCGTCCCAACGGAATACTCCAATGCCAGAAATCCGCCAGTGTTCCGATCAGCGAGCCGCCGATCAGTGCACCCTCGTACCAGTGAACCCGGTGATAGGTGCGCGTTAACTGAGCCAGCCTCGGAATAATATCCAGCACGATGATCAGGGCGATCACTCCGCCTCCCACGGCAACGCCGCCGGCAACGCCAAGCAGAATAGACAGTGCATCATGAAGCTTGAGCATTACCGCCGTCTCCCTGACGAAGGCCCAATATGCGTTGTGCGGCTGCGATATTCCTCGGCTACGACAAACTGGTCAAGATTTTCTTGATACAGAAACATTTCCACTTCCAGCGGGGTCGGCTCTTCATTCCATTTTTTCTTGAACAGATGGTTAAAAAAAACGGTCATCCCGAAGCCGATCCCGAGCGAATATGCCGTCTGAAACAGATACGGATGCTCATCCCGCTCCCCGGTGACCATCTCCACAATCCGAACCTGCACCTCCAGCATGTTCACATCCGCGTGGAAGTTCATAATCGTCAGCGCGGAGCCGAAGAACAGCAGCAGCCAGACGAGTGGAAACCAGATCCAGGACGGCTTGGCCTCTCTTCCCGTCAGCTCAATCAGCGTATGATTATGTCCCATCGGCTCGATGCGGGCACCAGGGATCAGCATCAGAATCTTCGGGATGATCTGAATAAGATCCAGCAGCAGGCGATTGCCTTCCTTCTCCTTGGGCACAGCGATCACCAGATTACGAAGCGGCTCCTCCCATTCGCGGTCACAGATGAGAAAAGCAACCTGACCCAGCATAATAGGCTGACTGCGCGGAAGTGAGATTCGGCTGCGAAGCTGAACAAATATAGTCGGAGCGGGATTCCTGTTCATCCAAAAACACTCCTTCACTGCTAAATTGCTTTTAGTATGGGAAATTCAAGTCGGTTCTACTCTTTGAAGCTTTTCCAGTTCAAGCCAGGCTTGTATCGCAAAAAGGACCGCCACTGCCAGACCCTGCATCTGGAGTGACGGCCCTTTCGCTACTGGGCAATCTGATTTTTGATGTTTTGAAGAATTTTTTTCTCCAGCCTGGAAACCTGCACCTGGGAAATTCCCAGCCGCGAGGCTACCTCCGACTGAGTCTGGTCACGGTAGTACCGCAAGTAGACAATCAGCCGCTCCCGTTCGGAGAGTCCTTCAATGGCCTCATTGAGAGCCAGCTTGTCAAACCACCGTTCCTGAGATTCGTCGGCGATCTGATCCATCAAGGTAATAGGATCTCCGTCGTTCTCAAACACGGTTTCATGAATCGAGGTGGGAGGCTTGTTCGCCTCTTGTGCAAACACAACCTCCTCCGGGGTGACGCCCAGCTCCTCAGCGACCTCCTTCACGGTCGGGAGTCGGTCAAGATGCTTGGAGAGCTCGTCTCTCTTCTTGCGCACCTTGTTCGCCATTTCCTTCAGCGAGCGGCTGACCTTTAGCGTCCCGTCATCACGGAGAAAGCGCTGAATCTCGCCGATAATCATCGGTACAGCATAGGTTGAGAATTTCACGTCATAGCTGAGATCAAATTTGTCCACAGATTTCAGCAGTCCGATACAGCCGATCTGAAACAAATCCTCCGGCTCATATCCGCGGTTCATAAAGCGCTGCACCACCGACCAGACCAGACGAATGTTACAATTCACCAGTGTATCCCGGGCCACATTATCTCCGCTTTGGCTAAGTGCGATCAAACGTTTAACCTCAGCGTCGTCCAAATAAGTCTGCGAAGCTTTCTTCACATCGGCATCCATGTGTCCAACCCCTAATTATACAAAGCTTTCTTGGATTCAATCCTTTTTTTCATTTTGATCGCGGTGCCGGATCCCGGCTCACTGACAACATCGAATTCATCCATGAAGTTTTCCATGATCGTAAAGCCCATGCCTGATCTTTCCAGCTCCGGCTTGGAGGTATACAGCGGCTGCTTCGCCATCTCCAGATCCTCAATTCCCTGACCACGGTCCTCAATAATCAACGTGATAACGTCCCCGTCAATGGACGCTTGAATCCGCACTTTACCCTGGGGATCACTGTCATAGCCATGAATAATGCAGTTGGTCACGGCCTCGGACACGACGGTCTTCAGGTCACTCAGCTCATCCATGGTTGGGTCCAGCTGAGAGATAAAGGCTGCCACGGCGACCCGGGCAAAGCCTTCATTCTCTGATTTTGCCGCGAATTCAAGCGTCATGAAATTATGCTGTGCTTGTGATTCACTCATGACACAACCTCCAAACCCGAAAGTGCAGTAGCCTCGTCTTCATAGATCGGCATAATCTTAAACAGGCCCGACATTTCCAGCAGGCGGTACACCGCCGGCTTCACATCGCATACCGCCATTTTTCCGCCCTTTTGCTTTATAATCTTGTAACGACCCAGGATTACACCGAGTCCCGAGCTGTCCATAAACTCCAATTCTTTAAAGCTCAGCACCAGATGCTCCGTCTGCCGCCGTGAAATCGCCTCATCCAGCTGCATTCGGACCAGATCTGCCGTATGGTGATCCAGCTCCCCTGACAGCCTGACGATCAGCACGTGGCGCTGATGCTCCATATCTACGTTTAAATTCATGCTTGCTCACTCTCCTCCCTGACTTGAACAAGGATTTCTACGAAGTGATTTCACTTTCCTGCTCCCCGACAAAACTAGAAGAAAACCCCTATGAATCTACATGAAACAGCTGCTGGGTCGTGCGCTTGAACAGCTTCCAGAACCCGGCTCTCTGAATTGCTGAGGAGGAGGTCAGCTCAAATTCCTTGATCAGCGCCTCTCCCTGATACACCTTCAGCGTCCCGAGCACCTGGCCTTCTGTGACCGGAGCAGCAATGCTTTCAGGCAGAACAATCTCATGACGCAGCTCCTCGGTTTTACCGCCTTTTTTTACAAGAACGCGGTAATCCTGCTCCGCCTGCAGCTGAATTTGAGGCTCGGAGCCTTTGGAGACCTTGACGGTACCCAGCATCTCGCCCTTTTTGAACACGGCATGCATTTGATACTGGGCGAACGCGTAATCGAACATTTTAGATATTTCAGCATTTCTGATTTTCGTATCCGGTGCTCCCAGCACGACCGCCACTGCACGAAGGCCGTCCCGCTGCGCTGTGGCAGACAAGCAGAACTTGGCTTCTGACGTATACCCGGTTTTCAGTCCGTCTGCGCCGGCATAGAAGCGTACCAGCTTGTTCGTATTGACGAGCCAAAAGGGCTTCTCGGAGTCCTTGCGCAAATAATCCTGAAAGGCTCCTGTATATTTCGTAATACCCTCATATTGCAGCAGCTCACGGCTCATGAGTGCAATGTCGTGGGCGGAGCTATAATGATTCTCGGCAGGCAGTCCATTACAGTTGACAAAATGAGTATCCTTCATCCCGAGCTCTGCTGCCTTTTCATTCATCATGCGAACAAATTCTTCCTCCGACCCGGCAATCTTCTCCGCCATAGCCACTGAGGCATCATTTCCGGAAGCCATCGCAATGCCCTTCAGCATCTCTTCCACCGTCATCTCTTCACCCGGCTCCAGAAAAATCTGCGATCCTCCCATGGATGCGGCATACTCACTCGTGCGAACGAGATCGGTCCACTTGAGCCGCCCTTCATGAATGGCCTCCATGGTCAGCAGCATGGTCATAATCTTGGTAATGCTGGCCGGTGGCAGCTTATCATGGCTGTTCTTTTCATAAATGATTGTGCCTGTATCGGCATCCAGCAACACCGCGGAGCGCGCATTCGGAGCCAGCTCACTGCCCGCGTTCTGTCCGGCTGTCTTTTCTTCAGCATAACCGGGAGCAGCATGGAGCAGCATGCAAACCGCTAACAGACCGGCTATCAATGTTTTTTTCACGAGGTCCCCTCCTGACATAGGTTACAGCTAGCCGCAGATGCGGTTATGAATCCATTGTCGTCAGGTTGTCACTAGATTATTCCAATTCCCGAGATGCATACCATAATATTTACTTCTTTGGACATGTAAAAAAGGCCTGGAACCGTGCACCAAGCACGGTTCCGAGCCTCTGTTCTAGCGAGTAATTGTCACGTTTACATTCCAGGAATAATGGCCGTCACAAGATCCAGGAAGGTCTCCCGGACCATTTCCGCGGTCTCCATGACCTCGTCATGAGATAACGGCTGGTCCAGAATGCCTGCTGCCATATTGCTGATGCAGGAAATGCCCAGCACCTCCAGACCGGCATGGCGGGCGACTATAACCTCTGAAACGGTAGACATTCCTACTGCATCTGCCCCTAGGGTGCGCAGCATCCGGATTTCTGCCGGCGTCTCGTAGGTAGGGCCAAGCAGCCCCGCATACACGCCCTGCTGCAGCGAAATACCGCGCTGCTCCGCCGTGCTCAAAGCGAGGCGGCGAAGGCGGCGGCTGTAGGCCTCCGACATATCCGGAAAGCGCACGCCGAGTGACTGATCATTGGGACCGGTCAGCGGATTGACTCCGGTCATGTTCAGATGATCCGTAATCAGCATCAGATTGCCTGGCTCAAAATCCATGTTTACACCGCCGGCTGCATTCGTAACGAGCAGGCTCTGCACGCCGAGCTGCTTCATGACTCTTACCGGAAAGGCCGTCAGCTCCGGGCCGTAGCCCTCATACATATGAAAACGGCCCTTCATCATGACAACCGGACGCTCCTGGATGAATCCCAGCAGCAGCTCGCCGTCATGGCCTTCCACTGTCGATACCGGGAAATGAGGAATTTCGTGATAAGGAATTGACACGGTACCTGTCAGCAAATCCGCCAGCACGCCGAGGCCGGAGCCCAGGATCAGTCCCACCTCCGGCTTCACGCCCCCTTTGCCTGCAATATAAGCTGCTGCTTCTTGAATCTTTTGACCTTGTGTTGCTGTCATTTCATGCACCTCTCCCTAAAGTTTAGCGTGTTTATTTCAGTTGTTCCAAAAAGCTTTGACCGTGCTCCGGCATCTTGGCTTTGAAGTTATCGGCGATCGTGGCGCCGACATCGGAGAACGTACTTCTCAAGCCCAGATCTCCCGTTTGCATGAGCCCCGGGCTGTATGCGAGCAAAGGCACAAGCTCCCGGGTATGGTCCGTCCCGGCATGAACCGGATCGTTCCCGTGGTCCGCGGTCAGAATGAGCAGATCGTCGTTCTTCAGCT
The DNA here is from genome assembly GCF_005577435.1 of Paenibacillus algicola. Lineage (NCBI taxonomy): Bacteria > Bacillati > Bacillota > Bacilli > Caryophanales > Paenibacillaceae > Paenibacillus > Paenibacillus algicola. The sequence goes on along the minus strand of NZ_CP040396.1, from coordinate 1,952,200 downwards.
GATTTAAGAGATCCGGCAGAGCATCATCAAACTCCTTCAGCGCCTGTCCATAGCCTGCTGGATCGCGGCGATGACCGTACAGCGAATCGAAATCCACAAGATTCGTAAACAGCAGACCGTGGAAATCCTTGGTCAGCTGGCTGATCGTTTCCTCGACACCGTGCTGATTGCTCTTGGTTGGATAGGATTGCGTAACCCCTTCATTCGTAAAAATATCGCTGATCTTGCCAACCGCAATTACATCCAGCTCCTGCCTTGCCAACGCATTCATTACGGTAGGCTCCGGCGGCTTGACCGCATAATCATGCCGGTTTGGCGTTCGTTTGAATTGTCCGGGCTGGCCTGTATAGGGCCTTGCAATGACTCGTCCCACTGAGAATTCCGGCTGCAATGTCAGCGTCCGGGCTATTTCACACGCCCGGTACAGCTCTTCCAGCGGGATAACCTCCTCGTGAGCTGCAATCTGAAATACACTATCCGCCGATGTGTAGACGATCCAGGAGCCTGTCCTCATCTGCTCTTCGCCGTATTCTTCAATAATTTCAGTGCCGGAGGCCGGCTTGTTGCCCAGCACCTTGCGTCCGGTCGCCTGCTCGAATTGAGCAATCAAGGCTGATGGAAAGCCGTTCTCGTAAGTGTTAAACGGAGTCTCCACCTTGAGGCCCATCAGCTCCCAGTGCCCGGTCATCGTGTCTTTGCCCACCGAAGCCTCCTGCATTTTGCCAAAATAAGCCTTGGGCTGAGTCGCAGCACTTACCTGCGGCAGACCTTCAATGTTACCCAGTCCCAGCTTCTGCAAATTCGGCAGCTGTAAATGGGGGTTATGCTCTAATATGTGGCGCAGGGTATGCGCTCCTTCATCTCCGAACTTATTCGCATCCGGCGCTTCTCCGATCCCTACGCTGTCAAGAACAATCAGGCAGATTCTGCGAAACGGTGTGGTATGGGATAGTGTCATATTCAATCACTCCTTGGCCTTGTAGTCTGAATCGTTCATTACACCAATTGGGGGTCGTCTATTGCAAGATCATCACTGCGGCTTCCCGGCCCGGGGATGAAAATGGTCGTAGACCTCCTTCATGCTGCTTCTGCGGGACGTCAGGTAGATTTGGGTCGTCGATAAATCAGAATGACCCAGCATCTCCTGCACGGAGCGTAAATCTGCTCCATTATCCAGCAAATGAACCGCGAAGGAATGCCTAAGAGTATGAGGCGTGATGTCTCCCTGAATCCCCGCCTCTTGGCTGTACTTCTTCAGGATTTTCCAGAATCCCTGGCGGCTTAGCCGCTGTCCCCGGCTGTTCAGAAACAGTGCCGGTTCACGATCCTCTTGCTTCAGCAGCTTGAGGCGGTGCTCATCTACATAATGCTTCACACACTGGGCTGCTAGTGGGCTCACCGGTAAAATCCGCTCTTTACCGGAGCTGCCTTTGCAGCGGATAAATCTCAGCTCGGTGTGAACATCCTCCACATCCAGATTGATAAGCTCCGACACGCGAATGCCTGCAGCATAGAGCAGCTCCAGCATCGCCTTATCCCGGGCTCCCGACGCAGTTGCTGCAGCAGGGGCTGACAACAGGCTGTCTACCTGCTCGATGGTCAATGTGCTTGGCGTTTTACGTTCGGCTTTGGGCGATTCCAAATGCACAGAGGGATCCTGCTGCAGCATCTGATTTCTAACCAGATATTGAAAAAAAGATTTCAGCGATACGATGCTCCGCATAACTGTGGATACCGCTCTCCCCTGCTGCTTCAGATGCCCGATATACAGACTGAGCTGCGTCCGGTTTACATCCACCAGATGCTCCGTGCCCCGCTCGGCGGCATATTCCATAAATCCTGTAATATCATTGCGATAGGAAGCCAGCGTGCTGGGACTCAAGCCTTTCTCGTCCGCCATGTACGTGATATAGCTTTCCAGGTGCTCTTTCATTGCATATTCTGCTCCTTCACTCCGCCTTCATATACCACTCGCTTTACTCTCCATACCAATAATACAGCTTGAGCCGATCACCAGGCGAGAAGGAATGGCTCGGCAGATCATTCGGGTTAAAGGCCTTGATTGCATGTCCGACAGGCACCCGGTACGGATCAGGCGGAATCATCCAGCTGCCAGCCCAGTCCAGCAGGACATAAAACATCAGGGTGAGCATCGCAAACGCCATGGTAAAACGAAGAAACGCCCCTATTTTTCGAATTGAAATAATCATTCACAGACCCCCTACACGCAGATGGTATCCCTACCAGATTATGAAGCATCTGTCCCGGGTATGACCGAACGTCTTGGAAGAGCCTGGTCTGGCTTGGCAGAGGGCCTATCATTCACTAAACGCAAATGACAGCCGTGAACCCGTGCTTCCATCACCCTCACGCCGCCGCAGTCTCAAAGGCCTCAAAAAAAGCCCTCCCGGAAATGTTCTTTCCGCAAGAGGGCTGTTCTGTCGCGTGAGTTTCTAATCCATTCCTTTATAGCCGGTTAGGCCTGTTCACCATGATCCGGGCTGTCCTTCTCCTTGCATCGGTAACAGATGCCGTGGAAATCAAGCCGGTGATCATGAACGGTAAAATTAAATTCCTTCTCCAGCCGTTCCTCCAAAGGTCCCAGCCAATCCTCACGGATCTCGTCCATGCTTCCGCATTGAGTACATATTAGATGATGGTGATGATGCTTCGATGTATCTGTACGCAGATCGTACCGGGCAACGCCGTCACCGAAGTTAATCTTCTCGACCACATGCAGCTCACTCAAGAGCTCCAGGGTCCGGTACACGGTCGCCAGGCCGATTTCAGGAGCTTTCTCTTTGACGAGCATAAACACATCTTCTGCGCTGAGATGATCGTCCTCATTCTCCAACAATACGCTGACGGTGGCTTCCCTTTGGGGCGTTAATTTATAGCCTTGGGATTGTAACTGCTGTTTGATTTTGTCGATCCGTGCTTCCATCGTTCCCCTCCCCCTTGGAAATCACTGCACGCAATTGTCACTTCCTTCATTATAGGGGGACTTTACAAACAAAGTCAAACGGTTTTCACAGTCAAACAGGGCCTCATGACGGCAGCAGTAAAGGCGCGACCCACCTCATCATCTGGGGAGAGATCCAGGTCTCCAGCGACGCCGCCACCAGCATTAGCAGGGCCATCAGAGCCATAACACCTGCATAAGCGGCAAAGGGCTTCTTCAGGCTTCCTCCCTTCTGGGAAAGCAGGCGGCTTCGTATAATATACAAGGAGAATCCCATAGCGGCCACGCTGCTGATTAACAGCACCGGAATGAGAAGCAGATTGTGCGGAACGACAGAAACGAGCGCAAAGAGCAGCCCTTTCCAGGCGTATTGTCCGACCATGTATCCTACGGTGAAGCCGATCAGCACCCCTTTTAAAAAATCAAGCACTAGAATGCCCGGCAGCCCGATTACCGACAGACCAAGCAGGAAGATCAGTCCGATCCACTTTATATGCAGGACAGCAATGCTGCGGAAGTCTGGCGGGGCATCGCTGCCGCTATCGCCCAGACTCACAAACAAATGCTGAAGATATCCCGCGAGATCCTGCTGCTGCTCCAGGGACAATGCATTGACCATTAGCGCCCCGAACAGCACGCCAACGAGAAACAGGACGGCCACGAACACGTAGAGCGGCAGCTGGTCCTTCAGGCTTTGACGCAACCATGTCATCGGGATTATACGCTCCTTTCAGAAGGTCTCTCCCTACACTCTATGACATAGCTTGGCCTCCTATGACGGCGGGGCGTAAACCTCCCGCCGAATTGCATAAATGTGCACACCTCAACCGCCGCATCTTTATCCATGCATGGAATATTTATGTCCAAATCAATCACCTCTGACAATAAGACTGCATAAGGCGAGAAAGGGTTCCCTTTTATTGCAAAAAAACCTTTCTTCTGTTCTCGGTTTCCAGATTTCACGGAAAAGCGAGGTTCCAAAAGAAAGGTTTTAATAAAACTAGCTAGGCTTCGTAATTCTCCCGTAAACACCGCCGCCGCCGGAGGATAGCTGCAGCGTACCGCGGCGAGCCATCAGAATATGACGAGCAATGGCTTCTCCCGCAGTCCTGGTAAGCTCCTCTTCAGAAGCCTGATGAAGGATCGCCATTTCGCTTCCGAAGGCGGCCAGGAGCCGTTTCAGCGTGACTTTTCCCAAGCCCGGAAGGAATTCCAGCGGTACCTGAACAAGATATGGCGGGCGGTGCACAGGAACGACAGGCTCCCTCCGGTCCGCAATGGAAAGAATTCGGTCCAGCACGCCTTGAACGGGGTTCAGGCTTCCGCACAGCGGGCAGCGATGTGGTGTGGAATGATTGAAATGCTCCTCCAGGACACTGCCGCAGCTACGGCAAAAGGTCCGATGATATTTACCCAGCCGGGGGTCCAGTCCGTAATTCCGGACAACCCGTCGTCCTTTTTTGCGCTGGATGGCCATAACAAATTCGTCATACGACGGATGATCCAATAACAGGACATTGTACTCACGGCCGATTTTAGAGAGGGAATGGGCATCCGAATTAGTCAGAAACGTAAACTCATCCAGCTCAGACAGCAAACCTGCCATAGAGGTATCCGCACTCAAGCCCAGCTCGACCGCAAAAATGAGTGAAGGGTCCAGCACACGCTCCATCCGGTCTGACATACTGCCGTAAAGGCCTTTATACGGCGTGAAGATATGTGCCGGAATGAGCAGCCCTCCGCGCTCCGCAACCTCCCGCTGCAGGCTCCGCGGCTCAACATACAAGCGCTGAGAGCTAAGCTGAACATTTTTCATAGAACGAGACATCCATAATGTAAAGCTCTTCATGTCCGCAAGCGTCCGCAAATAAACAAGCACATGGCAGGCTCCCAGCTCCGGAATCGCAACTTCAAGCTCACAGCCTAACAGAATGACCGTGTTCTCATAGGCAATCCCTCCGCCTGCAAGCTCCTGCATCACACCGTCGCGCAAGCAAGCCTCAATATCTGCCTGTACAAAAGGAGAATGGCAGTCAATGATCCCGATCATATGAATGCCCTTGCGCTCCGCGGCCTCTTTGGCTATAGCTTCAAAGGTTAGATTTTTGCTGCCGCTGATCTTGACAGACTGCCCGTTGCCCGCTCTGCCAATGTGAATATGGAAGTCACCATAATAGGGCTGCAGGTGATCCAGATTCGCTGTGGACACCTAAAGGCTCCCGGTCAGCTTGTATATTTTCCAGGCGTAGACAGCCATGATCGTTTTGGCATCGCTAATCCGCTCCTCCTGAATCAGGCGCTCCGCCTCCTCCAGCGTAACCTCTGTCATCTCCAGGAATTCATCCTCGTCGGGCTGCATCGCTCCGGCCTGAAGCTCCTCAGCCAGATATAAATGAATGATCTCGTCGGCAAAGCCGGGCGAGGTGTAAAAGGATTGCAGCTTCCGGATCGTTCCGCAAGAGTAGCCCGTTTCTTCTTGAAGCTCTCTTTTCGCGGCTTCCAGCGGATCCTCTCCCGGCTCCAGCTTGCCAGCAGGAATTTCGACCTCTGTCCGGCCAAGGGGCTGCCTATACTGCTCCACGACTAGCATTTTGTCCTGATGAAGCGCAAGGACGGCAACAGCTCCCGGGTGCCGCACAACCTCTCTCGTAGCCATACTGCCATCCGGCAGCATCACGGTATCAACCTGAAGAGAAATGATCTTGCCATTAAAAATAGAATCGCTGGAAATGGTGCTTTCATCTAGCGCTTCATTCGCGGGGTGACGGGAATCCGCAGATGGGCTCATGTAAAATAACCTCCTTGGTATAAAAACGTCATGTCTGACCATGCTTTTGCATAGGGTGTATTATATCAAACTTTCGATGAAAGAAGGAAACAGGCATGAAGAGCTATCGCGGCACAAATTCGATTCACTGGGTGGGACAGGCCTGGCAGATTAAAATCATGCTGAAGCAATGGCAGCAGACCTGGGGTCCAGATGCCCGAATCCAAGATTTGATCCACGACAAAATGGTGTATAAACGCGAAAAATAACCTCTATTCTTAGGACTATATACTTATTTTTCGACTTTTTTCTATTTTTTTCGTACTTTCACCATGACTTTTTCCCTTTACGAGTGTTCTATACATGGGAGGTTGCCTATGAGAGAACTTATGGATTGGAATTACGAACATGAACCAGCACCGTCACAGCCTTTTGCACTCGGTCAGTGGTACGAGAGACGCGGAAGGCTTCATAAAGCGCTGTCCTGCTTTAAGGCAGCCGCCCTGGATTTACCGGTTCAAGGACATCACCCGGCCGGCCAGGCCACTCCATCGGAGCTATGGATGCACTACGGAAGAATTCAAGCCAAATTAAATCGTGCTGCCGAAGCCGATCAAGCCTTCAGACAAGCCTTGCTGCTGGGAGGCGGCGATATTCTGCCGGCGTTACAGGAGTGGGCCGCGCTGCTTCATAAGAATAAATGGTCAGATTCAGAAATTTACGAGCGTTTTAGGTCTGAGGATGTCCTTCAGCTTGTCCCCCCGCAGGCCGCAGGGGAAGCCTTAATGTATATCGGTGCTTATGCCGAAGCTGCCCGCTGCTATGACTCGGTGCCTGCTCTGACAGGCGGAGACAGAATCAAGCATATTCAGTGCCTGATTCTGTGCCGGCGTCTGGAGGATGCCGTGTCATTGATTCTGCAATGGCTTCAAGGTCAGGATGCAAGCCCAAGCCTGCTCACATCCGAGGAGTCCAGCTTCGCCAATCATGCCTTGCTGCTCTGCCAGTGGAGATTACACGGGATTGTTCCGGAACCGGCTGGAGACAGCGCCCCTAGCTTTCGCCAGCAAATGGCTAACACGGCTATATCGCTAGGCATGCTTGCTGAGGCCGAGCAGCTATTACAACGTGAAGGAAGAAGCGGGGAGCTGCGGCTGATACAACATCTTTATGAGGAAGGGTACTTCAAGAGTGCACTGGAGCGGCTGCAGCATATCCATCTTAGCAGCTCCGAGCTGACTCATTGTGAGGCTGCAAGAATCCAGATGATTCGCGCCGAGCTGCTGTACGATCAGCATCTATATGCAGAAGGCGCAAGTGCGTTTAAGCTGCTCCGCTTGCAAAGCCCTCACCTCATGCTTGCCAAATACGGTGAAGCAGCATGCTGCCTTCAGGCTTCACTAAGCTCGTTATCCGCCCGGATTGAGAAGCTGTGTGCGTCACCCGCGGCTCAAGAACAGGTGGTTCGTTATATGGAATGCATCCACAGTGCGCTGCATGTGCTCGAAAGCAGCGGCTGGCATACCTCCTGGACACCGGGCCAGCTTAGAAGAGAAGCAGCCCCCCGCCAGGCGGCATGCTTAAACTAGTGAAGTATGCTCCATACAATAACAAGGGGGAGCATATCAAAGTACATTCTTGTTTAAAGAGGCAGCTCTCTTGAGTGAGATCTGAAGCAAAACATAAAGACATGGTGGAGTCAGGGAGGGGATCCCAGCACCGCCATGTCTTTTTTAGGGTCTATTGCCGTCTTCTTCAACAGGTTATGAGCAAGCGAAAGCCATCACACCAAGAAATTTGGGGGCAACAGCAAGGGGAGGAACGTTACGTACGCGGAGCATCTCGCAACAACAAACGAGGCCATCCCGCAAGACCCTAGATCCTGTGGGACAGCCCCTTTTTTTTGCGTGCTTCTTAATGCGCCTTAATGCTGAGTCTCTTGAAAAAGAGAAAGGACAATTGTGGCTGCCTTTACAAGATTATCCGCATGGATGCGCTCTTTCGTGGTATGGATGTTCTCATAGCCTACTGCCAGATTCACCGTCGGAATGCCAAGTCCGTTAAATACATTGGCATCACTCCCGCCTCCCGAAGTAAACAGGCTAAGCTTCAGGCCGGCCGCCTCAATGGCTCGCTTCGCAAGCTGAACAACCTCGTCATGCTCGTTGTAGCTGTATGCCGGGTAAATAATTTCGCTGCGAAACTCACTTTTGGCTCCATACTCGCGTACCGTCGTTTCCAGCGCTTCCCGCATATTCGAGATTTGCTGCTCTACCTTCTCCTGGACGATACTGCGTGCCTCTGCATCAATCTGTACGTAGTCACACACGATGTTTGTTGGTCCACCGCCTTGAAACTTGCCAATGTTGGCTGTCGTCTCTTTATCGATCCGGCCCAGCTTCATCGCGGCAATCGACTTTGCGGCGACCTGAATGGCGCTGATGCCGTCCTCGGGGTTGACTCCGGCATGTGCTGACCTACCATGAATGACCATCTGAATGCGCGCCTGGGTAGGCGCCGATACGGCAACAGAGCCAACCTCTCCGTTCGAGTCAAGGGCGAAGCCAAAATCAGCGTCAAGCAGATCCGGCTGCAATGCCCGAGAGCCGACAAGTCCAGACTCTTCTCCGGCTGTTATGACGAACTGAATCTGACCATGAGGCAGGTTGTTCTCCTGAACCACCCGGATGCTTTCCAGCAATGCGGCAAGCCCTGCTTTATCATCCGCACCCAGGATCGTAGTTCCGTCACTGCGGATATATCCGTCTTCCCCAAGCTCCGGCTTCACCCCTTTCCCTGGTGTTACGGTGTCCATATGACAGGTGAATAAGAGCTTGGGAGCATGCTCAGCCTGCTCCGCCTCCCAGGTTACAATGAGGTTGCCCGAGCCATGACCTGTTCGCTCTTTGGAATCATCCTCCTGCACTTGAAGGCCCAGCGCGCCGAATTTTTCTTTCAGTACTTCACTGATCTGTTCCTCGTGCCCGGTTTCACTATCAATGGAGACAAGCTCCATAAATTCATTCAGGATTCGTTCCCGGTTTACCACTGGACTTCCCTCGCTTTCTCTGATAAGTTACAATAAGTCTAAACGTTGAACCGTCGGGGACAACCTGCATCCGTTCATGAACTCAAAATTAAAGGAGTAGCATCATGCAGCAAAAAAAATGGTTTCGCATCGTCATCTACCTCATGCTGGCCGCTATGATCGGCTCTACCCTGTTTATTGTGCTTGAGCCTCTGCTTGTGCCATAGCGCCCCCTGAATGCATGCTTCAAGACCAATCAGGCGGCAGCTTAGCCTCATAAGGAAATACCCGGGTGAAGCATGCTGTAATCTCCCGGGCCGCTTCCTCCATGTCGATTTCCCCTCCGATACACTCTTCCAGCGAGGTAATGCCATACTGCTGAATTCCACACGGAACGATGCCGGCAAAGCCTTCCTGCTTCACCTGATCCTTAATGTTAAGCGCAAAACCATGGCTAGTAATAAAGCCACGGTGCTGCCGCGCCTTATTAAACTTCACCCCAATGGCACAGATCTTGGCGTCACCGACCCAGACCCCCGTATATTCCGGCTTTCTGCAGGACTGAATCCCAAACTGCTCTAGATAGTCCATGATGACCTGCTCCAGGCTGCGAAGATAGCCGTGCAGATCCAGCTGCTTGCCTCCCTCCAGGAGCAGCAGCGGGTACCCGACCAGCTGCCCGGGGCCATGATACGTAATATCCCCGCCACGGTCAATCTCAAACAGCGTAATTCCCCGCTCCTTGAGCTCGCGCTCATCCAGAAGCAGATGCTCCGGATGGCGCTGAGAGCCCATGGTATAGGTAGGCGGATGCTGGAGCAGCATCAAAGCCTCATTCGATTGTCCCTGATCAATCTGGGAGGCGCGTGCTTTCTGCAGGTCCCAGGCGGCCGCATAGTCCAGCTGAGGCGTATAGGTCACATCGAGCGCTTTTGTCATTGTATCTACCACCTTCAACAGAACGGGATGAATTAATACAGCTTAGTATCCGGTGTAAAGCCCTCCAGATTATCCTTGACCCGCTGCAGGAATCGTCCGCAAATGACACCATCCAGAATTCGATGATCCAGTGACAGGCACAGGTTTGCCATCGACCGGACCGCAATCATGTCATTAATGACGACAGGCTTCTTCACAATCGATTCAAAGGTGAGGATCGCAGCCTGTGGATAGTTAATGATCGGATAGGACAATATAGAGCCAAAGGACCCGGTATTATTCACCGTGAAGGTCCCTCCCTGCATATCATCCAGCGTGAGCTTGCCTTCTCGGGTTTTGCGGGCCAGCTCCTCGATTTCCCGGGCAAGGCCGGCAATGTTTTTTTGATCTGCATTCTTGATGACGGGAGTCATCACAGAGTCCTCGGTGCCTACAGCCAGCGACAGATTGATATCCCGCTTGACAACGATCTTGTCTACAGCCCAGTAGGAGTTCATAATCGGGTAATCCTTGATCGCACTGACGACCGCCTTCAGCAGAAAAGCAAGGTAGGTCAGGTTGACTCCCTCTTTGCGCTTGAACTCATCCTTCACCTTGCTGCGCAGCAGAACCAAATTGGTCACATCGACCTCGATCATCGTCCAGGCATGCGGAATTTCAGAGACGCTTTGACGCATGTTCCGGGCAATCGTATTTCGAATTGGCGTCACATCAATATACTGCTCGGAACGGCCAGAACCGGCTTGCTCCACCTCGATCTTCGGAATTCGCGGCATTTCAGTAAGATGCAGGCCGGAATGCCGCACGTCAGGAATGGCTGTGTCCAATGGCTGGCTGCTGCGCGAAGCATTAGGCTCCTTGCGCGGCTCAAAAGGCGAGGCGGAAGCCGGGCTAACTGCTACATCTCCAGTGTCCCCTGCCGCCGGAGCCGGTTGCTCCATTGCCTTCATCACATCTTTCCGGGTAATTCTTCCGCCCATCCCACTACCGTTTACACGGCTCAGGTCAATGCCATGCTCTGAAGCCAGGGCTTGCACGGCGGGAGAGTACCGGTTGCGCATGGAGGCATCTCCTGAAGACTTTGATGAGGCCGTAGCAGCAGGAACGCCTTCTCCTATGGCCTCAGACTGTGCCTGCGGCTGGGATGGAGCGTCTTGCGTTTGAATGAGACAGATAATTTCTCCTACACTAACCGTGCGTCCTTCCTCTGCGAGAATGTCCCCCATGACTCCGTCCAGTGTGGACGGGATCTCAGCATTCACCTTATCTGTCATCACTTCACAGATGGGCTCATATTGCTCAATGGGATCCCCCGGCTTCTTGAGCCATTTCCCGATGGTGGCAGACACTAGTGATTCGGCCAGCTGCGGCATCGCAACCTCCGTCATTTTCCCGTATTCTGACATGCTCACAACTCCCTGTAGCTTTAGTAAAGCGCCAGCTGGCGCATCGCTTCTTTAATTTTGTCTTTATTCAGCATATAAAACTTCTCCATTGGCGGGCTGATGGGCATCGCCGGAACATCCGGCGGGCATACTCGCGTGATAGGCGCATCCAGCTCATACAGGCATTCCTCTGCAATAATTGCAGCTACCTCAGCTCCAATCCCACCGGTCTTGTTATCCTCATGCACGATCATTACCTTGCCGGTCTCTTTCACAGCTTCAAGAATTCCTTCTTTATCGAGCGGCTGCAGCGTTCTTAAATCCAGCACATGTGCCGTGATGCCCTCTTCCCGTTCCAGCTCCTCCGCAGCCTGAAGCACGAAGTAGAGCGGCTGGCTGTATCCAATTACCGTAATATCCTTACCTTGGCGCAGCAGGTTCGCCTTCCCGATCGGAACGGTATAGTCATCCTCAGGCACGTCTCCGGTAATGAGCTTGTAGCATTTCTTGTTCTCAAAATAAAGCACGGGGTCCGGATCCCGAACTGCCGCCTTCAACAGCCCTTTGGCATCGTAAGCCGTAAACGGCGCTACAATCTTCAAGCCGGGCGTGCCAAAAAAGATCGACTCCGGACACTGGGAATGATACAATCCCCCGAAAATGCCGCCCCCGATCGGAGCGCGGACTACGATGGGACAGCTCCAGTCATTGTTCGAGCGGTAACGGATTTTGGCTGCTTCGCTGATAATCTGGTTCGTAGCGGGCAGCATGAAGTCAGAGTACTGCATTTCTGCAATGGGCTTCATCCCATACATGGCTGCTCCAATGGCGACGCCCGCAATGGCAGATTCAGCAAGAGGAGTGTCCATGACTCGCATTTCTCCGAACTGCTCCATTAATCCTTTCGTCGTCGTAAAAACGCCGCCTTTGACGCCGACATCCTCACCCAGCACGAATACAGCGTCATCCCGCTGCAGCTCTTCCTTCATCGCGAGCCGGATCGCATCGATATACTCCATAACAGGCATGCTTAGTTTCCTCCTTCATTCTCGGCGTAAACATGCCGCAGTGTATCTTCTGGCAGCGGAAACGGCGCCCGATCTGCAGATTCGGTAGCTTCTTTTATTTCCAGATTTAGCTGGGCAATGAGGTCCTCATCCTTCTGCTCATCCCAGATTCCGCAATCGACCAAATACTTCTTAAAGCCTGCCAGGCCATCCTTCTTCCAATGATCCTCTACCTCTTCCTTCGTCCGGTAGGCAAGATCATTATCCGAGGTGGAATGCGGTGAAAGCCGGTACATCATAGCTTCGATCAGGGTCGGTCCTTCGCCTCGAACCGCACGCTCCCGAGCCTCCTTCACCGCTGCATACACCTCCAGCGGATCATTCCCGTCTACGCGAATGCCCGGGAAGCCATATCCCAGAGCCCGATCGCTTACGCGCCCGGCAATTTGCTTGTGAAGCGGCACAGAGATGGCGTACTGATTGTTCTCGCACATGATAATGACGGGAAGCTTGTGAACCCCGGCAAAGTTACAGCCCTCATGGAAATCCCCCTGGTTGCTGGAGCCCTCACCAAAGGTGACAAAGGACACAAAATCCTTATTCTGCATCTTCGCGGCTAAAGCGAGTCCGACTGCATGCGGCACCTGCGTCGTCACCGGGCTCGAGCCGGTCACAATACGCAGCCGCTTGCTGCCAAAGTGCCCGGGCATCTGCCGTCCGCCGCTGTTCGGATCCTCAGCCTTGGCGAATGCGGAAAGCATCAGCTCTCGTGGAGTCATGCCTACAGCCATAACAAAGGCATAGTCGCGGTAATACGGGAGAAAATAATCCTTCTCGCGGTCTAGCGCAAAGGCAGCACCTACCTGGGCAGCCTCCTGGCCAATGCCGGAAACGTGAAAATTAATTTTGCCTGCCCGCTGCAGGAGCAAATTCCGCTCATCAAATTTCCTGGCCATCATCATATATCTGTACATGTCCAGCACTTGGCCATCGGATAAACCAAGCTGCTCATGTCTAGTCTTCGAAGAATTGCTTACTTCTTGCATGAAGATCCCTCCTTCATCATCCAGCCAAGTTAAAGAGATATATGGTGCCTGTACCGCGCACTATAACTTAGTATTAACACCTGGTACTAAGACTTGGCTTTAACTTATTATAATCCCTTTTTGTCTAAAAAGAAACGAAGGATTGCTCTGAGTCACCTCTAGTCAGATTCCAATGGCTCGTCCATCCAGATGCAGCATCGCCTCGCCTACGATTTCAGACAGCGTCGGATGGCTGTGGACGACATAGCCCACTTCTGTGGCTGCAGCATCGAGCACCTGTGCCAGGGCGGCTTCCCCAATGAACTCCGTAGCATGAGGTCCAATGATATGAACCCCTAGAATATCATCAGTCTCCGCATTCGCGATCACCTTGCAGAAGCCTTCGGCAGCCCCTTGAATGAGAGCCTTACCGTTGGCTGAGAACGGGATCTTACTGATCTTGAGCTTGTCATTCTGTGCCTTGGCTTCCTTCTCTGTGAGCCCGACGCTGGCTGTTTCAGGACGAGTGTACACGCATCTGGGAATCCATTCACTGCGATAAGGATGCAGCGGCTGACCAGCCAGATGCTGTACCGCCACCAGTCCTTCATGAGCCGCAGCATGGGCCAGCTGAAGCCCGCCAATGACATCGCCGATGGCATAAATATGCGGCTCTGTCGTCTGCATATGCTTGTTCACGGAAATCACGCCGTCCGTCACGGAAACATCCGTATTTTCCAGACCGATCTGATCCGCGTTTCCTTTTCTGCCAACGGATACTAGAATCGTGCTTGTCCGCATTTCGTGCTGTACTCCGTCCTTTACAATCTGGATGCAGACCTCTTCTCCCCGCACTTCGTATGTATCGGTCTGAACATATGCATCCGTCCAGATGTTCACTCCCCGCTCAGAAAGATGCTTTCTCAGCTCGCGGCTGATATCCTCATCCTCGGCTGGCAGCAGCCGGGGCGCGGCCTCCACCAGAGTAACCCGGACTCCGAAATCATTCAGCATAGAAGCCCACTCTACGCCGATCACTCCGCCTCCCACAATCAAGATAGATTCTGGCAAACGTTCCATCTGCAGGGCATGACTGCTGTCCATAATGCGCTGACCGTCCGGGACCAGACCCGGCAGCTCCCGCGGGCTGGAGCCTGTAGCGATAATGAGATGAGACGGCACGACCGTTTCCATCTCACCATCCGGCAGCTCCACCGCCACGGCTCCGCTGCGAGGCGAGAATATGGACGGTCCGATGACACGTCCCTTTCCATATATGACCTGAATTTTATTTTTGCTCATTAAATATTGAACGCCCTGATGCAGCTTCCCGACAATGTTGTCCTTGCGCTGCAGGACCTTGCTGAAGGACAGGCGAACGCCATCAGCTTCAATGCCGTAAGCTTCGCTTTGATTCATCTCTGCATACATTTCGGCACTTCTCAGAAGAGCCTTGCTCGGGATACATCCGCGATGCAGACAGGTTCCACCCAGCTTGTCCTGCTCAATCAGCACGACAGATTTCCCCAGCTGAGCCGCCCGGATCGCCGCTGTATAACCACCCGTTCCCCCGCCGAGTACAGCAACATCACATGTTATCGTCAATTGTAAGGCACCCCCGTTATGTACTTGATCCTCTTGTTATTTTACTCTCTTTTAGAATGATTACAAATGTCAGTCTCTTTCAAATAGACAGTGTGTCTGGAAACAGGTATGATAAGGAAGACTCTATGGACAAGGCAGGTAGTGATATGAAATTGCTGATCTCCCGATTTATTGCCATTCTTATTCTGGTCATTCCTGGGTTTATGGCTATGAAGGGCTTCCTCATGATGAAAGATGCTCTGTTTCTATATATCGCTGTGCACGGTGATGATACTGCGCTTCATAAGAGCTTTAATTGGCTGACCTTTGGCGGCGGACTGATCCTATTCATTCTCGGTATCGGATTTTTGGCCGGCTGGGTGCTGTTTCGCGACCGGAAGCGGAATTATGTCGGCCCCCGGTTCAAGGAGAAACGCAAGCATTAAGGTACATGGTTTTCATGCAGATCATGACCAGACTGAAGGAAACACCGGCAGCGTGAGCTTCCCGGTGTTTTTTGTGCTCTATCGACCTTATACCTTAGGATCGCTCACTTTACTCGTATAGCGCTTCTTTTAGCCTTGTGGACATCACGTCTTGCCGGGACGCCCTTAGCGCCGCTTTGCGCAGCTTATAGTTCTGCTCCTCCAATGCATCCAGCTCCTGGATCAATGTCAGTATCCATGCGGCAGCCTCCTCGGTCAGCTTTCCTTGAGTCAGCAGCTCCTGATAGCGGCCAAGCCGCGATTCATTCGTTTCCTTATTCATGTTTTCGTCCCCTCCGTTAGAATGAAATACGCCACCTCCTGTGCGGTAAGCTCCTCGCTCCCCATCTACAAGAAATGACGTATGATCCACACCTTAAGTGTGTCAGCTCACTGCCCCTAACCCTTTCAAGACACCTTATGCTCAATTCTCAGCTTGTCCGCCACCATGGCTATGAATTCGCTGTTGGTTGGCTTGGATTTGCTGATGTTAATCGTATAACCGAATAGATGGCTGATGCTGTCAATATTGCCGCGGGTCCAGGCTACTTCAATCGCGTGGCGGATAGCACGCTCGACGCGTGAAGGCGTGGTCTTGAATTTCTCTGCGATCGCTGGATACAGCGTCTTGGTGATGGCACCCAAAATTTCAATGTTGTTGTACACCATTGTAATGGCTTCACGCAAATATTGATAGCCTTTAATATGCGCTGGAACTCCGATTTCATGAATAATGGACGTAATGTTAGCATCCAGATTCTTGCCCTTGCCCATAGGAACCACATTGGCCTTGGATGTAGAGGCAGCAAAAGAAGAGGAGCCTGCCAGGCTTCCGGATACTCCAACCAGCTGGCGGATTCGACTGGCCAGTACTTCCATGTCAAAAGGCTTCAGAATATAATAAGATGCGCCCAGCTGGACAGCACGCTGCGTAATATTCTCTTGGCCGAATGCCGTCAGCATAATGACCTTCGGCTGCGGAGAAAGGTTCATCTCCCGAAGCCGCTCCAGCACGCCCAATCCGTCCAGATGAGGCATAATAATATCCAAAATAAGTACATCCGGCACCTTGCCGGTCTGCTGGATCATGCTTAGTACCTCGTCGCCGTTATACGCAATACCGCTGACCACCATATCTGGTTGTTCCGAAATATACTCCCCTAACAAATTTGTAAACTCGCGGTTATCATCAGCCAGTAACACTTCGATCTTTTGCAATTGATGCTCCTCCTTTATGATCACCTGGATTATTCATGTCCAAATTATCTTGATAAGGATTTCGACAACGGGGTTTAAATTCCTTCTGTCGAAAATTATTTTTCTTTATTTTTTTCAATTCCTGATTTATAATTAATATTTTATTTCAATTTACCCTCTAATTCGCCTGCAATCGACAAAAAATCTTAAGGCGTTAGCTCGCCTTAAGATTTTTGGGTCTGTCAGGTTTCGCCGGAAGCACTCCGGAGTCCTGAAGCATCCATTCGATAAAGCAGCCGTAGCCGGATTTCGGATCGTTGACGAATACATGCGTCACGGCACCGATGAGCTTGCCATTCTGGACAATCGGACTGCCGCTCATCCCCTGCACAATCCCGCCCGTTTTCTTAATCAGCCGCGGATCTGTAATCCGGAGCACCATCCCTTTGGTAGCCGGCGCGTCCTGCTTGGATACATGAATGATTTCTACGTTGAACCTTTCCACCTGCTGGCCCTCTACAACGGTAAGAATTTCGGCAGGTCCCACTTTCACCTCACCGGATAATCCCACCGGAATGGGTTCAGGATAAAGACTGTGTTCCGGCTTATCCTTCATCTTGCCAAAGATGCCAAACGGTGTATTTCTCTGTACATCACCCAGCACACGGCTGTCCTTCAAGAAATGCGCACGTTTCTCACCCGGCTCTCCCTCTTCGCTGCGCGAGATGGAAGTAACGTTGGACTGAAGAATCTCACCGCTTCCGACCTCAATCGGGGTCTGGGTATTCATATCGGTAATGACATGTCCCAAGGCTCCATACACCTTCTGATGAGGCGCGTAAAAGGTTAATGTCCCGACACCCGCTGCAGAATCCCGAATGTACAGGCCCAGGCGCCAGGTCTGATCCTGTTCGTCAAAAGCAGGAGACAGCTTCGTTCGCATTTCATGGCCGTCACGCTTAAAAATAATGTTCAGCGGCTTGTTGGCTTTTCCCGCCTGGTCCACAATGGCAGCCACTTTGGTGACATTATCCAGGGGCACACCGTTCATGGATGTCAGCAGATCACCCAGCTTCAAGCCGGCGCTTTCTCCCGGAGAAGCTTTCCCGCCACTGCCCCCATGAACCAGATGATGTCCGACAACGAGAATGCCGGCAGATTTGACCTTCACGCCAATCGTCTGTCCGCCGGGAACTACTTTAAGTTCGGGCATGACATCGACGTTCACGGTCTTGAGAGGAATGGTACCAAATAATTTCAGTTTAACCTGGGCGCTCCCGGCCTGCTGTGAGGTCAGCTGAATCGGATTGCGCAAAGAAACCTGCTGGGCATGATGAAAGGAGCCGTTAACCTGAACGACTTCCGGCCGATCCACAGAGGCCACCGCCTGTACAGGCATTGCCAGCTGCAGCTTTCCTTGCTGTCCGCTGAACATGGAAATATGATCCGGCAGCCTGGAGAAGGATTGAACAGGCTCAGCAGCGGCAACAAAGCAAAGAAAGAAGGCCATCAGCATTCCGAGCAGCTTTCTCTTGAGGTTGGGGTTCAATGGCTGTCACGCTCCCTTTTTCTTCTTTCGCTTGACGAAAAGGTTGGTCGCCAATTGCGTACCTTTAAGTTAACCTTGCCCCCACCCTTTTATAACTGTCAATCATTGACCCGCAGGCTGCCGGGAAGCTTTTTGCGCCTTCGCCAAATTCAGCATTTCCTGGGCATGATGAAGTGTTTTTTTAGTGATTTCCACGCCACCCAGCATCCGGGCGAGCTCTTCCACCCGTCCCTTCTCCTGCAGTGGCTCCACCTGCGTCATCGTTCTTCCTTCATCCAGTCTTTTCTCGATCAAGTATTGATGATCTGCCATGCACGCCACCTGCGGCAGATGGGTGATGGAGAATACCTGACAGCTTCTCGCCAGGATAAACAGCTTCTCGGCAATAGACTGGGCTGCGCGTCCGCTCACTCCCGTGTCTACCTCATCAAAGATCAGCACCGGAATCTGGTCATGTCTTGCAAAAATACTCTTCATAGCCAGCATGATCCGGGACATTTCGCCGCCGGAAGCAATTTTGGCCAACGGCCGCAGCGGCTCGCCGGGGTTTGGAGAGATGAGAAATTCCACGCTGTCTATTCCATGCCGGCTTAGGCGGATTTTTTGGCCACCATATTCGACGCCGCCGGAAGGATCCAGCTGCAGCTCGATCTTTACCTCCAGTGAAGTTCTCTCCATTTGAAGATCCTTTAGCTCATGCTCCACCTGAACGGCAAGGCTGGCTGCCATGTTACGGCGAGCCTTGGACAGCTCTTCTGCAGTCCCCAGCAGCTGTTGAAGCAAAATCTCCCGCTCTTCCCGCAGCTTCTCCAGATGCTCATCCTTGTTCTCCAGAAGATTACTTTCCTTCTCAATGTTCTTGTAGTATTCCAGAATCTGCTCTACATTATCCCCGTATTTCCGGCGAAGACTGGATATGGTGTTCAAGCGGTCATCAATCTCACTGAGACGATCGGGATTGAACTCAATCCCATCGCGGTAGTCACGTAGCTGGAATACTGCATCCTCCAGCTGATAGTAGGCGGATTGCAGCTGCTCCAGAATAGGCTTTAATTCCTTCTCATCGTAGCCCGCTACATCCTCCACCCGGTTCAAGGCCCGGCTAATGGACTCTAGACCGCTCGCGCCGAACAGAATATCGTAAGCACCGCTGACCGAGTCCATCATCTTCTCGCTATGTGACAGCTTCAAGCGCTCCTCACCGAGCTCTTCATCCTCACCGGTGCGAAGCTTGGCGGCAGCGATCTCTTCCAGCTGATAACGATACATATCCAGCATTTGATACGCCTTCTGGCTGGTCTCCAGCAGCTCGTTAAGCTCTTTATCCACTCGGAGATAAGAGCTGTATTGCTCCTGGTATCGCTGCTTCAGCGGACCAATGACAGAGCTTCCGTAGGTGTCCAGCAGGCTGAGATGACGATCCGGGCGCAGCAGGCTCTGATGCTCATGCTGCCCGTGAATGTTGATAAGCTGCTCTCCAACCTCCCGAAGCATGCTGAGATTCACCAGCTGGCCATTAATGCGGGATGTGCTTTTCCCTTGGGCGGTCAGCTCCCTGCGAATGAGCAAATGCTCCTCCGGATGCCCCTCAATCCCCAGCCTCTCCAAGGTTTCCCATACCGGATGCTGCGGCGTGAGGTCGAATAAGGCTTCAATTTCTGATTTGTCACAGCCGTAACGGACCAGATCTGCAGAACCCCGCCCGCCCGCCGCAAGTCCAAGCGCATCAATAATAATGGATTTTCCCGCTCCCGTTTCACCCGTCAGTACATGAAAGCCCGGAAAAAACTGTACATCCACCGATTCAACAACAGCCAAGTTGCGGATCGATAAGGTTGCTAGCATAATGAAGCACCTCCACGCTGGAATATGATAATCAGGAAATATACCCCATGATTTGCGTGACGACGGTCTCGCTGTCTTCTTCGGTCCGGCAGATCATGAGTATCGTGTCATCGCCGCATATCGTTCCCATAATATGTGACCATTCCATGTTGTCAAGCAGCACCGCGACGGAATTTGCCGTCCCTGGCAAGCATTTCATGACAACCAGGTTACCCGTTCTGTCAATATGCACAAAATTGTCTACCAAGGCCCGCTTTAGCTTCTGCACGGGATTATACCTTTGGTCCGTCGGCATGGAATATTTGTATCGTCCGTCATCCATCGGGACCTTGATCAGCAGCAGCTCCTTGATATCCCTTGATACCGTCGCCTGTGTGACCTGAAAGCCTGCGTCGCGCAGTGCTTCAACCAGCTCATCCTGCGTCTCGATCTCCTGATGAGTAATAATGTCCCGGATTTTGATATGGCGTTGTCCCTTCATGTTACCAGACCCTCCTGAGCTTGCCCCTTAATAATGATTCTTGCTCCACATTTCATCTGTCCACTCCATCGTTACTTTCCGAACCGTTCCCTGCTGATCATCGACATAGAGGAGTCCGGCACAGTCCGGGTACATCAGCAGCACCGGCATAAGCCGGTCCCTTACTGAAGCCCCGCTCCAGTCCATCGCCATTCGCTCGCGCGAGAGCTTGACCAGGTAAAGCTGCCCCTCCTCATCGGAGGCTACATAATCCACGAACAGGCGGCTATACACCTCCTGTGCCCCGATCTGAAAAGAAAGATTGATCTTTACCTTTCCGCCTATAACCTCATAACCCTCCTGCAGAAGCAGCTCAAGCGCCGGATGATCCTCAATCTGTTTGTGAATAGGCACCGTCGTAAAGACGGCCGTTTGCGGAGACGTCAGCCACCGATTCAACCGCCACAGCACGACTCCTGCTGCCATAACCGCCAAAACCACCATGAGCACCCTGTCGATGTTTTCATGCATTTTTGGTTTCACCTCAAGAGGTGTAATTCGTGAATGAAAAAGTGAACTCCTTTATTTCAACAAAAGAAACCCATCATTTCGATGAGTTTCCCGTGAATGTATGAGCCGCCTGTTTGACCGTATCCTCGATCAGCTTGCTCAGAGCCTCAGGAATATGTTCCTTCTCTTGCTCCGGTGCTTCCGTCAGCAGGCCCGGCTCATCGGCAGTCACTGCCCAATGCGCCAGAAATTCAATATTTCCTTCACCGCCGGTAATGGGCGAAAAAGTAAGTCCCTTGAGGCTGAAGCCAAGCTGTGCTGCAAATCCGAGCACCTCTTGAAGCACCTCCCGGTGAACCTTGGGATCCCGGACCACACCGGATTTGCCCACCTTCTCCCGTCCGGCCTCGAACTGGGGCTTGATCAGCGCAGCGACATCTCCCGGCTTACCAATTAACACCTTCAGGACGGGCAGGATGAGCTTAAGTGAGATAAACGATACATCAATGCTCGCAAAATCAGGACTCGGACCCTTCAGCTCTTCTGGCGTCATATAGCGAAAATTCGTCCGTTCCATCACCTGGACACGATCGTCATTGCGCAGCGACCAGTCCAGCTGATTGTACCCGACATCAATGGCATAGACGTACGAAGCTCCATGCTGAAGCGCGCAGTCTGTAAAGCCGCCGGTAGAAGATCCGATGTCCAGCATGCTTACTCCTTTTAGATCCAGTCCGAAGGTCCGAATAGCCTTCTCCAGCTTAAGTCCCCCACGGCTTACATAAGGGTGCAGTGCACCCTTTACCCGAATCTCGGCCGAGCGGGGAATTTTCATTCCCGCTTTCTCGATCCGTTCTGTTCCGGCATAGACGAGGCCGGCCATAATGGCGGCCTTCGCCTTCTCCCGGCTGTCATAAAACCCCTGCTCTACGAGCAAAAGATCAATGCGTTCTTTTTGTATGGAATCCATGCTATGCTCCTAAGCTCTGATACTAGGATGAGACACTGCGCTTGTTCCGCGCACCGACCGCAGGTGCAGTCAGTTCTCTTACCCGTGCGCATACTGCTTCGGCAGTTAAGCCTACCTCTGCCCTCTGCTGCTCGACACTGCCGTGCTCAATGAAGCGGTCCTCAATTCCCATCAGGGAAACGACAGCATCATAAGCCCCTTGCTCTGCAAAATACTCCAGCACGGCGCTGCCAAGACTGCCTGCTTGAGAAGCTTCCTCCAGCACGATCATCGCAGTGTGGGAAGTCGCCAGTTGATCCAGCATTCCCGTATCCAGCGGTTTCATAAACCGCGCGTTTACGATCTGTACCTGAACCCCTTCACGCTTCAGCATATCAGCGGCCGTCTCAGCCAGCTGCACCATAGGTCCTGCCGCCAGAATAGCACAGCCCTCTCCACTGCTCAGCTTCTCCCAAGAACCGATCGGGATCGTCCGCAGCTCTTCGTCCAGGCTTACACCCAATCCGCTCAGGCGCGGATAACGGTATGCAATCGGGCCATCATTGTATTCAAGCGCCGTATACATCATATGACGAAGCTCATTCTCATCCTTCGGCATCATCATGACAAGGTTGGGAATGTGACGCATAAATGCGATATCGTATACCCCTTGATGGGTTTCTCCGTCGGCACCGACAAAGCCGGCCCGGTCAATCGCGAACATCACATTGGCGTTATGCCGGCAAATATCATGCACAATCTGATCATACGCACGCTGCATAAAGGTAGAGTACACCGCAAACACCGGCTTCATCCCTTCCATAGCCAGGGCCGCGCACATCGTCGCTGCATGCTGCTCTGCGATACCGACATCAATCATTCGGTCCGGGAATTCCTTGCTGAAAGGAATGAGCCCCGACCCTCCCGGCATGGCCGGAGTTACAGCGACAATACGATCATCCTGCTTGCCCAGCTCCACCAGTGTCGCGCCGAACACATCCGTATATTGCGGATTACCCACGGATTTCAATACCTGTCCGGACTCAATCTTGTAAGGAGAGATCCCGTGCCATTTATGCGAATCGTTCTCTGCAGGATGGTATCCCTTGCCCTTTGTCGTAATTACATGAATGAACACCGGTCCGTCCACATTATCCGCCTGGCGCAGTGTATCCATCAGCTTGCCCAGATCATGCCCGTCTACGGGTCCCAGATAAGTAAAGCCCAGCTCTTCAAAAAGAATCCCCGGCACCATCATATACTTCAGGCTGTCCTTTACGTTCTGTGCCGTCTTGGCGAGACGATCTCCGATCGCCGGAATCCGCTTGAGCAGGCTCTCCACCTCATCCTTCGCTCGAAGGTAGTGGCGGTCTGAGCGAATCTTGCTCAAATAATTGTGCATCGCACCTACATTTGGGGCGATCGACATCTCATTATCATTCAGAATGACCATCAGCTTCTTCTTCTCATGGCCAATATGGTTCAATGCTTCAAACGCCATGCCGCCGGTTAAAGCTCCATCCCCGATTACGGCTACGACGCGGTTGCTGCCGCCCTTCAAATCACGAGCGAGCGCCATGCCCATCGCTGCAGACAGCGAGGTGCTGCTGTGGCCCGCTTCCCAAACGTCATGCTCACTCTCGGTGCGCTTGACGAAGCCGCACAGCCCCTTGTATTTACGGAGCGTGTCAAACTGGTCCTTGCGCCCAGTCAATATTTTATGAACATAAGCCTGATGGCCCACATCAAAGATCATTTTATCGGAAGGACTGTCAAAGCAATAATGCAAGGCCAGCGTGAGCTCCACCACTCCCAGATTCGATGCAAGATGTCCGCCGGTTACCGATAGCTTTTCGATTAGAAACTGGCGGATTTCGGCCGCCAGCTCGACCAGTTCCTCAACCGACAGTGTTTTTAAATGCTCCGGTTGCTGTATTGTTGGAAGCAGCACAATGAATCTCCCCGCTTTCCTTGGTTAAGTTTATAGACATTAGACATTATATCACAAAAAAACCGCTTGCATGTACATCGCGCTTAGTGGTCCCGGGACATCAGATAATCGGCAATTTCCAAAAGACGCTGAACATCCTTTAATCCCGCACCTTCAATAACTTCCTTCGCTTCCCGAGTTAGCTGCTCTACCTTCTGCTGTGAAGCCTCCAGGCCGATAAAGTACGGATACGTAACCTTCTGCTGCTTGACGTCGCTTTGTACCTTTTTGCCCAGTTTGGCTTCATCTCCGGTCAGATCCAGAATGTCATCTTGAATTTGAAAAGCCAGCCCCAGATGATGACCGAACGTTCGCAGTGCCTGCAGCGCATTCTCCTCCACACCAGCGATTCTGCCGCCAGCCAGCAGCGAGAACATGATCAGATCACTGGTCTTGTGGAGGTGAATATACTCCAGCTGCTCCAGATTCGTAAGGCCCTGCTCGCCTTCCATATCAGCCACCTGACCTCCGACCATGCCCCTCGGGCCGGCGTACTCCGAGAGCTCCTCGACAATAGCGAGCACTGCATCAGCAGGGACCCCGTGCTGCCTAGAGGCTTGAACGACACTGTAAAATGCATGGGTGAGCAGAGCGTCCCCGGCCAATATAGCCGCCGCCTCACCGAACACCTTATGATTCGTCGGCTTGCCGCGTCGAAAGTCATCATCGTCCATGGCCGGGAGATCATCATGAATTAAAGAGTATGTATGCACCATTTCAACTGCGCAGGCTACCGGAAGCGCAGCCTCCCGCTTCCCGCCGCCTGCCTCGCAGGCGGCGAC
Organism: Paenibacillus algicola; assembly: GCF_005577435.1. NCBI lineage: Bacteria > Bacillati > Bacillota > Bacilli > Caryophanales > Paenibacillaceae > Paenibacillus > Paenibacillus algicola. Next base: position 1,927,736 of record NZ_CP040396.1, on the reverse strand, counting down.
CACAAGCAGCGGCCGCATCCGTTTGCCTCCCGCCATCAGGGAGTAGGACATGGATTCCTGCAAGCTTTGCGGCACACTCCACTGTGATGGCAGGAAGCTGCCCAGCTGATCATTCATCAGGCCCCCGATTTCTTGCATATACTGCTCCAGCGTCAACCGGTTATTCAAGCTCACCCGACTCCTCCATGGATGTGCCGAACGGACGGCGCTTAACCTCTCCGCCTTCCTCCACGACCATCTCGATTTTTTGTTCGACCTGCTCCAGCTTCTGGCTGCACAGCTGGGATAGCTTCATTCCCTTCTGGTACAGATCTATGGCTTTCTCCAAAGGCACGTCTCCATCCTCCAGCTGGCCGACAATCAGCTCCAGCTGCTCCATTGCTTCCTCAAAGCTCATCTCTGCTTCACTCGACATGTTCCTTCTCCTCCTTGATTCCCCAGATTTGACATTGCAAAGAGCCGTCACTGACCTTGACCTGAACCAGATCGCCGGGCTGAACCTCGCTCGTCTTCTTGATCAGCCGACTTTCGTGCTCATCATAGACCAGGCTGTAGCCGCGCGACATGACCTTCAGTGGACTGAGTGCATCCAGATGGCGGATTCTTGATAGAAGCTCCTGTCGTTTCGACCGCAAAATAAACTGCATCGCTTGCTTTAGCTGATCGCTGGCGTCATCCTTTCTCCTGCGTCCCGCCTCGGCCTGAACCTTCGGATTCAGCCGAACCAATCCCTGATTCAGAGAAGCCAAGCGCTCCCGGCTGTAGCGTGTATGTCCCTGCAGACTGCCCTGCAGCCGCACTTTGAGCAGATCCAGCCGCTCGGCATGCCGGAGCATGTAGCGGCGAGGATGCACCAGTGCCGGAGAGCGTTGCAGCGAGGACAGCTGTTCACGCCTTCTGCGAAGGGACTGCTGCAGGCTCTGCCGGAGCTGCTTCTCCCGTTCCCGCAGCCTTTCCTTCAGCTCCAGCTGATTGGGAACAGCCAGCTCGGCGGCCGCTGTCGGGGTCGCCGCCCGGAGGTCAGCCGTGAAATCCGCGATGGTGAAATCCGTCTCATGACCTACTGCAGAAATGACAGGTATTCCGGAAGCATAAATAGCTCTCGCCACCGGCTCCTCGTTAAAGGCCCACAGCTCTTCAAGCGAGCCGCCGCCCCGGCCTACGATGAGCAGCTCTGCTTCTTGCAGCCGATTCAGCACCGTAATACCCTTGACGATCGAGGCCGCAGCCCCCTTCCCCTGCACCAGCACGGGGTAAAGCACCACTTTAGCCTGTGGATAACGGCGTCGAAGTGTAATCATGATGTCCCTGACCGCAGCGCCGGTGGGCGAGGTAATAACCCCGATCGTCTGAGGGTAAGAGGGTATAGGGCGTTTGCGCTCCGCGGAGAACAGCCCTTCACTTTCAAGCTTCTTTTTTAGCTGCTCAAAGGCCAAATACAAGGATCCGATCCCGTCCGGCTGCATGTGAGTGGCGTAGAACTGATACTGTCCATCCCGTTCATACACCGTCACATTACCTCGAGCAATAACCCGGGCACCTTCCTTCGGAATAAAGGGAAGCTTCTGGTTGTGAGCCGAGAACATGATTGACTTGACACGGCTGCCCTCATCCTTGAGCGTGAAATACATGTGACCGCTGGAATGATGCGTAAAATTCGAAATCTCTCCCCGAATCCACACGTCCGAAAGCCGGGGATCTCCGTCCATTTTCATCCGGATATAGCGGTTCAAGTCCTTGACGGAAAGAACGCGCTGCGGCTCGGCCGGTTTCATCATTAGGCCAGCCCGTTCAGGCGCTTCGCCGCCAGCAGCGTGTTCTGCATCAGCATGGTGATTGTCATCGGGCCCACACCGCCGGGAACCGGAGTAATATAGCCGGCAGCCTCTTTAGCGGATTCATAATCCACATCGCCCGCCAGCTTGCCGCTGTCCAGACGGTTGATGCCTACATCAATGACAACGGCGCCCGGCTTGATGTAGGAAGCATCCACCTTGTTCGCAATACCAATGGCGACCACGAGAACGTCAGCCTGTCTTGCGATCTCCTGCATATTAGCCGTGCGGGAGTGACACATCGTTACGGTTGCATGCTCCCGCTGCAGCAGCAGGGATACGGGTTTGCCGACAATATTGGATCTCCCGATAACAACGGCGTGCTTGCCTTCAAGCGTTAAACCGGTGCGTTTGATCAATTCAATAACCCCTGCCGGCGTACAAGGAAGCAGGCTGTCCTCTCCGATGACCAGGTTACCCACGTTAACGGGATGGAAGCCATCTACGTCTTTTTCAACAGCAATCGCGTCAATCACCGCTTTCTCCTCAATATGCTTTGGCAGCGGCAGCTGCACGAGAATGCCGTGAATCTGCTTGTTCTGGTTCAGCTTGTCCACCAGCGCAAGCAGCTCCTCCTGACTGGTTGATGCCTCAAGACGGTGCACCTCGGAATAAAAGCCGAGCGTTTCGCAGGCCTTTGCTTTATTGCGGACATAAACCTGGGAAGCCTGGTCTTCGCCGACCAGTACAACAGCCAGACCGGGAGTGACACCCTTGCCTGCAAGCTCCTTGACTTCCTCCTTGATGGTCTCCCGAATTTCCTGCGACACCTGTGTTCCGCTAATTACGTTTGCACTCATTTCAAGCCTCTCCCTTGTCATTGAAATTGAAATCGTGGAATCGTAAACCTGGACTGCTGCTATTAGTTCGTTCTGGCTGCGCTGCTACTCGGCAGAGCCTTCCAGGCGTGCCGTTACCTGCTCCAGATCCTGAAGCATTTTCCCCAGTACGCCATTGACGAACTTGCCTGACTCCTCCGTGCCAAAATGCTTGGACAGCTCGATCGCTTCATTCACGGCCACCTTGCCAGGCACGTCATCACGGTAGACCATCTCATAGACAGCCAGACGCAAAATTTGACGGTCTACGCGAGACAGACGGCTAACCTGCCAGCCCTTCAAATAGTCTGTCAGCACACCATCCACGCTGTCTTTCACCTTCCAGCAGCCGTTAACAAGCTGAAGCAGGGTATCGCGGACGCTGTCTTCATCGCCGTCTATGCTGCGCTCGGTCTCATTCTCCTCGGCTGCTTCAGACAGCAGCATGGCAACGGCTTCCCCGCTCTGTACATCGTTCATTTCCATTTGATACAAGCTTTGAACTGCAATTTCCCTGATGACACGTCTTTTCATGTGTTTCCTCCTGCTTGGACCTTTTGAATCCCAGTTAATATAAAGCTTAGTATATCCCTATATGAAAAAAACCTGTGATGCACCTTTCTTTTTCGCTGTGCGAACGGACAGAGTGGTCTTCTCGCATTTGCCAAAAAGGAAGGCATATCACAGGGCTTCATTTAAACAGCCGCCACCGCTCCGTCAACCAGCGCCCCCATTCCTGCCAGCGATACAGGGGGCCTTGACGAAGATCACTTCGTTTACCGAAGGTGTAGCCGATAAATACCACAAATGCAAAGAACAGCATATCCCAAAATCCAAATGCTAAATAAATGAACCCACAGACCAGACCGCTGGCCACACCAAAGATTCGTCCTCCGTGACTCTCCCATATCGCTTTCCATGACATCCGAAGAAGCTCACCTCTATTCTACGCGGCTCTTGAAGCTGGGCGCCTGAACCACGTTTGCAATATACACGGCGACGCCGGAAACCGGTATTCCTGTTGTATCCTCCACGAAATCGTGGACCTGCTTCTGAACCTCGGTGGTCAGGGCCGGGATGGATTCCTCGCCATCTACCACAGCGCGAATCGTAATGTCCAGGCCTGCCTGGGATACCTTGATTCTTGCCTTTAGATCCCGAACTCCCCGAACACGGGAAGCAGCCTTCAGGCACAAATTCTCGATCGTTTCCACAGAAATCTGAATATCTCCATATTCAGTGCGCTGATCAATGGAATTTGTCGTTGTGCGATCACGGCGGATGGAGATATAGAAGAACCGGATACTCATCAGCAGAAGAACAGCCGCTGTAATGATACAGCTAAGAAACAGCACTTGTTCCTGGTCGAAGGTCAGATCATAGGGAATAACACCGCTCAGCAGGAGGATGGCAACGATGGATATAGCGCCGATGCTCAAGCTGTAAATAAAAAGCATAAAGCGGTCCAGGATTTTAGCCATGAACAGCACAGCCTCCTTAAAATTAGATGAAACCCTCGACAACCGTCAAGGGCTCAATAAGTAACTTATTTCACTCGCTGGATATGGTCCGGATCCTCATGCTTCTCGCTGGTTTTGGCAAAATGCACATCATGGATATGCACATTGACTTCCACCACATTCAGTCCAGTCATATTCTCAATGGAGCGCTTTACGTTGCGCTGAATTTCACTGGCTACCTCGGGCAGCCGGTGACCGTACTCTACGATCACGGATACATCAACAGCAGCTTCGCGCTGGCCCACTTCAACCGTAACTCCCTTGGAGAGGTTCTTGCGGCCGAGCAGTTCGACAATGCCGCCGGCAAAGCCGCCGCTCATTCCAGCCACGCCTTTAACCTCTACCGTAGCCAGTCCCGCAATAACCTCGATGACTTCCGGTGAGATCTGGATCTGACCGATATCCGTCCGTTCAAATTCGGTCGGCGTCTGCAATGAATCTGCCATAGTCACGACACACCTTTCAATTTCAAATTAATATCCGAGCAGATACAGCATGCACACATTAAACCTACTATATCATCTGCCACATTCCTTGACAAACCATACCCTTGGAAGACCTACACCTCGTGATCCTCCAGGAATTTGATGTCGAAGTCACCCTGAAGAAAAACCGGATGGTTCAACAGCTTCTGGTGAAAAGGAATCGTAGTATGAATACCCTCGATCTCAAACTCCACCAAAGCACGCTTCATCTTGGCGATGGCTTCTTCCCGGGTCGGAGCCCAGACAATCAGCTTGGCAATCATGGAATCGTAAAAAGGCGTAATCGTGTATCCCGGATAAGCCGCGCTGTCCACGCGAACGCCCGGGCCGCCAGGAGGAAGATAGAACTGGATTTTGCCCGGTGCCGGCATAAAGCCTTTGTCGGGATTCTCCGCATTGATCCGGCATTCCATAGACCAGCCGTTAATCACGACCTCTTCCTGCTTGAAGGACAGTGGATGCCCTTCGGACACGGAAATCATCTCTTTGATCAGGTCAACCCCGGTAATCATCTCGGTTACAGGATGCTCGACCTGAATCCTTGTATTCATCTCCATGAAATAAAACTGATCATCCGGTCCCAGCAGAAATTCCAGCGTACCGGCCCCAGAGTAATGAACAGCCTTTGCTGCACGGACCGCTGCCTTCCCCATGCGCTCCCGAACCTCTGGAGTCAGCACCGGACAAGGCGCTTCCTCTACGAGCTTCTGACGGCGGCGCTGAACGGAGCAGTCACGCTCTCCCAAATGCACGGCATTACCATGACGGTCCGCAATAATCTGAATTTCAACGTGCTTCATGCCGGTTAGAAACTTCTCCAGATAAACGCCAGCATTGCCGAATGCCTTCTGGGCTTCCTGCTGCGCAGTAGTAATCTGCTTGATCAGGGATTCCTCGTCATCCGCGATGCGGATGCCTTTGCCACCGCCGCCGGCCGTGGCCTTGATAATAACAGGGTAGCCGATATCCCGCGCGATCATAACTGCCTCGTTCAGATCCTCTACCAGGCCATCGGAGCCGGGAATAACAGGCACGCCGGCATCCTTCATTGTCTGCTTGGCCACCGCCTTGTCGCCCATTTTGGAAATGGCATCCGCCGAAGGGCCAATGAACGTAATATTGCAAGACTCGCAAATTTCAGCGAAGTCAGCGTTTTCAGCGAGAAAGCCGTAGCCGGGATGAATCGCGTCACACTCTGTCAGTGTGGCGACACTCATAATATTTGTAATGTTCAAGTAGCTGTCCTTGGACAGGGTGGGACCTATGCAGTAGGCTTCATCCGCCAGCTTGACATGAAGGGAATCATGATCCGGCTCGGAATATACAGCAACCGTGGAAATGCCCATTTCCCGGCACGCACGAATGATGCGCACCGCAATTTCGCCGCGGTTTGCAATCAGCACTTTTTGGAAAGTCATGCAGTTTACCTCCTTCGAACTTGTCGTTGTCGTGAAATGGTGTGATTCGGATGGAGGCGATTAATCCGGCTTCACCAGGAACAACGGCTGACCAAACTCGACCAGCTGACCGTTCTGAACGAGGACTTCAACGACTTCACCCTTGATCTCAGCTTCCAGCTCATTCATCAGCTTCATCGCTTCAATAATACATACGGTGGATTTAACGCCCACCTTATCGCCAGTGCTGACAAACGGCGGCGCTTCCGGAGACGGGGAGCTGTAGAACGTTCCAACCATAGGTGACACAATCTTATGTAGGGAGCTAGCTGCATCTGCGGCTGCAGACGGCTCAGCAGGAGCTGTCGCAGGAGCCTGGCTTGGAGCCTGCGAAGGTGGTTGGAAAGGCTGCGGTACTGCATAAGCCTGAGGTGCAGCCTGGTAGCTGACGACTTCAGGATTCCCCGGCTTCTTGATGGACAGGCGGGTGCCTTCATTTTCGATTTCGAGCTCTTGAATAGAAGTTTGATCCACAAGCTCGATCAATTCCTTAATCTCGCTTAACTTGAACATTCTCAACTCTCACTCCTTCACGATCTGTCAAACTCAGCTTATGACAGTGTCAATAACTTAACGTATTATATCATAAACCGAAGAAATGGAAAGAGTCCAAGTCTTTATCCCGGACTCTTTCCACAGCTTCATATCAGGAGCAAAGGAGTCTTAAGGCGTTACATATTGGACACTGATCTTATCCTGGGAAACATTCAGCTCCTTCATGACCATGCTGACAATGCCTGCAGCATTTTTGGCATCCAGCCCTTCGCTCAGAACGACAACGTTGTAACGATCGTTCTCCTCCTTCACTACAGCATTCTCAAATTGCTGCTGCAGCTTCTCCTCGATGGACCACAGAATGGATTCTTTTTCCTCCAGGCTGTTAAGGTCATTGGTCACTTTGGCGGTTTCTTCCGGCGTCGTGTTCTGATCCCCCAGCTTAGCCATCAGCTCCTCATGCAGCTGCATATTCTTGTTCGCCCGGTCCAGCTGATACGACTCCAGCTTGGCGGATGACGAGCCAGCCTGTACCTGGGCCACCTCTTCGAGAATTTCATCCTCGGATTTGGCCGTTTCCTTCCCGGTCTCATTCACAGCGGTATCCTCCTTCACAGCGGTATCCTCTGAGCCTGCTTCCGGCTGAGCGGGATTTCCGGTTTCATCGGCAGCCTCGCCATTGGCCTTGGAGGTATCTGTGTCACTGCCGACTGCCGCATCCTCAGACTTGCCGGCATCGCCGTCTACACCTTCCTCCACCACTTCATGGACGACAATTTCATCACCCTGGGCCTGCAGACCAAAATCCTGCGTCCGCTCTGCCACCGGCGGAGCCGCGGGTCCGGCGTCCTCCGTGAACAGATAATACGCTGAGAGCACAACCATCAGGCTTAACATGGATACGAGCCAAATCGTTTGTCTTTTGTTATTCATTTTGAACACTTCCTCCTTTAAAATAACACTTGGAATCACTCTGGTTTCACTTACTCCTGCTTGCGCGGCACGACTGAAATCTTATAGCTTGGTACACTGAGTCCTCTTTGAACAGCATCAACAATCAAGCTTTTGACAACCTCATTCTCAGCCCCCTTGGCCACGATCAGCACTCCGCGCACCTGCGGCTTGATCCGCTTGGTCACAATAGGGGTCTGTTCACCCGATGACTCATACGTTACAATCTCACCGTCCCGGGTATAGCTCGTTACATGCCGCTTGCCGCCTCCGGCATCGTTCTCCTCAGTCAGCTCCTGGGAATCCTTAACGTTGCGCTGTACAATAATCTCTTCTGTGGATTCCACCGTAATCATCACATCCACGGCGCCGACACCGACGATCTGCTCCAGCATGACCCGGGTCCTTGTTTCAAACTCCTGCTCAATATTCCCAAATGGACTGCCGCCTGGGTCCGGTGCAGGTGCCGCCAGCGTAGACGCGGGGTTATCTGGCGGCTCCCGCCCGATATTTTCGTGATCCAGCTTCTTGACGTTCACAAAGGAATTGAACAGCATCATGGCCACTCCCAGCAGCCCGAGAATAATAAGCCAGCGCAGGGTTTGCATTTTTTTCGCCCCGCCGTTCTCACCGCCCAGCCACTGCTCCAGCTTCTTGCTCCACTTTCCCAATACGGGCCCCCTCCTTCAGCTTATTTTCTGCCGTAACCGTGATGTTCTTCTCTTGAATGCTCCATGAAGCGCGAAGCAGCTTCTTCACCGCAGCTTCCTGCGCCTTCAGCCACGCTTCCTGTTCAGCGCCATAGGGCTGGGCAGAGACCTCTTGCTCGGAGTCATCTGGGCGCTGCTCCACTTCAATAACAACCGGGTCAATGCTAACCGGCTCTATATCTTTACGACCGCTCCCGGAAGGAGTCTGTACGTTGTTCATGTTCTCCCCGGGCGGCCTCAGCCTGACGACTACCGATGAAATCACAGGCTCAGGCTCAGATCCCCTACCGGCTTCTTGCAGCAGCAGCGACACCTCGACCGCCTCCGGCTCTTCTCCTGTCTCCGCTGCAATCTCCTTCTTCATCTCCAGGGCTGCCTGCTCGGCGGCCCATTGGAGGCTTTGCCGCTCTCGCGTCTCTTTGATGTCCTCTGCCTGTGCCAGGATCTGTGCGAGACCTGTCTGCGCCTGCTTTGAGCCCTGCTCAATCGACTCCAGCTGCTCTGCCAGCCTTACCTCGGGTGCCTCATGAAAGAGCTGGAGGATCGGCTGCAGCAGCGCCAGCAGAACCATAAGGCTCAGCACAAGACGCGCATAGCGCTGCATGGAATTTCCAGGCAGCAGCAGCTCTACCAGCGCTGCAAAGATCACAATCAGGATGACGTTTCTCAGCCATTCACTCAGCCAATCCATGACATCCCTCCCTTCCATTTCACACCGCTATCGCATCATGACCGTAATGTTGGCTGCTGATAAGAGAATCGTAATGGCCAGAAAGAACATCAGACTGACTGCGGCCAGCGCTGCAAACACATATAGCATGGTTTTGCCAATAGCCTGCAGGCATTTCACGATCGGCGTATCACCCAGTGGCTGCATGATGGCCGAGGCCAGGTTATAAATGAGTGCCAGCGCCAGGATCTTGATGCCGGGAAACGCACATAGAAACAAAATGATGATGACACCGGCGAGACCAATGGAATTCTTCACAAGCAGGGAAGCTGAAATAACGGTATCTGTCGCATCTGCAAACATTTTGCCTACGACGGGAACGAAGTTGCCTGTCACGTATTTGGCGGTTCGAATAGCGACACCGTCCGAAATCGATCCGGTCACCCCTTGTACAGAAATGACACCGAGAAAGACGGTGAGCAGGACGCCCAGAATTCCCATCCCAATCCCGCGAAGGAGATTGCCGAGCTGTGTCAGCTTGTACTTTTCTGATAGAGAGCTCACCAGATACAGCATGGCAGCGAAGAACAACAGCGGAAACACGACTGTACTGATCAAGGTGCCCACGGTATGAACCATAAAGATGATCAGGGGATGCGAGATCGACACGGTCACGACATTGCCCATAGAGGCCAGGAGCGCAAATAGCAGCGGCAGCATGGCCAGCATGAAATCGATCATCTGATCAATCGCATCCTTGGCATATCCGATGGCCACCCGGAAGCTGTTCACGGCGATGACGAGAACGACCATATAGCAGATGGTATAGGCTACCCGGCTCACTGTGCTTTTTTCAAAGGCCGTGTGCAGATTTTCCAAAATCATACTCAGAATGCTGATCATCATAATCGCGGCGAGCAGCCTGCCATTGTACAGCACCTCGTGCCAGATATATCCCATGAGGGTTGACAGCATCGTCGACAGCTCCAGCCCTTCGCCTCCGGGCAGCAGCAGATCCATCAGGGAAGGGGACTGGCCATCCGGAAAAAAACCGCCATACTCCTGCATAAGCTGGTCCCAATATTGCTCCACCGGCTCTACCGGCAGCTCCTCCGCCTGCTCCTGCACCCACTGGTCGGCTGGTGATGTCGAAGACGCTTCAGCGAAAGAAACACCCGGCAGAAAAGTCAGGAGAAGCAGAGGAATCAGCAGGATCACGAGCCGTGCCGGAAAGCCTGGCCTCGCCGGATATGACTTCAAGTTCATCCCCTCTTTCTCAAGCCGGCAGCAGCTTCAGTACCGTTTCAATAATGATGCCGATGATTGGCACCGCCAGAACCAGAATCAGCACCTTTCCGGCCATTTCAATCTTGGAGGCGATGGATTCCTGACCGGCATCCCGGACGACCTGAGCTCCCATTTCAGCAATGTAGGCAATACCGATAATTTTCAGGACTGTCTTCAGGTAGATGATCTGCACGCCGGATCTCTCTGCGAGATCCTCCAGCATGGTGATGACCGTCCCGATCTTGCCCGCCAGAAACAAAAAGATAACAACGCTTGTGGTTACTGTAAGCAGAAAAGCAAATAGCGGCTTCTGTTCTTTGATGATCAGGATCAGTATGGTGGAGATCAGTCCGATACCGACAATTTGTATCATATCCATGGCGGTCTAAGCCTTACTGAAACAAAAATATCGTTCGGATTTCCTGAAGCAGATCATCCAGCAGCCGAACCACCATAAACAAAACAACGACGAATCCAATCAATGTTACCCAGTGTGCCATATCCTCTTTTCCCATCTGCTTCAGGACGGTATGAATCATGGCAATAATAATGCCAATCCCGGCAATCTGGAAAATGGCGTTCACTTCTATGTTCATTTCCTGGCACCTCGCTAAAAGATCAAAATGACGATCAATGCACTGATGAGAAAGCCCAGGCTTTTGCTCATTTTTTCATATCTGGCCTGATCCTCTCGGGCCGCCGCCTCTTCATGCTTCAGCTGGCTGGCGGCAAGTGCAATATGCTTCATCTGGTCCTGCCGGTCGCTGGTGCCAAGCACAATGCTCAGCTGCCGGATCACTTCCCGTTCAGCCGGCTTCATGCTGGTCTGCCTCCAGTACAGCCGGAGCGAGGACTCCATGCTTTCCTGAACGGACAGACCCGCCTGCGGTCCCATTCCCCGAGCCGCCTCCAGAAATAAACCGGAGAGCGGCATCTTCATCGAGGCTCCGATTCGCTCCAGAGCCCGGGGCAGCGGGGTAAAGCCATAGCTGATTTCTGTCTCCAGCCTCTGGAGTGCCAGAATCAGCTCGCGGATCTGCCGGGGGCGGGCGGCGAATTGCCTGGCTTGATACAAGCCGGCCAGCCCGCCGGAGAGGATAACCAGAGCAGCGCCAAACCATTTAAGCACTCAGGTCACCACCCCGTGCGGCCACGATGACTTGATCTCGTTGACGCTGGCATCATACAGGCGAAAAAAGAAACCCCCTTGTGACCTGTCCAGCACGGCATAACGCTCAAACACCCGGGCCTTCATGAGAGAAGCAAGCGCCTGTCTGCCCGCTGCATCCTCCAGGGAGGAGCCGTGGGCCGTAGCGACCACGCTGATTCCGGCATGGAGTGCTTCCGAGACCGCCTCTGCATCCTCCGGCCTTCCGATCTCGTCCACCATCAGCACCTCCGGCGACATGGAGCGAATCATCATCATCATGCCTTCCGCCTTCGGGCACCCGTCCAGCACGTCAGTTCTGGGGCCCAGATCGAAGGAGGGCACCCCCTGAATACATCCGGCTATTTCAGAGCGTTCATCCACTACGCCAACTTTTTTTCCCTGACAGGCTGTGAAAGCTGAAGGTGAATAGCCGCTGCTGATTAGCCGGGCCAGATCGCGCAGGATCGTTGTCTTACCCTTCTGCGGAGACGATACCATTAGCGTATGCCTGATCCGGTTTCGATCCCGATCCAGCAAATAGGGCAGCAGCGGCTCGGCAGCGCCTCTCATTTCTTTGGCGAGCCGAAGATTGAAGCTGCTAATATCCCGGATATGCCTCACCTTCCCATCACTAAGCACAGTTCGTCCAGCCAGGCCGACACGGTGTCCGCCAGGTATGGTGATGAAGCCCTTGCGAAGCTCCTCCTCCAGCGTGTATAAAGAATGATTGCTCATCATATCCAGCAGCCTCAGCATATCCTCCCGGGTTGGCTTGTACGCCTCCTCCGGCTTGCGTGTAAAGGTTCCAGCGGGTGTTAGAAACTGAAACACTCCTTCATAGTTCAGCTCCAGCGGGCGGCCTTCCCGCAGCCGGATTTCTTCCAGCGGCTTCATGACGTCTTGAGGCATGCAACGCAGCAGAGCCTGAATATGATCCGGAAACAGATCCAGCCAGCTTGTATTCATAAGCATTTCCTCCAGTGTAATTCGTTGCTAAGTCATGTCCTATTTCATGTGTATGCCTGTACGCCCCGATTATGCACCGAATCTATCATTTTTTTAAAATCCCATATAACAGAAATGCTGCTCCGCACATGATCCAGCCGATTTTGCCCCAGGACAGCTTGTCCGCCATGCCAAACAGTCCGATCGTCGTCGTCAGGATCAGCACCAGGGGACCGACAAAGGCCAGCGCAGAATTCACAGCCAGCGCCTTATCTACCTGATTCAGGCGAAGCATCCAGATCGCTGCCAGAATTTCAACACTGCCGGAAAACAGCCGGAGGGAAGCCATACTCACCACAAACTTGTCCAGCATGTTCAACCTCCTCCATAATTTGATAACTTACCATATGCATCATAGCTTTCATTTATCTCTACTTTTTTGGAGGAGGCTATACGAAGCTGGTAGAATACAACATGAAGACAGCACAAAAAAAGCACGGATGTGCGGGGAATATATTCCGCGCACATCCGTGCTTCATATGGATCGAATTAGCTGCACTTTCTTTGAATCAATTACCGGCGAACCTGTGGCCCGCCTACAGAAGCCTGCTCTGTGGTATCCAGACCGTAAGCAGTATGCAATGCCCGAACGACACCTTCCAGATTACTGCTCTCAATGACGCAGGATACTTTAATCTCCGAGGTGCTGACCATCTTGATGCTGACATCCTGCTTGGAGATCACATCGAACATTTGAGCAGCAACACCCGGATGGCTGACCATGCCGGCGCCGACGATCGACACCTTCACGAGATTCACCTCAGAGGTCACTTCGCGGAACGGAAGCTCGCTGCGGATGCCTTCAATGACCGCAAGTGCGCGCTCCGACTCATCGCGGGAAATGGTAAAGGAGAAGTCAGCTTCTCCGTTCTGCACACCGCTCTGTACGATAATATCGACGTCAATGCCTTCCTGTGCCAGGGCACCGAACACCTTGGCAAGCACGCCGGGATAATCAGACACTCCCAAAATACTGATTCTGGCCACATTCTTATCAAAAGCGATTCCGCTGACTACTGCGCCTTGCTCCATGCTGGCTTCCTCCTTCACAACCGTACCTTCGTTATAATTAAAGCTGGATCTTACAACAAGCTTGACATCATTATGCTTCGCATATTCAACAGCCCGCGGATGAAGCACTGCCGCTCCCAGATTTGCAAGCTCCAGCATTTCATCGTATGAGATTTCCTGCAGCTTGCGCGCGCATTTCACGACACGCGGATCGGTGGAGTAGATGCCGTCAACATCTGTATAAATTTCACAAACGTCAGCATGGACAGCAGCAGCCAGTGCAACGGCGGTCGTATCGGAGCCGCCCCGGCCGAGTGTCGTAATTTCGCCTTCCTCAGTCATGCCCTGGAAGCCGGCGACAATAACGATCTTGCCCTGCTCCAGTGCCTTCTGAACGCGAATAGGGGTAATATCTGTAATGCGGGCCTTGCCGTGTACAGCTTCCGTGCGGAAGCCAGCCTGCCAGCCCGTATATGAGACCGCTTCACGCCCGAGTCTATGAATGCTCATGGCAAGAAGAGACATCGAGATCTGCTCTCCTGTCGTCATCAGCATATCCATTTCCCGTGCAGGCGGATGTTCATTTAATAACTTGGATTGGTCAATCAAATCGTCTGTCGTATCGCCCATTGCAGAAACGACGACAACCACTTGATGCCCTTCATCCTGCTTCTCAACAATTCTTCGGGCGACGCGCTGCATACGCTCCGTGTCCCCGACGGAGCTGCCCCCGAATTTCATAACATACAGTGACAACCTGCCTTCACTCCCTACTTTATCAGTATGTATCCATGGTTTCTCACTTTAAAACAGTATAATACGAAAGTGCTTGGTTCCGTCAAGCAATTTCATAGCTGTCACCAAAAGTTCGGCAGGCTGGGAAATCAGCCCATCTTCTTGCAGCTACAAAAAAAGCCGCCCTCCTGCATAACCTGCAGACAAGGGCGGCGGTGCTCACAACGATTAAGCGCGGGAAATATATTTGCCTTCACGAGTGTCTACGAGCAGGACATCATCTTCGTTAATGAAGAGAGGAACCTGTACGTTCAGGCCGGTTTCCAGCTTCGCATTCTTGGTTGCTCCAGTAGCCGTGTTCCCCTTGATGCCCGGCTCCGTCTCAACAACCTTCAGGTCCACACTGTTCGGCAGGTTAATCCCGAGAATTTCGCCCTGGTAGCTGACGATGTTCACGTTCATGTTCTCTTTCAGGAAGTTTAATTCCCATTCCAGCTGCTCGCTGGTCAGGCTGAACTGATCGTACGTTTCGTTGTCCATGAACACATGCTCTTGGCCGCTCGCATACAGGTACTGCACGCCGCGGTTCTCGATCATGGCACGGCCGATCGTCTCTCCTGCACGGAATGTTTTCTCGACCGTATTGCCATTGCGCAGGTTCTTCAGCTTGGAGCGAACGAACGCTGCCCCCTTGCCCGGTTTCACGTGCTGAAACTCAATAACGGTGAAAATATCGCCGTCAACCTCAACGGTCAGGCCTGTTTTGAAATCGTTAACTGAAATCACAAAAATCCCTCCTGGTTAAATAGGTCGTTAGCGACCTGGTTCTTCTTGATTCTGCTGCCCGGATGGACTGTGCTTAAAGCACGGTAAAATCTTTGGGCGAAGATGTTAAAATATGAATACCCGATTCCTGGATCACAATATCATCCTCGATCCGAACACCGCCGAGGCCCGGAATATAAATCCCTGGCTCTACAGTCACGACCATGCCTGGCATCAGCACATCATCACTCAGCTTGGAAAGGCGGGGCATCTCGTGAACCTCCATTCCGAGACCATGTCCCGTACTGTGTCCAAAGTACTCCCCGTATCCGTAACGCGTAATGATATCGCGGGCAAGCGCATCGGCTTCACGCCCTGTCATTCCCGCTTTGATGTGTTCGAGCGTATGCAGCTGGGCTTGTAGCACAATATCATAAATTTCCTTCAGCTTCGGATCCGGTTTGCCTACGGCAATCGTACGTGTTAAGTCCGAGCAGTAGCCGTTCAGCAGCGCCCCGAAATCAAAGGTGATCAATTCATTGGAGCCAATGATCTTGTCACTCGCAACGCCGTGAGGCAGCGCAGACCGGACTCCTGAAGCCACAATCGTGTCAAAGGAAGACGACGTCGCCCCTCTCTCCCGCATAAACATCTCCATCGAGAGATCAATTTCCGACTCCGACTTCCCGCTCTGAACGATGCCCAGCACGTACTGGAACGTCTCATCCGCCAAATCAGCAGCCTGCTGCATCACCTTCAGCTCGTCACTGTCCTTGATAATCCGAAGCTGTTCAACCATTCCGCTCACCGGAGTGAGCGTAACCGGCTTCAGCTGCTCCGCATAGGTCATGTACACGGAGTATGTAACGTGATCCTGCTCGAAGCCGAGCGAGGTCACGCTTTCTTGAGCCAGAAGCTCCTTGACCGTTTCCATCACCTTGGCACCGTGTTCAATGACTTCATACCCTGGTGCCTGCTGAGGCGCCTGGGTCATATAACGAAAATCGGTCAGCAGATAGGAGTGCTCTTTCGTGATGAGCACGTATCCGGCAGATCCGGTAAAGCCGGTCAAGTACCGGCGGTTCACCGCACTGGACACTAACAAGGCCTGCAAGCCCTTGCTGTCCATGATCTCCCGGAGCCGAGCTGCTCTGTGGTTAGCCATATTGCTTCAATCCCTTCCGAATCCTGTTCATCGTGTTAGCGCGTGCTGATGCCCCCATTCAGAATATCCAGCAGGGCGTGAAACCCAAGCTTGTAGCTGCCTGCACCAAAGCCGCAGATCTGTCCGGCACATACCGGAGCGATGACCGACGTATGGCGGAAGGCTTCCCGGGCGTGGACGTTCGATAGATGAACCTCAACCGTTGGAATGCTGACCGAGCTGATCGCATCCCGGATGGCATAGCTGTAATGGGTAAAGGCTCCCGGATTCAGCAGGATGCCGTCAGCCTGTCCCATTGCTTCATGAATACGGTCAATCAGCGCGCCCTCATGATTGGATTGAAAGAACGTTACGGAAACCGAGTTACGTTCTCCTTCCTCCACTAAAGCTTCTTCAATGCTCTGCAGTGACGTGCTGCCGTAGACGCCGGGCTCCCGTATGCCGAGCAGGTTCAAATTGGGTCCGTTCATGACCCAGATGGACTTCATAAGGCTTCCCACCTTTTCGTCAAATAACCAAAAGCTATTTTACCATAGGGGAAGTCAACTTGAGAAGTTTTTTTAGCTCCGGCTCAGTACCCCTTTGCCGTCTCGCAGCTTTTCATCCGTGTACTCGACCGCTGTCGTATAGCCGATAAACAGCCCCCACAGCAGAAACAGGCACATCTCTGAAATATTCGTATCCCAGGTCAAGAGCTTGACCGGCGCACTCCATTGCAGCAACCGATTCAGAACTATGAACAGAAGGACCCACCAGACAATCCCATAAGCAATGCCGGGCCAGGGTCCCTTTGCCTTCAGAAACAAGAGCACATACAGCAGGGAAGCTGCAACTGACAATACGATAAAGGAGAGCCACCCAGCCAGCTGACCCGCCGTGGATTCGAGAAAGCTGTGCTTAAAGAAGGGCTCCAGCAGAAAGCCCGGAAGGACGGACGTAAAGTTAAAGGCATAGAAGAACCAGCGGATGCCTCCCCAAATGAGTCCCGCGTAAAAGCCTAGCTCAAGCGCAAAGGTAAAGCGGTTCGTGTGAATAGAAGCAGATCTGCTCTGTAATGGATGCATGGAATAAAACACTCTCCTTGATCGTTATACGCCCTTACAAAAGCGGCAAAAGTTTGAATCCTAGTATGCTCCTGAACGTGCTGCCTTAATCAAACTAGAATTTAACTCCAACATTCGATACAATAAGGATATGTATTTAAGCATTTCAAGTATTTTGAGACAGGAAGGTGAATTGTTTGTCCCAAAAGCCCGCTCCGGTCAGCTATGGTGGCCAAGCCGTGATCGAAGGTGTTATGTTCGGCGGCAGGCACGTCAATGTAACTGCTGTACGGAGAAAAAACAACGAAATTAAGTTTCTCGAAGTGCCAAGGGAAGATAAATCCCTGATCCTCAGGCTGCGTAAAATTCCACTGCTTCGCGGAATTATTAGCCTCATAGATTCAAGCATCAAAGGCTCAAAGCATCTTAATTTCTCTGCAGATGCCTACGCCGATGACTCTCTGGATCCCGAAGAACGGGAGAAGCAGAAGGAGAAAGAGGATTCTGGCTGGAGCCTCAGCATGATTATTGGAGTAGCGGCGGTCAGCGTACTATCCTTTGTATTCGGCAAGCTCTTGTTCACGCTCGTCCCTGTGTTTGTAGAGGATTTTCTGTTCGGTGATATTATTGACAACTACATTATCCGCAATCTGATCGAAGGCGGCATCAAGCTCCTACTTCTTCTCATCTATCTCTGGGCGATCTCGCAAACCCCGGTCATTAAGCGGCTGTTTCAATATCATGGAGCAGAGCACAAGGTCATCAGTGCCTTTGAAGCCGGTGAAGAGCTGACGGTGAAGAATGTCCAGAAGTACACCCGTCTCCATTATCGCTGTGGCAGCAGCTTCATGATGCTGACAATTGTGCTTGGCGTCGTCGTATATTCCATCGTGCCATGGGATAACCTGACCGAAAGAGTCATTCAGCGCATTGTGCTGCTGCCCGTCGTCCTGGGCATTTCCTTCGAATTTTTGAAGCTTACCAACTCGCTCCGAGAGGTTCCGGTGCTTCGGTACTTGGGATATCCCGGCTTGTGGCTTCAATTGCTGACGACGAAAGAACCGACCGACGATCAGGTCGAGGTTTCCATCGCTTCATTTAACCGGATGCGGGAGCTGGATGCCCAATTCGAACGGGCCGCAACGGCGAAGCCGGCAGCGGGAAGTGTACTTGACCCTGCGAAAGGATGATGAATCCATGTACAGGCTGAGAACGCAGAAGATCATTCTGGGCATCTTTATTACACTGGCGGCGGTAGGTCTGCTTCTAAATCTGCAGCATTATTATATTCCGCTGATCATTGTCGCTGTCGTATTTCTGCTTTACAAGTTTCCGCCTGGTACCCGGCGCCGCCCCAAGGTCAAGCCTTCACGCAAAACTCAGGCCAAGATCAAGGCAGCAAGGACAGCCGGCATGAAGGCAGAGCCCTCTCAATCATCCCGAAAGAAGCGGTATCCGTTCCAAGTTATTGAAGGCAGCAAGGGAAAAAGTGATGACGAGGACATGCCAAAGTATCATTAATCTCGCATACACGCCAAAAGGGCTGCTTCGCAAAGGAAATCACCTTTGCGAAGCAGCCCTTTTAAATTCAAAGTCCTTATTGCGGGATCCATTCCTTAAAAAACTGCGTCCCTGCCATCAATCCTGATTGATATAACGCCTCGCTTTCAGCTTCCGACAAATCAAAATGGGTTGTGCCAATACCGAGGGTCGGGATCTTAATCGTCCGGTTTCGGTTCTCCTTCTCAATATACCGTTCATCATGCGCAGACAGCATCGTATCAAACATGGCACTCAGCATACTGAATGGTCCTGTGATTTTATGCGGCTCTTCTGCATGCTTGCCGACCATTTGAAAGCCCACGACAGGGGGAGGCTTTGAAAGTCCTGTTCCTTTTCGCTTGCGGTCAAAGAGCCATAACGGAAAATTGCTAAGCAGCCCGCCATCGACAATGTACACAAATTGCTCATTAAAGGCCTTTCCTCTAGCCGGCTCCCCAATAAGCCTCAGAATGACCGGATCAAAGAAGTAAGGAATGCTGCAGCTCATCCGTACGGCCTTCGCTACAGGAAACGTGGCCGGATTGATCCCGTAGTTTCGCAAGTCATCCGGAAGGACGAGCAGCTTTCCGTTCGTAATATCCGAAGCCACAATGTAGAGCTTGCCTGCAGGAATATCTGAAAAGGTGACGATGCCCTTGGCAAGCAGCAGACTGCGTACCCATTGCTCCAGTGCTTCTCCGGAGTATAACCCTTTTTTCAGCAAGACCCGAAGAGCAGGTCCAACGAAGGCCGTATCAAAGAACGGCGCCCGCACCAGGAGCCGTTCAAAAGGCATGTTCTTAATGATGTGTTTCATCTCATCAGCGGTATAGCCTGCTGCCAGCACGGACGCTACAATGGAGCCTGATGAGGTCCCAGCTACCCGTTTAAAGGTGATACCTTGCAGCTCCGCCGCCTTTACGGCTCCAGCCAGTGATATGCCTTTGACGCCGCCACCCTCAAATACGGCATTAATATCCATAATAAAACCCCCGCCTCACATGGTCTATTGACTATGTATGAGAACGGGGGAGTATTCATGTCTTACAACGTGCTGATTTAGGATTGATAATATAATTTCAATTGATCCAGCAGCCCGAGCGGATTGCCGAGCAAGTGCTTGGCTCTGAAGAACAGGCTCCCTTGGATATCCTTATATTTGTCATTGTAGCGAAGCTGGTTAATAATTTCAGTGGCTGTCTGCCAATTCTTATCCTGGGCCGGATCGCCGACCTTGTATGCCGCATGTCCGATCAGGAGATCGACTCCGGTTCCGGAAACCTCCTTCACCCACCAGTCCACCAGCTTATCGTAATCCGCAGCGGTATAATTCATGCTCCAGTAGATTTGCGGGGCGATATAATCGATCCAGCCATTCTGAATCCAGGTCCGTGTGTCGGCATACATGCTGTCATAGGCTGTAACCCCTGCTTTGGTCGGAGATCCTGTTCGGTCTGCGGTATCATTGCGCCACACGCCGAAAGGACTGACCCCGTAGTACACCTGTGGCTTCACCCGCTTGATGCTTTCTCCCAGCTCTTCAATAAAGGTATTCACATTGCCGCGCCGCCAATCTGCAACGGTACGATATGAGCCTGTATTGTACAGCGCATAGGAGCTGGAGTCAGGGATCGACGTATTAGACGGATAAAAATAATCATCCAGATGAATTCCATCTACATCATAACCGTCCACCACTTCGATAATCGTATCTATAATATGCTGTCTCGCTGCAGGGTTGCCGGGATCGATCATCAGCTGGCTGTTCACCTTCAGAATCCAGTCCGGATGAGCGACAGCAACATGATTGGCAGCGAGGCCGCTTGTGGATAGCTCGGTATGCGCTCGAAACGGGTTGAACCAGGCGTGAAATTCCATTCCCCGCTTCTGCGTCTCCTGAATCATAAATGCAGTAGGATCGTAGCCGGGATCCTTGCCCTGAGTTCCGGTCAGTGCCTTCGACCAAGGAACCAGTGCCGAGGAGTACAGTGCGTCACCTGCAGGCCGAAGCTGCACAAACACCGCATTGAATCCAGCCGCCTGCAGCTTGTCCAGCATTTGGATGAAGTCCTGCTGCTGCTGCGCTGCGGTCGTCTTCGTGGCAGGCCAGTCCAGATTATAAATACTGGACACCCAGGCTCCCCGAAGCTCCTTCTCTACCGGCTGCGGTACTACCGGCGGGATTCCCGGCTCCTCGGGAATGATCCAGCCGCTGGTCATATCAATGATCTTCTGCTGCTGATTCCACTTCACAGTCAGCCCCAGCTTCTCGCTGATGAACCTTAGCGGCACCATCACTCGGCCGTTCTGGATTTGAACCGATGCACTCAGTGCCTCCGGCACTCCATTAACAATGGCCGTTGGAGATCCCGATTTCAGGCTGATGCTTATGTTCTGCTGCGAAATCACAGCCGTTTTCGTGCTTTGGTTCCATGCAATGGATGCGCCCAGCCCTTCGCTGATGACGCGAGTCGGCACCATCGTCACATTTACTTTAGAAAGGATGTACGGCGGTACATCGCTGTACAGCCTCTGACCGTCAAGCAGAATCTGGATGTCGGGGCTTTGCGCCTTCGCAGCGGGAACCACCGACGGGAGACACAACAGGGTCAACAGCAGCACCAGCAGCCATCTTCGTAACTTCATTCTTTAGAACCTCCAGTTTCTAGGTTTCGCAGGCAACCTTTCATGAAAAAAGCATCTGTCAACTGCGGACAGATGCCCTTTCTACGATTCGCTAACCAATTCCTGATGAATATTCCGCAGCTCCTTGAGACGTTGTTCATCCCGATTAAAATATTCTACCAGGGTCTCTATACAAGTTATGGAGTCCCAGCTCAGATGATGCTCAATTCCTTCTACATCCGCGTAAATATTCTCTTCCTGTACGCCAATGATGCCCAGGAACTGCTCCAGCAGCTGATGGCGGGCCATCAAGCGCTTCCCCATCTTCTTGCCCTTGCTGGTCAAGACGAGGCCGCGATACTTCTCATAGATCAAATATTCATCCTTATCAAGCTTCTGAATCATCTTCGTGACGGATGAGGGGTGAACCTCCAAGCCTTCGGCAATATCCGAAACGCGCGCATAACCCTTCTCTTCAATCAGCTTGTAGATGCGCTCCAAATAATCCTCCATGCTGGGTGTAGGCATCTTCATTTCCCTCTTTTCTCATATCTTCCAAAACGTCCGGCAACGGTGTACCTGCACCGTTAATGATACATGTTCTCAATAGCACTTGGCAAGTCCTGCCGGGATCGCCTGTTTGTAATTGTCAGGTGTCAAGACGAGAGCCAAGGTCCATACTATGCTTAGCTTACAGAAAGAAGGTGCAGCCGTGGCCGAGACGACATTGACAGCTCCACCCGTCAAACGCATTCCCAAGCCGACCAAGCCGTTCATCCCCGACCTTGTTTATTTTGAACCGGATGCGCTGGAATATCCCAAGGGTCAGAAAATTATGGAGTTCGTCAAAGCACGCAACATTGAATACCGCATGACAACCTCTCACAACCGGATAACCAATCTTCCCGGGGAGACGGAGCAGGAAAAGTACCGGATGGCCAAAAGAACCCTCGTCGTCGGCCTGCGAAAAACGCTGAAGTTTGACCAGTCCAAGCCGTCGGCAGACTATGCGATTCCCATTTCCACCGGCTGCATGGGCCATTGCCATTATTGTTATTTACAGACGACGCTGGGCTCCAAGCCCTACATCCGAGTTTATGTTAACACAGAGGATATTCTGGGCGCTGCGAAAGGCTATATTGACGAAAAAACACCGGAAATCACAACCTTTGAAGCCGCCTGTACCTCTGATCCCGTCGGGATTGAGCATATTACCGGTACGCTGCAGGAACTGATCACATTTATGGCCGGACAGGAGCATGGGCGACTTCGGTTTGTAACAAAGTTTCACCATGTCGGTCCTTTGCTAAATCTGAATCACAACGGTCATACCCGAATCCGGTTCAGTGTCAATGCGGATTATGTGATTCGCCAGTTTGAGCCTGCCACCTCGCGCTTTGAGGAACGAATTGAGGCTGCATCCAAAATCGCCCATGCCGGCTATCCGTTAGGCTTCATCATCGCTCCCATCATTTGGTATGACGGCTGGGAGGAAGGCTATGCAGAGCTGCTAAAGCGCCTCTCGGATTCACTGCCGCCCGAAGCAACCAAGGACCTGAGCTTTGAGATGATTCAGCACCGTTTTACCAAGACGGCCAAAAACGTGATTCAGCAGCGTTACCCCAAAACCAAGCTGGAGATGGATATTGAAAAAAGAAAGCAGAAATGGGGACGCTGGGGCCAATACAAATATGTATACCCTGATGAACAGCAAACCGCCCTGCGACAATTTATCACAGAGCGGATCTTTGACCATTTTCCAGAGGCAAGGATTGATTACTTTACGTAATTTAGAAACGAAGCCATTCCGGCGTTATGCTTTGAAGCCAGATCGTAATTCTAAACATTTGATTGCTAAACAGCAAGATCCCCATAAGAATCATTAGCGCACCGCCGACCTTCATCAGCACACTGGAATATTTGAGAATCCAGCGCGTGGATCCGATGAAGAATGCCAGGATAAAGAAGGGAACTGCAAATCCGAGAGAGTATGACGTGATCAGCGGGAACCATGTGCCGGGATCGGTGGCCGCGAGGGCAATAATAGCCATCAGGATCGGGCCTACGCAAGGGGACCACCCTGCAGCAAACCCAATTCCGAACAAGAAGGTGCCTATGTATCCCGCCGGCTTGGATTTGAAATCGAACTTGCGGTCCTTCATGAGAAACCGGGGCTGAAACAAGCCAACCAGCATCAGACCCATCAAGATAATAAGCAGCGCCGAGAGCTGCCGGATCAAGTCCTGATACTCGATAAAGAATTCTCCAAACAGTCCCGCTCCCCAGCCGAGCGTATAATATACGGAGGAGAACCCAAGGATAAACGCCAGCGTGTGACTCATGGTGCGCATGCGAACGTCCTTGCGGTTCTGCTCCGTTTTTAATTCATTGACCGACATGCCGGTAATGATCGAAAGATAAGAAGGATACAGCGGGAGACAGCAGGGCGAAATAAACGATGCGAAGCCGGCTGCAAATGCGATTCCTATATTCATATCAGCCATAAGTACTCCCCCTTAAGATGAAAAGCCTTTTTTGCCAACCAGCGCCAGCGTCAGGAACGAAATCAGCAGCAGCACAATCGTGGCTCCGGGCGCCAGATTGAACACGCCGGCCAGCATGAGACCTCCGACCACCGCAATCTCCGACAGAATGACTGACAGTACAATGGCAGAGCGGAAGCTTCTGGCCAGCAGCAGGCTGGCCGCAACCGGGATTGTCAGCAGTGCAGATACGAGCAGCGCCCCCACAATCTTGATGGCCGTGCTCACCACGAGCGCCGTCAACACTGTAATGATCATATTGATCCATTTTACCGGCAGGCCGCTGACGCTGGCTGCATCCTCTTCAAAACTGAGCAGGAACAATTCCTTGAAAAAGAGCGATATCACCGTAATCACGACGACCGTTACGCCCCCCACCAGATACAGATCGTTGACATCCAGTGTATAAATACTGCCGAACAGATAGCTCATAACATCCGTATTGTAGCCCATGCCCAAAGTGAAGAACAGCGAGGCAAGCGCGACCCCCCCGGACATAATAATCGCAATAGACAGCTCTGCATAGCTCTTGTACGCTTTGCGGAGCTTCTCTATTGCGAAGGATGCAGCTACGGCGAACACAAGCCCTGCCGCCAGAGGATAGACCTCAATCAGAAATCCAAGTGCGACGCCCGCAATCGTTACATGCGAAAGCGTATCGCCAATCATGGACAATCGCCTCAGCACGAGGAAAATACCGATTAACGGCGCGGTAACGCCGATGAGCAGCCCGCCAAGCATGGCGCGCTGAAAGAAATCACTTGATAAAATATCCAGCAAGACGTAATTCTCCTTCCTAAACGAGCGAATGCGTCAGATCCTGCTCCACGCAGTCCTGGGCATCATGGGAGTGACGAACATAAAACTGAATTTTGCCGTTCTGAGACACCGGCTTTTCTCCCAGCTCATCGCGAACCATATCCAGATCATGCGTCACCATGAGAAAAGTCATATCGTGATGCTCATGCATATGGGTAATCAGCTCAAAAAAACTGGCCTGAGTCTCGGCGTCAATCCCGATCGTTGGCTCATCGAGAACGAGCAGATCCGGCCGATTGATCAAGGCCCGCGCCAGAAACACACGCTGCTGCTGTCCCCCGGAAAGCTCGCCAATGCGTTTGCCGGCAATGTCCTCAATACGCATCACTTCCATGGCATCACTGCACTGCTGATGCTGCTTCCGGGTAATCCGGCGGAACATATTCTTGCGGTTGTAGAGGCCCGAGAGGACCACTTCCCGAACCGTTGCCGGAAACAACGGGTTAAAGCTGTTCTTCTGCGGTACATAGCCGATCCGTTCCCAATCACGGAAGCGGCGGATCGGCTCTCCAAATAATTCAATACTTCCATGCGCTGACGGCAGTAAACCTACAATCAGGCGAAGCAGCGTCGTCTTCCCGGCTCCATTCGAGCCGACAATGCCGACGAAATCCCGTTCCTTAACGGTAAAATTAAGCCCCTCCAGCACCTGCTGCTGACGGTAAGAGAATGAAATATCTTTAAGCTGTATAATCGGCTGATGACAATCCAGCGCGTCCGGGAGCATACCTTGGCCGCCTTTCTGTAAAATATGAAGCCGGGTGATATGAATATATCCCCGGCCATCTCTTCTTATTGTAATGCCTTCTTCAAATTTTGCAAATTGTTTTCCATCAATGAAAAGTAATTCTCTCCACTGGCTTCCTGCTCCTTGGTTAAGCCCTCCACCGGATTCAGCACCAGCGTCTCAACCCCGGTCTCCGCAGCCAGCGTTTTGGCCAGCTGATCCGATACCAGCTCTTCAAAGAAAATGTAGCGAATATTGTTCTCCCGCACCGTATTGGCCAGCTTGACAATATCCTGCGCCCGCGGCTCGGCATCCGGAGACAGTCCCATAATTGCATGCTGCTCCAGGGAGTAGTCCCGCGTCAAATACCCGAACGCTTGATGAGATACCACAATCTGACGGTTCTCAAAGGCGGCAAGCTCCTGCTCAAACTTCTGATCCAGTGCAGCAAGCTGCTCCTTCAAGACTTCATATCGTTCCTTATAACCGTCAGCATGATCCGGATCTGCTTCTGCCAGGCTCTTGTAAATATTCTCGGCCATGATCTGTGCAGACTTCGGACTTACCCAAGTATGGGGGTCCACATATTTGGCATCCACAGCCGGCTGCTTCTCTTCCGCTGCAGCCTCGCCGCTATGGTCGTGATCATGTCCCTCTTCCGCTGCCGCCTCGCCGCTATGGTCGTGATCATGCTCCTCTTCCGCTGCCGCCTCGCCGCTATGGTCGTGATCATGTCCCTCTTCCGCTGCAGCCTCACCGCTGTGGTCGTGATCATGTCCCTCTTCCGCTGCGGCCTCACCGCTGTGGTCGTGATCACGTCCCTCTTCCGCTGCAGCCTCGCCGCCGTGGTCGTGGCCGTGCTGATGCCCGTCATCCTCGTTCGTATAGATTAGATCGATGCCTTGGCTAACCTCAACCGGCTTAACCTGGCTGTCTTGATCCAAGCCTTTGAGAAATCCCGGCACCCAGCCCTCCATGCCTGCTCCGTTGTACAGGAACAGCTGTGCTTTAGAGGTTTGAATAATATCCTGGCTCCGCGGCGTCCAATCATGAGCCTCTACACCGGTAGGAAGCAGATTGATGACATTCGCATCCTCTCCCCCGATGGTCCGTGCAAATTCATAAATAGGATAAAATGTCGTAATGACATTAATCTTCTCTTCCGAAATAGCTGCCTTCTGACTACCCGTGTCATTGCCGCAGCCCGTTACCACCATTACCAGTGACAATAACAAAGCCCCATATGCTGTCTTCCATTTCATGCTTCCGTCTCCACTCCAATCCCGTTGTTCAAATCGTAATAATTACTAGTTAGAGATTATAAGAGTAGTTGTTCCTCTTGTCAACCACATCGTTATCGTTACTAATAAACCTGAACAAAAAAAGTGTGAGGACGGCAGCCGACTCCGGCACGCCGTCCTCACTAGTAACCTCTGTAGCACTTATTTCACGATCGCACCGTTTGGCATGGAATCCGGCACCGCAGCCAGCGTCAGCTGATTCCCGTGGGAGGCTGCCAAGATCATGCCCTGAGACATTTCTCCACGAAGCTTGACTGGCTTCAGGTTTGTGACACAGATGACTTTTTTGCCGACCAGCTCCTCCGGGCTATAGTGCTTCGCAATGCCCGATACGACCTGACGCTGCTCGAAGCCCAGATCCAGCTGCAGCTTCAGCAGCTTATCCGCCTTTTTCACCGGCTCACAGGAGATCACCTGCGCCACTCTCAGCTCTACCTTCGCAAAATCCTCAATCCCGATCTCTTCCTTCAGCTCCACTTCTTCCTCAGCCTCTGCAGCTTTGCCCTCTGCTGGCTGCTCCGTGATCGCTGCAGGCTTGGCGCCGCCAGTCATCGCCTCAGCAATAAAGGCTACCTCCTGCTCGACGTCCAGACGCGGGAAGATCGGTTCCCCTTTCTGGAGCTTCGTGCCGCCAGGGATGCTGCCGATCTCACGTCCGCTGTCCCAATGCGTTAACGGTCCAGCCTCGATGCCCAGCTGTTCCCAAATCTTCTGCGGCGTACGAGTCATGAACGGCTGAAGCAGAATGGAAGCAATACGCAGTGACTCTACCAAGTGGCTCATCACGGAGGCAAGCTCCTGTCGTTTGCTCTCATCCTTCGCGAGGGTCCATGGCTGGGTCTCATCAATGTATTTGTTGCTGCGGCTGACGAACTGCCCGATGGCGCTGAGTGCTACTGAAAACTCCAGCTTCTCCATCGCTTCTTCTACCTTGCTGTAGACGCCTTCTGCCGCTTCCTCCATCGCCTCATCAAAAGCGGTCACACCGCGCTCGAAGGAAGGAACCTCTCCGTCAAAATATTTATCGACCATCGCCACCGTACGATTGAGCAAATTCCCCAGATCATTCGCCAAATCAGAGTTCACGCGCTCTACAAAGCTCTCTGGCGTAAACGTGCCGTCCGCTCCGAATGGAACCTCGCGCAGCAAATAGTACCGCAGTGCATCCAGGCCGTAGCGGTCGATCATCGTAACCGGGTCCACCACATTGCCCTTGGATTTGGACATTTTTCCGTCCTTCATCAGGAGCCAGCCATGTGCAAATACCTTTTTCGGCAGCGGCAGGTCCAGGGCCATCAGAATGATCGGCCAGTAAATCGTGTGAAACCGGACAATTTCCTTGCTCATGAGATGAACATCGGCAGGCCAGTATCTGTCATATAAGGAGGTATCCTCGGAGCCGTAGCCCAGAGCCGTCACATAGTTCAGGAGTGCATCGATCCAGACGTAAACGACATGCTTGGGATCACTCTTGACCTTTACCCCCCACTCGTAGGTTGTACGAGAGACGGCGAGATCTTCCAGGCCGGGCTTGATGAAATTGTTAATCATCTCATTTTTGCGGGAAACAGGCTGAATGAAATCCGGATGCTCCTCATAGTATTGCAGCAGCCGGTCTACGTACTTGCTCATCCGGAAGAAATAGCTCTCCTCCTTCACCAGCTCCACGGGACGGCCGCAGTCCGGACATTTTCCATCCACCAGCTGACGCTCCAGGAAGAACGATTCACAGGGTGTACAGTACCAGCCTTCATAATCACCTTTATAAATATCACCTTGAGCCAGCAGGCGTTCGAAAACGTCCTGAACGACCTTGGTGTGACGAGCCTCTGTCGTCCGAATAAAATCTTCATTGGAAATATCAAGCTTTTTCCACAGATCCTGAATGCCTGCCACGATATCATCGACAAATTGCTGCGGCGTTTTGCCGGCTTCCTGAGCCTTGCGCTCGATCTTTTGACCATGCTCATCCGTGCCTGTCAAATAACGCACATCATAGCCTCTCAAGCGTTTGTAGCGCGCAATCGCGTCACCTGCTACCGTCGTGTAGGCATGCCCGATGTGAAGCTTGTCACTGGGATAGTAAATTGGCGTTGTCAAATAGAAGGTTTTCTGTTCTGCCATTGAGATCTCCATCCTTTAATTGAAATATGTTATTTATGGTGCAGGCCGCAGCGGCGTGCCTTGACAAGGTTTAGGCAATAAGGACCGCCCTAAGGACACAAAAAACTCCCGTCCCCATGGGACGAGAGTCAGCTCACGTGTTACCACCCAAATTCCCCGGACTCCTTACAGAGTCAGGCTTATCCGCCTGCAGCAGGCCGCCATTAACGCTGGATCACGCTATTGTCTCACCCTGCCGGATGGAATAACCACCGGAAGAAGCTCGACAACAGTTCCTCCAAGACCATCTTCCGCCAGGACCCCGCTGACCGGTTCCCACCTATCCCGGCTCTCTGTGCAGCATGCACTGTCGTACTCATCTCTTCATAGGAAAAATATTCAACTCTGCTTACTTAATACACCCAATATAATCAACGATCAGACGTAATGTCAAGAATATACTCAAGGAGAGCTCTGGCTTTCCTTTCGAGGCGGCACCAGATCTACGCCACCGGGATGAAAGGGATGGCATCTTCCGATCCGCTTCGCCGCAAGGACAGAGCCCTTCAGCGCACCGTGTACCTCAATAGCTTCAAGTGCATACTGTGAGCAGGTTGGATAGAAGCGGCAGGTTGCAGGCTTCAGCGGGGAAATGACCTTCCGGTACAGATGGATCGGCGCTTGAACGACCCGGATCGGCCATCGTTTGCTCACGCTTCTCCCTCTCCGCAGTCCTTACAATAACCAAAGACTTCAAATTTATGCCTGACGACCTGGAAGTCATCCGGTGCATCAGTAAGCGGCATAGGACAAAAGGTGATCGGATACGTCTTCTGGCACTGAAGACAGATCAGATGATGGTGATGATGCTTCTCACTGCAGCGAGACCGAAACTTCACGCCTTCCTCAAAGGCAACCTGTTCCAGCGCACCCAGCTCCGACAGCACGCGCAGATTCCGATACACCGTATCAAAGCTCAGGCCACTGTACTTCTGGCCCATATAGTCATAGACATCCTTCGCGGTTAAATAACCGTTATGCTCTCCAAACAATTTGGCGAGCGTTCTGCGCTGATCGGTGATGCGTAGTCCATGTCCGGACATCGTGCCGATGATCTCTTCTGTCGTCAGCATACGCAACAGCCTCCTGTTGTTTGATTCAAATTCATCCTTTAATAATGCCTGAAAATTCAACCCGCGTCAACGAAGGAGCACTGCGCACGCTGAGGATATTAATTTCTCTTCTGTGGCATCGGCGTCACCAAAATATTAACCGGAAGGCTGCTTCCCGGCGCCGCCGTAAACCAGATTTCGACCGGCTGCTCGTACTCTCCGGTACGGAACAGCACACTGCTGTCATGCGGCGCTGATAGCCAGGACGTAGACGGCACATTGACCATGCTGCCATTAACCATGACCGAGCCCATATATTTGCCGCCGCGTGGATTAAATGAAATGAGCGTATTTGGCGCAACACGGTTCAGCTTAATGTGGTAGACCATCCCGAAATTGCCGGAATTGGAGATGGGATAGCCGGTAATACCGTCGTATCCGGTCAGGAATGGATCCAGATTCTTGTCGCCAATGGCAATGCGCGCTTCGCTCTGGCCGATCAGCTCACGGCTCTCCAGAATGCGTGTGGAATTCGCATAGGTGCCGCGGTTGTGAATACCGTCTGCTGCCAGCAGCGGAAGGAACGGGAACTTGCTCAGCGCATCTTCCTTCTCCTCAATCATAATGACATCATAACGAATCGGAGAATCGGTAAAAAGATCTGCAAACAAGGAGACGACCTGCTGATCCTTGATCGGCAGCGCGTTGATCTCGGTCAAGATCAGGCGGCTTTCTCCCGGCTGCAGAATCGACGTTTGATTGCTGCTTCCTGACTGCATGGATTGAAAATACCGCTCTACCGACAGCTTTCCTGTCGCATTCGGATATTCGCTCGGTCCGCCGAACCCGACATGCTGCGTATTGAGCGAAGCCGGGGTGCTGTTCAGGTTTGTTGCAACTACGTACATTTTCATTACTTTTCCGCTCGCATTTTTGTGGTGAATCATAAATCGGGTCGCTCCAACGCCGACTTCACGGTACACCACGCCTTCCCGGGTCACCGTCTCCGGGCTGTTGCTGCGGATCAAGGTCCGGGATTCAAAGCTGCTCTCCAGCGGAAGCACCGGCAAGGAAGGAACCCTTGCGCCGTCGATAAAGAACTTCTCCCCCACGGCCGCATATAGCTGATAGAACTCCTCGCGGGTATACAAGGTTTCTCCTGTAATGACGATGGTTTTCTCGTACGTATCAACAGCTCCGTGCCGATCGGTTACCTTCAGGCGAACCTTGACCGGACCCGGGGTAAAAAAGGCCTTGGCATTGTTATCCCACTCCCGGCTCACAATCGCGTTCTCTTCATCGGTGCTTTGATCTGTATACGTGATAAGCTCGCCCATGCGATATTCTTCTTTGTTCGTCGTAAATAGCGCAGCAGGCGGTTCGTTCGGCACGAGCACCTCAATATTTAACGTGTAGGGATCGCTCCATTCGCCGCTGGAGTCCTGAACGGAGTAAGATACAGTATGAATACCCGGCTCGTAAAAGACATCCTCTCTGCCATCCCAATACTCGCTGACGATGGGCAGTCCGGAAGGCGAATAGGCGCTGGTCTTGTAATTCACCACCGTTTGTCCGACATATACCTTCGGGTTCGTAACCGTAAACGAAGCGATGGGCTTCGTGCTGAGACTCAGAATGACTCGCTTGTTCTGTTGATCCACCTGATAAGGTATATTTAAAGCCTGGGTAATCGAGGTCAAAGGAACCATAAATGTTCCACTGTCCTGATAAGCGGGTCCCTTCATGGTCGTACGGACCCCATTGACGGTATATACACTGCTGTTGGTCTTAAAGCGAATTTCATCACTGCCCCGCATAATGACGGTTTCCTTCGTACTGCTGTCATACCTCAGGCTGAACCCCACCCGGTCTACCAAGGAGCGGACAGCAACATAAGAGACCCCCTGCTTGACGGCCATCGGCTTGGCAGCCGTATAGGATGTACCATTATGGTACATCTGGGCACTGTTCATCAAAAGAACCAGACCCGGTACCGTTTCTACCGGCGGTGTGGACGGATTGGCCGGCTCCCCTCCCGAAGCTCCCTCGCCCGGATTGACCGGCGCTGAGCCGGAAAGGCTGGATAGATCCAGGATCACCTTTTTTTCCGGCTGATTGACGACATAGCGGATTCCAAGAGCCTGGGTTATAGACGTGAGGGGAACCATAAAGGTGCCCTTATAGGTATACGCCGGACCCTTCATCGAACGGGCTTCGCCATTGACTTTGTATACCGTGCTGTTCATCGTAAAGCGCAGCTCATTTCCATCCTTGTAAATAATCGTTTCTTTTGTCGCATTATCATAGCGGAGCATCAGGCCCGCTCGCTCTACAATCGCCCGGATCGATATGTAAGAGACCCCGCTCTTGACCGCCATGGGCTGTGCCGCTGTATAGAGCTTGCTGTTATGGTACATTTCCGCACGATTCATAAGAAGCACCAGCTCATTGGTTTCCTTGTTTAAGGAAGCCGCTGGACCCGAAGAAGACGTTGGCGGCATATCATTGGCTGAATTTTCCTCTGGAACAACCTTAATCTCCGGTGTCTGTGATGGCTGCACTGCGTCTGCTTCAGGAGAAGACTCTAACGTTTCTGCCTGTTCCACGTTCGGCTCTGGCTGAGCAGAATTGGCAGCTTCCGGCGCTCCCTCGCCGATCCTCGGATTGTTGTTATCTGCTTCCTGTAAGGCAGCCGGCTGCTCAAGGACGGCGGAAGGCTGCTGCAGGGCAGCAGAAGACTGCGCACTGACAGGCACCACAGTAGATACCTGGGCAGCAGCCAATACGGTAATCATAGATATTTTTTTAAGGCTCATGCTTGCTTATTCACTCCTATATGATCTCTATTTATTTCATTCTGAAGGGGTAACGCACAGTCTATTAAACGCCAATCCGGGTTAAAAGTTTCTGCCTCCATTCTAAATATTCTTACATAAACCACCGAATGAGCCTAAAAATCGACATTTTCGCCCGTTCGTTCACCAGATTGTCAATACTTGCTATTGTTAATGCTCGTTTACGTGAATATTTTCACTTACAATGATTACATAGCTATAAACGGGAGGAATTCTTATGACCCAGATGCGTTTGAAGCATGCTGATCATGGAAATACGCACTGCTTGACAGAGGTAAATAAAAGCCGCCTGGAGGCAGCCATGAATCTCCGCAGCTTTCCGGCAGGCGCGGCGCTGTTTTGGGAGGGGGATAGAGCTGAGCAGCTGTTCTATGTTATGCAGGGCCGGATCAAGCTCACGAAATCAACCGATGAAGGCAAAGAGCTGGTGCTATACATGTATCAGGCCGGTGATCTTCTGGGTCACGCAGACCTGACAGCGCACTCCAGACATAGCTTCTCTGCTGAAACGCTGGAGAACAGCATCATTGGTGTCATCGACATATCAAGCGTGGAGACCTTAATTACGCAGCACGGTGATTTCGCGCTTCAATTTATGACATGGATGGGCGCAGAACACCGTATTACTCAAACTAAACTGAGAGACCTCATGCTGTACGGAAAGACGGGCGCCCTAAGCTCCACACTGATCCGGCTGGCCAACACCTGCGGAGAGGTGCAGGACAACGGCTGGATTACGATTTCTCGAACCATGACTCACTCGGATCTGGCCAGTCTGATCGGTGCTACCCGGGAAAGCGTGAACCGCATGCTCCGCGATTGGAAACGACAAGATATCCTGGATATGAATCATGGACATCTTGTCATCAAAGAGCTTTCCCGTTTGCAGCAGATCTGTCACTGTGAGCAATGTCCCATGGACATTTGCCGGCTTTAAGCTGCTTTCTAAGCAGCCGTGCCAGGAGTATCCCTCTAACAAAACATTGTAGGTTATGTAAAACTCGCATTCATATAGGTCCGTTCGCCCTGCGGGACCTTCAAATACGGCTTAATGCCTGCAAAGCCGCCGGCAGACAGGTGTACCCCTGTCATCCACAGCCCAGCCAGCCTGCGCCCGCCGGCATCCATCACCAAGGTCGGAGCAGGGATTTTCTCCTGATAGATCGGTACGCCAGCCGATAAGGATTTCACTTTGTATTCCTTCCCCACCTCTTGAAGCGGCTGCGGGCTCAGATAAGTCGGGGCCAGGTAAGCTGATACAGTATCCAGCTCCTCGGCCGTATAGAACGCCTCACCTCCCAGAAACGGATGCAGCAGCGCTATCTTTTCATACTGTGACCAGATTACCATCTGCAATAGCCGCCCGGTTGCCCGGCCCTCCAGTCCTCCGAAAGCAGTCTCTTGTTCCTGAGGGTCTGCTGAAGGCAATATGGACTCGGATTGCCCCTTCTCCCCTTCCAGCGGCTCCATACCGACACATTTCCAGCCTTTCGGGCTCTGAATCCATTTCTGTAAAATGACCTGATTGTTCAGCTGCTCAGAGAACACATCCTTCTCCGTCTTCCTCGTCAACCCCGTGGCAGCACACCATAGAGACTCTGGCAGGTATAGATGAAGCAGGTGCAGTGTCTTGTCAAAAATGCGTTGCAGCACGACTGCGGCCTGCTCCAGCTCGGCAGCTTCCTTCTTGCAGTAACGAATGTGCGGCAGATTTGCAAATGGATTCATCTTGACTCGCCTCCTTAGCTTCGATTCATTATATTAGCAGCCGCTTCCGAAGGTGAGTGAGCCTGGGTGTAAAGAAACAGCCCTGACATTACAGCAGATGTAATTCAGGGCCTTCTCTTGGCTTCATGTATTCATTTCGACACGGACCCATTGCTCAGCCCAGGCCCCTACCTCCGCCATAACCGGCTTCAGCGCTCTTCCTTTATCCGTCAGCTCGTATTCGATCCGCACCGGGGTTTCCGGATACACATGCCGGACCAGAATGCCTTCGCTCTCCAGATCCTTCATCCGTTCGGATAGCATTTTATCGCTCATGGCAGGAATTAAATTTGAAATATCCTTAAATCGTTTCGGTCCGCTCATGAGAGACTGAATAATCAGTCCGTTCCAGCGTTTACCCAGCAAGGCAAAGGCGCATTCAAAACGGGGACACAAACCGGTTGTTACATCATCCATGTTATTCCACCTCTTCACAGAGTCACAAACCTTGCAATCCTTGATAGCTTACGATAAGTTAGTGAATTATATTCTAGCACATTTTTAGGAAACTGAAAACCTTTCCCTGTATATTCTTATGAAAATTTGGCTGTGACCTTCATTCCCTGAAACAAATACGGCTGCCCCGAAGGCAGCCGTACCCTTAAATGCTATGACTAGACGAGAACTCCGAGCGGACGCATCGGCTGGCTGTTTCCGAAGACCGGCTTCAGCGCATAGCTGTTCATAGCCGACCAATAAATACCGTTTGTAATGACCTTTAAAATTTCAGGATTGTAGTAAGTCGGATACGTTTCATGCCCCGGACGGAAATAAAAAATATTCCCTTGGCCGCGCTTGAAGGTGCAGCCGCTGCGGAACACTTCTCCTCCGGCGAAATTGCTGACAAAGATCAGCTCCTCCGGCGCCGGAATATCGAAGAATTCCCCGTACATTTCTTCATGCTCCAGGATGATTTGGCTGTTCACGCCGGAACAAATGGGATGAGATGGATTCACAGTCCACAAAATCTCCTGCTCCCCCGCTTCACGCCATTTCAAATCGCAGCTGGTCCCCATCAGTGCCTTAAACGGCTTGGAAAAATGTCCAGAATGCAGCACGATCAGGCCCATCCCGTTCCGAACCCGCTCGACCACCTTGCTGACTACCGCATCATCGACACGGTCATGAGCCATATGGCCCCACCACAGCAGCACATCGGTCAGGTTCAGCACTTCATCACTTAAGCCGTGCTCCGGCTCATTTAGCGTCGCTGTCCGGATATGAAAATCCGGATTCTGGAGGCCGTCGGCAAGCGCTTTGTGAATGCCTTCAGGATATACCGCTTTGACTTCATCGTGAATATTCTCATGTACAAATTCGTTCCAGATCGTTACGTTTAGCATGCTGCCAAATCCCCCTATATTCCAAATCCGCTAGATCGCGGTTAGACCCACCACATCTCGCCCAGCGGTTCCTCAATCAGCACCTGCTGAAGATTAGATACCGCCTTGGAGAAGCCTTCTTCAATGGACATCAGGCCATCTTCATGCTCAATGCTGACCACATAATCATAGCCCACCAGACGCAGAGCGCTCATCATATCTGCCCAAACCTTGACATCATGACCGTAGCCAACACTGCGGAACTGCCATGCACGGTCCATCATATTGGCATAGGACTGCATGTCTGTCAGGCCATGCTTGTTCACATTCACCGGATCAATCGTCGTATCCTTCGCATGGAAGTGATGAATGGCGTTCTCGCGGCCCAGAATATGAATCGCCTGCACCGGATCAATGCCCTGCCACCACATATGGCTCGGATCCAGGTTAGCTCCAATGACTTCACCTGTCGCTTCGCGAAGGCGCAGCAGTGTACCTGGAGTGTGCACCGAGAAGCCGCCGTGCAGCTCCAAGCCGATCTTCACATTGCGGTCCGCTGCGAATTGGCCCCACTCTGTCCAGTACGGAATCACCTTATTCTCCCATTGCCATTTCAGAATCTCCTGATAATCATTCGGCCATGGAGCTACCGGCCAGTTCGGATATTTCGCGTCCTCATGGTCACCCGGACAACCAGAGAACGTGTTCACAACAGGTACCTCCAGCTTCTGAGCCAGCTCCACCGTTTTGACAAAATCGTCATGAAAGCCCTTAGCGATATCCTTCTGCGGATGCAGCGGATTGCCGTGGCAGCTCAGCGCACTGATCATCAGGCCACGGGACTCCACCGCTTGCTTGAATGCCTTGAGTGCGGCTTCATTCTCCAGCAGCTCTGCCGGATTGCAATGCGAATTGCCAGGATATCCTCCCGTTCCAATCTCTACGGCCTTCAAGCCCTTCGAAGCTACATAATCCAGGGCGTCCTCCAGCTTGCGCCCGCCCAGCAGCACCATAAATACTCCCAGCTTCATACTGAAACCTCCTGATTCGTAATTTAGTACGTACGTTGATTCATACACTAGTTCGTCATGTTCTAAAACATTTAGCCGTACTCCGCAAAATAACTTAGGTACAGTTTGACCACTTTGTGCAGCATCATTCCATGCTGCAGTCCGGATCTCACTTATTGTAGCATTCTTCCAGCACACAATAAACGAATCCTTCCTTGCCTCAGCCCTTTAGCTGTGCAGTGAAGGAAGGCAGCGGTTCCTTGCGGTAGGTGCTCTGCAGGACAATATGACGCGCTTCCAGAGAGGACTGCTGAAACGACTGCATAATTTCCAGGACGTGATAGGCCAGACGGGCACTGGCACGGTGATCCCGCTGCTCCCGAATGCTCTGAACCATATCATTCACGCCGAGCCCTCTTTCATTTCTCCCGCACTCAAAAGCAGGCGGAAGTGTCTCCCATGCCTCAGAGCCGTGACGGCGGATGCGTACATCGCCATCAAAAAAGTTCGGGTCCGACAGGCTAAGCGTTCCGCTCGTGCCATAAATTTCGATCCATGGCAGCTCAGAGCCAGCCGGGATGTCAAAGCTTGTAATCATACTGACGATGGCTCCGCTTTCGAAATCAATCGTCCCCGCCAGATGCGTCGGTGTATGAACCGGAATTGCCTGACCGCTGTTAGGCCCGGAGCCGACAAAGCGATCCGGAATTTGAATGCCCGTTGAGGCGCTGACCCTGCTTGCTGGTCCCAGCAGCTCTACAAGCGCTGTTAAATAGTAAGGACCCATATCCATCATCGGTCCACCGCCGGCGGCGTAGAAAAATTCCGGATTGTGATGCCAGGTCTCCGGTCCCGCACCCAGATTGAACGCACACGCTGCGACCGGCCTTCCGATCAAGCCCTGCTCCATGGCCGCCCTGGCGGTCTGTATCGCAGACCCCAGAAAAGTATCCGGTGCGCAGCCGGCACGGAGTCCTTTCTTGCCAGCTGTCTCCAGGACGAGTCGCCCTTCCTCCAGGGTGACCGCGAGAGGCTTTTCACTATATACATGCTTGCCTGCTTCCAGCGCAGCCACATCGACACTGGCGTGGCTTGCAGGAATGGTCAAATTAATGATGAGCTCAATGTCCGGGTGAGCCAGCATCTCCTCCACGGTGAACACATGTGGAATATTATACTCTTGAGCACGCTCTTTGGCCCTGTCCACCACAAGGTCGGCACAGGCTACAACCTCCACCCAGTCACTGTTCTTCAGATTCTGAAAATAAATGCCGCTGATATTACCGCAGCCGATAATGCCTGTTCTCATTCTAGCCACTCGTTGTCACCCCTCAAAGACCTTTGCTGAACCATCTAGAAACATGGTATTCGGAATTGTTTTCATTTAAAATGAATTATATGATTAAAACATGAACAATCTGGTCATTATTTTCAAATCCATAAAGGAGTTCTTTACATGCAGGAAGTTTTGTCGACCCGAGTGCTCTCCACGAACTTTTCATTTCATCGCAAGCCGTTTGTCATGACCATGCCGGACGGCTTTGAGCATTACTTACTTCGCCTTCAGACCGACGGCCGCTGCCGGGCGGTCATTGACGGCAAGCTGTCCCTGCTCCAGCCCGGCGACCTGCTGCTGTACAAGCCGGGGCAGCCTTACGAGCTGCGCATTGAGGACGAGCTGAACCCGCAGGGGGATTCCCTGGTGGAGAGCGGAGACTACAACATTTTTTTTAAAGGCGACTGGGTAGACGACTGGTATCAAGCCCGCAAACGGCCAACACGAATGCGGATCCCGCTGGACGATCGATACCTGGGCTTGTTCCGACAGCTCGTGCTGGAGCAGCGCCGGCTTTCAAATACATATCCGGAAATCTCCGTGTACATGCTTCGCATTCTCTGTCTGGAGATCGACCGCCTGCTGTCCGAGCAGCCGTCCACTACGCCTAAAGCTTACCTCGCTCACCGCATGAAAAATTACATTGAAGAGAACGCCTCCTCCATGTTCAAGCTGGAGGATGTCGCTTCCCATGTGGATATCAGCGTGTCCCGGGCGGTCCATTTATTCAAGGAAGCGTTTGGCACGACCATCATGCAATATACTCTGGAGGTTCGTCTGGATATGGCGCGGGAACGGATCATTTTCAGTCCCATGTCCCTGGAGGATGTAGCCGAAACGTCCGGCTTTGCCAGCTACACTTATTTTCACCGGGTTTTCCGTTCCCGATTCGGCGTTTCTCCAAAACAGTTCCGGCAAGATCACATGCCTTCCAGCTAAAGCACATACAAAGGGCCCGGCCGCAAGATATTGCTCTTGCAGCCGGGCCCTTTGACCTCATGGTATGAAATAAGAATGTCCAATCAGCTCTTGTCGAGCCGGTCCCTTAGCATGATTGCTTCCGCAACGACGGCAGCGAGATCATCATTGCCGAACAATGACAGCACGCCCATCACCGTGGAATCCGGAATTTCTCCCGCTTCCTCCTTCGGCACCGTCAGCGCCAGCCCGCGGCTCAAGCGCTCATTACCCGCCTGATCGGGGTACGCCTTTTCGTACAAACTGAGAGGATCCAGTCCCTGATTCACACACCACTGGGCAAATACGAGAATCATCATATCCTCGTCCTGCCTGTAGCTGTCCACGATGCGGTCCTCCATCGTTTTGTCTGCAGACGACATCGTCAGCCCTCCTTATTTAACCCGGTACAGCATGCTGCAGCGCAGCTATTCGCTCATATTAATATGAACAGGATTTTGCTTTGCCTTTTCTTCCATCTTCTTCTTCATCCATGTGCCGAAGCCAATCACAGCGACTACGACAATGGCTTCAAAAGCGTACTTGACGATAGAATTGGCGAACCAGTCGTGAATGATGGGCTCTTCCACCAGCATCTTGGTCGCGGTCCAAGCCAGAATCGCCGCACCGAACGTAATCACGAGCGGGAATCTGTCGGTCAGCTTGAGAATAATTGTACTTCCCCATACCATGATAGGAATCGAGATCGCAAGGCCGATAATAACCAGCGTGAAATCCTCACCTGCTGCACCGGCCACCGCCAGCACATTGTCCAGGCCCATCATGGCATCAGCAATAATAATGGTACGAATCGCTGCCCACATCTGACTGCCTGCTGAAATCTCGTGATCCTTGTTGTCTACCAGCAGCTTGTAAGCAATCCAGAGAAGAGCCAGGCCGCCGATCAGTCTCAAGCCCGGGATCATGAGGAGCTTCACTACGAGCAGCGTAGCGACCACACGAATAAGAATCGCGCCTACCGTACCCCATAAAATAACTTTCTTCTGGTCCTCTTTCTGTACATTACGGGCCGCAAGTCCGATCACGATTGCGTTATCGCCCGCCAGAACCAGGTCAATCACAATAATGGACAGCAGGGCCGCCCAAAATTCTGGTGACATAAACTCCATCTTGTTTCCGCCTTCCCCTTATAAATTTGTCCCCGATGTTCTCCTGATCACATAAAAAATCGCCGCACCTGAAAACAGGTAACGGCGTTTATTCCATGGGAACATAAACAGACCTTTACCTTGGATGACACAGGCAAAGGTCTCGCTAACAACATCTTCACGTTGCCAATAGAGCCGGGGACCGAAATAACGAATCCCGTAATGACGACTTTACTGCGCTGTAGCTACTCCCCTTTGGGAACTATTCGGTTGGTGACATTATATCACACGCTTTTCCGATTGCCTAACTTTTTTTACCCTCTTGCTCAGGGGTTTAAATCATAAGTGATCTTCTTTTTTATGTCCTGCAGCAGTCTATTCTTGTATTCTCCAAAGCTCAGCTCTTTACCCAATGCACCCTCGGCCTCCAGCTTCTCCATCCATTTGACCTGCAGCATCGTCGCGGAAACCTCCTCCTGCAACTCACTGCTGCTCCAAAACGCTTCGGGACTAAGCCCGGAATCTCGCTGACGCTGCACCAAAGCCATCCCGTACGGATCCTTTAAGAGGGCTTCTTCATCCCGTTCCTCCACCCTGCTTCTCAATGCTGTAATGGCAGCAAGCAGCTCCTCCTCGCTCACGACACAGCCCGCCGCTGCAGCTTCCAGGCTTACATGCTTATTCAGGATGAGTTCATTCAGAATTTCGCGGTCATCCGGCTGTCTCTCATGGATTCCATGTAATGTGTACGTGGTCTCAGCGAAAGTCTTGTAACGTTTCAGCTCTTCATGGGTGATGGTAATGTCACCTGCCCGGGCAGCGATATCCCCGTTCTCTTGGACACTGCCCCAAACCCATATCAGCAGCGGTACAATCAGCACAGCAAGCCCGGCATTCCGCCAATGCTTATTCAATGGATTAGCCTCCTTGCACGTTGATAAGATAAGTTCATTGGAAAATATGCCATAAAACAGTTATTCAACATGGCCCGCTGTATTCCTTTTTTTTGGGGGATTCGCAGCAGAGTAAGAAAGTTTAGCATAGCCCTGGTATAATGATCCTGTCTTGATTATATGCTGGCAGCGAAAGGAATGGATATGAAAAACTGGTGGACTCCGGCCGCTTACGTGTTGGCCCTGCTCGTTATGTACTACTACAGACAAGATCTTCTGGGCTGGCTGCAAGGCGAGACCTCGCTCGGCCCTGTTCTATTGCTCAGTACACTGCTTGCGGTGTTTCCGATTCTTCCTTATAAAGCAGTGATTGGCGTGCTCGGCTATGCCTTTGGAACGATTGGAGGGGCTGCGGTTGCCTGGTTTGGGACGACAGCGGCAGCGGTTCTCATCTACGCTGCAGCTTCACTTTATACAAGCATGGGAGAACGGCTGCTATCCCGCTATCCACAGCTGCAAACGTTAACAGATCTAACCCGCCGCAACCCTTTTAAAGTCATTCTGTTGTACCGCATGCTTCCGGTCGTGCCCCAGATGGCTGTGAATATATATGCCGGAGCGGCAGGCATTCCGTTCTGGACGTATCTAGCGGCATCGGCACTGGGCAAAATTCCCGTGTTGTTTCTGTATGCGTACCTGGGCAGCCTGTTTGTGGAACAGCCTTGGACGGCGGCAGCGGTGCTTGCTCTGTTTTTAATGATCGTTCTCCCCGCTGCCTGGTGGCTCTGGCGCCATAAGTTTAAACAGTAATCCCGGGCGAAGCAGCGCGTCCATTTTATATCAAGGTTCAAATGCTTTATAATAGAACCTGCAGTACCGAATTTACCCTGACTATGGAGGGATCCTATGAATCAATCACAATCAAAGAAGACAGAGCTTGCTACCTTCGCTGGAGGATGCTTCTGGTGCATGGTTTCTCCGTTTGATGAAATGCCCGGCATTGAAAAGGTAGTTTCCGGATATACCGGCGGACATAAAGCAAACCCGACTTACGAGGAAGTATGCTCAGAGACTACGGGTCACTACGAGGCTGTGCAGATTACGTTTCAGCCGGATATTTTTCCCTATGAGAAGCTGCTGACCCTGTTCTGGCAGCAAATCGACCCTACCGATCCTGGCGGCCAGTTTCATGACCGCGGGGAATCCTATCGGACCGCTGTGTTCTATCACACGGAGCAGCAGCGTGAGCTCGCTGAGCAATCAAAGCAGGAGCTTGCAGCAAGCGGAAGATTTGATAAGCCAATCGTGACAGAGGTGCTTCCTGCTGCTCCTTTTTATGAGGCCGAGGAATATCATCAAGGCTACTACAAGAAGAATCCCGGTCACTACAAACGGTACCGTAAAGGCTCGGGGCGGGAAGATTTCATCCAGGCCAACTGGAAGGCCAAGCCGGATCAGGAAGAGCTCAAGCGCCGATTGACCCCCATTCAATATGAGGTGACGCAGAATAATGCCACAGAGCGCCCTTTCCAGAATGAATTCTGGAACCACGAAGGAGAAGGCATTTATGTAGATATTGTTTCCGGCGAACCGCTGTTCAGCTCCCGAGACAAATACGATGCTGGCTGCGGCTGGCCCAGCTTTACTCGCCCGATCCGTGAGTATCATATTCAGGAGAAAACAGATCTCAGTCATATGATGATCCGCACGGAGGTCCGCAGCAAGGAAGGCGACTCCCATCTCGGCCATGTGTTTAATGACGGTCCGGGACCGGACGGCCTGCGTTACTGCATCAACTCGGCCGCGCTCCGTTTT
Source organism: Paenibacillus algicola (assembly GCF_005577435.1). NCBI lineage: Bacteria > Bacillati > Bacillota > Bacilli > Caryophanales > Paenibacillaceae > Paenibacillus > Paenibacillus algicola. Next base: position 1,884,798 of record NZ_CP040396.1, on the reverse strand, counting down.
ATCCCGAAAGAAGATATGGAGCAGGAAGGCTACGGCGAGTTTTTACAGCTGTTTTCGTAAGCAGACGCTCTTTTAACCATGTAAGGAATCTGTGTCATAAAAAATGCCCCCCAACCACTGCGGCACGTGCTGCTGCAGTTGGTTTGAGGCCACTGAAGAAGTCCTGACTGAATCGAAGAAGGTACTGCACCCGAAATAATTAAGGGAGCAGTACCTTTTTTTGTTGTAAAATAAGGTTAACGCAAAAGATGGTGCATCCGCCAACGAAGGCGTGGTCGCTCCAGGAAGAGGGGGCTTCCGATCGCTGTTGTCCCCAGATTTCTTGTTCATACCGCTTGGCGGATGAAATCCGGGGACAAAGGCGAGCGCTCCGCTTCTCCAGCCTCCCTCTTCCCTCCGCTCCTTCGTCATCCACTGCAAAACCGTTAAGATAGAAGGGATGGAAGCCCTTTGTTCCAGAGTCAACCTTCGTTTTCATTCAGCCCGTACACGTCCTTGTATGACCTGATCGTGCCTAAAGACAAAAAAGCATCGCGGCTGGCGTAACTGTAAATACCGTGATTGGCGACACGGCGTATTCGGAGAAAGACAACCTGATCGCAAGGGGGACGCAAGAAGGAAGACGGGCAAGAACCAAGCCGACACCTACGACTTTGATGTAGAGCAGTGCAAGAGGTATCCCTTGAAAGAGTGATGTTACAAGGAGGGCGCCAAGAGCAAGATGTACTCCGTCACCATTAAATCCGGGGTGCACGCCGAACAAATGGCGTTTCAGGAAAGTGAGGCTTTCAAAGAAAAAGCCAAAAAGCGCTACAAAATTGAAGCGAAGAACAGCGAACTCAAGCACAGACACGGGTATGATGTGGCCACATCCTCGGGTCTATCCGGCATGCATATGCAAGGAGCAATGGCTATATTCGTGGTGAATCTGAAACGAATCTTTCATGGACGAGGTGTCGCACTTAGCTTGACAATCCGTCATATTAAATTCTGTTGAAACTTAATTATGGTAGTTCTTCAGTGGCCTCAGTTGGTTTGGGGGCTTTTTCAGATTAAAGACTTGGCAGCGGGGTTAAGAAGGAGGTAGTACGGCTAAATCAGATGACAGGAGGGATGGCTCTATGCCATGGTCCAAAGAGGATTACCCGCAATCCATGAAAAATCTAGAACCCCGGGTTCGAAACAAAGCCATCGAAATTGCTAACGCTCTGCTGGAGGAGCAGCATTATGAGGAAGGCCGTGCCATCGCGATTGCTACTGCGAAAGCTGAGGAATGGGCCGAGAACCATCCGGAGGAGAAGTAGTTTATTGCTAGGGCTAACGCACTGACATCTCTTTCACAGCAACCACAACCTAAATAGAAGCTCGCCCTGACACGGGCGAGCTTCTTGTATTTCAGCCATTATCCTTTAACGGCAGGCCGGGGACTGCGGGCCATATTGCCGACGGGTACCCGGACAGGCTTGACGGTCTTGCGGTAGCTGGTCGTAAACGTAATAATCTGTCCTGCAATCGACACGGCTAAAATCGTATACAGCGTCTCAGCCATTGGCAGATAGAACAATGACAGCAGCAGCACCACGGCATCCATCAGAAAGAATACCGTACCAATCTTCAGGCCGCTCCACTCACTGATAAGCACAGAAATGGCGTCGTCCCCTCCGGTTGCTCCACCAAAGCGAAGCACGATCCCAGCACCTAAACCGGTAGCCACTCCGGATAAAATAGCTGCAAGCAGTAAGTTATGGCTTAAATCAATCACAATCGGAGAATAGTTCTCCATCATCGCATAGAATAACGTGAACATGGCGACCGAAATGACGGTATTAATAATGAATTTGCGGCCTTTCATGAACCAGGCGAGAATCAATATTGGAATATCCAGCAGCAGCATGCTGACCGCCGGCGGCACATCCAGTATATATTTCCCCAGCAAAGCCAGCCCTACAAATCCACCCTCCGATAAATGATTCTGAAAATTAATGTGATAATACGCAAACGCAAGCAGTAACGTTCCTAGCAGCATTGCCGACATGGTGTAAAGCGTTGATAATCGTTCTTGTTTGTTCCTCATACAGGCTCCCTCTAGTCGTAGTGAATTGGTAAAACCAAGACCCATTCTCTACGTCAGGCAGCCTGGAGGAGTTCATCCTTCGCATCAGACTTCCATCCTTTCGCTAGAGACGGTCTATGTCTTCCGACATCATGACGTTTCAGCGAAAGGAGCTAAGTGTATGAGAGATCATAACGTTTCCAAATCGTCCTTTGGGGGTTCGTCCTTCGGGGACTCATGGTATCCTGATCCTTTCTGTCTAATTTATATTCTGCCTATATTATAACACACTTACCTTGTTAGCTAAACAGCAAATTGGAATTATATGTATTCCCCTCCTCCCGCTTCAAAAAAGAAGCCTCCCGTCCCCATCCAAGCGCCGTGCTTTTCACAAATATATATGATGAGATTTACAGAGTATTCCAGGCACTTCTTTCCGCCAGCCTGAATTTCCTGAAATTCTTGCTTGCCATATAGAATCCTTCTCTTTATGATTGGTAATTATAAGAACATGTGTTTCTATTTTATAAGGACGTGAAATCTATGAGCACACGGCGCCTGTCTTCCCCTCCCCCGCCCACTGAGAGGGACCAGCAGCTGATTACCCTTTGCACCATCTATATGGTGATTCAGCGAACTCTCCGGCGAAATATGTCAATCCTCCGTACCCTACCGTTAAAAATGTCAGAGCTGTACCTTCGCGATTTCGGCGCGCTGGATGATACTATGCGTGAGCAGCTGTTTAGCATCCGCGAGGAGCTCAGGCTGCGCGGCATCCGCATGCTGAAGCATCAGCGAACGGAAGGAGGCGTCAGAGTTCAATACCAATGCCGTGGTCACCAGGGCGAGCTCGTGGTGGCTTGGGACGATATGCAGCAGGAGCTGTCATCGCTGTTCTCCTTTTCTCCTGCACCACCACAGACCTGACCGCAAAAACATCCGCACAAGCTTCATCGCCATTGACGACAAAAGCCTTACGGATGCTTTAATACAGCGGCCTCCATAGGACCAAGGCGGGCAGATAGGGACTGTCCGTCTTATTCCAGGGGTCCTGTCCCCTTCCATTTATGATGCCAGGCTTCGAAATGGTGCACGGCCAGACCGGCATAAGAGCGGTGAGCCCTCCCCAGGAAAGAGGCTCGCTGCGCTTCCAGCTCCATCTGAGATAAGGTCTGGTCGTGGAACGTCAGATGATCGCCCTCATCGGTATCGGCCAGCTCCATGCCGATCCAGACCGAGGTTCCGAGCTGTTCTCCCTGCTCCAGCTCCTGGCGGGCCAGCTCGTACATCTGCTCGCCCTGATCCCGGTAGGACATCACCGCGATGGCGGCCGTCCGCTGCTGGAGCCAGAGACAGAAATTGTCCGTGTCATCCAGGGCCGGAATGTCGTCCAGCCAGAACGGCACGGCCACACTGAGCGGAATCCCCGAGGCTGCCGCATCGGCAGCCCAGGCCTCCATATTCCCCGCCCACTCCAGCACAACCTGATCTCGCTCCCGCTCCCACCGTTTTAGCACATAAGGCTCTATATCCAGCTGAATTCCCTGAAACCGTTCCTCCGGCTGGGATTGGGCATTATACTGTGCAAGCCAGGATAGCATCTGGCTTACTTCTCCCCGATGCTCTTCATACGCCCATTCCGGCTGACCATCCAGTGCATGGACGGCGATGCCTGCAGCGTACGCTCCTGCTGCAAAGCGGCGGTAATCCTCCTTTCGAACCTCCGACTGGATCTGTACAAAGATGACCTTCACTCCCTCCTGCGCACAGAAGGAAATGATCTCATCGCCCTTTTGCGCAATCCCTGCAGCGTCCCACAGCCAAGTGGCCTTGTCCTGCTGCACATGGTCCGAACGCTGCAGTAGAGACCACAGCAGCAACGCAGCCACGACCAGGAGCACCGCCGCAAGAGAGCCTGGCACGCCGCGCCGCCGCATCCACGCTAGTCTTTTCATAAAGGAGGCTGCAGCTACACCAGAAGCGCTTCGCCCGGCTCCTTCACATGCTGCACGGAGTGGCCCAGCTTATGGATATGCGGTCCGGCGTAAGCACGGAACGCATTGCGCGTATCCAGGATGGGCACATGCATCGCAGCCAGCAGACTGTAATCCAGGGAGCTATGATTCGTGATCAGCACCATGCAGTCATATTGGCTGAAGCGGTTCACATCATAGTCAACGCTGCTTACCGTAACCCCCTGCTTATCCTTGAAGCTGCGGGCGTGAGGATCGTAGTAATCTACGCGGGCGCCATTTTCCTTAAACAGCTCGTAGATTTCCAGTCCCGGTGATTCCCGAAGATCGCTGATGTCCGGCTTGTAGGACATGCCGAGAATGAGAATGCTAGAGCGTTTAATCGACTTGGCGTACTCGTTGAGAATCGCCGCTGTTTTGTTAATGACATAGTAAGGCATATTGTCATTCGTGGACTGGGCCAGCTCAATGAATTTGCTGTAGAAGCGGAAGCCCTTGGCTTTCCAGGACAGATACATGGGATCCAGCGGAATACAGTGACCCCCAATACCTGGTCCGGGATAAAAAGGCATAAACCCGAACGGCTTTGTAGCCGCAGCGTCGATCACCTCCCACACATCAATGCCCATCCGGTCACACATCATGGCCATCTCGTTCACGAAAGCAATGTTTACGCTGCGAAATGTATTTTCCAGCAGCTTTGACATTTCCGCCACCTTAGGCGAGCTCACCGGCACTACGGTATCTACATATTGACTATACAGCGCTTGCCCCAGGCTCAGGCAGGCTGCCGTCGTACCCCCAATCACCTTCGGTGTATTCCTTGTATTAAAGCGGATATTGGACGGGTCTACGCGCTCCGGTGAGAAGCATAGAAAGAAATCCTTACCAGCCGTATAGCCCAGCTTCTCAATCTCGGACTGGATCAGCTCCTCTGTCGTTCCCGGATAGGTCGTGCTCTCCAGGGTAATAAGAAGGCGCGGCTTCATAAACCGCTTCAGCTGATTGACAACCATCGTAATGTATGAGGTATCGGGGTCCTGATTCTCGCTAAGGGGAGTCGGGACGCAGATGCTGACTGCATCAATGACGGCCATCATACTGTAGTCTGTTGTCGGCTTGAAGCGGCCGGAGGACATAACCTCCGCCAGATCTGCATCCGCAATGTCCGAGATGTAAGACTCCCCGCGGTAAATAGCGTCGATTTTGGCGGGGTCCAGGTCGATGCCCACGACCGTAAAGCCCTGCTTCACCATTTCTACAGCCAAAGGCAGACCTACATACCCCAGTCCGACCACTCCCAATACCGCTTTTTTCTCTTGAATGGCCTGCAATAATGTTTCATAATCCTGGTTCATCGTCATCTACCTTTCGTTTTTGAATTTATCCTTCTATGACAGCGCGCCAGAAAGCGCATCCCGCTCCAGCTTAGTGCAAGCAACGCCGAATGCGCGCATCCAGCTCGATCGGAGAGAAGGGCTTGGTCACATAGTCGTCCACCCCATGCTGAAAGCATTGACTGATGGTCTGTTCAACACGTTTTTCAGTCAAAATGACGATCTTGGGCGGAGCATCCACCTCCAGCTGATGAATATGATGGATGAATGGCAGCCCATCAATGCCGGATAAATTCAGCTCCGTCAGCACCAGATCCGGCTTCCATTGGGGAATGAGCTCCAGCGCCTTCAGCCCGTCATGAGCCTCCAGCGTATGATAGCCCTGCAGCTCCAGGCGGATCTGCAGAAATTCCCTGACCGCATCATCATGATCGACGATCAGAATTTTACTGGCTCCGGATGGACTGTGCTCTGTAAAAATCTGAATGTCCGAGGTGATGCTCAGGCGCACTGACTCTGCCATGCTGTTCAGCATGTGAACAGCAGGAATATCTGTGAGGGCAGTCAGCGCCATGCGGGGATCTGCATCTGGCTTGATGCGCAGCAAGTGCTGCTTCAGCAGCAGTGCCTGATAGTGGGCAGCAGAAAGTGTAAGTCCAGGCAGCAGCAGCGCCACAATGCCGGATTCCCGATCCCTGTAGACGCGGCCTGCACCCGGAATGGACTGGATAAACGCCTCCACATATCCCGGCGTCCCGGACATTCCTCCGGCACAGTGCAGAAACAAGAGACCGCAGCTATGATTCGGCGCCTTCGGCACCTCCTCCTGGAGCAAATCAAGCAGGCTGCCTTGCTGTTCCTTCGTTAACGTTGCGGTATGCGACATCATTTCCTCCACCCTTCACCATTATTTTTTTATCCCCATCACGGCCTGGACACGGCATTACGCCGCTGTATTCTTGTCCTTCCAGCTCTGGCGGGTCATGGTTCCCCACGTATTATTATTTTGCAAGTACTGGATATGTCCTTGAATTCTCCATAAGCCGCCCAGCTGGTGATAGCCGAGGAACTTCAGAGCGGAGAACAGCAGCATTTTGGAAAGATCTGAAAGCTTGGGGTAACGGCGGAACGCCATTTCCTCCAGCAGCAAAGCGCCCACACTCAGCAAATATCCGCTCAGCACGTTAACCAGCCCGAACACCAACAGCACATGCCAGTGGGTCATATCCATCATGACGTAGCCGATCAGCGCGAGAAGCCCGGTAATTTTGAAATAGGGATTGAGCGCTTCGAAAATAACATTGTACGGCATGGTCAGCAGACCCATAATTTTATAGCGCGGATTGAACACCATATCCTTGTTTTCAATCATATTTTTCAGATTGCCGCGACCCCAGCGCTTGCGTTGATTGGACAAAATATGATAGCTGTCCGGCGCCTGGGTCCAGCACACCGCCTCCGGACAGAACGCAATCCGATATTTCAGCTTGTTCTCCAGCATATAGCGGTGAAGCTTGATAATGATGTTCATGTCCTCGCCGGGATAGCCGCCGCGATAGCCTCCTACCGCAATGACGTAATCTTTTCGGAACAAGCCGAAGGCTCCAGAGACGATAATCAGTCCGTTCATTCGGCTCCAGCCGATTCGGCCGCCAAGAAAGGCCTTCAGGTACTCGATGGATTGAAACATCGGCCACATTTGACGCGGCAGCGACACCTCTTTGACCGTCCCGTTCTCAATCGTGCAGCCGTTGGCAATCCGTACATCTCCGCCAATCGCGACGGTTTCCTCCGGATTTTCCATATACATTCTTGCCATCCGAATCAGCGCGTCCTTCTCCAACAGAGAATCTGCATCAATCGACGAAATGAGCGGGTATTGCGACAGGTTAATGCCCGCATTGAGAGAGTCGGCCTTGCCGCCGTTCTCCTTGTCGATCACCAGAAGGTGCGGGTATTTGTCGTTATGGTACACCCCGCGGATGGATTGGGTGGGAATGGTGCCCCGAAACTCCGGATTGACAAGCCGCACCAGCTCATACTCTTCGATGAGCACCTCCAGGGTACGGTCAGCAGACCCGTCATTAATGACAATGACTTCGTAGGACGGATAGTTCAGTGTCATGAGGCAGCGCACATTCTCGATAATCGTCAACTCCTCGTTATAGGAAGGGACGAGCAGCGAAACCGGCGGCACCAGCTCGGAGCCGGACAGCGTATTATATTGGGAAAATGCAGCCCGCCGGTAAATATTCCGAATGTGTCCGAAAGAGAACAGCATGATTGCAAAATACAGCGCATTGACCAGCATGACATAGTACACAGCCATCGTGCCATAGGTCAGCAGCATGTCTCTAAGCAGAATAATCGCCTCCTACGCCGGCCATCTGCACGGCTGCTTTTTTCGAAGATATGCCGAAGTAGCTTTCGTAAACGAGCTTGATCTTGTTAAAGGCAACAATCTGATCCACGGCCTGAGTCGACCGCTCTGATCCCATGACCTGCTCAATCCGGGACAGTGCAATCTCGCGGGCAGCACCCGCTCCCAGCGCCGCCTGACACAGCGCCTCAAACCCCTGCTCTCCGAGCAGAGACAGGCTCTCAGCGCTGTTATGCCGCACATGCCAGCTGTCGTCGGCCAGTGCGGCCTGGAGCAGCGGAATGCTGCCGGCGGCGTGGATGCGCCCGAGGGCTTTGGCGGTCACAGCTCGAACCTCCCATTCCTTATCGCTCATCAGCTGGGAAATGGTATCGTCCTTCAGGACCGGGTTGGAGGCCAGATACAGCTTGACTGCCTCCGCCCGCACGTCCTCTTGCCCGTTAAAGGCCAGACGTCCCAGCGCAGGAACTACGGCAGGCACAGCCTGTCCCCACATTGCAGCCAGCGCGGCCTTGAGTATTCCAAGCTCCTCCTCCTGCAGCAGCCTGCGAAGCAGCCCGGCAGATTCCAGCCGGGTCTCCAGCAACATATCTGCTGCCAGATGCTGCACCGGCTTCCCGGATGCCAGCAGCTGCTTCAGCATTGCCCGGATGAACTCATACTGGTCAGCGCTCTTCGCAATCGCCCTGGCCACAATGATGCTCTCCGGGCCGTACCTCATTGTCTGAAGCAGCTCCAGCATCTCCGGTACGGCTTCGGCGGCACGCATGCCGCCCAGGCGGTATGCTGCTTCCACTCTTTTTCCGGGAAACAGGCTGGACAGCATTCTTTTTTCTGCCTCTACAAAGCCGGCTTCCTGACACAGCGAAACCAGCTTGCTGCGGCTCTCTCCCTTAAGTCGTTCAATCCATTGTATCAATTTATCCTCGACAACTCTTCGTTCCAGCGGCTCCAGCCTTCCTTGCGGCAGCGCCAGCTGTACATCATCATGCAGGTGAGACTGGAGGTAGATGAAATAATCGCGGTGCTTCTCTTTGAAGGCCTCCATCTGCTTCTGCTCCGCCTGGTGCCGGAGCTTCATGGTGAACAGCAGGATGATCCCGGCTGCAATCAGACCGCTGCATACATAAATAAATCCATATGCCAGCTCCATATTGGAAAACATAGCTGACCTCTCCTCTCTTTATTCCGGATTGGCGTTCGGATAAATATCGGGCACACTCGTAAAGTAAGCCTGCATCGCAGCATAGCTCTGCTTCAGCCGCTCACTGTACTTTACGTCAACCCCTTCCCAGCCCTTCCACACATACGGTGACACGCTCTTCACATCCAGCACTTCGCCGCTGCTGTCCTTTGGCTTTGCTGCCTTTCCTGCTCCGCGATCCTGCAGCCACGGAATGAGCGTAATGCCCTCAACAGCTGACGTCCGAAAGGCTCTGCGGCTTTCCATTGGAGAATAATCAATAGCCTGGTGGGAGCTGGGATCGGCGAAGCCGAGCAGCATCCACGGAATGCGCAGCTCCAGCACCTGCTCCTTATACTGCCAGGCGGCCAGAGAGTCAAAGTCGGGATTGTCGGGATTGCTGCTACCGCGCTTTAAATCTCCAACGACTTCGTCTACGAAGGGATGCGCAAAGCGGGTATCCGGCGGTGACATCATCAGGCTGATACCGAGCTTCCAGGGGTCGAAGGAAAGCGGCTCTTTAGCCTTCACGTCTTCCTCCGGCAGCATCCAGTAGCCTTCTTTACCGTACAGCCGCTTGTGAAAGTTGTAGGACGGAGCAATCTTTACCTGGGAATCCTCGTCCCCGGCAAGCTGAATCAGCGTTTCCAGCTTGCCGCCGATCAGGCTTCTTCCGTCCAGCTCCTTCACGGGGATGTCACCGCCCGCCTGGGTATCAGCTCCGATCCACAGAGTATGCTGCAGAGGATCGAAGCTGCGATCAAGCTCTAGTCCAACGTACAGATACGCTTCATCATGCGTCACCTTCATTCGCTGGACGCCTGAGGAGGGACTCATCCATTCCACAGCCTCCCCCTCGCCCAGCTGATCCCAATCGTCCAGGCTGCCGTCAACGTGCAGCAGTGACGCTTTTCCCGGCTCCATGGCAAGCACACCGAACATTTTTTCATTCGTGAGCACATTCAGCCAGTAAGCCCGGCGATCAGCCGGCAGTTCAAGCGGCATCGTATTCCACGTCTTCTTGAACCATTCATCCTGCCACATGAACAGAATGGCGCCCGCATAGCCTTCCTCGTAAATATCCCGGGTTAACGAGACGTTAATCTCGCCCTGCTCCTGCTCGTTATGGCCGCCTTGGTCCCGTCCGCCGGGGCCGTGGTGAGACAGCCCCTTGGAGGATGGCACGCCATACTCCGTAATCATAACGGGCAGTTCCTTGATTTCCTGCTTCAGCCTTCTCAGATAAGCCCGGTACGTATTAAATCCGCCTTCTCCGTCCTCGATCGTTTGGAGCGTCTTGTCCGTGCGGAAGAAATCAGGATAGTAAGGGTACACATGAAAGGCTGCGAAATATCCGGCCTCCCAGTTCACCGGCTCGACATGCCGCGCGTCTACAGACACCATGTCCTCTTCAAAAAGAGGCTCGCCAGGATGCTCCAAAACGTCCGTCGTGACCCAATTCGTAAATGCCATCGGATGCTGCCAGCCATATTTGATCTCCTGGGCAGCGGTATGATCCACGATCCCCGCCAGCCAGCTCTCAAAAGGACTGGCCTCCTCGGTTGCTGCGAAGTAGTCCCCCTGGTACAGCGGAACGTCGCTATGCTTTTCGTTCGTGTTCTTGACCATGGCCGGATCCCATTCCGTTCCAATATGCCAGGCCATCAGATACGGTCCCGCGTTATCGGTGTATGTACCGCTGGCAGCGCCGGGGCTTGGCTCAATGGTAATGTCGCCATACACGGCTCCTACCGCCTTCCCAATTTCCTGCTTAAAGGCCTGATGGATATGCTCGGCATAGGCGTCCTGCTCCTCAATCAGCTGCTCCTCCGGGGACCAGATCCCCTGCATAAAGTACAGCGGATCCTCGGGCCGTTCCTCATTGTACTTCACCAGGGCAGAATAAAAGAGGGGCTGATGGATCGTGTAGACCCGGATCACATTGGCCCCCATCTCGTCGATTTGCTGAAACCACCTCAGATAGTCCTCCTCGGTCGCCGGAAGCTCTCCCGGAAAATAGCCGGGAACCGTCGCCCCCAGATTCACGCCCTTGACAAACATGTCATGCCAGCCCGGCTCCTCATTCTCCCGATATTGAACAAAGCGCGGCCCTGAGGCTTTGAATTTCATCGATATCCCGCTGCCGCTTTCATACACCGCCATCTCCGGCCGGGAGAAGCCGAGGATCGCGGCGGCCCCGCCAAACAGGGCCAGCAGGGCTGCACCCGCCAGAAGCCATCTTTTTTTTCGCTTCATCACGTTCTCCTTCTCACTCCTTGAGATTGTCGCCATTGTCGAAACAGGACCGATTTCCCGCCTCCTCTCCTTACACAGGTCATTCTAGCTTTGGAGTTCCTCCTGCGCCATGCACCATATTTACCAACTTTTAACATGGGTACATTGGTTGCTTCCCGCTCTATTCGAGACCATATACCCTTCCTTGGCAGGTCCACAGCTTGCACAGAACAGCATTCCTCCCCTCCAACCAGCAGACCGAATCCATGCAAGTCTGCGCAGCAATTAGCGATGAACGATCCTGAAGCAGCTTCGTTTCATTGTCATTCAACATAGGCAAGGATTCATGAAATTCAATATGTTTTCTGAAATCTTGCGGTAACTGAACGGTTAAACGCGTATAAAGAGCTAAAGTTTCTCTATTTTTTACATAGTTATCCATAGTTATTACAAAATTGAAACCAAAGTAGCAGAGGAAATGACCGGGAACCCAAGCAACTGCACGCTTTGTCAAAAAAAGTCATCGACCTAAAATAAGAAAAGAGTCCCGCAGCAGGACCCTCTCTGTTCTTTCATATTCTGTTTGCACTATTAATCAGGTGAAAATAACTATCTTTATGTTACTTTCCACCTGCCCGCCGCTTGCCGAAGTGAACCCGACATGCAACACTCCCCCGCTGATCTCCCGCACTTCAGCACGGCCCTGCAAGAAAAAGGAAGAAGGGACCACCCCAGGCGCTTGGCCATACAGAGTGATCCCTTCCTAATAACTTCTTTGTCATTCAAGAACAGCCTGGCTAGGGCAGGATGTCCGGTTACAGCTTCACGATCGAGCCGGTTTCCTGGGATTTGAATGCACCCAGAATCACGTTCAGGGAACGCAGACCCTCTTCACCAGAGATGCTCGGCGGCGTTTGAGTCACGATGCAGCGGACAAACTCATCAATGACACCGCTTGGCACTTGCTTCTCATTCGTTGCCATCTCTCCGACCTTGTAGGTTTCCACGGTACCATTCGTCAGCTCTACAATAACCTCGTCGCCTTGAACCGTACCAATCTTGATTACGCCATGCTCACACCAAAGCACCGTACCGTTGTCTCCGCCCTTGTAGTGCGTCCAGCTCGCCATCAGCGTGCCAATCGCTCCGCTCTTCATGCGGACAATGCAGGTGGCGTTATCGTCTACATCGGTATCCTTCTTGTCAATCGTGCTGATAAAGCCCGCCACTTCCACCACTTCGTCATTCAGCAGGTAGCGGATAAAGTCTGATTTATGCACGCCGAGGTCGCCCATGGCTCCCATCAGCGCTTCTTCCTTGCGGAAGAACCAGCTGTCGCGACCGTCCAGGCTCCATGACTCTGGCCCAGGATGTCCGAAGGATGTGCGGAACGTCAGCACTCTGCCCAATCGACCGGATTCCAGAATTTCTTTGGCTTTCACATGCGGAGGCATCAGGCGCTGGTTATGACCTACCATCAGATACACCTGGTTCTTCGCGGCCGCCTCGATCATCTGTTGGCCTTCCTCTGCATTGACAGCCATCGGCTTCTCAACAAGAACGTGCAGGCCAGCATTGGCAGCTGCAATGCTCATTGGAGCATGAAGATAGTTCGGCGAGCATACACTGACCGCGTCCAGCTTCTCATTCTTGAGCAGCTCTTCATAATCTGTGTATGCCGTTCCGCCATACTGTGCAGCCATTTCCTCGGCTCTTTCCTTCACAGGATCTGCAAAAGCCACCAGTTCTACGTCTCCATTCGCGGCGTACTCCGGAATATGTCTGCGCTGGGCAATCGCACCGCATCCAAATACTGCTACTTTAATTTTGCTCATCGTATTAGGATTCTCCTTTATCTGCTGTATTTAAAGTTCATGTCCTGCCTTATCGGATTCTATCATACACAAATAGCAAGGCTGAAGAACATATCCTAAATGCTTGAAACATGAACAATCTGCTTGAGTTTTGAAATCGCCCTATACCTCCATTTCTAAAGATTTATTTCAAATTACCCTAGAAGAGGCATAAAGCATTTGCTTTTACAATGGGTCTAGCTTGATCCATAGCTATCATTAACCGATATTGGAGGCTTGAACATGACATTTTCCGAACAATGGCTGCTGGCCAAAACCTTTTTGCAAACCCCGTTACAGATTGGAAGCATCACCCCCAGCTCAACCCATCTGGCTAAGGTGATGACCGCTGCCGCCCCTTGGCCGCAAATATCCAGCGTCGCTGAGCTGCGAGCACATCTTGAGCATCATTTCCCCCAGCTTCCCGTCTACGAGGATGCCCTTGAGCTTCAGCAAACGATCCGGCGGGAAGGCTTGCCGCATGTGGATTGTGTCATAAGCGGCCTGCCCTTCTTTAACTTTACCGAGTCCCTGAGAAGCTCGCTCCTTGATGGGATCCATAAATCCCTGGCGCCCGGAGGATATTTTATCGCCTTTCAATATTCCCTGCAGATGAAGAAGATATTAGAGTCCAAATTCGAGCTGATTTCGATTCGCCTGGCTCCCTTTAACGTCCCTCCAGCCTTTGTTTATGTTTGCAGAAAAAAGGAGTCTGTACATCTACAGTGAGGACCGCATGTTTAATTCAGCGGCAGGCATATACTATAATTCACATATACCTAAATAAAAAAAAGGCAGGAATCAAATATGAACCGCATCCCCGTCGTATTAATTGCCGATGACGATCCCGAGATCAGAGACGTGCTTCACATTTATTTGAGCATTTTGCATAATTTTATTTTCAACGCAAAGACAGCAGGCTTCACTCGGATCAAAGCGGATCCGGTGGCTTCATTCTAAAAATGGACAGACCTGCAGAGTTTGCTGTTCACATTTTTAAAGCTGCTGTTTTGTTCTTCTTACCTGCTACAGTAAGCGCAGAGACTAGCAGCACAATCGCATTGAGACACTGGTAAGTCGTCACTTTTGAATCCCCCGAACATGCAATCTGTCTGCGGTAAGGTGGGTTTTCATTCTGGAGTTACATTGTTCCACGATGGTCCGTTCGTTGTAAAGTTCCTTCCAACGCTTGGTATCTCGGTGTGGACTGCTGTACCGTCTCAGGTCGTCTTTTACATCGATCTTTACGACCATACCGTAATTGGAAGAGGAGCAAGCAGTCATCCCGAGCGGACAATCGACTTTACCGGTGGCATGTGGGCAGCGAAATTTTAAAACATCGCCACTAGCACCCCAATATGTCATTGCAAACCCCATGGAGCAGCATGGAGTTCCGTTTGTCGATATGCCAGCAGGGGGTTCTTTTTCTCCCCGTGGATTAAGAGGCACAATCGCTTGCGCCTTCACGTTCCGTGCAGCTTCGTACACCTTCTTTTGGTCGTAGCCCGCATCAAGCATAAAGAATTTCACGTCGTTTTCGGCCGTTACGGTATTGATTAATCTGGAGCCATCTCCCCGTCATTGACATCGGCAGGCGTGACTTCAAGAGCAAGCGGAAGTTCACTTTGCGTATCCACAGCCAAATGGAGCTTGTAACCGAACCAAGTGACCTTGTTGCCAAATGAGTCGAACTTCGCTCCCCAGTTGGCATGGCCCGTTTGCTCGCTCTTACTTTCAGGGTTCTTTTTCTCGTAAGCTTGAATCGCAGCGCTGTCGATCGCGACGTGACTGCCATCAATGACGCCTTCTTGCCTACAACGATTTACCAAGTCGTCGAACAGCTGTTTAGCCAGGTTTTTCTTCGTCAGATCTGCAAAAACTCGGCTAAGTGTGGCGATAGATGGTGCATCACGGTCGAGCGGAAGTCCGCATTGATAGCGAAACCGAAGATCGGTGCCCAGCCGATGATGCAGGCCGGTAAAGGTCTGAATACGTTCAAGAGGAGCAGCCAAAAGTGCACGTAAAATGCCTTCTCTGCAATGGCCACCAGAACATCGGGGTGAACGACTTCTCAGTTCTTTCGCGTACGGACGAAGATCTAAGACATTGAAAAAGATAGGCAATCGATCTTTCGAATGAATTTTTATCAGATCTTCAAAGGAAAACAGACTTTCTTGGAGAATATACAAAGTGACTTCCTCCATTCTTGGGGTTTTTGGTTTGGTCACCGAAAAACTTCGCCAAGTTGGGGTGAAGTCCCTTTTTTATGTCTGGAAATCCTTTTGGTTCAAGGGCTCAGATTAATGCAAAATGCTCGAATAAATCTAAGTGCTATATATAGATGATTTATGAAAATGATATTTTTACAATAAAAAACCAATTTTTCCGTAACTTTTAAAAGAACTCTGCGTCTAATATTTAAATGGGTATTTATGCCAAATAAATATCCATACAATTCTATTAGGAGGGGTTTTTTATGAAGTTCAAAGTTCTAAGTTCATTTTTATCGGCATCAATGTTTTTAAGTGTAATCCCTGTTTTTTCAGAGACAACAACATTTGCAGAAGAGACACCAGAGAAGGTTGAATCTGTAAACATTCAGGCCTTAGAGGCTTATCACGAATTTAAAGTCACGCCAGACAAAATGATATATAGTGAAGAAATGGCTGCAATCAAACCTGCATCAGAAGAAGAGATACAAGCCAGAATAGATAGGCTCGCGGAAGAATTCAATTCAAAACTTTCAGCAAAGGATCAACAAAAAGGCCAAGACTTATATAGATCTTATACTAAGATATATGGAAATTCGATCAAATCACAATCTGTAGTAGATTACGATAAGTTCTATAATGAATTGAGAAAGGCAAATTATATAGAAACCATATTAGATCTTAATGAAGGACTGACAGAGTTTCAAATTGCTAAGATTGGAATTACACATGCTAATAAAGCTAGAGACCTAGCATTAAATAAATATCCTGCTTCGAATTCATGTCATGCTAAGAGACGGCTATCGGCATTTTGGTTGGAACTACTTATCCACTAGAGATGTGGGTGCTATTCCTACCCGTATAGCTACGAATAATCACGAATGGGGATTAACCCTATTAAATCCTGTTTTGAATTACTATGATCAGAGAGTAGCTTATCACACAAACAAAGGTTCCTCAGCTATTGCATTCAATGCATTCAATGATACAACAATCTGGATTCCATTTTTAAAGCAAAATTTGATGTTTTTATGTGAGGATAGTTATAGTTTCTTTAAGGGATTTTTTTCTGTTGCAAATATAATGGATTTTCATAACAATGTATATGGTAGAGCCTATGCCTCCACCCACCCGACTAGCTTAGATTCAGCCTACAACGCTGCAAGAGTAAATCTAGATATTGTCTTAAGCGAAGCCTCAGTAAAAGACTTTAACTACCAACTGGTTTACAACAATAACTGGTACAATTATTAAGTAAATAGTAATCTTAAGAGTACCTTTGAGGGTACTCTTTCTTTACTGTACTTGCTCAAAATCAATTCCATGAAATGTAAACAGAGACATACTTAACTCTCAAGCGTAAAATAGAAGTACCACCAACTACCTACGCAGGAGAGAAAAGATATGTCTCATACGAATACGTTATCACAGCATGGCCATTGGAACAACTATTTTAAGCAGTGGAAGCTCCCCCTTTATTTCACTAAACCAGCGCTTCGTCACATTCATCATTTTGTGGATGGCATGCTTTCAGCGGGGTTCACTGGAACCTTGACCGACATTCATCGGGAAAGTTTACACGAACGAGACCGCAGAACGTTGAGCCATTTTTTGTCTCACGGCAAAGGGAACAGGTCTTTTCTCCAGCGTATTACTCAACGTGTTGCTTTTCAAGAAATCAACAAGACTGCTAGGCAAGACCAGAGTCCCATTTTTGTCATCCTGGACGATACCTTGTGTGAGAAAACGAAGCCTTCGTCACAGGCTGTGGACACCATACAAGGAGCTTCGTTCCAGTATTCTCATCTTAAAGGCGGAAATGTTTATGGCCATACGGTGGTTCAAGCGCTACTTCGTACAGGCGATAAGGTATATCCATTTGCTTTGGAACGTTACGATCCTGAAGGAAAGAGCAAAATTGATCTGGCCTGCGACATCATCCAATCTGTTCCGACGTCGAATCAGCCGACCTACGTGCTGATGGATTCTTGGTATCCGTCGTCTTCGGTGCTTCAATGCAGCGTAAAACAGGGCTTTCATGTCATTAGTGGTTTAAAAACCAATCGCATCTTCTATCCTCAAGGTATTCGGCAGTCGCTCAAAAATTTTGCTTCCTATATCTCGAAATCGGATACTGATCTAGTGACCATCGGCTCCTCCGCTTATCGTGTGTATCGTTATGAAGGGAAGTTAAACTTAATAGAGAATGCTGTGCTGCTACTATGTTGGGAAGAAAGTGATGAACTGGATCCTAAACGAATGAAGGCATTTTAAGCACGGATGTCGCACTGACAAACGAAGAAATTCTAGGCTATTACAGCAAGCGCTGGACCATTGAAACCTATTTCCGAACCGCAAAGTTCAACTGTCGATGGATCGCTACCAAGTTCGTTCCACCGAAGCGATGGATCGTTATCTGACGTTACTCATGTTCGCTTCGATGTGCTGCATCTATGCTGGGCAGACGAGTTTAATCCATGGCATACAACGCTATCGCTCACAAAAAAGGCAGAGCATAATAGAGTATATTTACTACCAAACTCAAGCCGGGGCTACCTTAGCTCAAATTAAAACGGAGCTCAGAGCTGCATAGGGATCCTGTCGGATCTTTAAACTTACAAATTATTGAAGTTGTTATTGGCAAGTACAGTTTCTTTATTGATTATGTATAATGGTTATATAAGGAGGTGTGAGATTGAAAAGTGTATTGAAAGTTTGGATTATTATTACTTTCTTGATCTCAATTTTTAGTATTGCAATTTTCTGGCCAAGATATGTGGACAATGAATTTCCTTTATTTTCTGATATTATGATGATATTGGTGTTTTTACCGAGTTTCTTTATTTTGTTTTTTTCAATTTTTTCGTTTATAATTAATCAGTGGTTCATAAAAAAAACAGGTTTAAAGTTATGCACAAGTGCAGTATTGTATTCTATGTCATATTACTCGTTATATGTCATTTTTGATGATATCTGGAGTGTTAATATGAGATTCATGCTAATTTCTCTAACTTCATTGGCTGGTCTCATTCATTACATGATCACATATGGATTGATGTTTAAAGGCATCAAAAATAGCTAATCAGATGTACCTCTTCCGTTAAGATAGAGGATTGGATTTGCTATATGGTATTGTGACAACTTTCTCTTGTAAAAACTATAATCATCTTGCCCAACTAAGAACAGATGGCCGAGACCTATGAAAAGACGATTAAAGTATTTACCAGTTTAAACTCCTATATAATAATCTCACCTGCTGCAGGACTAGCATCAATGCTAACGATATCACCTTGAACCAATTCAGTGATTACATCCATAGAAGCTCGTGTTGTTTTTCGAATAAGAATTCGACTCCACACCTCCATCAATAATAAAATATTGACCTATTAAGGCTAAAGCAATGTCATTAAGCTAAGTAGAACAAAAATAGAGATCTGAGACGGCATAGGAAAAATTCCTGTGCCGTTTGTTTTTTGTGATATCAAGAAAAAGTGTACAGCACAAAGCTAGTATGAGCATTTTGCATAATTTTATTTTCAACGCAAAGACAGCAGGCTTCACTCGGATCAAAGCGGATCCGGTGGCTTCATTCTAAAAATGGACAGACCTGCAGAGTTTGCTGTTCACATTTTTAAAGCTGCTGTTTTGTTCTTCTTACCTGCTACAGTAAGCGCAGAGACTAGCAGCACAATCGCATTGAGACACTGGTAAGTCGTCACTTTTGAATCCCCCGAACATGCAATCTGTCTGCGGTAAGGTGGGTTTTCATTCTGGAGTTACATTGTTCCACGATGGTCCGTTCGTTGTAAAGTTCCTTCCAACGCTTGGTATCTCGGTGTGGACTGCTGTACCGTCTCAGGTCGTCTTTTACATCGATCTTTACGACCATACCGTAATTGGAAGAGGAGCAAGCAGTCATCCCGAGCGGACAATCGACTTTACCGGTGGCATGTGGGCAGCGAAATTTTAAAACATCGCCACTAGCACCCCAATATGTCATTGCAAACCCCATGGAGCAGCATGGAGTTCCGTTTGTCGATATGCCAGCAGGGGGTTCTTTTTCTCCCCGTGGATTAAGAGGCACAATCGCTTGCGCCTTCACGTTCCGTGCAGCTTCGTACACCTTCTTTTGGTCGTAGCCCGCATCAAGCATAAAGAATTTCACGTCGTTTTCGGCCGTTACGGTATTGATTAATCTGGAGCCATCTCCCCGTCATTGACATCGGCAGGCGTGACTTCAAGAGCAAGCGGAAGTTCACTTTGCGTATCCACAGCCAAATGGAGCTTGTAACCGAACCAAGTGACCTTGTTGCCAAATGAGTCGAACTTCGCTCCCCAGTTGGCATGGCCCGTTTGCTCGCTCTTACTTTCAGGGTTCTTTTTCTCGTAAGCTTGAATCGCAGCGCTGTCGATCGCGACGTGACTGCCATCAATGACGCCTTCTTGCCTACAACGATTTACCAAGTCGTCGAACAGCTGTTTAGCCAGGTTTTTCTTCGTCAGATCTGCAAAACCATTTGGGGGCTAAATAGGTATGACGGGATACCTCTGCTCATTGCTTAACGTATCTCGTTCGGGGTATTACAGCTACTTACAAGCTGCAGATTCACGCTTAGAGCGGATTCGTTCGGATGCTGAGGCTGGGGAGCTGATTAAGAAGGCTTTCGAACGAAGGGGTTACAAAAAGGGCTCACGCTCCATTAAGATGATTCTTGAGCACGAGTTTGGTGTCATCTATAACCTAAAGAAAATCCGTAGACTGATGAAGAAATTTAACATCGTATGTACGCACAGAAAACCCAACCCTTATAAACGCATGACCAAAGCTACGCTGGAACACCGAACCTTACCGAATCCCCTACAGAGGGACTTCAAGAAGGGCATACCAGGTCTGGCCCTGCTTACGGATATCACGTACCTTCCATACGGCCGCTCCGAGATGGCCTATTTGTCGACCATACTGGATGCCTCAACGGGTGAGATCCTCTCTCACAACATATCCAATCGGCTGACATTAGACATCGCCACGGATACTGTTGACGTTCTCAAGAAACAGAAACGTCTAAAGCTTCAAAAGAATGCTTTCATCCACTCGGATCAAGGCAGCCATTATACCAGTCCCATCTATCAGGAGTTGCTAAAAAAGAATGGGTTAGGCCAGTCAATGTCCAGACGCGGGAACTGTTGGGACAATGTTCCCCAAGAATCGTTCTTCGGCCACATGAAGGACCATGTCGATCATCGTAGTTGCCGTTCCCTTCAAGAGCTAAAGCAAGAAATGAATCGTTACATCCGCTATTACAACAACCACAGATATCAATGGGGATTAAAAAAGATGACCCCTGTTCAATACAGGAATCATCTATTGTCCGCCTCGTAAATCTTCAATACCACTCTTTCTTTAAGTGTCCTTGGCATGGGGTCCAGATTACGCAGACCTGAGTCTTTGATCTTTTGGATTTCTTAGCTCAATCTATGCTGCCGTCGCCTTAGACCGTTGGGGCTGCCGGATACAGATCGAAGTCCTTGAGCGTTTCTCCTGTGCGTGCCGCCTGGAATATCGCGTCAATCAAATGAAGCACCCGAAGCACCTCTTCATTCTTGACAATCGGCTCGGCCTTGCCTTCAATCACCTCTGCAAAGTTATCGAAGAAGCTGCACGGCATATGAAACGCCTCCGGCAGTGTACCGGTAATGGTCGCCTCTTCCGATGGCGGCGCCATCGTCTTGGTCAGGCCCACCCCGGCCTGAATCGGCTTCGGCTCCACATGGGCCATGTCCGGATTACGCGTAACTGTCCGGCCCTGCAGAGACCAGTCCTCGATCACGCCAGTGCCCTCGGTGCCCTTGACATACCAGCGAGGGAGTGTAATAAAATTGGTCGTTCCCACTTCGACAACCGCGGAAATCCCATTCTCGAACTCCAGCATCGCTTCAAAACCATCGTCGACACCATTGCCAAGAATAAAGCTCAAACGGCTGCTCAAACGGAGAATCCGGCTGTCGATCATATATAGAAGCTGGTCTAGCAAATGGACGCCCCAGTCCAGCAGCATGCCACCGCCAAACTCCTCCAAATGCCTCCAGTCACCCGGGATACCGTTCGCACCGTGAACACGGGATTCAATACGGAACAGCTCTCCAATCGTGTTCTCGCGGTACATCTGCGTTACCACCCGAAAATCCTCGTCCCAGCGACGATTCTGATGCACCATAAGGGTCCGGCCTGCCTCTTTGGCGGCAGTCACCATAATGTGGAAATCTTCAACCGACAGCGTCACCGGCTTCTCACAGATGACATGCTTGCCGGCCTGGAAGGCTTGCACCGCCAGCTCCTTGTGCACATCATTCGGGGTTGCGATCAGTATGACCTCCACCGCCGCATCCTGCAGCACCGCTTCATAGGAATCGTAGGCTGGGTAGCCATCCTCCCGCGAAGCCTCGCGGCGTCCTTCCAGCAGATCGAAGGTGCCCGTCACTTCCAGCTTCGGGTGTCCCTGAATCAGCTTCGCATGATAGCTCCCCATGCCTCCGTATCCCACAATAACGACAGCGTGCTTGCTCGCAGTCATATACATACAGCTCCTTTAATTCATCTATGGTGCGCAGCGCGCAACCAAGTTAGTCTTGGTTCATATATACCGCTTTGCCCGTACGGGACGATTCGTAAATGGCCTCCAGAATTTCGGATACTACGCAGGCCTGCTCTGGTGTAACGACCGGCTCAAGATCCTGATCTACCGCCTCGATCCACTTTCTCATTTCCACATCGGCGTCACCTTCGGCAGTTCCGGCGTAGAATGCAACTCCGCCTGCCTTCAGGTCCACTTCATTCGTGTAGAGACGGCTATACTTCTCGCCATTAATACGCAGGCCGCCCTTCATGTCTGCACCCGCTTCCGTACCGCTCAGGCTGCATTTCGCTTCATCCACCTCGAGAGTATTCAGCGCCCAGCTCGCTTCCAGCGTAACGGTCGCGCCGTTCTCCATCACAATCATACCAAATGCGGAGTCCTCAACGTTAAACTTCTCCGGGTCCCATGGGCCCCAGGCATTGGCGGCATTTTCTTTTTTGCCCAGTTCATGATACTTCGTACCCAGAACCACCTTCGGCTTGTAGTTATCCATCATCCACAGCGTCAGGTCCAGTGCATGGGTGCCGATGTCAATCAACGGGCCTCCACCTTGCTTCTCCTCATCGAGGAACACACCCCAGGTTGGTACGGCGCGGCGGCGGACCGCATGAGCTTTGGCATAATAAATAAGACCCAGCTCGCCCTCTTCACACATCTTCTTCAGGTACAGGCTGTCCGGTCTGTAACGGTTGTTGTAGCCCACGGTCAGCTTCTTGCCGGTACGCTTGGCTGCTTCGACCATTCTGCGTGCATCCGCTGCGGTTTTGGCCATCGGCTTCTCGCACATCACATGCTTGCCGGCCTCCAGAGAAGCAATGGAAATTTCCGCATGGGAATCATTCGGCGTCAGCACATGAATAATGTCCAGGCTGGCATCCTTCAGCAGTTCCTGATAGTCGCTGTAAACCTTGGCTGAAGCAGTACCATACTTCGCAGCAGCTTCCTCGGCCCGGCTCTCCACGATGTCGCAAAAAGCAACCAGCTCGACTTGATCCAGCTTGCTAAGACTCGGCAGGTGCTTGCCGTTGGCGATTCCGCCGCATCCAATAATACCAATACGATATACTTTACTCATCTTAATCTACCTCGCTTTATAGGGATTGGGCTTGCTGACGCCGGTAAGCGCCGGGAGTCATCCCGAAGCGCTTCCGAAACACGGCATGCAAATACGTTGCGTTTGTGAACCCGGCCAGGACCGCAATTTGTTCGATCGGCATCTGGCCTTCTTGCAGCCGCTGGCATACTTCCTCCAGCCGAATCTCCTCCAGCACCTTGCTGAATGAGCGGCTTGGATCTATCTGCCTGAACACACGCTGCAGCTGCCGTGGACTGATGTTCAGCTTCTCGGCGACATTGTCCAGCGTCAGGCTGGCGGCATAATTAGCTTTCATGTAATGGACTGCATATTCATAACGATGGGACAGCATGTCCCTCACGGGAGCCTCCACCCGAATGCCCTCGGTATCATAAGCCCGCACAGTACGGAGCAGAATGCTGATTACCTGCTGCTTGATGGAGGTGTAATACCCGGTCGGCTTGCTGTCGCACACCCGGTAGGCCTCCAGGAAGCAGGGCATGGCAAAATCGGTATCATAAGCTGGCTTCAAGGGCAGCTCCTTCAGCTTCTGGATACACTCCTCCGCTTCTGCCGCTTCCCAGGGATCTTCATTCGGCGAGGGCCGGGCCGTAATCGCCACATGCAGGCAGAGCTCATTCATGCCTTCCCTTTCGTCCGACTCCTGGTAGTGCATTACGCCGGGACCTGTCAGGTACATCATGCCTTCGGATAACGGATACATCCGATCCTCCAGAATGACCTTTCCTTTGCCCCGCGGGACGTAGTGGAATTCGAATTCGGCATGGTTATGAAAATCAATGATTCTGCCCGGAGGAAAGGCTGTCAAATGAAACCGCAGCACATGGATTTCATATTGTCCCCACTGAATACGGATATCCAGCCTCTCCAGCATATCCTGCTTCTCAAACATCACGCCAAAGGGAAAGCCTCCTGCCGGCTTCTGCGTCTCCACGAAGCCCTAAGACTTCAGCTCGCCAGGCGCAACCGTGCGCCGTTCGCGGACCGATCGGTTGGAGGCTTCCATCAGCGCTGTCAGCTCTACCGCTGTTCTTACATTATCCGTCGCTTCTGTGTCGTTCTGCACATGTCCAACCCATTGGTGGAATGCACTTTCCCTATTGTCCGGAATAGCGACTTCCTTCCACTCCCTGTACTCGCTGTTCAGCTGGCTCCGCAGCAGCAGCCGGGCTTCCGGCGTACCGTACATCAGGGTGCCCTCTGTTCCATGCACTTCAATCGCGAACGGAGAATGGCTGTTTACAAAGCCGGCCTCTACGACTCCAACCGCTCCCGAAGCAGTCTGAAGGGTGACGACAGCATTATCCTCGACCTCCCGGCCGGTGACATAACCAAAGGACGCATTCACTCCCGTAATATCCTGGCCGAGAAACAGCCGGGTCAAATACATCGGGTGACAGCCCAGATCGATCAAAGCACCGCCGCCGCACTGCTCTGCGGAGTAGAAATGCTCCGGCAGCCATCCTGCCGTGGCTCCATTATGGGACAGGCGCGTTCTGACATACGTGATCTTGCCCAGCAGTCCCTGGTTCAAAATATCCTGCACCGCCAGTGTATACCCATCATTCAGGCGCGGAAGCGACACGGTCAGCTTCACACCCTGACGTTCACATTCAGAGACAATTTCATGAACCTCGGCGAGCGTCGGCGCGATGACCTTCTCTGTAAAAATATGCTTGCCCGCCCGGGCTGCCGCCAGCATCACCTCACGGTGCATATTCGTAGGCGCATCCACAATCACGCCTTCAATGTCTTCCAAAGCCAGCAGCTCTTCCAAATGCTCGTAAAAGGGAACGCCCAGCTGCTCTGCAGCTTGGCGGCCGCGACTCGGCTCTTCATCCCATACCGCTGCAATTTCAGTATCCGGGTGCTCCTGCGCCTGCTTGGTGTAATCCCAGGCATGCACGTGCCAATAGCTGATTTTTCCGATTTTCATCGTCAATGACGTAACCTCCATCACTATAATTTCCTGACAACCACTACCTAAAGGTATCACATCATTCACCGTTTTTTAAGTAGAACTATGCGACATCGACTATACAATATTACGACATGAATGAATGTTATACATGAAACGGAGCAAAAAAACAGTGAAAGCCTTTCACTCCTCATTTTTCTGAGCCTCAGTCCTTAATAGCAAGAAGGCCGCCCCAGCACCTCGTGCCGGAACAGCCTCTCTATAGTTATAGGATTACTTTGCCTCAATCGGCTTTTTCCACAGACTCAGCACCAATGCAGAGATTACCGAGCCGATGACAACCGCCAGCAGGAACAGCAGCGCATGGTTCGCGAGCGCAGCGACGAAAATGCCGCCATGTGGTGCCGGAACATTAATGCTCCACAGCTGGGTCAGGCCGCCGGCAACCGCCGAGCCGAGTATGCAGGAGGTGAGCACCCGCAGCGGATCTGCCGCCGCAAATGGGATAGCACCTTCGGTAATGAAGGATAAGCCCATCACGTAGTTGGTCACCCCGGACTTGCGCTCCTGCTCGGTATATTTCTTTTTGAAAAAAGTGGTTGACAGCGCGATCGCCAGAGGAGGGACCATGCCGCCCGCCATCACCGCCGCCATCCAGGCGCCGTCTGTATTGCCGCTCGAGGTAAAGACCCCGATCGCAAAGGTATATGCCGCTTTGTTAAATGGCCCACCCATGTCAATCGCCATCATGCCGCCCAGCACCAGACCCAGGATAATCGCGTTACCGGTGCCCAGATTGTTCAGAAAATCAATCAGTCCCGTGTTGATCCAGCTGAAGAACGGTCCAAATAGATAGTACATGATCGTGCCCGTAATCAGCAGTCCCAGCACAGGATACAGTAGGATCGGCTTCAAGCCCTCCAGCGCTTTTGGCAGCCCCTTCAGACCCCGGCGCAGGAAGAGCACGACATAACCGGCCAGAAAGCCTGCCGCCAAACCGCCGAGAAATCCGGAGTTGGCATTCAGGGCCAGGAAACCGCCGACCATACCCGGCATCAGAGCAGGACGATCACCAATACTGAGCGCGATAAATCCGGCGAGCACAGGAATGAGGAAGTGAAAGGCTCCTCCGCCGCCGCCGATGGTTTGCAGGAGCTGGACAATGGGATGCTCTGTGCCAGCCAGCTGCTCGAACAGGAAGGAAATGGCGAGCAGAATGCCCCCGCCAACCACGAAAGGAAGCATATGAGAGATGCCGTTCATCAGATCCTTATAGATCTTACTGCCGATGCCTCTGCCGCCGCCCTTCACGTTTTCCTGCTGCGCATCCGAGCCAGAACGGGAAGCCCCTGCAGCTACGCCTTCGCTGCGATAAATCGGTGCATCACCAGCGACAGCCTTGGTGATCAGCTCCTCGGATTTCCGGATGCCGTCACTGACAGGTCGCTGAAGCACAGGCTTGCCATTGAAGCGGGCCATATCTACATTCTTGTCAGCAGCGACAATAACCCCGGCCGCCCGGTGGATTTCCTCCTCCGTCAGAACCTGATTGGCCCCTTCCGAGCCGTTCGTTTCTACCCGAATGTCAACGCCCATTCTTTGAGCGGTCTTCTTCAGTGCATCCTCTGCCATAAAGGTATGAGCTATGCCGGTCGGACAGGCGGTAACCGCTACAACGAACGGCTTCTCCCCACTGCTGGACGCTGCAGCCGGTGAAGGGTCATGCTGCTGCGCCGCCTTCACCGGCTTGGCAGCTTCTTTTCTGCGCTTCTGCTCTTCTTCCTCGTCTTGTCTCACATCAAACAAGGCGGTGACCTTCTCCGGGGTTTCCGTATCCATCAGCTTCTGGATGAAATCGGCATCAATCAGCAGACGGGACAGCGCCGCAAGCGTCTTCATATGCATGCTGCCAGCGCCTTCAGGTGCCGCGATCATAAAGAACAGATACGCCGGCTCGCCATCCAGCGATTCAAAATCCACACCCTTGCGGCTCTTGGCAAACACGACGGTCGGCTCCTTGACGGCCGAGGTTTTGGCGTGCGGCATCCCGATACCTCCGCCAATGCCCGTGCTGGATTCACCCTCACGCTTCCAGATCATTTCCTTAAACAGCACGGGATCATGGATCCGGCCGCTAGCGGCAAGACTATTAATCATTTCATCTATAGCAGCGTCCTTGGTCACGGCCTGCAAATCCATGATCATCGTTTCCTTGATCATCAAATCTGTAATTCTCATTGTCGTCACTCCTTAAGGATTATGATTACAGCTCTTGAAGCTGTACTTTGGCATATAGTTGCTGAATGTGCTCCTGATCAGCCAGGTCATCTGCAAATGCCGTAGCACTGCCGCAGGCCGTACCCATCTTGAACGCTTCCACCGCATTTCCTGTTCGCGCATACGTGCCCACAAAGCCGCCGATCATGGAATCTCCGGCACCGACGGAATTTTTCACCTGTCCGGGAGGGACGCTGGCATGGTACACCTGCTCTTCACGAAGCAGCAGCGCTCCTTCTCCAGCCATAGATATCAACACATGCTGTGCGCCCAGGCCAAGCAGCCGTCTTCCATAGCTAATCAGCTCATCTCGGGTACGAATCTCGGTCTGAAACAGCTCTGCGAGCTCGTGATGGTTTGGCTTGATGACCAGCGGCCTGGAGGGCAGCGCCTCAAGCAGTGCCGCGCCCGTCGTATCGATGACGAATTCTGCGCCCTGCTCCTTGCAAATCTGGATGCATCGGTTGTAATACCCCTCGCCCAGCGA
Organism: Paenibacillus algicola; assembly: GCF_005577435.1. Classification (NCBI taxonomy): domain Bacteria; kingdom Bacillati; phylum Bacillota; class Bacilli; order Caryophanales; family Paenibacillaceae; genus Paenibacillus; species Paenibacillus algicola. The sequence continues at coordinate 1,857,161 of NZ_CP040396.1, read as the reverse complement.
AGGAGGAACGCTGCCGGACAGAACTACAATGTCTCCCTGCCGGAGGCTGGCTGCCAGCCTTGTCAACAGCTCTTCTGCTTCAGCAGGCTCAATGACCGGCCCCTGACTGTTAATCTCTGTTTCTGCGCCGTGCTTCAGCTTGATGTTGATCCGGGTATCCTTACGAATATGAATGAAATTGGACTCCATACGATGCTCCTTCAGCCGTTCCTCTATAAATTGTCCGGTGAATCCGCCTACAAAGCCCATAGCGACATTGTCCGCTTCAAGCTCATTCAAAATTCGGGACACGTTAATCCCCTTGCCGCCGGGATATTTCATATCCCGCTTCATTCGGTTCAACCCGCCAAGTGCAAGCTCCTCCAGCTCTACCACATAGTCAATAGAAGGGTTTAGCGTGATTGTATATATCATTGTGATCCCTCGATTATTTTAGTTTTGTTGGCGAAGGACTCGCGCCAGGCCTCTGGCATCCGGTCCGTAATCAGTGCCGCCTCCTGCACCTCCAGCACCTTGGCAAAAGACACCTCTCCAAACTTGCTGGCATCGGCCAGCACATAGCTTGCACTCGACAGCTGATGTGCCCGGCGTTTAATCAGCGCCTCCTCCGGATCGGGCGTCGTGTATCCCATTTGAACATCGGCCCCGTTCGTGCCCAGAAAGCAGCGGTCAAAGCGAAAATGCTCCATGTTTTGAAGCGCAATGCTGCCAATGACTGCCCGGGTCCTTGTTTTCATTTTTCCCCCGAGTAAATAACTGTCGATCTGCTGGTCAGCCAAAGCCTCGATATGGGACAGACCGTTGGTAACCACCGTGACCCCGCGCGCGGAGATCAACGGAATCATCGCCAGCGTCGTCGTTCCGGCATCAATGTAAATATATTCCCCATCCTTCACTTGCATCGCCGCAAGGGAAGCAATCTTACTCTTCTCATGAATGTTTCTGGATGATTTCTCCTCCAGACCCTGCTCCGGAAGCTTATGTCCTGGAAGAGAAGCTCCACCATGAATCCGCTTCAGCAGCCCGCGCTCCTCCAGATCCACCAAATCGCGGCGAATCGTAGATTCCGAAGCCTCCAGCAAAGTGACAAGCTCTTGGAGCTTTACGACTCCGCTCTCTTGTAAGCGCTGTATTATTATTCGATATCGTTCTTCGGTCAGCATCTTTCATCGCCTCCACTGTTATTCTACCACAAATTCATTCAAAAACAATCACAAATATTCATTTTCATTCAAAAGCATCCGCTCATAACGCGGACATAAAATCCTGCACGATTAACTCTAAAGAGCTATAGCTTCCTTTCAAGAGCTCCCTTATCATGGATCATTGTAACTACGATGTGTACGAACTTATAAAGGAGCTAACCCCATGAAACGAATGGAATATAACAACCCGTCCTCCTCCTCTTCACCTGCTTCTAAAACCGTTGCCTCTTCCGCTGCCAAGCGGACGCCTTATTTGTACCAGGCGGTCTGGAGATGGCATTTTTACGCCGGCATTCTTATCGCTCCGTTTCTCGTCATTCTCGCATTTAGCGGAGCTGTATACTTGTTCAAGCCCCAGATTGAAGGCTATCTATACAGGGACCTGCTTCAGATTCAGCAGCCTGCGTCCCCAAGGCTTTCTGCGGATGAGCTGCTGGACTACGTGAAGCGGGAGTATCCCGGCACCGCCATAACCTCGTTCACCTTTTCTGATGACAGCAAAGCCGCTGTCAAGATGAGCGCAATCCGCAGCGGTACGATGTCCACGATGTATGCCAATCCATACACAGCCGAGATTACCGGCATTCTGGACAATGACAAGACCTTCACCAGCTACTTCAAAAAACTGCACAGCCAGCTTCTCATCGGCGGCACCTGGGCAAACCGGCTGGTCGAGCTCGCCGCCTGCTGGGCCGTAATCCTGGTCATTACCGGTTTGTATTTATGGTGGCCGCGAAGCAAATCAGCCGTGTGGGGCACCCTTCTTCCGAGACTGAGCAAGCCGGGAAGCCGCAGGTTTTGGCGTGATCTTCACGCTGTGCCCGCCTTTTGGCTCTCGATATGTATGCTGATCCTGATAGCAACCGGCCTTCCCTGGTCCGGCGTGCTGGGCGGTCAAATCAGCAAGCTTGCGAATGCGACTCATACCAGCTATCCTCCCTATGCCTTCAGCTTTATGGGGAAGCCGGAATCGGTCACAGTTACAAAAGAGATTGCCGAGCATGTTCCCTGGGCCACAGAGAACTTGCCCGTTCCTGCATCAGCGGCGGGCCGCTACCTTCCGCTGGCGTTACAGGAGGTGCGTGACATCGCAGACAAGCAGCGTATCGAGCTGCCGTATACGATTTCTCTCCCTCAAGGCGAGACTGGTGTCTATACGATATCCTCTGCCCACACCAGGCCCGTGCATAATGCCACCCTGCATATAGATCAATACAGTGGTGCGGTGCTGACGGATGTTCGGTTTGCGGATTACGGAATTCTGGGCAAGGCCATTACGCTCGGCATCGCCTTGCATGAGGGCCGGTTGTTCGGCTGGGTGAACCAGCTGCTCGGCCTTATAACCTGCATCGGAATTGTACTGATTGCTGTCAGCTCTTACGTCATGTGGCGTAAACGCAAGCCGCAGGGCAGGCTTGGGGCACCGGGCAGGCCGGAGGACCGCCGAACAACCCGGGTCCTGCTGCTGATCATGATGCTTCTGGGCCTCCTGATGCCGCTCGTCGGACTTTCTCTGATCATCGTCCTGCTTCTGGATCTGCTCATCATTCGGCGCATTCCTTCATTAAAGCACTGGTTCTCAGCTTAAACGAATAACTTAAAAAGGAGATTTCTATGAAATTGTCATTATTGCCTCATCCCTCGCTGTGGTTCAAGACCGCTGCGCTTCCCTTGCTGCTTATCCTGCTGCTAAGCGGATGCACCGTCAGCCCCTCTGCGGGTGCGGGCGGCCTGCTTCCACATCTCAATGCAGACCTGCAGCTGCCGGCGGAGCTGGTTCAGGGCCAGGACCATTCTTTTGAAGTAAAGGTTGAAGCCGGGGGCGCCCCCCTGCCAGGTGCTCTGGTCACCTTTGAGTTCTGGCTAGAGGACGAGCCGGACTCGATCCTTTCCATTCCAGCAGTTTCCGCCGATGCCGGACGATATACCGTTTCCTTTAATCCGGACCGTGATGGCTTGTATCAGGTACGCTCCCGAATATCCTCCGGTTCGCTGGAGTCTACCCTGACGCAGCGCTTTGCGATCGGGGAAGCCGCAGTCACCCGGCTGATTCAGCTGGAGCAGGATACTGCCGCCCCCGTAATAGAAAACTCTGCTGGCGGCCATCATCATTAGGCTGTGATTAGGCAGAATTCCCACTTGCATAGAGAACCTATGTTCGGTATATAATATGTACAAATCGTGCAGAACGGACAGGAGGGGATAAGGAGATGAAGCAGTCACCGCTGCAGACGCAGGAAGAGCTGCTGCTGGTCAAGGAATCTGCTGTCTTGCCTGTCTTGCTGGACGTTCTGGAACGGGATCTTGCCGGCATGGAGGGCTCTGGCCTGACCAAGCTGTACGTGCAGCGCGTGAAGGAGATTCAGAGCTCGATCATGACACGCTTGAGCCTGCTCAAGCACGAGAGCCGCTCCCGCAGCATTGCAATTATTCACACTCGACGGCGGGAGCACTCCCTTCACGTTTCTTATCTTTGCCGGGGATACCGTCATCAGATGGAGCTGCAGTGGGACTTCGTCAAGGCCGATCTCGAACGGCGCCTGGCAGGAGTGCTCCTCATCAATTTGGAGGAGGACTCCCGCGAACCTGTACACAACACACCTGCTGCTGAAAGGCTCAATAAACCAACATAGCGCAGCCTTCCCGAAGGAAGCTGCGCTGCAGGTTATAGCTTTATCGAATTGCCGGTGTGAGCCGAGCGTAGAGCCGCATCGGTGATGGCCATGGTTTTCAAGGCGTCTTCATACGAAGACAAGATCCGCGAAGCATCGCCTGTTCGTACGGCATGAATAAAGGCATCATTCTCACGTTCGTACGGATTGCCTGTGTTAGGATACTCCACCCACTCTCCCAGCTCTCGCACTCGAAGCTGATTGTGCTGCAGCTCCAGGCTGCCCTGCTCCGTATAGATCGTCAGGCCCACACGCTCTGTCTCCGGCAGGATACAGGTGTTGGAGATTGTCGCAACCGCGCCGCTGCGCAGCTTCATGGTTACAGTGCCTACATCATGCACCGTTACATCCTCATACTGCTCCTGTATCGCCCGCTGGGCAAACGCAGCATACACTTCGTCCACCTCTCCCATGAGGCAGCGCAGCAGATCCACAATATGTGTCGTCTGCTCTATGAACTGTCCTCCCGAGCCATCCTGCTTTCTCCACCAATATACCTGCGGCATATCGCCCATCCAGTAGCCCAGCGCCATGCCGGCTTTCCGGTGCCGAAGCAGCTCCGCTGCCCGTGCTGCTGCATCCGTGTACCGGAAATGATATCCCACAGAAGTGATTAATCCTGTCTGGCTTACCTCGTGCGCAATCTGGCGCGGCGTTTCCAGCTCTGCAGCGAGCGGCTTCTCAACCAGGAACGGAATACCACGGCGGATGAGCTGATGCTCAATGTCCCCATGGGCAAACGGCGGCACACAAATATATACGGCATCCGGCTTTACAGCATCGAGCATCTGCTCTACATGATCATAAGCTGCGGCGGATGCATATCGGCCGGCGGCTTTCTCCGCTTTCTCCATACTGGTGCCTACGAACGCCGCTACCTCCACCCCGTCCATCCGGGTCAAAATATCTCCGTGTGTTTTACTAAACCAGCCGGTACCAATGATTGCTGTTTTTAAAGTCATAGCTGCCTCCTTTAGCTGCTGTCGATGATTGCGTCACATTTAAACATTTCTCTCCCTCATTATATAGCCCCATCCATTTCATAGACTATTAAAAGTTGTATTTATCAGGATTCCACAAATAGTCCATATAATTATATCTTCCAATAGGCTCAAAGGACTTTAAATCCTCATCAAACTCAAAAACCATAATTTCGCCTTTTAAGCCGGAATTCAGGCTTGTATCCACCACAGCGATTCTGTTCTCAGCCAGCTGCACGACGGCCTCACTTCCCTCATGCCCCTGAACCGTATAATTCGAATGACTCGGAGCTGACGGGTACGGCTTAAATGCAATCACAATCAGACACAATAAAATCCCTTTTAAAACTCTCGAGCTGCTTTTGTGCTCCATCGTCCTGCCTCCCATTCCCCTTTTTCAAAGCTTATATATGTATAACACTGCTCCTCTAGGGAAGTTTGGTTTTTTGTGGCTGGATGGATTGAAGTTTACCAGGACGATCGCTGAAGCTGGTCAAAAAAATGAGCCGTCCGTCTCATCATTTCCGAAGGGAGCTGTTTGGAGTGACTCCACTGTTTAGGAGACTGGCCATACATGCGCTTGAATTCCCGGCTAAACTGCGAGGAACTGACATACCCTACCTCCATAGCAGCATCGTTGACATTCATCCCTCCAGCCATCTTCATAGCCGCATGGTTTAGACGCATAGACTTCACAAACTGGATGGGCGACCTCGTATGAGGTAGATTTATCTCTCCAGCTGCAGGGTTGAGCACACTTGTTGGATAACCTCCAGTTTTATCTGCATCAGGATCTCCACCTTGAGCCCCCCTTTACTCTCTTACATTAATTACAACGTATTTCAGAAAAAAAGTTATGTCTTTTTTGGAAATTATCATCTTCAACAGATGACCCTTTGCGGCAATCGGTACGAGATCTCGTCCATGGCTCGGGACAAGATCTTGTATGGGTAAAACAAAAAAAAGCCGCTAATAGCGACTTTCAAAGGGACCAAGTTCTTGTCCCCCGACAACAAGCCGCAATCGCGGCTTCATCTTCTCTACCTTCCTCTTCTTCTCTTCTCAATTCTCGAAATTGCGCCTGGTACATCATGTTCACTTTTACAATACATTTAATTTAACCGGAACATGTTCTTGTCGCTTGAATTATTATGTTTTGTTTTTACCTTAATTTGTAGAATTCGCTTAAGTTATCTTGTGTAAGATATACCTCTTTGCCGTTTTCATTAACAATATAAATCTTGTCAGGGGGATCATTAAGACTCTTTCCAGTAATAAATAACTGGTGGCCTCCTTCAATTTTATACTTTCTTATATATATGCCTGATCCGATATCCTCAAAAGAATATTTCTTTAAATCATCCCAATTCAATGCCACGCCCTTTTCCGATAAGCTACTCCATTCATCTAATGGAATAGTTCCATTTGTTTCTGCATCTTTCACATTCTGGCATGCTGAACAAATAATTAGAACAAAAAATAATGTGATTGAAAACTTAAAGTTTTTAAACATCAATACACCTCTTTTTCGAATTTTATATAAAAATCGGGGAAGTATATGATACCATAATTTAGTAATTAATACTAATATTAATTAATCATTAAATTCTATTATTATTTAATATATATTAGGATATTTATTAATTTATTGTGGTAATTTTGTAGAGATAATAGTAATATATGTATATAAAATTACAAAAAATAGAATTTAAGGAGGTAAAAGGGGATCTGGGTTTTTATAAATCATTAGGAGGATTCAGAATGAAAAAATTGTTGTCTTTTTTCACAATGGTAATAATGGTCTTTTTGCTTACAACACCTGTACTTGCAAGCAATGATACAAACGAAAGTAACACACAAAGTGTTTCAAGCAATCAATTAGAATTAACGAATGACCCTTTAGCATCTTTTAACCCCGATCCAAAAAAATGGCTAGAATGGTTTAACAGCTTGCCGGAGGAAGTACAGTTAACTGTAAATTATAGACCTCCAGGTTTTACAAATAAATCAACTACAGGAATCAATGAAATCCCAATTTCTGAAACACAATACAGTCAAAGTTCCACTGCAGCGAAAGAAGATTCGAAAAAGTCTACAGGGTTGCAATTAATGGAAACAATGGTCACTGGTGGATACGAACATCCTTACAATCCTAGTGCATGGGCATCATTAACTGACAAGGCCAATTGCTATGCCTACATGTTAAACATATCTACTTAGGGCTTGCTGAACGATTCTTTATCCAATCTTCAGAGCTAGGCGTCCACGAGACTGCATCGTGAAAATGAGGAAAAAAAGAACGCGGAGCCTACGCTCCAAGTTCATCACCGGAAGCTGTAGCGTAATCACCGATTCACTTGTCTTTGCAAGGCGTGCGCGAATACAGCCAAGCCCATACTTGCGCTTGCCTTCTCCAAACTTGCCTTCAATCGCGTTTCGTTCGCCGGTGTCCTGTTTGAGAACTTGCTTTTCTTCGCTTGTCGGTCCATTTTTCGGCTTGCGCCCCAATGCTGGTCCACGGAGTCGGATTCCATGTTGCTTGCAGAAGCTCCGGTTTTCGCGCGTGCGATAGATTTGATCGGCTTGGACGACAGCCGGATAGAATCCCATACGCTTGCGGTACTTCTCGATCACGTCAATAAGCGTCGTGCTCTCGTTGAAGTTATCCCAGGACAGCCGATCCAGGAACGCATAGCCTTTGGTCATGCTTACTGCGATCTTGGCTCCGAACTCGACGCGTGCCTTGGCTTTCCCTCGCACAATCGGCCGGATATGCGGCTGATGAATGCTGACGATCCGATCTTCCATCTGGTGAGAACGTGCATTGTACATGTGTAACTGCTGACAGTAAAGTTCATGAATGACCAGCAAGTCTCGGTAGGCTTTGCGGCTAAGCAGCGTGAGCTCCTGCACCTCGGCTTGTTCGGCGATGATGGCAAGGTTCCGTCCAACGTAACCGAGCTGAAGTCTGATGGCTTTGCGAATCACTTTCGGTCCCGGCCTGCGTTGCTTGGAGACGGCAAGAAATGGTTTGCGCGCCTTTTCCCGGTACGTACGTGGTTTCGCCGTTTGTCCGATGAACGGTTCATGCAACGTATCGATGATCGCTTCGAGCTTCTCCCGCGCTTCATTCAGCAGGTTCAGATCTGTGGGATATGCTACATCCGCTGACGCGCAAGTGGCATCTACCAGCATGGTCCCTTGATTTTGCAAAGCTGTCGCTTCTGATGCTGTCGATACCAGATGCGCTTCAGAAACAGACGTTGTCGCTTCAGGACTCTCTGGCATTGCGGCCGTCTGGGGTGGTCCTGCTTTTGACGATTCATCCGACGCCTCCACAAACATCGTTTGCTGTTCGGCTTGAACGGCAGGGACTTCCTTCTTCGAGCGCTTTACTTTTCCTTGACCACCGCCGCTTGCGTCATTGCTGTCATCATCGTCTTTTGTTTCCTTCGCGCCCGTGGAGGCGACGAGCTCGTTCAGTTCAGCCAGCACTTCCGTCAAGCGCTTTCGGAAATGCGTCATTATGGAATGATGGAACGGCTGCTTCATCGCGAATCCGGGCAGACCGATGAAGTATTGCATATAGGGATTTTCATGGGGCATTGTCAACAAGGCTGCTTACATGGTCATTGGCATTGATTTGGATGGAAACAAAGACGTCCTTGGCATGTGGATTGGTGAGAATGAGTCTGCAAAGTTCTGGCTCAGTGTGCTCAATGAATTGAAGAATCGCGGTGTTCAGGACATTCTCATTACTTGTGTAGATAACCTTACGGGCTTCTCACAAGCGATTTCAGCATGCTATCCCAGTACGGAAATCCAAAAATGTATCATCCACCCAATCCGCAACTCCAACCGTTATGTATCCTACAAAGATCTCAAGAAGGTGACCTCGGATTTAAAGCCCATCTACAAGGCCACAACAGAGGGGTTGGCTCTGCTAGAATTGGATCGGTTTGAGGAGATCTGGGGCGCCAAATATCCACTCATTGTCCGTTCCTGGCGCAACAATTGGGAAGAACTTGCCACGTTCTTTAAGTACCCGCCTGAGCTTCGCAAGCTTATTTATACGACCAATATGATTGAGAGCTACCACCGCCAACTCCGTAAAGTGACGAAAGGGAAAAGCATCTTCCCTACGGATGAATCTCTTCTCAAAATGCTCTATTTAGTGACGGTCGATGTTACTCGCAAGTGGACAGGTCGTGTCCAAAACTGGGGCCAGATCCTGCTTCAACGATCCGTGTTTTATCCTGAACGGATTGGCCAGCACTTGCCTTAAAGAGCCACCTTCTCTTAACAGGGGGTACTCTTGATTTGGAGTTTACACAAACATATTGACAGACCCTTGAAATCCTACATGTTTGAAATTAACATATTTTCAAAAGCTTCATCTGGATTATCTGTGTTATTTATATGTAACCACTCTTTGAAGTCTCCCTCATAAGTTATTCTTCCTTTGTTAAGGATGATTAGATGAGAATCCAAGTACATTAAATCTTGAAGCTGATGTGTAGATACAATACAAGTCTTCCCCTCTTTTATAAGGCTTCCAATTAATTCATATATCCTTTTTCTGGATGCGGGATCTACACCGCTTGTAGGCTCGTCAAAAATATACAATGAACGGTCTATCATTATTAAAATATGGATAAAAAACCACTTTCTCTCACCGATAGACATCTTTCCAATTCTTAACTCCCACAAATGCTCAAATAATTCCTTTTCACGTTGTGACATTTTTTTTGTGTAGTAACCCAATTCTTTTTCTATTGGTTTATCATCAATTCGCCTAACAAAATTCGCAAAATCTTTTCCTTTAATGACAGGCGAAAAAAAGAGACTCTGGGTCACATATAGAATATCTTGCATATGAGGTAGATTTATCTCTCCAGCTGCAGGGTTGAGCACACTTGTTATACAATCAAACATCGTAGTTTTACCCGAACCATTTACTCCAACGATTGCGTTTAATTTATTTGTATGCAATGAAAAAGACACACCCTGTAACACAAAATCTTTTGCTCTTGGATATTTAAATTTTAGATTTTTAATATTCATGACATCTCCTCCTTTCGATGGATTCTATCTTTGTAGAACGGATATTAAATTTAATTTTTTTGAAGATATGTAACCTACGATACCAAAAAATAAAAATGAGATAGATAGTGGGACATATAAAACTTCATGCTGGAACCATCCAAATAACACACCCATATTTAACGAGATTTCATAAATAAATGTGAATGGATTGAAAAACTCTAAAAACCCGATATGTTTCAGATCGACATTAATAGCAATTAAAAAAACTGGATACATGAGAATATTTAATAGGGTAGAAACGCTGGACACCTGAACAGGTAAAAGCGCTATACCAAACGCAGCAAATGCTAAAGGCATGGATATAAAGACTGTAATCAGCATTAATATCAATAATTTAAATGAGAAGATATCATAAATAAGGGTCAGGATCGTTGTGAAAATCACTAAACTTAAAATAGCAAAAGCCACTTGTGTCAGGACTATCCCGAAAATGATAGGGTATTTACTGCCTGCTATTAAAGTATACGTCTTCAATAAACCACTTTCTTTAAGCCTTGCTGATTGTAATCCAATTCCATTTAAAAACGTACTAATGATAATAAATGCCCAAAACCAAAACATATATTTCAACATATCCAAATTACTGCTTGTAGAATCCAATACTCCCCTTTGCATAACTAATGCTATAAAAAGAGGGAAAATCACCGTCCACACAAACGCCACCTTTTCAAAAAGCAACATTTTTAAATTCAGTAAAGAAAAGCCAAATGTTCTTCTCACACTATTCTACTCCCTCGCAAACAATTTTGATCTCTATATTGGATTTCATCCAAGACAGATTGAATTTATCAAGTCATCTAAGGAACCAATCCTTTGTTCAACTACCCGACAACATCTGCTGAATAATGAAGCTTTGTTTCCTCGTCCGCTCCTCCGTACGTTTAGAAAAACACGCCGCGAGCGTAAGGTGGTAAAAATGAAGATCAACCCTCTTCGATAGAAAGCCCTCCAACAGCTCTAACCCCTTCAACAGCGAGTAAATACATTTCATGCTCCATCGCCAGCTCGCGGACCCATTCCCGGTAATCTTGCTCCGCTGCCGAGCGTTCTGCCTCTGTTAAATATCGATCCTCTACTAGCTGATGCCCCCGGCTCGCAGCAACCTCCGCCCAAATTCCCGCTGCGGTTTCAAAACCTTCCCATCCTCTAACGCTTTTTTCCGATTGATTCGTTACGCTCACCTGAGTTAATGCATTTTGCTTAAAATAAACTTCCAGCTGATCTGCAATGGCATTGTCCATTCCAACATCGCTCCGCCAATCTAAAAACCTGCGATAGAAATGCACCATGGATGCAGGAAACTCCGGTTCTGTGCGGAGCTTTTCATGATTATAATCAAGCACCAACACCTTTCCTCCCAGCTTTACTGCCCGAATCATTCGCTGTAGCGCTAACTCGGGCTGATCCAGCCATTGAAGTACACGGGAGGCATTAACAACATCGAAGGCTGCCTCATAACCCATCTGATATATATCCCTCACCTCAAACGACAGCTGCGGAATATGCCGGTACCGTTCCTTTGCTTCTATAATTAATGCTTCGCTGCTGTCTATACCAACGACTTTGCCGCCAGGGCCAACCAGTTCTGCAATGCCGTAGGTTATCGCTCCGCTTCCGCAACCAACGTCCAGTATGTGCATGCCTGGCTTGACTAATTCGCTCAACCGTTTGTTTGAGTGGTGTATGGACCTGCTGTTCAAGATCCGGTTAGTACTTTGCGGCATCTTCGCTCTGTTTAATGCCTGTTGGTTCATCATGAGTCGCCTCCTTATGATCTTCTCTTAATTAATTTCAAATTATTTCCATAAACTCTCTCTCATATTTAGTTACAGGGTCAAAACTTTTGGTGCTGACACAAAATTGCAAAAGGTAATGTTTGCTAGCCATTTGAAGTCCTTACCAATTTTTTCATATAGCTTAACTTAAAATTCTTCCAAAGACAATGACAGACCTAACAGAACTATATTTACCACTTGAATAAAGAACGTATGTTCGGTGTATAATATATTAAACGATCCTCGAGCACACATACAAAGGCCGGCAGGATGCCGGCGAATCGCTGATCCTTTACATAAGAGTCTGAAGGAAGGGAAGGAATGAGAACATGCGTAAACGTCAGCAGCGTGTTATTTTTCTGGCCGACTGCCAATCCTTTTATGCTTCTGTGGAGAAGGCCTCCCATCCCGCTTACCGCACCAAGCCGCTGGTCGTCTCCGGCGATCCCTCCCGGCGCAGCGGCATCATTCTGGCCGCCTGCCCCCTTGCGAAGGCTTATGGCGTAACGACTGCCGAGCCGCTGTGGCAGGCTCAGCAGAAATGCCCGGAGGTCATTGTCACCCGGCCGCGCATGAGCGCCTATATCCGCGTGTCGCTCGCCATTATGAGCATCCTGGAATCCTACTCGGATCTGGTGGAGCCGTTCAGCATTGACGAGCAGTTTGTCGATGTGACAGCAAGCCTCTCACACTTTAACTGCACGCCTGCGGAGCTGGCACGCCATATCCAGATGCGCGTCCGGGAAGAAACCGGTATTTATACCCGCATTGGCATTGGACGCAACAAGATCCTGGCCAAGATGGCCTGCGACAACTTCGCGAAGAAGAATGAGTCCGGCATTTATGAGCTGGATGAGCAGCATCTGGATGCCCTCTGGGCTCGTCCCGTGAACAGTATGTTCGGCATCGGCTCCCGCACGATGCGCCATCTGGCCCGCCTTGGAATCCATACCATCGGGGAGCTGGCACAGACGCCTCTGGGTGAGCTCAAGCGGAAAATGAAGCGCCATATGAAAAAAAACTGCGATATCTGGTGTGAGGTGCTGTGGCGGACCGCAAACGGCATGGACGACTCCCCTGTCACCCCGGACGCTTTTGACGGACAAAAGGGTATCGGGCGGCAGACCACGCTTCCGGTGGATTACCATGCCCGGGAAGATATTGACGTGGTGCTGAACGAGCTGTCCATGCTGATTTGTGAACGCGCCCGGGCCAAGGGCTATATGGGAACCGTGGTGCATGCCGGCGCGCAGGGTGCGGATTTTGACCGCCCTGTCGGCTTTTCCCGGCAGCTGAAGCTGCCGGAGCCGAGCCAAATTTCCCGGGAGGTATATGACGCGGCCAAGAAGCTGTTCGATACCCACTGGGACGGCGGACCCGTTCGAAAAATCTGGATTTCCCTCGGAGAGCTCCAAAGCGATGAAGTATACCAGCCCTCCCTGTTCGGCAACCGCGACAGACTGAGGCATCTGGAGCTGACGATGGACGGGATCCGCCATTTGTTCGGGCCTGCCTCGGTGTACTTTGGGTCTTCCCTGAGAAACACCAGTCAGCTTAAATTTCTAAACGCCAAGATTGGAGGACATTACAAATGAAGAAGCTCGAAGGCAACGGATTGTGGCAATCCAGCCGGATGATGCTGTTCGAGCATCGGGATGCCATTTTATCCAAGCAGGAGCAGAAGCAGCGGCAGACCCGCCCGATCCTTGACGAACAGGAGACCGAGCGCATTGCGGAGAAGCTGAGTCAAGCCTACCACAGCGGTGCGACCGTACAGATCCAAGTATACGGAGAATATGGCAATCAACAGGTGGAGGGCAGCATCTCCCGTATTGATGCTCAGCTGCAGCGGCTGCGCATCCAGCATATGTGGATTACCCTGGCAGACATTGTCGAGGCAGCCATTGTCAGTCCTGCCGAAGACATTGAGGGGCTGGTCCCGTGACCGTTTCAGACTTTAGCCAGCCCCGGCAGCAGATGGAATAGCAGCTACTAGCACACAAGGGGCGGCTCTCCTGGATCTGAAGATCCGGGAAAGCGGCCCCTTGTGCCAGTGGAAGGCTTAGACTTAATGCGGCACGAACAGCAGCTGCAGCACGAATAATACAGCAAAAATATACAGCAGCGGATGAACCGCCTTCGCTTTGCCGCTCACAAGCTTCATTAGCGGATAGGAAATGAAGCCGAGCGCAATACCGGTCGCAATACTTGAGGTCAGCGGCATTGTCAGAATGACAATGAACGCAGGAAAAGCTTCATCGAATTCCTTCCAGTGAATACTGCTTACATTCCCCACCATCAGGCAGCCCACGATAATCAGGGAAGGGGCCGTGATCGCCGACAGACCGGACACCGCTCCGATTACCGGACCGAAGAATGCCGCAACTCCGAACAGCGCTGCCACCACGACAGCAGTCAGGCCGGTTCGTCCGCCAGCGCCTACTCCTGCGGCAGATTCAATGTAGGCCGTCGTCGGACTCGTACCTACCATGGAGCCGGCCACCGTGGCCACGGAATCTGCGAGCATAGCACGTTCTGCACGGGGCAGCTTGTTATCCTTCATCAGCCCGGCTTGCTGGGCTACACCGACAACCGTTCCGGTCGTATCAAACAGCGTTACCAGCAGGAACGAGAAGACCACAGCATACAGGCTGTGCGTGATCACATCCCCTGCCGCGGCGATCGGATTCCACACGAGCAGTCCTTCCGGAAGCGAAGGAACGGACAGGACACCGTCAAATTTCAGCATCCCGGCAAAATAGGCAATAACACCGGTCAGGATCATGCCGATGAACAGCGCCCCTTTCACGTTGCGGGCCAAGAGAATCAGCGTAATCGCGAGTCCGGTCAGCGCCAGGACAGCAGAAGGCTGATGAAGATCTCCGAGTGCCACCAGATTCTCCGGGTGGGCTGTAATTACGCCGCTCATCCGCAGGCCGATAAAAGCGATGAACAATCCGATGCCTGCCGTGATTGCATGCTTCAGATTGGGAGGAATAATGTGAATCAGGCGGCTGCGCAGGGGCGTCAACGACAAGAGCAGAAACAGAATGCCTGCAATAAACACTGCAGAGAACGCCTCACTGTACGTCAGGCTCCCGTGTCCCTGTACGACCGAATATGTAAAATAAGCGTTCAAGCCCATACCTGGTGCGACTGCAATCGGATATTTGGCGACCAGGCCCATCATCAGGGTTCCGATGATCGCCGAGATGACCGTGGCCGTGAAGCTCTGCTGAAATGGCACCCCCGCATCCGACAGGATGAGCGGATTCACCACCATAATATAAGCCATTGTAAAGAAGGTTGTTGCGCCAGCCACCACTTCGGTCTTGACCGAGGTGCCTTGGGCTTTTAAATCAAACACTGGATTGCCCCCGTTCTCTTGTTGTCATCATATCTGTAAAAAACACACCTAATCATTATAGGTGACATCCCTATTTTCGCCAAGACACAAATCCATGTATACTTCTCTATATATCGTATCCCGGAAAGGAGTGTACATGCATGTGCGGTCGATTTACACTTACGGCATCATGGGAAGAGCTTCTGGATTACTATATGATCGGCGAGCAAACACAGCCAGCCTTTCATATTCCGCAGTACAATATTGCCCCGACCCAAATGGTGGCAGCCGTCATCCATGACGGACAACGGCGCCGGATCGGCCAGCTGCGCTGGGGATTGGTTCCTTCCTGGGCCAAGGACAGCTCCGGTGCAGCCCGGATGATCAATGCGCGAAGCGAGACTGTGGACGTCAAACCGGCTTACAAGCTTCCCTTTCAGAGAAAGCGATGCCTGATTCCTGCGGACAGCTTTTACGAGTGGAAGCAACAGGATAAGCAGAAACTGCCCTACCGGATTGGCAAAAAAGACCACTCACTCTTCAGCATTGCCGGTCTGTATGACATCTGGACCGCTCCAGACGGCAGCAAGATCAGCTCCTGCACCGTGATCACGACCTCTCCCAATGCTCTGATGGAGTCCATTCATGACCGGATGCCTGTCATTCTTCAGCGTGAGCACGAGGAACGTTGGCTGGACCGCTCTGCTTCAGCCGAGGAGCTGAAGCTGCTGTGTACCCCTTACACCCATGAGGATCTGCAGGCCGTTCGTGTCAGCACAGCTGTGAATGCAGTACGCAACAATAGCCCGGCGTGCATTCAGCCTCTGGCGGAGGAATAACAAAGCTCTGGCATCCGCAAGGGAGCCAGAGCTTTGTTCAATGCCTGCCGTCTTTAGGCCCTCCCAAGACAAGCCTAGCGGAACATGCCCCACAGCTTAATCAAATGAAAGGTGTTCTTGGGGTCAATCCGCTGAGCCAGCACAAACTGTACAATCTGCTGCTCCTGAACTGACGTCAGATTCTCGCCGAGAATGGCCGAGCATTGACGGACAACCTGCTGAACCTTCGCACTGTTCTGCAAATCCTGCTTGGTCAGAGGGTTTACGATGCCCTTAACTCGTTCCTTGACGGGCGGGTTCTTCATCTTCTGCTTGACCCGTTCCACGAGCTGGGGATGAATACCGAATTGCTGGTAACTCACAGCTTGCACCTCCCGTATTTTCCCAATCAAGATGAGTATATGACAAGAGCTCGTCCATTGTGCGCACAACCTTAGTCGATCAGATCCCCTTGGAACACCTGCTCCTTCCGAAGATGCTCCCGAAGCAGTGAATACGAGGGGGATGTCCAGAAGGAAGCATCGCTGACCAGCGCAGCGGCATCCTCCCTGGCCTGTTCGACCACCTCATAGTCGGCTACCATATCGGCAAGCCGGAATTCCGGCAGGCCGCTCTGCTTCGTGCCGAAGAAATCGCCAGGACCCCGAAGGTCCAGATCCCGACGTGCGACCTCAAAGCCATCCTCCGTGTCGGTCATGACCTCCATTCGCTCCCGTCCGACCTCACTCTTGGGGTCTGCTACCAGGATACAGAACGATGCATGAGCACCCCGGCCCACCCGGCCGCGGAGCTGATGCAGCTGAGACAATCCGAAACGATCCGCATCCATGATGACCATTAACGTCGCATTGGGCACGTCGACGCCCACCTCGACAACGGTAGTCGAGATGAGCAGCTGCAGATCATTGCTGTAGAAATCCCGCATGACCTCATCCTTTTCTCCCGAGGTCATTCTTCCGTGCAGCAGCCCTACCTTAAACTGGGGAAAAGCTTGCTGCATCTGCACATGCAGATCAATAGCATTCTGCACATCCAGCTTGTCGGATTCCTCAATCAGCGGACAGATCAGATATGCCTGACGCCCCTGGTCCACTTCCCGGCGAATAAATCCAAGCACCCGGTCCATCATGTCATGCTTGACCCAGTGCGTCGTAATCGGAATTCTGCCCTTGGGCCGCTCTGACAGCGTAGAGACATCCATATCCCCGAAGGCAGTAATAGCCATCGTGCGCGGAATCGGCGTCGCGGTCATCGTCAGTACATCCGGATTGTAGCCTTTGCGGCGCAGCACACTTCTCTGGTTAACCCCGAAGCGATGCTGCTCGTCAGTAACGACCAGGCCCAGCTGCCGGAAGAATACCTCCTCCTGAATCAGTGCATGGGTGCCGACAACAATATCTGTGAGTCCCATCTGAAGGGATGCCAGTACATCCTTCCGCTTCTTGCCGGTCACACTGCCGGTTAACAGAGCCACCGTCACACCAAACGGCTGGAACATACGCTGAAGCGAGCGCATATGCTGTTCTGCCAATATTTCAGTCGGCACCATCAGTGCCCCCTGATTGCCGGAACGAACCGTGGTATAGAGAGCAATCGCCGCGACAACGGTTTTGCCAGAGCCGACATCCCCTTGCAGCAGACGATTCATGCAATAAGGCGAGCGCATGTCATGCAGAATTTCAAGCTCAACCTTCTTCTGCGCATCTGTCAATTCAAACGGCAGACTGCGAACGAATTCGCGAATCGTAGTATTATCGGCTGTGTGTACGACGCCATCCATTTTGCCATGATTGAGGGCACGGTAGGCCTGCATCTTCAGCTGAAACAAAAACAGCTCCTCATAGACCATTCGGCGCCGGGCCTGCTGCCCTTCGCCCGTATCCGAGGGCTGATGAATCCCGGCGATTGCCTGCTTGCGCGGCATCAGGCGGTATTTCTGAATCAGATGAGGCGGCAGGATTTCCGGGATCATCTCCCCGTACTGCTGCAGCGCTTGATTCATCGTTTTGCGGATCCAGGCTTGCGTAATTTTGCCGCCGATAGAATACACGGGCTGCAGCGTACCGCTGCGGCTGATGCCTTTGTCCGGGAAATCCGATTCCGACACCGTCAGCTGAAGCCGCCGCTGATCCCACTTGCCGGTCAATACAATTTCACGGCCTGCGGTCAGCTGCTCCTTCAGAAAATGCCGGTTAAACCACGTTGCGCTGAACATCCAGTTCTCTGCCAGCATTTTGCAGGTGAGACGCGATTTGCCGCCATACCTTTGAAGAACAGGAGCACCGGCAATTTTCGCCTGTATCGTTACCCGCTCTCCATCCTTGACCTCGCTCAGTGAACGAAGCCGGTAATCCTCATACCGGAATGGATAATATTCCAGCAATTCTTTGACCGTAGAGACGCCAAAGGCGTGAAGCTCCCCTTCCTTCAGGGCGCTCACGCCGTTGATCTTTCTCACGGATATTTGGTCCAGATCGAGACTCATCCTTTTCCCCCAATCAAGCCGGCCAGATATACGCGGCGATGGTTCCGGGACCGACATGCGTGCCGACAACCGCTCCAATATCAGAGAACAACGTCTCCTCAATCGTGAACACAGATGAGAGCTGCTCCAGAAAGTCCTGAACCGAAGCAGGATCTGCCGTGGTCCCCACCGCTACCTTAATCTTTGTAACACCGGATAAATCCTGCTGAAACAGCTGGATCATCCGCGCCGTTGCTTTTTTGCGTCCTCTTACCTTGTCAACAGAGTAAATAACACCCTCCGCATCAATAGATAGAATCGGCTTGATATTCAGCAAGGTCCCTACCACTGCCGAGGCTTTGCCGATCCGGCCGCCTTTTTGCAAATATTCCAGTGTATCCACCAGGAAGTACAATGCCCGCTTGCTCCGCAGCTCCTCCGTGGAAGCTACAATCTCCTCCAGAGACTTTCCTTCCGCGGCCAGCTTCGCGGCATGCACAACGAACATACCAAAGCCGTATGAAGCAGATTTCGAATCCCATACCTGAACTCGTTCCTCATGATCGCCTTCCATGAGATCTGTGGCAAGGCGGGCTGCCTGATAGGTACCGCTAAGCGCCGAGGACAGATGCATGGACAGGATATAGCAGCCAGGGTGCTGCTCAAAAATACGCTCATACGCCGCTACAAAATCCGCCGGTGACGGCTGTGACGTTGTCGGCAGCTGCGGGGATTCTACCAACCTCTTGTAGAACTGGGATGCCGTAATTTCTGTTCCGTCCGAATAGGATTCATTTCCAAACAATACCCTCAGCGGAACGACGACAATGCCATGCTGCTCAATCAGTGCTGCGGGTATATCCGAGGTGCTGTCCGTGACAATCACGGTTCTACTCATGTAAAACCCCTCCCGAAAATGATCCTCTGCTCTAGAACCGTAACGAAACCGTTACGCTTCCACAGAGAACAAATATGCATAAATGGGCTGTCCACCGTAGTGGATCTCAACCTCAGCATCCGGATACTCCTCTTCGAGCCAGCGGGCAATGCCTTCAGTAATCTCCTCTGTTGCGTCCTCACCAGTCAGCAGGGTAATGATCTCGTCTCCGGATTGAAGCATCTTGCCAAGCAGCTGCTGACAGGCCGTCTTCAGGTCTGCAGCGGCAGCAACAATCTTGGAGTTCTGGATGCCGATATATTCACCAGCCTTGATCTCCAGCTCGTCAATCGTTGTATCCCGCACCGCATAAGTAACTTGTCCGGATTGGACGCGCGATACCGCCTCCAGCATGCTCTCCGTATTACTTTCGGTGCTCTCTTCTTCCTGGAATTCAAAAGCAGCCGCAATCCCCTGCGGAATCGTCTTGCTCGGAATGACAGTGACGCTGCGCTCACCCTCCAGCAGCTCCCGTGCCTGCTGGGCAGCCAGCACAATGTTAGAATTGTTCGGCAGAATAAAGATATGCTGTGCCGAAATGGTGGCAATGGCATTGACGAAATCCTCTGTGCTCGGATTCATCGTCTGTCCGCCGGACAGCACGACATCCACACCAAGGCTCTTGAAAATGCTCGATATTCCTTCGCCTGAGGATACGGCGATAAATCCGAAAGGCGCAAGCTCGTCTGCCGGCGGGGCTGCCGGATCCTCTGGTGATTTCTTCTCGGCCGGAATATCCGCGAACAGCTCTGGCATCGGCGCAATATCCATGCCTGTAGTCAAGAGATCGCGGTGCTGCTCCCGCATATTCAGAATATGAATCTGTGTGATTTCTCCGTAACGCAGCGCAAGGTTCAGCACCTCACCGGGCGCTTTGGAGTGCACATGCACTTTAATCGTCTCGTCATCTGCAATGACAATAATCGAATCTCCGTTGACGGCCAGTGACTGCCGGAATCGGTCCTCATGGAATTCTGCAGCCGGAGCTCCGCCGAGCTGACGGTTAATGAAAAATTCCATATCGTACAGAAACTCAATGTCTTCGGTTGAAATTTTGGACTGCGCTGACGAAGGGGCAGGCGCAGGAGTTACAGCTGGCTGTGACGTCAGCGCCGGGCTGGCTGAAATTTTGGGCATAACCGGCTCTGAGCCTGGTGTCTTCGCCTCCGCCGACGCCCCTTCATTCAAGGCCTTCAAGAAGCCCTCGTAGATGTACACGAGGCCCTGACCGCCAGAGTCCACAACGCCAACCTGCTTCAATACGGGCAGCAGCTCCGGTGTCTGGGCGAGCGCTTCCTTCGCCTTGGCAAGCACCTGCTCCATCACCTCAATAATATCACTGCTGCGGCGTGAGAAATAAACGGCATGCTTGGCCGCTTCCTTCGCCACGGTGAGAATCGTGCCCTCTACCGGCTTGACAACAGCCTTGTAAGCAGCCTCTACACCGGTTTGCAGCGCAGCTGCAAACTGGGTGCTGTTCAGCTCATCAAACGGGGCGGCATAGCGGCTGAAGCCGCGGAACAGCTGGGACAGGATCACCCCGGAGTTGCCGCGTGCACCCATGAGCAGGCCCTTGGAAAGGACGCCTGCACTCTGACCAATCGACGCCGAATATTTCTGCTTCAGCTCATTGACGCCGGCCGTCATCGTTAAGTTCATATTGGTTCCCGTATCACCGTCTGGCACCGGAAACACGTTCAGGGCGTTAACATGCTCCGCATGCAGCTGGAGCTGTTCCGCTCCGGCGAGCACCATCGCGGTAAATTCTGTTCCATTCAAAGAACGCTTGCTCAATGAGAATTCCCCTTCCTGGCATCATACAAAAAACGCTTCAATTGTAAGTGTAATTTCATTATTATTTCGTGAGCGCCCTCTTCGCGCTGCCTGTGCTCCAGCCTTTGTCAGAGACAACGCTGTCAGAAAACTCCAAAGGCAGCAAGCCGCCAGACAAACGATGGCGGTTAAGGCTCATATCCATGCATAACCCTGCATGTAAAATCAATCCATAAGATACCATTCCAAACTATTATGGACTAAACAACATTGTACTATAAGAGCCATGATAAATAAATGTTTTTAGGATAGTTGACGCCGCATTTTTTACTGTGATATTATATTTAAGTATTGTTTTATACAGGGTTATGAAACAAGGAGGTGTAATCTATGTCTCGCAAATGCTATGTAACTGGTAAGAAACCAAGCAGCGGCAACCACGTTTCTCACGCCAACAACCACAACAAACGTTCTTGGGGTGTCAACGTTCAGAAGGTTCGTATTCTCGTAGACGGCAAGCCAAAACGCGTATACGTGAGCACTCGTGCTCTGAAATCCGGTAAAGTAACTCGCGTATAATTGTTTAAGGAAAACTTCTTTCACCTTTCGCTTGCAGATGCTGTGACGGGGCAAGGAAGTTTTTCTTGCGTTGTACATACAATTTCATCCGTAATCAAAAAGCACCCTTTCATGCAGCAGGTGCTTTTTTTGTGTCTGTATAATGATCTGACTCGGTCGTAACACGGGCCAGGCAGCCAAGGTCATACTTGGCCATCCGCTTCATTGCTATCCATGCTGCTTCCCCCGTGCTGCCGTCCCGTGCGGAGGTATGTCTCGCCGATCCAAGCTGTCAGCCCTTATGAAATGTGTTTAATATGGCCTTTACGAAACCTCCCAAAAACTTCGGCAGCTTGAACGTGTAGAATTTCATGTCTCACCCTCCCCATGATTCTCATATCCCATTGTTATGTTATGCTCCGCCGATGCGGATGTGAACCACAACAAAAAAGGCTACATGAGAACCCAGCTCATGTAACCATATTTATGCGGCCATCCAGTGACCTATGCATTTTCAGTTCAAAGTCAGGCCTGATCAGCCTTGTACACTTTCCCGAATTCTGCGAATAGCAGCAGCCCGGTCGCTGGCTCCATATACGGCACTGCCAGCTACCAGCACATCAGCGCCGGCAGAGGTCACAAGCGGCGCCGTTTCCGCTGTAATTCCGCCATCTACTTCAATGTGGATGGAAGGATTCGGCCCTTGGGAGATCCAGCTGCGCAGCTGCTCTATTTTGCGAACGGTCTGATGGATGAACTGTTGACCTCCAAATCCAGGATTCACGGTCATGACCAGCACCAGATCGAGATCGGCCAGCACCTCCTGTATTACGGCAGCCGGTGTCCCGGGATTGATGGCAACCCCTGCCTTCACACCATGCTCTTTAATCAGGTGGACGACCCGGTGCAGATGAGGACACGCTTCGGCGTGAACTGTAATGTAATCAGCTCCTGCCTTGGCGAAGTCCGCAATATAATTCTCGGGACGCTCAATCATAAGATGTACGTCCAGCGGCAGCTTAGTGTGGGGCCGTATGGCCTGCACAATCGGTGCGCCCAGTGTCAAATTGGGCACAAAATGCCCGTCCATGACATCGACATGGATCCAGTCCGCTCCGGCAGCGCCGACCTCTGCAATTTCCTCACCCAGCTTCGCAAAATCCGCAGACAAAATGGATGGTGCTATAATCATTGGCTAATACCTCCGCTTCTTGTCTTTCATCTCTTCCAGAAACTCCAGGTAGTGACGGTACCGGCTATCTGCAATGTCACCGCTTTCCTTGGCGACAAGCACCCGGCAGCCCGGCTCATGCGTATGGCTGCAGCCCCGGAACTTGCATTGTGACGCATAAGAAGCAAATTCCCGGAAGCACACGGACAGCTCTTCGACGCCCAGCTCCAGAAAGTCCAGCTGGCTGAAGCCCGGAGTGTCGGCAACAAAACCGCCGTTGTCCAGCTCTATCAGCTCCACATGCCGGGTGGTGTGCCGTCCTCTGCCCAGGCGCATACTGATTTCGCTCGTCTCAAGCGTTAATCCCGGCTTGATGGCATTCAGCAGTGAGGATTTCCCGACACCGGACTGACCGGAGAATACACTGATCTCTCCCGCCAGCCGCTCCTTGACCTTCTCCGTGCCGATGCCTTCTATGGAGCTGGTAATAAACACCTCATAGCCGACTGATTCATAAAGCTCCTGAACTCTGGCTGCCGTTGCATCTCCCTGACCCGCCAAGTCCTGCTTTGTGATCAGAATAATGGCATCCAGTCCCGCATGCTCAATATGTACAAGGAACTTGTCCAGAAGCAGCAGATTCATATCCGGCTCCTTGACGGAGAACAGCAGAACGGCAAGGCCTGCATTGGCTACCGGAGGACGGATTAATTGGGAAGACCGTGGAAGAATTTCATCCACGGTCCCCTCTCCATTCTCCGTGAGTGAGTACATGACACGATCCCCGACAAGGGGGGATTCGCCTCTCTTTTTGAAGATGCCGCGGGCTCGGCATTGAATCGCCGTCTCCTCACCGGACACCTTGCCGTCTCGAAGGGGCTTGACATAATAGTACCCGCTAAGCGCCTTGACAATCAGGCCTTCCTGCATGCACACGCCTCACTTTCTGGATAAAATAGTGAAATGGTCTCTTTTAATCGTCATCTTCATCTTCATCTTCATCTTTGGGATCTTTTTTCTTATCTTCGTTCTTATCTTTATCTTTACCCTTGGCTTCACCCGGCGTTTCTGTATTGCCGTTTCCTTCGGCACCTGTACCGCCGGTACCTTCAGCACTTCCATCGCCGTTCTCGGGCTCTGTAACGGCCGGAACCTCCGGCACGATCGGCAGCGGCGGCTCCACCTCAGGCTCAGGAACCGTGCCGTTCTTGGCGTCATTATAGGCTACGACATACGTATCCAGCGAGCGTCCGTCCCGGTAAATGGTTACCGTCCCATCCTTGCCGGGAGCAAGCACCAGCTCCACCGGAATAATCTCGGTCGCATTGACATCCCGCTCGATCGCTTCCGCACTATCTCCCCGGGCGTCTGAATATACGATCCGGATGCGGCTGGATTCTCCTAAAGCTGACGGCGCAACCGGCACCTTGAAGGTATAGTTCAGCGCATCGGAAGGATACCCAGAACTAACGACAATATTCTGCTCTGTACCCGGTGTAGCCATCGCCCCGGCGTCCCAAGGCCATTGAGACAGCACCGTTCCGCGTTCTGCCGTAAAGCTTGGCTCATCCTTTACGGTGCCCACCTTGAGCCCGAGCCGCTTGATCTCGTTCTCCGCTTCACTGCGGGTCATCGTCGTCAGATCCGTCATTTCCACTTCCGCTTTCCCCTTGCTGACAACAAGCATCACATTGGCTTCATCCGGATCAAATTCAACACCACTATCCGGTGACTGGGAAAGGATCTCACCTGCCGCTGCGCTGTCACTGTTCTCTTCGCGGACAGTGATTGCGTCCTTATCCACCTTCTGCTCTGCCAACAGCTCCATCGCTTCATCCAGCGTTCTTCCAGACAGGCTAGGCATCACACTGAGCGGCTTCTCTTCACCTACCGTGAGCTGGACGCTTGCGCCTTCCTTCACCACTGTACCTTCTGCCCGGCTCTGCTTCAACACGATTCCGGCTTCTACACCTTCTTTATACTCCCGAAGCACTTCCGGATTTACGACAAGTCCCGCCTCTTCCAGCGTCCGGACCGCCTCCGCCTCCGCCATCGTAATTACACCCGGAACGGTCACATCCTTGACCTCCAGCATTTGATTCACAAAGAGGACGAGCCCTGCAATAATAGCCAGGAACAAAAGACTTAATCCCACGATCAGGGCAGGCTTCTTCTTGCTCTGCTTGCCACTCTTACGCTCACTGACCATTTCCTTGCGCACTCCGTCATCCTCCACATCCCCTGACGATGCATTAGGCGCCGGGGGGCCGGTGTAATTCTCCGGTCCGGGATAAGCCTCGGCTGCCCCTGCCGGCTGCATGCTCTTCAGCGCAGGCATTACAATCGTCTGATCGGCATCATCATGAAATTGAATCTTTGGTTCATTGCGTCTTGCCGGAAGCAGGCATGTTTCCAGATCCTGCAGCATCTCTTCCGCAGACTGATAACGCTCCTGAGGGTTTTTTCGCATGGACTTGAGGATGACATTCTCCACGCTTTGCGGGATTAAAGCATTAACCTCTTTGGGCTCCTCAAATTCCTCTTGCAGATGCTTCAGCGCTACACTGATCGGACTCTCACCCAGAAACGGAAGACGGCCGGTCAGCATTTGGTATAAAACGATGCCCAGAGAGTACAAATCCGACTTCTCTCCTGTCGCAACCCCTTTCGCATGCTCGGGCGAGAAGTAATGCACCGAGCCGACTACCGAGCCGGTCTGCGTAATCGTCGTAGAGGTTACAGCCCGGGCAATCCCGAAATCCGTTACCTTCACCCGGCCGTTGCGGCCGATCAATATATTATGGGGCTTGATATCCCGATGAATGATCTGGTTCTGGTGCGCATGCTCTAGTGCGTCGCAGATCTGCGACGCAATGCGTACAGCCTCGTCCACTTGAAGCGGAGCCCGCTCTTTAATAATCTCATTTAAATTATTGCCGTCGATACATTCCATTACGATGTAATGCACATCGTCCTCTTGGCCCACATCATAAATGCTTACCACATTTGGATGTGACAATGACGCCGCAGACTGGGCCTCCCGCCGAAAACGGCGGATAAACTCCTCATCATGCACAAACTGCTGGCGCAGCACCTTGATCGCTACATGACGATTAAGCAGGATATCCTGGGCTTTGTAGACCAAAGCCATGCCACCCCCGCCAATCCGCTCAATCACCTTGTAACGACCAGCCAATTCATGTCCGATCATGAATTCCACCCCTTTGTTCGTTGCCGGCCGCTTCCTCCTGATGCTGAAGCAAAGCGACTGTAATATTGTCGTCGCCTCCGGCCAGAAGAGCCAGCTGAAGCAAACGGTCCGCCTTATCCTCCAAAGGAAGCTCCGCCGAGCCGATGACCTGGGCCATTCGCTCCCGGTTCACGAGATTACTCAGCCCGTCACTGCACAAAAGCAGCACGTCGCCGGCACCCAGCTCTACCGACCGCAGCTCCACCTCGACCTCAGAGTCGGTACCCAGCGCCCGAATGAGGACATTTTTGCGCGGATGCGAAGCCAGCTCTTCTTCAGTAATTTGACCATTCTTAAACAATTCATTGACCAGCGTATGATCCTCCGTCAGCAGGCTGACCTGATTGCCGGAAATCTTGTACGCCCTGCTGTCTCCGATGTGACCAATATAGCCCCGATGCTCCCGAAGAAGAACGGCCACGATGGTGGTTCCCATATTGTGCAGCCGTTCATTGCCGGAAGCTTCGCGGTAAATCACCTCATTGGCATGGAGAATAGCTTGTGTCAGCACTGCGCCTAATGCCTCTCCATCCAAATCAGCTGCCAGCTTCTTGAAATCCTCCGCCACGGTCTGTACCGCAAGCCTGCTGGCAGTGTCTCCTGCAAGGTGTCCCCCCATACCGTCGGCAACAATGCCGAGTGTATAGCCATGTCCGAGCTGCAGCACGAGGACCGAATCCTCATTGATCTGGCGCACCCGTCCGACATGACTCACATGAACCGTATTGATCAAATTTCGCTCACCCCAACTCCATATGCTTGGCTCGAAGCTGCCCGCAGGCCGCCGCAATATCATGGCCTTGCTCACGGCGAATTGTCACATTAACACCCTTGTCTGCCAGCGCCCGCTGAAATTTAAAAATATCATTCCGCGAGGTTCGCACATACTTGCGCTCCGGCACGTGATTGACAGGGATCAGATTGACGTGGCAGTTCATGTCCTTAATGACATCCGCCAGCTCCTCGGCGTGCTCAACCTGGTCATTCATGCCGCCAATCAGCGCATACTCGAACGTAATCCGGCGGCCTGTCTTGGCTTGATAATAACGCAGTGATTCAATGACATCCTCGAACGGGAAGCGCCGATTAACCGGCATCAGCTTGGAGCGGAGCTTGTCGTTAGGCGCATGGATCGAAATCGCCAGGTTGATCTGCGTGTTCTCCTCTGCAAACTGATAAATATTCGGAACAATACCGCTCGTAGACACCGTAATATGGCGCTGTCCGATATTCAGTCCCTTCTCGTGGATCATCGTGCGCAGAAATTTCATGGTTGCATCATAGTTCTCAAACGGCTCGCCGGAGCCCATGATGACGATGCTGCTCACCCGTTCCCCTTTAGGATCAAGCATCTTCTGGGCCTGAACCACCTGGGCCACGATCTCGCCGGCAGTCAGGTTCCGCTTCAGTCCGCCCAGCGTAGAGGCGCAGAAGGTGCAACCGATCCGGCAGCCTACCTGGGTCGTCACACAGATGCTGTTGCCGTAATTATGCTTCATAATTACAGTCTCAATAGCATGATCATCATGCAATCCGAACAGGAATTTAATCGTTCCGTCCTTCGATTCAAAGCGCGTAATCTCATTCAAGGTTACAAAGCTGAACTGCTCGGTCAGCTTGCGGCGCAGCTCCTTGGACAAATTGCTCATCTCATCAAAGGAATTGACCCGCTTCACATACAGCCACTCATAAATCTGGCCTCCGCGAAAAGCCGCCTCTCCATTCTCTACAGCCCACTGCTGTAGCTCCTCTAACGATAAATCATATATAAAAGGGTTCATTTCACCACACCTGTCTATTTCATTTATACTCAGTTCTTTATTCATTCTTACTATTTTACCATAAATAAAACAGCCCGTAAAAGAGAAAACCCGCCAGAAGCGGCGGGCCGAAACCAGAATTCCCTATAAAAAGAGGCGTTAGCGCACTCTTCTCAGCCTTGCAATATAGAAGCCGTCACTGTGAAAATGCTGCGGCAGAATCTGAACGCCGCCGCCTCGGGAAAGAGCCTGCTCCCGAACCCGTTCCTGAAAGCCGTCGGGATCCTTCTCTACCTCAAACTCCGGACGGGAGGCCAGAAAGCCTTCCACGACGCCTTCATTCTCCCGCTCCTCCATCGTACAGGTGCTGTAAACCAGCAGCCCGCCGGGCTTGACCAGCTTCGCCGCCGCCTGGATCAGCTCCTGCTGAAGCTCGGCAATCGCGCCTACGTCCTCAGCCGTCTTGGTCCACTTCAAATCCGGCTTGCGCCGAATGACACCCAGACCCGAGCAGGGAGCATCCAGCAGCACACGATCAAATGCAGCCTCTTCATGAGCCTTTGGCAGATCCAGTGCATTCCCGGTCACCGGAACAATACTCGCCAGACCCAGACGCTCCGCCTGGGCTGCGATCAGCTTCTGCTTATGGGCATGGAGGTCATTCGCAAGGATCTCCCCCTGATCCTTCATCAGCTCGCCCATATGGGTGGTTTTGCCTCCCGGAGCTGCACAGCAGTCCAGAACCGTCATCCCCGGCTGGGGCTCTACCATCTCCGCGACGAGCATTGAGCTTTCGTCTTGAATAGAGATCATGCCCTCCCGGTACCACTCCGTAAAGGCCATATTGCCGCCGCTGCGGACGATAATGCCGTAAGGGCTGAGACTCGACGGAACAGCGTCCAGGCCCGCAGCCTCCATCTCTGCCAGCAGCTGCTCCCGGCTCACCATGGTTGTATTCACTCTGACGCTGACGGAAGGCGGCTCGTTATTCACGCGGCAGATCGACTCCGCGGCTGCCTCTCCGTACTGCTCTATCCAGCGCTCAACCAGCCACAGCGGGTGGGAGTGCTGCAGGGAAATGCGCTGTGCAAAGGGCAACTGCTCTGGCACAACCAGCTCTTCTTTTTGCCGGAGCACACTACGCAGCACCCCGTTCACCATCCCGGAGATGCCCTGGTGTCCCCGCTTCTTGCTAATGTTCACCGCTTCGCTGACAACAGCATGCTCTGGAATCCGATCCAGATACATGATCTGATACAGACTAAGACGCAGCAGGCTGCGCACCCAGGGCTGCAGCTTGGCCGTCCCCTTCTTGACGAAGCGGTCCAGGAAATAATCCAGCGTGTTCAGGCGTGAGATCGTTCCATACACCAGCTCTGTCGCGAGACCGGTATCTCCTTTATCCAGGGAGGACTGCGTTAAGGCGCTGTTCAGCAGCAGATTACTGTACGCCTGCTCCTGCTCCACCTGGGTCAGGACATCCATCGCCAGCTCTCTTGCGCTGGTCTTTCTGCTATGCCGGGTCACCGCAGCACCGTGCCTGGCACAAGGCTTGTCCCACGGATGAACTGGGCTGCCTCCATTGCTTTTTTGCCGCTCGGCTGAACGGTTTCCAGACTAAGCACACCCCTGCCTGTCTGAACCTGGATGCCGCGGTCGTCAAGCTTCAGCACTGTGCCGGGCTCTACATCCCCAGCTCTGCCTTCTTCCGCTTCAACGCGGGCACTCCAGACCTTGAATACCGCTTCATCCCATAAAGTAAAAGCGCCCGAAAAGGGAACCAGACCCCGAATTTGATTAAAAATATCAAGCGCAGACCGGCTCCAGTCAATCTTCTCATCCTCGCGCTTCAGATTAGGAGCATAGGTCGCGTCTTCTTCGTTCTGCGGCTCTGCCTGAACCTTTCCGGCCGAAAGCGACGGAAGCTGTTCCTTCAACAGCTCTGCGCCAGCCTGGCTCAGCTTCTCAAACAGGGTGCCAGCAGTATCCTGCTCCAGTATTTGAACCTCTCTCTTGGCGATCATATCCCCGGTGTCCAGTCCTTCGGCCATGTACATCAGCGTAATGCCCGTCACCGTCTCCCCGTTGATAATACAGCGCTGAATCGGCGCGCCGCCCCGGTATTTCGGCAGCAAAGAGCCGTGCACGTTCAGACAGCCCAGACGCGGCAGCTCCAGCACCTCCTTGGGCAGGATCTGTCCATAGGCTGCTGTTATAATCATGTCCGGCTCGTACCGGGCTAATTCAGCTACGGCCTCCGGACTGCGCAGGCGCTGCGGCTGGAGCACGGGAATTCCGTGCGCCAGCGCCGCCTCCTTTACAGGGGTGGGCGTCAGCACCTTTTTCCTCCCCTGAGGTCGATCCGGCTGGGTGACGACCGCCACTACGGAATAGCCTTCCGCCAGCAGCATATTCAGGCTCGGAACAGCAAAGGCCGGGGTACCCATAAAAACAATCTTCATCGATTCTCCAGCTCCCTCCGGGGAGGCTGATTGGGATCGAATTCATAAACGCGCTCGGCAATATCCGTAAAGAGGACGCCATTCAAATGATCGATCTCATGCTGGAAAGCGCGGGAAAGCAAACCTGTTGCTGTCACGATCAGCTCCTTGCCTTCGCGGTCCAGTCCCTTAACCTTTACCTGCTCCGCCCGGCGAACATCTCCGTTCCAGCCGGGGATGCTGAGACAGCCTTCAGGTCCGAGCTGTTCTCCGTCACGCTCCAGAATTTCGGGATTGATCATCTTGATCAGCCCGTGCTCGTCACCGGCATCAACCACGATCAGCCGCTTCAAAATACCTACCTGCGGAGCAGCCAGGCCGACCCCGTCGGCATCATACATCGTATCTGCCATATCGTCCAGCAGCTTCTGAACGTTCGGGGTAATTTTGGTCACCTCTTTGGCGACCTTGTGCAGCACTTCATCCGGTTCTTTAACAATAATGCGAATGGCCATAACGACACCTTCCTCATGCTTTCTATAATTGTTGAATTCTTATATAGCAATGTATATGCAATATCACATTAACATTTGCGGATCCACATCAATACTGATCTGCAGGGTTTGATCGCGCGCAGCCTCCTGCAGCTCCTCCGCCACCTGGCGTACAAGCGATACGGCGTCCATGTTTCCACGCCATTTTATCATACATTGGAACCGGTATCTATTCTTGAGCCGGGGGATCGGGGATGCGACAGGCCCCAGCACATCCAGCGCTTCTGCTGAAAAGCGATCCAGGCTGCCAAACCAGCCGCGGCGGTCTGCCTTGTTCTTCAGATCACCGGCATAATTCTCCGCCGCCCGGACCAGCACCGTCAGCTGCTCATGGGATAAGGTGACGAGAATGAGCCGGCAGTATGGCGGATAGTGCAGCGCTTTGCGATGCTTCAGCTCATCTTTGACAAACGACAGGTAGTCATGGCCGCTGGCATGAATAATGGAATAATGGTCTGGCGTATAGGATTGAATAAACACCTCTCCCGGGAGGTGATGACGTCCCGCCCGGCCTGCTACCTGCGTCAGCAGCTGAAAGGTTTTTTCGGCCGCCCGGAAATCCGGAAGATTCAATGCCGAATCTGCCGTAATGACCCCGACCAGGGTGACATCCGGAAAATCCAGACCCTTCGCCACCATTTGGGTGCCTAGCAGCACATCCCCTTTTTTCTCCCGAAACTGCTTCAGCAGCTTCTCGTGAGAGCCCTTCTCGGTCGTGGTGTCCACGTCCATCCGAATGACGCGGATCCCGGGGAACAGCTTCGCAAGCTCTTCTTCTACCCGCTGGGTGCCTGTACCGAAATAACGGATATGCTCGCTGCCACAGTCAGGGCAGACCTCCGGCGCCGGGGCGGCATAGCCGCAATAGTGACAGCGGAGATTGTTGGCCTTCTGGTGATAGGTCAGTGAAATATCACACTCCCCGCACTGCGCAACATATCCGCAGCTGCGGCACATCACGAAGGTGGAGTAGCCGCGCCGGTTCAGCAGCAGCACACTCTGCTCCTGCCGTTCCAGCCGGGCGGCGAGCGCCTCATGCAGGGAGCGGCTGAACATGGAGCGGTTGCCATCCTTGAGCTCCTCCCGCATATCGACAATGCGGACCTCTGGCAGTCGGTTCCCCAGCGCGCGGGTGGGCATCTCCAGCAGCTCCGGCTCGAAATCCTCCTGGGACTTCGATCTCGCCGCGAAATAGCTTTCCAATGAAGGCGTAGCCGATCCCAGAATGACGGCAGCACCGGCCTGGGACGCCCGGCGAATCGCAACATCTCTGGCATGGTATTTGGGAGTTTCCTCCTGTTTATAAGAGGTTTCATGCTCTTCATCCATAATAATCAGTCCCAGGGATTGAAAAGGAGCAAAAACTGCCGAGCGGGCGCCAACGACGACCGAAGCGTGTCCTTCATTGATTTTGCGCCATTCATCATAACGTTCTCCCTGGGAGAGACGGCTGTGCATTACAGCCACCCGATCTCCGAACCGTCCCTTGAAGCGCTCCACCATTTGCGGGGTCAGTGAAATTTCAGGAACGAGCACGATTGCCTGCCGCTCCTGCTCTAGACAGCGCTGAATGGTCTGCAAATAGATTTCGGTCTTCCCGCTGCCTGTGACCCCGTGCAGCAGAAACACGCCATGATCTCTTGACTCCAGCTTCCTTACAATGCGGGAGTATACATGCTCCTGCTCAGCGGTCAGCGTAAGCGGCTCTGTAGGCTTGAAGCTTCTGCCTTTATAAGGGTCACGCTGCACTTCCATATCCTGTATGTTAATAAAGCCTTTGTCTGCCAGAGCCTTCACCGTTCCGGCGGTCACACCGACAGCTGTCAGCACCTCCTGCAGAGATAGAGGAAGAAAGGCCTCCATGTCCACAACATAGGAGAGGACCTCCTTCTGACGCTGCGCTTTGGAAGAAAAGCTCTCCAGAGCCTGCCTCGCTTCCGCAAGGCCGATGCTGAGAGAGACTGCCTTCATCGTTTTTTTCTGCAGCTTGTCCTTGATCTGCTGATATTCACGCAGCAGCCCCTGAGCCAGCAAGGCCTTGAGACTGGCCGAATCCTCGGGAAAAGCACGGTTCAGCTGCTCCAGCGACACCTCACCCCGCTGCTTGACGAAATCCAGCATACGCTGCTCCCCTTCCGTCTGCGGAGCCGCTGCGAATAGCACGCCATGCTGATGCTGCTCCTGCACCGAGCTCTCACCGGGATCGGCGAGAGCTACATACCGCTCCGCCTTTCCTTTCAGGGCCGTCGGCAGCATGGATTGCAGAACGGTAATCTGCCTGCAGGCATAGCGCTCCTTCATCCACACACTCAGCTCCACGAGCTCCCGGGACAATGGAGGGGAGAAGTCGAGCACCTCCCCAATCTCCTTGATCCGGGACGTCTCCACCTCCGATCTCAGATGCAGCGAGACCACGAACCCTTGAAGCGTCCGATTGCCAAACGGCACCCCGACCCGGCTGCCAACATCCACCCAAGGGCTCAGCCGCTTGGGGATCAAATAGTCAAAGGGCCGGTCTGTATCCTTGGACGGCACATCAACAATCACCTTGGCTACTTCCATGATTCCGCCTCCTTGACTGGAATCCTTTCCGCCGCAAGCAGAAGCAGCTGCACCGCAACCTCCTCCTTGGTCATGAATGGCAGGTCACGGACCAGTCCGTCCGCATTATAGATCTGCACCTTATTGCTATCGGCACCAAAGCCTGCCCCGGCTACGGTCACATCATTAGCAACGATAAGATCACACTGCTTGCGCCGCAGCTTGTCCAGTGCATGAGCTTCCACATGATCTGTTTCCGCCGCAAAGCCGATGAGCAGCTGGGAGGTCTTGCGTTGGCCCAGCGTTTCCAGAATATCGTCGGTCTTCACGAGTGTCAGGCTGAGCGTATCCCCATTCTTCTTAATCTTTACGGGGGCCTCCTGCTCCGGCCGGTAATCGGCCACGGCCGCAGCCTTGATGACAATGTCACTGTCCGTAAATTCCGACATGACCCTGTCGTACATGTCCTTCGCCGATTCCACGCGCTGCACGGTGACTCCCTCCGGCAGCGGCGCGTCAGTACGGGCAGCTATGAGTACAACCTCAGCCCCCATGTCACGAGCCGCTTTGGCGATAGCAAACCCCATTTTGCCGGAGGAGTCATTCGTAATATAGCGGACGGGATCGATCCGCTCTACCGTGCCGCCTGCCGTGACCAGCACTTTTTTGCCGGACAGGACGCCGCGGCCTGCTCTGACAGCCTCATGCCCCTGACCCTTGGCCACTCTTCTCTCAACAGCCCCGCTCTGTTGATCATCACGCTCCTCGAAAAAGCGCTCCACTACCTGTACGATGCTTTCGGGCTCCTCCATCCTGCCCTTCCCGACATAGCCGCAGGCCAGCAGCCCTTCGCCCGGCTCAATCATTCCCACGCCGCGGGATACCAGGGTATTCATGTTCGCGACGACCGCAGGGTGGGTGTACATATGCACGTTCATCGCGGGAGACACCATGATTGGCGCCGTCGTTGCCAGCAGAGTTGTTGTCAGCATATCATCACCTAGGCCAAGGGCCATTTTGGCGATGCTGTTAGCTGTGGCAGGCGCGATGAGCACCAGATCCGCTTTATCCGCAAGATCGATATGGGAGACGACCGAAGGATCTCTCTCATCAAACGTATCGCTGTAGACCGGGTTTTTGGAAAGCGACTGCAGGGTCAGCTCGGTAATGAACTGCTTGGCTGACTCTGTCATGATGACATGCACGTCCGCCCCCTTCTGAACCAGCTTGCTGCACAAGGCCGCCGCCTTGTACGCGGCAATGCCTCCCGTCACCCCAAGCACAATGACCTTACCTTTTAACATGCTGCACCCTCCCAGGCTTGTATTGAAACAACAAAGAAGCAACTGACATGCCGCCAAAGCTGCTTCTTCTCAAAAAAATAACAACCTTGCGGTTGTCACATTTTTGGATCATACCTATAAAGCTGTTGGGGAAGAATTAATCTTCGCCCTTCTCCACCCGAACCAGGTCTCCGTAAATTTCTTCAAGCGCCACACCAACATACTTGTGGGATTTCGGATTACTCAGCTCGGTAGTCTGTCCTTCACGAAGCTGGCGGGCACGGCGGGAAGCCGCGACAACGAGCGAGTATTTGCTGTCTACTTTGTTCATCATTTCATCAATGGAAGGATAAAGCATCGTTCCAACACCCCTGTTCTCTTGATTTCTATAAGCTGGCCGGACTGGCTAGGCTCTCACCTTACAATGCTCGGCAATAATGATAGATTCTATTCTCTTGCAGGCCTGATTGATCTCGTCATTCACTACGGCATAGTCATAGTGACGGATCAGGTCCAGCTCATCTACAGCGACAGACATGCGGTGATCGATGACGGCCTGGCTCTCGGTACCACGGCCGACAATCCGATCCTTCAGCTCATCCAGTGAAGGCGGAGTCAGGAAAATAAAGATGCCGTCAGGGAACTTCTCCTTCACCTTCAGCGCACCCTGAACCTCAATCTCAAGAATAATATCCTTGCCCTTCGCGAGGGTTTCTTCTACGAAATCACGCGGTGTACCGTAATAGTTGCCCACGTATTCCGCATATTCCAGAAGCTGGTCATGCTCAATCATAGAGAGAAACTGCTCCCGGTCCTTGAAAAAATAGTTCGTGCCATCCACCTCACCCAGCCTCGGCTGGCGTGTGGTGGCAGACACTGAATAGATCAATTCCGGCATGCGGGTGCGCAACGCGCTGCATACCGTACCCTTACCTACGCCGGACGGACCGGACAGTACAATTAACAATCCCTTTGTAGACATAATACTCCCCATCTTTATTCGTCGTTGTCATCATCTTTACTGGACAATCGGTGGGCCACCGTCTCCGGCTGTACGGCTGACAGGATGACATGATCGCTGTCCGTAATAATAACGGCTCTCGTACGGCGGCCGTATGTAGCATCAATCAGCATGTGGCGGTCTCTGGCTTCCTGAATAATTCTCTTGATCGGCGCGGACTCCGGACTCACGATAGAAATAATACGGTTGGCTGATACAATGTTTCCGAAGCCGATATTAATCAATTTGATGGCCATAATGCGATTGCTCCCCCTAACACTTGACTGCATTCTCCGGACAGGCCGGACTGGTTATTCTATATTGGCGGCTTGTTCGCGTATCTTCTCCAGCTCCGCCTTCAGTTCGACCACGTGCTGGGTCATAGCAAGGTGATTGGCCTTGGATCCGATCGTGTTCACTTCCCTGTTCATTTCCTGAATCAGAAAATCCAGCTTTCTGCCGATGGGACCGGCAGCTTGAAGAAGCTGCTCCGCCTGATCCAGGTGACTTCTCAGCCGGGTCAATTCCTCTTCTACGTTGGACTTCTCCGCAAACAGCGCCAATTCCATCCCGAAAGCAGCGGTTGGAAAAGCAGGCTCATCCTGTGTCAGGCTCTACAGGCGCTGCCGCAGACGGCCGCGATACTCCTCGGTTACCCGCGGAGCCAGAGCCTCCAGCTCGGAATGCAGGGCAGATATGCGATCCAGCCTGAGAAGGATATCCTCGGCGAGAAAGGCGCCTTCCTGACTTCTCATGGCGAGCAGCTCATCCAGCGCCAGGTTCAGGCCTTCACACAGCAGGTCGCGCCATTGCTCACGCTTCTCCTCGCTCGGCTGCTCAACGCCTGTCATCAGTACATCCGGCAGCGACAGCAGATCCTGCACAGTCAGCTTGCCTTCAGCGCCGTATGTACCCAGCTCTTCTGCCGCCTTCAGATAGGACTGCACCATGGCATGATTAAGCGCCGCCGTGGCCTGACCGGCGTCGCTCACTTTATTCATGTAAACATCAATCCGGCCGCGGTGTATACGGGACTGAATAACTCTCTTCAGCGCATCCTCGTGACAGGACCACTCCCGCGGCATCCGGTACAGCACCTCGCAGTACCGGTGATTGACAGATTTAACTTCGATCGTAATTCTGTATCCTTCAAACGCTACGGCCGACTGGCCGAATCCGGTCATGCTCAATGACATCGGAATCACATCCATTGATCTATTGTAATAGATAATCTTTAATGAGACAAGGGGGATAACGAACGCCCGGATAACTCCCAGACATATTGCGTAAGCTGCACGGTCATATCATAGAACATAAACGGGGTCATCAGATAAATGCCATTGAAATGCTCGACAGCCGTTGTCAGCAGCTCCATCGCAATCTGGACTCCCATCGCCCGGCCTTCCTCGCCCTCCAGGCCGGCCATCCGGCTCCGTACCTGCTCCGACAGCTGGATTCCCGGCACCTCATTGTGCAGGTACTCGGCATTCCGTCCGCTCGCAAGCGGCATCACTCCCACAAAAATCGGAATATCCAGATGCTTCGTCGCTTCCTTCATTCTTACAATTAATTCCGCATCATATACCGGCTGCGTCATAATGTAGTCTGCACCACTCGCAATTTTCTTCTCCAGACGCTGCACGGCCTTATCGAGATGCTTCACATTGGGATTGAAGGCCGCTCCGACAACAAAGCCGGCTTTCTGCTTCAACGGCTTGCCGGAGAAGGCAACCCCTTCATTGAGCTGCTTAATCATCCGGATGATCTCGAAGGAGGTCAGGTCATAGACAGAGCTTGCTCCTGGAAGATCGCCGAATTTGGCAGGATCTCCCGTCACGGCCAGCACATGATCAATGCCCAGTGCATCAAAGCCCATCATATGGGACTGGGTGCCGATCAGGTTGCGGTCCCGGCACGCGATATGAATCAGCGGTCGGAGTCCGACCTGCGACTGCACCAGGTGACCCAGCGCCATATTGCTCATCCGGGTCACAGCAAGCGAATTATCAGCCAGTGTCAGGGCATCCGCACCCGCACGCTTCAGCGCTTCCGCTCCCTTCATAAACTTGCTGATGTCCAGATCACGCGGCGGATCCAGCTCCACAATGACCGTATGACGTTCCCGAACCAGGTCAACAAGGGTCGGCTCGCCGCCCGGCTGCTTGGAAGCCGGCTCCTGCTTCTCTTGAATGACGATTCGCTCTTCCGCTTCCTCCAATACAGGCAGAGGCATCGGCTGATATCCTTGCAGCGCCGCTGATATTTGCGCAATATGCTCCGGTGTTGTACCGCAGCAGCCGCCAATCAGCCGGGCTCCCATGTCCGCAAACCGAAGCGCCATCTGCCCGAAATATTCAGGACTTGCGCCGTAGCGGTATTCCCCGTCCACATAATCCGCAATACCCGCGTTCGGATATACAGAGGCAGGCAGGCTTCGAACATGCTGCAGCGTTTCCAGTGCCCGGGCAAGACCGTTCGGTCCCGTCCGGCAGTTAAAGCCGAATACATCCGCACCGGCTTGCTTCACAATTCGAAAAGCGTCGGCCATCGTGTAGCCGTCCAGTGTCCGGGCAATGTCCTCGACCGCAAACTGGGCGATGACCGGCAGCTCGCTGTTTTTTCGGACCAGCGACAAGGCGATCAGCATTTCCTCTACATCATAAAAGGTTTCCAGCAGCAGGCCGTCTACTCCTTCCGTAAGCTGAGCATGAATCTGCTGCTCGAAATGCCGCTTCAGCTCCTCGGAAGAGATGTTGTTACGCTTGCCGCCGCGAATCGACCCTACAGCTCCGACAACATATCCCTGCGGTCCAGCCGCTTCCCGGGCAATGCGGACCCCGGCACGGTTAATCTCCTCGACCTTGCCCTCCAGCCCGTATTTGGACAGCTTGTCATAGTTGGCGGAGAACGTGTTGCTCTCCAGCACGTCCGATCCGGCCTTCATGTACTGCTTGTGCACATCCCTGATGACCTCCGGGGCTGTTAAATTCAGCTCCTCGTAGGAAATGCCGACCGGAAAGCCCTTTTGGTACAAAAAGGTTCCCATTGCCCCATCTCCGATCAGGACTTGATCGGCCATCGCTTTACGCAAATCCGGTTTCATTCCGTACGCTCCCCCCGCCAAACAATATTTTCAAATAAATGTATCATACTTGATATTCAAAGATAAAGAGACCAACATACGGTAAAGAGACAAAAAGAGGACCGTCGCCGGCCCTCTCCTGAATGTTAAACTAGTCGACATTCCCTTCAAATACAAACGCTGCAGGTCCTGTCATAAATACATGGTTGCTGTCCTCATCCCACTCAATGAACAGGTCGCCGCCCTTCAGGGATACCGTAGCTGCGCGGTCACTGGTCCCATTCAATACGGAGGAAACCAGTGTGGCGCAGGCTCCGGTCCCGCAGGCCAGTGTTGGACCGGCTCCGCGCTCCCAGACACGCATATCGATATAATCGCGGCGCTGAACGGTTGCAAACTCGACATTGATCTTCTTCGGGAACAGCGGGTGCGTCTCCAGCAGCGGCCCCCAGGTGCTCAGGTCGAAGCCGACCGCATCATCCACATAAATAACGCAATGCGGATTGCCCATGGATACCGCTGTAAAGCGGAACGCCTGACCGCCGACCTCGACCGGATGATGAATGACCGGATTGGCGTCTACTGTTGTCGGAACCTGAAGACCCTCCAGCACCGGCGCTCCCATATCGACGCGAACCGTCTTCACCTTGCCGTCTTCCAGCTGCAGCGTAAGCGGCTGCACACCGGCACCCAGCGTCTCGATCGTGATCTCTTCCTGCGAGATGTAGCCCTTGTCATACACATACTTGGCTACACAACGGATGGCATTGCCACACTGCTCGGCTTCGCTGCCGTCCGAGTTCATAATGCGCATCTTAAAATCTGCCACCTCGGAAGGCAGTATATATACAAGCCCGTCGGCTCCAATTCCAAAAAAACGGCTGCACAGCTCAATCGCACGCTCTGAAGCATCCGCAGGCAGTTCCTGTTCTCCATAAACTACAATAAAATCATTTCCAAGGCCATGCATCTTCGTAAATTCCATGTCTGTTATTTCTCCCTTCTACGGCTGCTTGTTCTCAGCATACCGCAGAAGGGACAGATGTGAAATTTACTTTATGCTGAAAGGTTTGCACTTTTCACCATGCTTCTGCGGCTCCGGTTCTTCCGGCCGCCCCAGACGCTGCCTGCTCCCATCAGGAAGGTCGGAATCCCTGCAGCCACAAGCGTGACCGCCCACTCCCGAAGGCCGAGAGGCACTGTCTTGAAGATCGGCTGCAGCATTTCAATATACATAACGCCGAGCAGCAGCAGGACGGAGGAGAGAACGGCAAGAACGAGATATTTGTTCTGCAGCGGGTTTCGGTGAAAGATGGAGCGCGAGCTCCGGCAATCAAATACATGAATGAGCTGCGCCATAACCAGGGTGGCGAAGGCCACCGACTGGGCTTTCGCCAGCTGTCCCGGAGAGTCAGGGGCATGGCTCAACGTGAGCCAGAAGGCGCCCAGTGTGCACAAGCCGATCAGAATACCTCGGCTGATAATCTTCCAGCCCAGCCGCCGGGCGAAGATGTTCTCCTTCGCGCCGCGCGGCTTGTGCTCCATCAGATCCTTCTCCGGCTGATCCACCCCGAGCGCCATGGCCGGCAGACCATCGGTCACGAGATTGACCCACAGAATCTGAATCGGCACCAGCGGCAGCGGCAGACCCATCATCATCGCAAAGAACATCGTCAGAATTTCGCCCACATTGGATGCCAGCAAGTATCTTATAAACTTACGGATGTTCTCATAGATGCTCCGCCCTTCCTCAATAGCGGCCACGATCGTCGAGAAGTTGTCGTCACTGAGCACCAGCGCCGACGCCTCCTTGGTCACATCCGTTCCGGTAATGCCCATGGAAATGCCAATGTCTGCCGCCTTGATCGCCGGAGCGTCGTTGACGCCGTCCCCGGTCATGGCTACCACATGTCCCTTGCGCTGCAGCGACTTAACAATCCGCAGCTTGTGCTCCGGCGAGACCCGCGCATAGACGTAGGTGTGGTCCACCTTCGCATCGAGCTCCTGATCGTCCATTCTTGACAGCTCTTGTCCCGTCATGGACAAGCCGCCGCGCGGGATGATCCCCAGCTGGGCAGCAATCGCTTCTGCTGTCGTCCGATGATCTCCCGTGATCATGACGGTCTTGATCCCGGCCCGGCGGCAGACAGCAATCGCATCTCGAACCTCTCGCCTTGGCGGATCGATCATGCCTGTCAGTCCGGCAAACACAAGCTGGCATTCCGCTTCCTTCTCGGTATCCGGCTTGTCATAAGACCGGAGATCCCGGTAAGCGAGGCCCAGCACGCGCAGCGCATCGCCAGCCATACCTTCGTTGGCTGCCAGCACCTTTTGCTTCAGGGTTCCGGTCAGCGGCACGACATTGCCATCCCACAATATATACGCACAGGCATCCAGCAGGACATCCGGCGCCCCCTTGGTGTAGATGAGCCTTCCGCCCTGATGACTGACCAGAACCGACATCAGCTTCCGCTCCGAATCGAAAGGAAATTCCCGTTCCCGCTGATACAGCCCGGAAAGAGTCGAGCTGCTCATGCCCATTTTGCTGGCGAGCGCCAGCAGCGCTCCCTCGGTTGGATCCCCCTTCAGCTCCCAGGTGGAATCGCTCTTTGCACCGCTGCCTCCGGCGTCTTTGGCTGCTTTCTTTTTCCCCCTGCTGTCTTCCGGCTTCACTTCCTGAATTTCAGCATTGTTGCACAATACGCTAATTTGAAGCAGCCGCCGCAGCGCCGGCTCCTTACTCAGCTCCACTGGCTTCGCGGCCTTCAGAATCTGTCCCTGCGGCTCATAGCCCTGGCCGGTGACCTCCATCATCCCGCCGCCGGTCCAGACACGGGTCACAGTCATTTTGTTCTGGGTGAGCGTGCCTGTCTTGTCAGAGCAGATGACGGAGGCGCAGCCGAGGGTTTCGACCGAAGGCAGCTTCCGCACGATCGCCTTGCGCTTGATCATCCGCTGGACCCCTAGCGCCAGCGCGATCGTTACAATGGCTGGCAGCCCTTCCGGGATGGCAGCTACCGCCAGGCTGACCCCTGCCAGGAACATGCCGGCAGCCGGCTGTCCGTGCAAAATACCGGCCACGACCACCATAACCGTCAATGCCAGTGAAACACCAATCAATATTTTCCCCAGCTGCTCCAGGCGATGCTGCAGCGGAGTTGCCTGGGACTCGGTGCTCTGAATAAGATCGGCAATCTTCCCCATTTCGGTGTTCATGCCCGTGCAGATGACGATTCCTTTGGCGGTTCCGCGCGTGACCATTGTGCCCATGTAGCCGGTGTTTTTGCGGTCACCTAAAGGAACATCCTCCCCTTCAATCGGCTCGGCATGCTTATTCACCGGCAGGGATTCCCCGGTCAGCGCCGACTCCTCGACACTGCAGCTGCTGCTTTCCAGCCACCGGACGTCTGCAGGAATGCGGTCGCCGCTCTCCACCAGGATCATATCCCCGGGCACCAGCAGCTTTGCCGCAATATGCACGACTTTTCCGTCTCGGATCACCTTCGCTCCCGGCGCGGACAGCTGCTTCAAGGCGCGCAGCGAACGCTCCGCCCGGAATTCCTGCACAAACCCAAGGACGGCATTGATCATAATGATTGCGACAATCGTTACCGCATCCAAGTACTCCCCGAGCATTCCCGACACGAGAGTGGCTCCTAGCAGCACCAGCACCATAAAATCCTTGAACTGGTTCAGAAACAGCGTGAACGGAGAGATTTTCACTCCCTCCGACAGCTCGTTAAAGCCGCTTTCCTTCCGCCGCTGCTCTACTTCCTCCTCGGTAAGGCCCTGCTGCGGATGAACCTGCATCATCTGCTGCAGCTCGCTCGTATCCATCTGGTGCCATTGCTTTTGTTCCATGCTTCCTTTCCCTCCCGGTTGTTACACATTTCCGGCGGACGACAGCTTTTCCACCTTTCTTCTGAAATGTATTCGGACAGGTCTGCAATTATCACCCGCCATTAGCTCTTAAGTTTTGGCCGGAAATTTTGTATCATAGAGAAGAACGCCGCCGGTGATGGCGACTTCAGAAGAGGAGAATACACTATGGCATTGGACGGTATCGTAACCCGGGCGATTGTGCAGGAGCTTCAAGGCTGCATCGGCGCCCGGATCAATAAAATATATCAGCCCGGGGAGAGAGACATCGTGCTGCACCTCCGGACACAACGCGGAAACGCCAAGCTTCTGCTGTCGGCGAACCCCACTTACCCGCGGGTGCATCTGACTCAGGAAACCTTTGTGAACCCGGTGGAGGCGCCCATGTTCTGCATGCTGATGCGCAAGCACTGTGAGAGCGGCACGATCGAGGAGATCAGTCAGATTGGCATGGAGCGCATCATCCACATCAAGATCAGGCAGCGCGATGAGCTGGGGGATGTGTCCAGCAAGGTCATTATCGTGGAGCTGATGGGAAGGCACAGCAATATTATATTGGCAGATCCGGCCTCGGGAAATATTCTGGACGGCATCCATCATGTAAC
This sequence comes from Paenibacillus algicola, assembly GCF_005577435.1. NCBI lineage: Bacteria > Bacillati > Bacillota > Bacilli > Caryophanales > Paenibacillaceae > Paenibacillus > Paenibacillus algicola. The sequence goes on along the minus strand of NZ_CP040396.1, from coordinate 1,813,940 downwards.
CCCCGCGATCAGCAGCTACCGGATCATCATGCCCGGCTTCAGCTACACCGAGCCGCCGCAGCAGCATAAGCACCATCCCCTAGAGATCGGAGCAGACGCCTTTGCCTCTGCTTTCCGCGAGGCCCAGGAGGAGAATGTCACCTCCTGGATCGTTCAAGCCTTCAGTGGTTTCAGCCCGCTGGCCGCGCAGGAGGTTGTGCATCGTGCCGGCTTGCCGGCAGACGCCAAGCTGAATCGTGAGGACGGACAGGCTGAAGCGCTGTGGAACGCTTTTTCCGGGCTTGCAGCGTCCATTTCTCAGCACGACTACACCCCGGTTACCGGAGACAACGACAAGGGCAAGACGGTGTTCTCGGTCATTCCTCTAACCTTCCTGCCGGGAGCACTTCAGGAGTATGACAGCATCAGCAGCTGTCTGGAGGATTATTACGGGGAGAAAGCCCAGCGGGACGCGGTAAAGCAGAAGGTCAGCGACCTGCTGCGGTTTTTGCAGAATGAGCGGACGAAGAATATCAAGAAGCTGGATTATTTGAAAAAGGATCTGGAGGAAGCGCAGGATGCCGATCATTACCGGATTTCCGGAGAGCTTCTGTTTGCGAATCTGCATCAGCTGAGTAAGGGAGACAAGAAGGCTGAGCTGGTCAACTTCTACGATGAGGAGCAGAAGACAATCATGATTCCTCTGGACCCGCTGCTCTCTCCCTCAGACAATGCCCAGCGCTACTTCAAGAAATATAACAAGTACAAAAACAGCCTGGCGGTCATCGAGGAGCAAAGTGATAAAACCCATCAGGAAATCGCTTATCTTAACAGCCTGCTGCAGCAGCTGGCTCACGCCTCTCTCAACGACATTGACGAAATCCGGGAGGAGCTCATTCAGCAAGGTTATCTGAGAGACCGCGGACGCAAGGTCAAGAAGAAGAAAAAGAATGATAAGCCGACCCTGCACGTCTACACCTCCTCCGAGGGCATCGAGCTGTATGTCGGCAAAAACAATCTGCAGAACGAATATGTAACGAACCGGCTGGCGTCTTCCAACGACACCTGGCTGCACACAAAGGATATTCCGGGCTCGCATGTGGTCATCCGAAGCGACTCCTTCAGTGAGGACACACTGCAGGAAGCGGCTCAGCTGGCGGCTTACCACAGCCAGGCCAAAGAATCCAGCAGTGTTCCGGTCGATTATACTCTGATTCGGCACGTCCGCAAGCCCAATGGCTCCAAGCCGGGCTTCGTCATTTATGACCACCAGAAGACGCTGTTCGTAACGCCGGATGAGAAGCTGATCCGCAGCCTTCCGGTCACGATCAAGAATCAGCGAAGCTGAGCAGCCTTCCCACCAGTCTTGATACCAACCCTCAAAAAAAGCTGTGCCTGCACCGGGTATCCCCCGAAATCAGGCACAGCTTTTTTTACTGGAATGAGGCTCCGCCTCGACGGCACACAGCTTGAAGCTGATTAAGCACCGATACAGGAACCGTCTTAGAACCGAGGTCTCCGTGAAAGACAACCCCCTGGCGCTCCCCATGATAATCCGAGCCTCCCGTCAGAATGAGTCCTCTCTCCTCCCCCATCCGGCGGTACCGTTCTTCTTCCTGAGCACCATGGTCCGCATGATACACCTCGATCCCGTCAAACCCTCCTTCGGCAAGCAAAGCTTGAACAAGGGCGTCCTCCCCGTACAAGCCAGGATGCGCCAGCACGGCTGCTCCGCCTGCTTCCGTAATCCATGCACAGGCCTCTGCCGGTGTAATTCTAGGCTGGGGTGCATAGCCCGGCTTGCCCTGAGCCAGATAACGGTCAAAGGCGTCCCGCAGATCCTGTGCGTATCCTTTGGCCACTAATACATCCGCGATATGCGGCCGGCCAATGCTCTCATCAGGCTTCAGTTCACGGCCCAAGCCGGAAATGACCTCCTCCATCGTGATGCTCATGCCGAGGCTGTTCAGCCGGCGGATGATCATGTGGTTCCGCGCTTCGCGGGTATCCCTCAGCCGGCGAAGCCGCTCTCCCAGGAGCTCGTCGCGATGATTTATATAATAACCGAGCACGTGAATATCCTTGCCGCCGGCCTGGGTACTAATTTCTACGCCGGGAACGACAAGGATTCCGGTGGGCGCGGCCTCCAGCGCCTCCTGCACGCCTGCTACCGTATCGTGATCGGTAATGGCCACGGCGGCAAGACCCTTTTTCCTCGCGAGAGAAACTTGTTCTGACGGGCTGTTCATCCCATCCGAAGCGGTCGTGTGACTATGTAGATCACATGCTCCTTGGCGATCATGATGCTGCATCTCTCTTCACTCCCTTATGGTTCATTTATAGCATCAAATCGTGCGTTTTATCCAGCTTCATTGTACCGGACAAGCATCCCCAAGCACAAAAAAAGAGCATTCGCGCGGCTTCAGGCACGTCTGCTCTTATTTGCGTTTGCGGCTGTTCTTGACCAGGGTCATCCGGCGGGAATGACGCAGCCAGGAATAATACGACTTCAGATCCCGAAGCTCAATCGTTTCGGACATCCGGCCGAGAAAGGTAACGATAATCATCTGGTGCAGCGGATTTCCAATCAAATCCCGTTCATGCTCCAGCTCCGAGAATTCAGCCACCATGACAAGATCCTCATCGATCAAATAGACATCCTGCTCGTTCTTGTAATACGGCGTAATCCGGTTCTGCTTCAGGCATTCCCACATCCAGGCCCCGATCTCCTCCTGCTGTGCTCCTTCGGCCTTCAGCCGTTCCTCGTACCGCTGCCGTGCATGATGCGTGATGACAATATCCGCTATTTTCTTATCATTCAATGTGATATAGAAGGGCTCGTACGTACTCCAGCGCTCCGTGCCTTTATCTCTCATCCATGATCATCTCCCACCATATGGGTCTTTCTATCTATGTATATATACCCAACATATTACAACATTCCTCATATCCGCACAAGAAGATAAACTTTTTTAGATATGAATATATGTTTCAGGATTCAAAAAAAGCGGCCGTATCGGCCGCTTCACCCTGCTCACCTGCTTGCTTAGACCCCGTAAAACTGCGTTTTATCCGGTGTCTTGCTGCTATATTCCTTCTTGATCTCATTCCGGTACGAGCGCTCAATCTTGCGCACATAGGACAGCCGCCGAACGTTACGTGCCGTCTCCTCCGCACGGTCTGCATTGACGTACATGACGACATACTGCATGCGGCGGGAAATATAATGAACGCTCCCATACTTCTCCAGATTTCTAGCTGCTTTAATATCACTCACCCATATAATAAAGCCTGTTCGTTCCGCCAGCATGAATACCCATCGCCTCGCTCTCTTCAACTATTGTGCCGCTATTTATCCGCACTGACAGCCGCCACCGCTGCCACAGCCCTTCTTCGGCAGCGGATCGTTGCTCGGAACCTTGATGCTGTCTGATACGGAAAAGGCAATGGTCTCCGACATGCTGTGCAGCAGCTCATCCAGATTCTTCTCTGCCAGCTTAAATCGAGCAACCTCCTCAATTCCCTCCAGCTTCGCCTCCACCGCGCTGACCTGCTCCTTCGCTTCATGATAATTCGGATGGAAGTGCCCGAAGCGCTCCGTTTCCTCAAAAAGCTCCTTCTTCGCCTGAAGCTCCCTCACCAGTGCCTTCACATCCGGATGATTCTCCACAGCCTGCTTCCAATATAGATAGTCCGCCACTTCCACGGACGCATTAATCATATCACCCAATTGATAGGCGTAGGTGAGCACCTCGGCCATATCGACCGTGTTTAATTCCGATACGCTCATGAACTCATCCCACTTCTGTTATAGATTTACCGGCTTCAAGTAAAGCCGGCTCCTATTATCATAGCATATCAGGCGCTTCTTAAGAAGGGGAAATGCACCGCAGCCCAAAGATTCAAGCACCGCTGAAAAGCCGCTTGGCAGCCTGCTTCATCCTCAAGAGATGTATCGTTCTGCTGCATTACTCGCATGAGAGGGGCAGTAAAATACGCAATCTCGGCCAGTCCTCCGCCCCAAGCACGACACGCCGGGGCGCAGCCGATTCCTGTTCGTATAGCAGGCCCGTCATTTTCCACGGCGCAGGCTCGTGCTGCAGCGGTATGAACCGGACCACGCTTTCTGCTGCCCCTAGCTCCAGCGCCATACGCCAGCCCAGCGCCGTCTCCATAAGCTTCTCCGCCGTGGATCTATGGTATGACCGCAGCTCGCGGGTCCAGGAACGGGGGATGTCTTTGAGACCCGGAAAGAGGGCATCGGCATAAGGAACATTGAAATCCGGCTCCAATCTCTCCACAAGGTGGTCGTGGTGAATGAGGCCCTTCTGCAGAGCAAAACCGCGGGTATGTAAATTCTTCGTGATCCCAGCTTGCTCCGGCGCTGCACTCTGCCCTGCAGCTTCTGAACAGTGCAGCTTCTCTCGGTCTGCACTGGATTCAGGGGATGCCGCGACGTCTGATTGTCCCCATAGCTGCACAGCATCCGCCACTGACTCTGGAATGCCCGATAAGGAATAGCGCATAAGACCGTTCAGCATCTCCCCGGCAGAATAGCCTTGACGCGCTGCAGCCTGCAGAGATTCCCGGGTCAGCCGGTATGTGGTGATCCGGTCCTCCGACAGCCGTTCGGCGCAGCGCGCGACATCCCAATGCACAGACAACGGCGCATCGGGCAGCACAAGAATGTCCCCATCCGGCTGAACATACAGACATGGCTGGATGGAAAGCGAGCTTTCGTCGATCGGGCCTCGGGGCGGCGACAGTAAAGCGTGACCAGGCAGCCGCAAGGAAAGCCATGGTCTTCCCTGCTCGCATTGCCCTATATCCGCCCAGCCGGCTGCGGCCATAAAATTCATCCACGCCTGGGCTCCGGCTGTAACCGACTCCATGGCTGCAGGCTTAGCCTGGAAGCCCGCAATGGACGCCACCAGCACATCTCCCTTTATCCAGGCATGAGGTGAGAGCTTTCTACAACAAAGCAGCCTTCTGAAATGCTGAAGAGGCACGGATGGTGCACCGTACCGATTCAGCACCTGCTGAAAAATCAGGGCATGCATACTTTCCTCCGGCAAGGCGAGCCAGGCGCGAACGGCTTTAGAATCCAGTCTGAGGCTTCCCGCCTGTTCCCGCACAAGGCCGAGTGTGAGCAGCAAATCGAGCAGCACCGCGGCCACAGGCGGATACAAGTCTGGATGCTGATCAGACACGCCAAGGGCATAAACATGCTCCGGCTGCAAGCCCGTCTTCAGTCTGTTCAGCTTTTGCAGCTGCCTTTTGTGAATCGTACCCCTGGCGGTCAGCTCGAGACCTCCCTCCTGGTGCAGAAAGAGCAGCGCCTGCAGCACGTCCCGGGGGAGTCCCGGAGCAGCCTCCTGCTTCAAGGCAGGCTCTGCAGCCGCATAAATTTCAGGGGGCAGCTCATAGAACTGCTCCTGAAGCGCTGCAAGATGATTTTCGGGGATGTAGAACCAGCGCTCTCCCCATGCTTTTGGAGCCGATTGAAGCTCGCCGCTACGCACGAGCCCAGTTACAGCAGCCAGCACCTCCGCTCCGCTAAGCGGCGGCACGGACAAGGCCGACAGCTCGGCATCATCAAACGGCTGTCCGGCAAAGCACTGCCACACCCGGGTAAGCACCTGAGTCTCAGCTTCTTGCAGCACGGGTCTTGTTGTATGGGGAAGTTCATCTCGGTTCATATGAGCCCCCCCTCCTCTCGAGCGTTCCATTGCACATCCGCACCGCAGAGAGCATCCCCGTTCTGCGTTACGTATTCATATCCTTGTTCGATCAGAAACATTCGCCGGCGAATTGCAAACTCTTCTTCCCGGCTGTCCTTCGTCACCAGATGGTAGAAGGAGGCGCGGGCGCCGTTTTTTTTGGGACGCAAAATTCTCCCCAGTCGCTGCGCCTCCTCCTGCCGTGAGCCGTAGCTGCCAGACACCTCCAAAGCGACCGAGGCATCCGGCAGGTCCACCGCAAAATTCGCCACCTTGGATACGGCCAGTACCGGTATAGAGCCCTCTCGAAAGGCGTCATACAGCCGTTCTCGTTCCGCCCGATTCGTGCTCCCGGTGATCAAGGGAACGTTCAGCGCCTCTGCCATGCTCTGAAGCTGCTTCACATATTGACCGATAATTAACATCTGCTCCCCGGCATGACGGGATAGCAGTCTCTTCGCTGCAGCTGTCTTGGCCGGATTTTCGGAGGCCAGCCTGTACTGCTCTCTTTTTCCAGCCCTATAGTAGGCAGGCTTGAGAGAATCCGGCAGCGACACCTTCAGCTCTACGCAATCCGCCGAAGCAATCCAGCCCTTCTCCTCCAGCCTTTTCCAGGGCATTACATATCGCTTGGGGCCGATGAGCGAAAAGACATCCTGCTCTCTTCCATCCTCACGAATCAGCGTAGCAGTCAATCCAAGGCGGCGTGTAGCCTGAATGTCGGCAGCAGCGCGGAATACCGGAGCCGGAAGCAAATGCACCTCGTCATAAATAATCAATCCCCAGCTGCGCTCGCTGAACAGATTGACAGGCTGAGGCGCCTCTGCTCCCTTGCGGTGCGTCAGCATGTGATAAGTCGCCACCGTAACCGGCCCTACCTTTTTCCGCTGTCCGGTGTACTCGCCAATCTCCTCCTGCTGAAGCGTTGTCCGGGTCACCAGCTCGTTGATCCACTGGGCTACCGATGTAGAGCTGGAGGTCAGAATTAGCGTCTCGCACTGCAGCTCCATCATGGCACCAAGACCGATCACGGTCTTTCCGGCGCCGCAGGGCAGCACCAACACCCCGCTGCCCCCTGTACCGCCGCCGTTCATAAAGGCACTGACTGCAGCACGCTGATATTCCCGCAGCTGAAAGCCTTCTCCCGTGCAGGAGGGGGACCATTCCAGTCCGAGATGCTGTCCGTCCTCATACCCGGCAAGGTCCAGTACAGGATAGCCGGCGCGAGTCAGCTCCTGCTTCAGCATCCCGCGACGGTGCGATGGAATTTCCACACTCAGTCCGGCTGCGAACACAGCCCCTGCTTCTTTCAGGCATGGCAAGGCACTTATCGCCTCTTCCGTCTGGATATCCTCCAGCGACAGAAGCAGCCAGCTTGTCTTCTGTGGATGACAGGTCAGCCTCAGCTTGCCGAATCTCGACATCAGCTCCTGGATTTCCCCCTGTACGGCGGACGGCACTTCCCAGCGGGAAAGCGGGACCAGGCTCGAAATGACCGCAGCGGGACACCATCCGGCGGCGGCAGCATTCCACAGCGATAGCGGCGTGATCTGGTAGGTATGAAAAGAAGCCGGGCTCTTCACCAGCTCGCAATAGTGCGACAGTGTGGACTGCGCTTTCTCAAAATCCGGGTGGCCCACCTCCAGCAAAATAGTGCGGTTGCGCTGCACGATACAAGGTCCGGTCTGTGAGGCCGTTTTGTTCGTATTCATAGAATCGCTATGCATGGACGAAGTCTCCTTTCACAAAAAAAGAAGCTCAAGCTCAAATACTCACGAGCTTGAACTTCCCCTAAGCTTAGAATGACCTGATCTCCACGCTTTCATGCATGCTTAATTGGCGCTGCCTTCGGTTCCTTCATGTTCATCCTGATAGGCTTCTGTCATCTGGATGAGCAGCTTCAGGCCCAGAAGCATGGCATCCTCATCAAAATCAAACCTTGGATGATGATGCGGATAGACCGCTCCTTTCGCTTCATTGCCTGCACCGACAAACATAAAGCAGCCTGGAATCTGCTGCAAATAATAAGCGAAATCCTCCGCCGGCATAATCGGCGGTGTCAGCAGCACCTGCTCTCCCCCAAACACCTGAGGAGCGGTCTTAAAGAAGCGCTGGGTTTCCAGCTCATCATTAATAACTGCCGGGTACCCGATGAGGTAGTCAATAACTGCGGTTGTATCGCTGCTGTCAGCAACAGCATGGGCAATTCTCTCAATACGGCTTCGAATAAGCAGGCGAGTCTCCTCATCAAAGGTCCGCACTGTCCCCGTAATCCGGCAGCGGTCAGCGACAACATTTTGCGCCGAGCCGCCCTGGATGGTGCCTATCGTCACGACTGCAGGCTGCAAGGGGTCCACGGACCGGCTCACAATGCTCTGCAGCTGGGTGACGAGCGTTGCCCCGGCCAGCACGGCATCTGCAGTCACATGTGGCATCCCTCCGTGGCCGCCCCGGCCCACCATATCAATGAAGAATTCATCCGCAGCGGCCATAAGCGGACCTGCGGCGCTTGAGGCCATGCCGACCGGCAGCGGCGTCCACAAGTGCAGGCCATAAATCACATCGGCTCCCTTTAGTGCACCGGCCTCGATCATGCCCAGCGCACCGCCGGGGCATACTTCTTCTGCCGGCTGGAACAGAAACCGTATCTCTCCGCGAACCTGGTCCTCCATCGATTTAAAATAAGCTGCAGCCGCCAGCAGCATGGACGTATGCCCATCATGGCCGCAGGCATGCATAACCCCCTCCACAGCGGATTTATATTGACATTCCTTTTCATCCTGGATGGGAAGAGCGTCCATATCCGCGCGCAGCACGATGGTGCGGCCGGGCCTGCCACCCTTCAGCACAGCCATCACACCATGTCCGCCCATCCCGGTGCGGGGCTCATAGCCCAGCGCTTCCAGGACAGAAGCTACGAATTGTGCCGTTTTCTCCTCCTGATAGGATACCTCGGGAAACCTATGTAAATATCGGCGCCATTCCACCATCCGCGGAAACAGCGCTTCAGCCTGTTCAGTTCTGATCATTGACAACCACCCTTTCCCCAAGTGTGCTTTTTCGTCCGGCCATTCAGGCCTTCAACGCCTTGCTGTGCATAGAGGAATTGCCTAACGCTGCCGCCCTTAAGTTCATGAACCCTGGGGCCGCATCTTTCTTTGTTAACCATTGTAGCAGAAACCGGGAAGGCCATGCACTTTAAATTGAAGTCGATTCACGGCTCCCCTGGTGACTTTCAGACCTTCGTTTAAGCAGAAAGAAAGACATTTTCGCGCGGCTGGCAGGCTTGCACAAGTGCCGGAAACATACTATCATATTTAAAGACCTTTGTAGGGACTAATTAAGGGGGTTTACAGACGCCATGATTTTCAAAGATACGGGCCTCGACGGCTTGAAGAGTGATTTGGCCTACATGGATGAGAGCGCAGAGAAAGTCGGCTTTATCCGCTGGCAGTGGGAATACTACCGTGCTACATATGATTTCAAAATTGAGGACAGAAAGAACGAAACGGACTACTATCTCCGCATTAATACGCGCGCGATTGAAGGCAAGCTGGAGAAGCCGGATACCGTGCTTCAAATTGAAGCCGTTTACCTGGGCAAGGCTACCTTCCCGCACGGTCTGGAATATGATTCCGCACCTCCTTCAGCCGTGCTGAACATTGCGAACGGAAAGCTGCAGCAGCTCAAGACGCTTCTGGAAGCGTAACGCGATTATTGTATGACTACGCCCAAACCGCAGCCAAAGAGAGGGACGCCGGATTTTCAGCTGTTGATCCTTACCTTGCTGCTGGTGGGATTCGGTTTAATCATGGTGTTCAGCTCCAGCGCAAGCCTTGCTGTCGTTAGCGAAAGGTTCAGCTATGACGCCCTGTATTTTACAAAGCGCCAGCTTGTATTTGCAGCTCTGGGCACCTTCGTCATGCTGATTGCCATGAACATTTCTTACAAGAAATATCGGATATTATTTTTTCCTATGTTCTTTCTGACGCTGATTCTGCTTATACTGGTCATCGTGATCGGCCGCACGACGAACGGTGCATCCAGCTGGTTTAATCTCGGAAATTTAGGGATCCAGCCTACAGAGCTCGCCAAGATTGCCACAATCGGATATTTAGCTGCTCTCATTACCAAGAAGGGGGAGCGCATCCGGCAGTGGAAGGGCGGTTTTTTTCCCGTACTGATTATTGTCGGGGTTGTGGCCGGCTTGATTATGCTGCAGCCGGATCTGGGCTCCACTTTTATTCTGGTCGCCACCTGCGGACTTATTATTTATGCCGGAGGCGCGAGCCTGAAGCATATTACAGCCTGTATTTCGCTGGTTGCTCTGGGACTTGCGCTGACAATCGGGGTTGGCTCTTTGATCAATGCCATCTCGGGCGGACAATCCCAAGCGGACGGCAACTACAAGGTGGGCCGGATTGAAGCATTTCTGAATCCGTTTCAGGACCAATCCGGGGTCGGCTACAATCTGGTGCAGTCCCTGATTGCCATTGGCCAGGGCGGCGTAACGGGAGCCGGCTACGGCGAAGGCGTCCAGAAGCTGCACTACCTGCCTAACCCGTACAACGACTTTATTTTTTCAGTCATCGGGGAAGAGTTCGGCTTTATCGGAACGTCCTTGTTTCTCCTTCTGTACCTGTATTTCATCTGGAGAGGCATTATCGTCTCTCTTCGCTGTCCGGACCCGTTCGGGACATTGACGGGGATCGGTATTATGGGACTCATTGCGATTCAGGCCTTTGTCAATATTGGCGGAGTCACCAACACCATTCCTATTACGGGAGTCACGCTTCCGTTCGTCAGCTATGGCGGCTCTTCCCTGCTCGTGATGATGCTTTCTATCGGCATTGTACTCAGCATTTCCAGGGAAAGCACGCGTCCCGCGAAGGAAGAGCATGTCAAATCTGTACTCAAAAAAGACTACCGGTCTTCCCGGTAGTCTTTTCTTCGTTGCTTCGTTGCGGTATTTCTGCAGTAGTGATTTACTTGGTACGACCTGAATAATCCTCGATCTCATCGTCCTTGAAGGCAACGCCTTCCACCTTGACGTTCACTTCCACCACACGCAGACCCGTCATACTCTCAACTGCTTCCCGAACATTTTGCTGAAGCATCCGGCACACTTCATGGATCGGTGTCTCGTAGAGGACAATAATGCGCAGATCAATGGCCGCCTCAAGCTGGCCAACTTCTACCGTTACCCCCTTCTGCACGTTCTTGCCGCTCAGCCGTTTGGCCCAGCCCTCGGATAGGCCGCCCGACATGGCAGCAATCCCCGGTGTTTCCAAAGCCGCCATCCCGGCGATTTTAGAGACAACGTCATCTGATATCCGAATCAATCCATTATCCAGTTGAAGCTGTTCAGCCATGCCAAAATCCCCCTTCACCTCATTATTCGTTATTGTAAATCCTAACAGGCCTAAAAAGCAAATCTAACCTGGAAAATATATGATCAACGCCCAGTCATCAAGCGCAAAAAAACGCATGCCGGTCTCCTTCCCGAGCATGCGCTTCTATGTATCGCCTGTCACGAGGACAGGCTATTCAGCTTGATTCAAGGCTTCATAGAGAAGAGCCAGATTGCGCTCGAGCTTGCTGATCAGCTGCTTGCCTGTTACTTCCGGCAATAGGCCTGCTCTGACCGCAAAATCAACCTCTTTCGAGAATCCGTACATCTGGGTATCCAGCACTTCCTCATAGAGAGGGCAATAACGGGTTGCCAGATTCTCCATCTGCACTTCAATGAGCTTTTGAATTTTATCCGCATCTTCATGAAGAAGACTGATCGCTTTAAGATTCAGCTGTTCCTGTAAATCCGATGAAGTCATGATTTGTCCCCCCTATGTCAAAATCACAGCTCGGTACTATCCCTAATATTAGACGAAAAGTCTTGACAATACAAGGACCAGTTCCTTCAGAACAGGCACACTTCACAAAAAAAACATCCCTCCTGGAATCCAGGAAGGATGTCTTTTCGCCGGAGCTTAGTCAGCCACTACGGTAACATTCAGCCCATGCTTGGTAAACACATCAATCATTGCTTGCTTCGCTTCTTCGGCATCCGAGCCATGAACATGAAGCTCGTAGCTCTTGTGACTGACCAATGTCGTAAATAACCCCAAAATGCTCTTGACGTCAATGTACTTATTCTCGGTCTGCAGAACAATGGATGAAGAAAATTGACCTGCGGTTTGAGCAATTTCGACAACGCTTGCATTGTTGTTATTGGACATAGGAATCCCTCCATATCTATAGGGTGGAATCAATGGATTTATTGCTTCTTCATGATACATTGAATCCGTTTTCTTTTGCAACCCATTTTATGCTATTTTAGATTTTCGGGATTCAGGCTCTCCAGCTCCGGAATTACAAACAAGCCGTCTTTCCGGATCAAGACATCGTCGAAGTAAATTTCTCCGCCGCCATACTCCGGACGCTGGATCAGCACCAGATCCCAGTGGATGGACGAGCGGTTGCCGTTATCGGTCACCTCGTAGGCTTGACCTGGCGTGAAGTGCAGGCTGCCGGCAATTTTTTCATCAAACAAAATATCCTTCATCGGATGCAAAATATACGGGTTAAAGCCGATCGCGAATTCCCCGATGTAGCGTGCGCCTTCATCGCTGTCCAGAATCTCGTTCAAGCGCGCCGTATCGCTGCCGGTAGCCTCTACAATCTTCCCTTGCTCAAAACGGAAGGTGATATTCTCAAAGGTGACTCCGTTATACAGCGTTGGCGTATTGTATGCAATCGTTCCATTCACGGAATCACGAACCGGCGATGTGTACACCTCGCCGTCCGGAATGTTCTTCTGGCCGGAGCATTTCTCTGCACCGATATTTTTGATCGAGAAGGAAATATCTGTTCCCGGTCCGGTAATACGCACCTTGTCCGTCCGGCGCATAAGCTCAGCGAGCGGGTCCTGGGCACGGTCCATTTTGGAATAGTCCAGGTTGCACACATCAAAGTAAAAGTCCTCAAACGCTTCCGTACTTGTATTGGCAAGCTGAGCCATGCTCGCGTTCGGATAGCGCAGCACCACCCACTTCGTCCGCTTGACACGCTCTTCGCTATGTACGGGGTGGGAGTAAATGGAGTTATAGAGCTTCATATTCTGCTCAGGCACATCCGCAAGGTCGTTGACATTCTCGCCGGCACGGATCCCGATATAGCAGTCCATCTGCTTCATCCGGGCAAGGTCAAGCTCGGACCAGATCGACAGCTGCTCCTTGGTGGCATGCTTCAGCATAGCCCGCTGTACCGTTTTGTCTGTCAGCTGTACGAAAGGACGTCCTCCTTTGCGGCCTACCTCTTCGACAATCGCATTGAGCAGATCCCGCTCCGAGCCAATCATCTCAATCAGTACATTTTCCCCGGGCTGCATATCGACCGAATAGCCCACCAGATTTTCTGCTAGTTTCTGAATTCTTGGATCACGCATGCTTGATTCCTCCTAAGGTGTAAGTAGCTACGCATCGTCTTGTTCAAATTATATTGAACAATGTTCAATCATTTTGTTATTGTATCACGTTCCTTCTGCTCCGTCAGCCGCTTGCCTGAAATATATTTAGCGGACTGCTGTAAAAGAGAAGCTCACCTCAGACCTCAGCATTTCATCATGTTTCCGTCCTGCTTGATCCTGATAGGTCACTCGCCGCTCTGACAGGAGCTTGACGGGCAGTCCCGTCGAATTTCGCACCGTCACATAGTAAACCGAATTTACTGTGCTTTGGTCCAGCAGCGCCTCCAGCATCCGGCGCTCCTTCTCCCAGATGCCCAGCAGCTTCTTCCGGCCAGCCTCGTCCCCGGTATACAGCTCACCGGCCGGCTCTTCCAGCTCATTCTTCAACTGCTCCATCTGCTGCTGCAAGAGCTCTCGGCAGCGGGTATATGCTGCTTGGGGGTCCAACTCTACCCGCAGCACCCGCGTCCCTCGCGCCGCTCCCAGCTCCTCAGACACATGCTTGTCGGCGCTGCCGATCCAGCTCAGCTCCTGCAGCGGGTTGTAGCCACTCAGCCATGTGCTGTCAGCATATCCTTCCTGCAGCGCCTTCCACGTGCCGCTCTTGTACTCCAGCTTGGCCTGAAACCCGTCTGCGGGATCGCCTGACTGCGCAAAACGCCGAGGACGTTTCTTGTCGCGTCCCTTGTTTACTGTCATACTGAGCAGCGTATGGCTCCTCAGCTCTCCCGTATAATGAAGCTCAGCGCTGTACACGCCGGTATCCAGGCTCTGAACGGCGCTCCGGCCTTCAAAGTGAAGCTGCTCCAATCCCGCCAAGCCCGCCAGCGTCGTTTGCAGCAGCCCCTCCGGGTCAGAGCCTTGAGGGGTACAGCCATGCAGACTCAGGCTGCTGCCTAGAAACAGAAGCAGGCTAATCAAGAGGCCGATACGGTGAATCTTCATCATGAATCAGTCCTTTTTCAAGATGATGTATGATTCATAGGCTGTGTTGCCTCTTCCTTCTTTATGCAATTCATCGTGCAGCCGCTCCTTGCCCTAACCTGCCAGAGCAGGCGGCATGAAGTCAACAAAGAGAAATAACCAGCCAAGTGTAACCTCCTTGGCTGGTTATTTCTCTTTGTACACGTTCTTTTCATGTGATCGAGGCTATGCTTCAAATAGAATGATCTACTTGGGGACAGCCCCTCCCGATTAAGATTAGATTCATTAATCTCCGGACGATTCGGTCTCTTCGATCATAATCTGGTTCCGGCCGCTGTTCTTGGCTTGATAGAGCGCCATGTCAGCCCGGTAAAAGAGGGATTCTACGCTGATCCGCTCCTGTGTCCAGTTCCACTCCGAAATCCCGCAGGATACCGTTACCAAAGGATCCGTTTCCTGCTCCACGCGCTGGCGGATACGTTCCCCCACTTGAAACGCCTGGTCAATGCCCAGACCTGGGAGGTACACCGCCAGCTCTTCGCCGCCCCATCTGGCAGCTATATCGCTTTGGCGAATCGAGGATTTAATGACATTGCTGACCTGCTTGAGAATCTTATCGCCCTTCTGATGGCCGAAGGTGTCATTCACCCGCTTGAAATGGTCAATATCCACCAGAATCAGGGACCCGCAGAAATCGCGGCTTTGGCATTTCTGGATGGCTTCATCCAGATAATGGCGAGCATACAGCTCAGTCAGCATATCCCGGTTCGCCATCCTCCGTACCTCGGCATGCAGCGAGGCGTTTCCTACAGCCAGACCGATATGGCTGGAGAGCGTTTGGAGCAGCCGGTAGTTATCGTAAGAGAAATAGTGCTTCTTCCGGTGCGACATCAGGATAACCCCGCGGATCCCCCCGTTGACCATCAACGGGGTTGCGATCATGGAGCTGGACCCGGTCGTCTCCATCAGCTTCGACTCCGCCGGACGCTCCGCCGCATAATCCGCCAGAATGAACGGCTCCTTACTCTGGTAGACATGCCCGCCGATGCCGTATTCCTTCGGGAACACTTCCTTGGCCAGCCATGGGGCATTACAGGAGGCCACCTCCAGTGCGCCCAGTTCCTCATTCATCACGAGAATGCAGCAATAGTGCGCACCCAGAATCTTTCGCAGCTCCTGATTGGCAAACTGGTAAATATCGGCCAGGTGCAGGCTTTTGCTAAGCCGCTGGGTCAGCTCGTTAATCATCCGCAGCTCGTGTATCATAACGTTGGACTGCTCATACAGCTTGGCGTTCTCAAAAGCCGTGCCCGCGGCATCCGCCATCATTTCCAGCAGCTCTACATCCAGCTCCTCCATAAGCGGCCCCGTCGCCTTCAAATGAAGCACACCGTAAACCCCCTGCTTCCCGCCGACCGGAACACCGATCTCTACGCGGGCTTCTTCTCCTGAGCCCCGGTGCAGCGTTGTGACGGTGCCTTCCATAAAGGTCCTTACATAAATCTCTTCCTGCCAGTGATGCAGCAGCAGCGGCTTCACTAATGGATGGTTGCTCTCGTGGTCCTGAGACATAAACAGCTCCAGACCTACCTCCGGATAAAGACCGAGAATGCTCTCCATTACCTCTGTCAGCACCTTGTCCACATCGATGCGTGAATGCATCCTCTTGATATATTGAAACAAAATGGAGCGTTGGCGGGCCTCCTTAGCGGCCTGAACGTATACCTTCTCCAAATCGTTGACAAAGATGGATTGAAATCCCCGGTAAAAACAGGAACGCAAAAGGAGTCCAGCCGCCTCCGTGAGCACCAGAACGCGCTCATCCAGCTTGTCCTCCAGCGACACTCTCACCAGAGCTCCGAACAGCTCGCCCCGTGTCCTGGACTGAAGCGGAACAGCACATACCGTTCTGCCGCCCATCACGGCGTCACTAACCGCCGCCGCCGGCTGCCCGGTACGCAGCACTCTCTGCAGAGTCTCGTCATCGCCGGCCAGGAAATAGTCCTGCAAGGCAGAATCCCCCGCAAGCCAGACGCCCTCGGAATTCAGCACTGCCCATTCTCCACCGACTTGCGACAGCAGGCTGGAGGCTTCGCTCTTCCATTCCAGAAAGCTCTCCTCCATAATCGGTTGAAGATACGGCTGGTCATAGATCGTAATATCCAGATCGTGATGCCTGGTTCCGGCACTTCTGCTGATCAGCCCGCAGGATGCTGCCCCGTCTGGCAGAGCAGTCGTCCCGCAGGAGGCTGAAGATGCCTTCCGTTGTTCTTCTGACATATCGGGCGCTCCTTTGCACCATTATAAGGTCTGCCTAAAGACCCACATGTGCTTCATGAAATAAAACGTGCAATCACCCCTGCATGCCTATCCATTCATTTCCAGTTCGTAGCGATAAGCAAGCAATACAGGCGCCTTCTTATGTAATTTGATTATTTGAACAAAGTTCTCGTATAACAATATTATATTACTCTTTTTTACCTAGTATTGCATTACATTTTAGTTATTTCATACATGTTTTTTAGGTCTGTAGTCCTATCGACAAAATTAGACAAAGTTCCGGGTTACGTTATTCTTGACTTTACACCCCTATTTCATATAATATTTATTGTTGAAAAAGAATGCAATGCATTCATTTGAATTTGGGCGGATGATTGTGTCACCCTCACGAATTTGTTGCTGACGGGACAGCGGCTGAACTTTCCTGTCAGATCTGTCAATATAGACAGCGATGAACAAATACGGCGCAAATAGAGCCCTAAATGAAACCTAATTACAAAGGAGTCTATATTACATGGCACGTTACACCGGTCCTAAATTTAAATTGAGCCGTCGCGTGGGTATTTCCCTCAGCGGTACTGGCAAAGAATTGAAGCGTCCTTTCCCTCCGGGTCAGCATGGTCCTAACCAACGGAGAAAGATGAGCAACTACGGTATGCAGCTTCAAGAAAAGCAAAAGCTTCGTCACATGTACGGCTTGGGCGAGAAGCAATTCCGCACACTGTTTGACAAAGCACAGCACATGAAAGGTATTGCCGGTGAGAACTTCATGTTCCTGCTCGAGAGCCGTCTGGACAACCTCGTATACCGTTTGGGTCTGAGCAATTCCCGTGCAGGTGCTCGTCAGCTGGTTGCTCATGGTCATGTTACTGTAAACGGCAAGAAAGTGGACATCGCTTCCTACTCCGTTTCCACTGGCGACGTGATCGGCCTTCGTGAGAAAAGCCGCGGCTTGTCCGCAATCAAGGATGCAATGGCTAACCGTGTGCATCTGCCAGCTTACCTGGAGTTTGATGAGAACGCAATGGAAGGCAAGTACATCCGTCTGCCAGAGCGCTCCGAGCTGTCCCAGGACATCGATGAGAAGCAAATCGTCGAATTCTACAACCGCTAATATAAGAATCCCCAGGTGGAAACACCGGGGGATTTTTTTTATAACATATGCCTCGCTCTGTATGCAGAAAGGCCGGCAGGTTGAAGGTGATGTTCAGCTTCGTCTGCCGGCCTGCTGCTCTGTCTTTCTGTCTTTCTGTATTAAGAAAGCTTTAACTTCGCAAATTTGCGCTTACCCACTTGAAGAATATCTCCATCTGCCGGCTTGATGCTTCCGTTAAAGTCACTTTGCTTCTCTTCGTTCCATTTAACTGCGCCTTGCTGAATGCTGCGCTTGGCTTCTCCATTCGATGCTGCAAACCCTACTAAGGTCAGCAGCCGGATTAGCCGAATTTCTCCGTCCACGAGCTCCTCGGACGGAATCGCAAACTCCTCGATGTCCTCCGGCAGGGCGCGCTGCTGGAACACGGTCACGAAATGCTGCTGCGCAGCATCCGCCGCGTCCTGACCATGGTACATCCGTACAAAGGTATGACCAAGCTGCATCTTCCCATCTCTCGGATGCACAGTTCCCTTCTCCAATCCTTCAGTCAATGCGGTCAGCTCTTCATTGCTGATATCTGTCGCCAGACTATAGTATTTCAGCATCAGCTCATCCGGAATCGACATGGATTTGCCATACATTTCATTAGGCTCTTCATCAATACCGATGTAGTTGCCCAGGCTCTTGCTCATCTTCTGAACGCCGTCCAGCCCTTCAATCAGCGGAAGCGTCACAATCGCCTGCTGCTCCACGCCATACTCCTTCTGCAATGTTCTGCCCATCAACAGATTGAATTTCTGGTCCGTGCCGCCAAGCTCCACATCACTTTTCAGCTCTACCGAATCCATGCCCTGCATGAGCGGGTAGAAAAATTCATGAATGCTGATCGGCTGTCCACTATGATATCTTTTCTCAAAATCATCCCGCTCCAGCATGCGCGCAACCGTGACCTTGGAGGATAGCTCAACGACATCCCCGAACGACATGCGTCCCAGCCAGTGAGAGTTAAAGTATACCTTGGTAAGCTCCGGCAGCAGCACCTTGTAGATTTGCTTCTGATACGTCTCAGCATTCCGGATCACATCCTCCTCCGTCAGCTGCTTCCGGGTTTCCGATTTACCGGTAGGGTCACCGATCCGGCCGGTAAAATCACCGATGATCAGCTGCACCTCATGCCCCAGCTCCTGGAACTGGCGCAGCTTCTGCAGAACGACCGTATGTCCAAGATGCAGATCCGGCGCCGATGGATCCATACCCAGCTTGATCCGCAGCGGCTCGTTGCTGACGACGGATCTCATCACCTTTTGTCTCATGTCCTCCTCAGGGACAATTTCAACGGCTCCCCTTGCGATGACATCCAGCTGACGCTCTACCTCCTGCTGCTGAACCTCTGTTAGCTCTTCCCATTTCATAGCCACTTCGTGCACATCCTTCCTGTATTTAGACGCAAAAAAGCTCCTTCTCATCCCAAGGGACGAGAAGGAGCACTCGCGTTACCACCCTAATTAAAACCCGCGCCGCATGAGGCAGGGGCTTTCACTTCATTAACATAACGGAATACAATACCCGGTACCGGACTACTGGTGACACTCTGAAGTGGATCACGTTCCTCCGGACAGCTCTGGACAGTAATTCAAAGGGGACGATTCTTCCGGTTCGCACCAACCACCGGATCTCTGGGAGATCTCATTCGCCCTTCTACTGGGGTCCTTCGAAGCTTTTATTGATATGAACTTAGCCATATTTATAGCATAAGCCGTCAATGCAAGTCAAACTTTTCATGACCAAATCGACAGGTTCCAGCCTGCATGATTCAAATCCTGCAATTTATGCTATAATAGGTGCGTTAAAAGGAGGAGTAAACATTCATGGTTGAGGAGAAAAAACAGAAGCCTGAGAAAGATCGTCCTCCCAAACGATCCATTGGACGCAGAATCGGGAGCGTGATCGGCTGGCTTTTTGTCGTAGGTCTCATGGGCATGCTGTTTGCGGGAGGGGCTGTGTTCGGCTACGTAACCTCCATTGTCAAGGATGATCCTGTCAGATCCCGGGACCTGATTGAGCAGCAAATGGGACTCAACGCCATCACCGGCTTCGCCTATTTTGGAGACGGCTCACCCATTGGCCAGCTTCGGACTGAAGAAGACCGGCGGCCGGTGGAGTTTGAAGAAATACCGCAAATTGTGATTGATGCCGTAGTAGCTATAGAAGACAACCGCTTCTTCACCCATGAAGGTGTGGACCTGAAAGGTACGACCCGCGCGGTAAAGCAGCGCCTGCTGAATGAGCCGGTGCAGACCGGAGGCAGCACGCTCACGCAGCAGCTGGCCAGACAGGTATTCTTGAGCAGGGACCGCACCGCCAACCGGAAGGTTAAGGAAATTTTGCTTGCCTTGCGCCTGGAGCGGTATATGACCAAGAACGAAATTATTACGGCTTATTTGAACAAGGTTCCGTACGGCAACGGCTCGAACGGCTATAATGTGTTCGGAATCAAGGCAGCAGCAAAAGGGATTTTTAACATGAATGATCTCAGCAAGCTGAATATCGCTCAGGCTGCCTATTTGGCCGGTCTGCCCCAGCTCCCGTCCGCCTATTCCGCTTTCGATGGAACCGGGCAGTTTAATGAGGACGCCTTTAACCGCGCCCTGAAGCGTCAGGGGCTGGTGCTGGAGCGTATGCTGGAGGAGGGCGTCATTACAGCGCAGCAATACGAGGAAGCACAGCAGTTTGATATTAAAGCCTCGCTTGCTCCCCGGCTGCAGAAGGCTTATGTCACCTATCCTTATCTGATGATGGAGGTTGAGCGCAAGGCATCCGATGTCATCATGAGCATGAACTACCCCGATGTTGATCTCAGCCAGGTCAGCTCAGATCAGCTGAATCAGATGATGGACGAAGCCCGGGAGCAGCTCAGCACGGGCGGCTACCGTGTCTATACGACCATTGACCGCACCCTGTACGGAGCCCTGCGGAAGATCGCGGATAACGATGACAACTTCTATCCGGACGATGAGGAGAAGGGTCAGGAGTTGACTGCGGCTATGGTTATCGACAATGATACGGGCGCCATCCTCAGCATGATTGAAGGCCGTGATTTTCAAACGGAGCAGACGAATCTGGCCACACAAATGCGGCGGCAGCCCGGCTCCGCCATGAAGCCGATTGCGGCGTATTTGCCGGCTCTGGAATCCGGTCAAGTTCAGCCCGCTAGCATAGTGGATGACTCTCCGATTATCCTGAAGGATGGCAGCAAGGGCTTTCATATTCCGATGAACGTATATGATAAATATAAAGGACTGATGACTGCACGCGAAGCCCTCAATGACTCCACCAATACTGTGGCGCTGAAGCTTTTTAATGAAGCCATTGGAATTGATAAGGCATGGGACTTTGCGAAAAAGCTCGGTATTACGACACTGACTGACAAAGATAACGCCGCGGCTACCGGAGTACTCGGCGGGCTGCAGTATGGTGTAACGGTAGAAGAACTGACGAATGCCTACAGCTCGATCGGCAATCAGGGAAAATTCAACGATGCCTACATGATCAGCAAGATCCTGGATTCCCGCGGCAATATTGTATATCAGCACGAAGTGAAGCCCGTGAAGGTATATTCAGAGCAGACCGCCTATCTTATGACAGATATGATGCGAACGGTCATTACTGAAGGGTCTGGCAGTACGGTTCTTAAAAATTACAAGCATTTCAACAGTATTCCCATTGCCGGCAAAACGGGCTCTAGCCAAAACTATGCCGACAGCTGGTTCGTTGGCTTCTCGCCCGACATTACAGTCGGCGTATGGGTTGGCTATGATCTGCAGGTGAATACATTGGACCAACCGCAGCGGACTCATGCTCAAAATATCTGGTCCCAAATTATGAATGAGAGCATCAATCTTAAACCGAAGCTGTTTGAGAACAAGGAATTCAAGCAGCCGGAGGGCATTGTTACCCAGACCGTGTCTTTCTACAGCGGCAAGCTTCCTTCGGCTCTGACCGACCGCTATGTCACGGATCTGTTCAATGCCAAGTTTGTGCCGAAAGAGCAGGATGATGCTGTGGAGCAAGCTAAATTCATCACCTACCGGGGCGCCAATTATATCGCCAGAGAAGGAACACCTGACGATTTCCTTAGCACCCGTACCGTCATCCGGCGCGAGAAGCCGATCAGCGAGCTGGTTCAGGAGCTGGAGAACGCCTTGGAGGTCATGACTGGCGATCATCCGCCATTATCCTATTACATTCCGGAGGATGCAAGCAAGGATATGCCGACCAAGGTGGATCCTCGGGTAGATGACGGCAGCGCGCCAACTCCGGCGAAGAATGCTCGATATTCTACAAGCAACGGCCAGGCTGTGATTAGCTTTACACCAAGCGGATCACCGGACGTAGTCGGGTATCGGCTGTACCGTTCTTCTAACGGAGGTGCTTTTCTACAGACCGGTCAGGTTGTGTCTAGTGACGGACCGAATTATATCGTGTCCTCGTCCGGATCGAACGTTCAGTACTATGTTGTTGCAGTGGATGTAGCAGGCAGAACGTCGGTTCCAAGTGATGCCGTCGGTCCATCATACACACCACCGGCTCCGGAACCGGTCACTCCGGATCCGCCGCAGCAGCCTCAGAATCCAGACTATGATAACAGCGCTCCGGAGGATGGCGTGACCGAGGAGCCTGAGGGTCCTCAGGAGCCTCAGGGCCCTTCCTCGATACCTTCTGAGCCAAGAAAACTGTCCGTTCAAGCGACGTCTAACGGCTTCAGAGCCACCTGGGCGGCGAACCCGGCTGATGAACAGGTGCAGCGTTATCAGGTATATTTCAGCCCGAATAGCAATGGCGTCTTCCAGATGATTGGCTCAAGCCAAGGCACGGAATTTACACTGCGTGTCGATGAACCGATCAACGGTACCTTCCGGGTGACCGCCATCAATGAACAGGGAGAATCCTCAGCTTCTGCGACAGTTAAGTTCGAGAAGCCTTAATGAGGAAACTCCCTTGAGTGAGTGAAATTATGAAGCCATAACATAAAGACATGGTAGAGTCTGGGAGGTTAGCCCAGCACCGCCATGTCTTTATTTTGGTCTATTTGCGCTTTCTTCAGCACCGGGATCACCCTCCCGAGCACTGCCATGCCTGTTATAGTATTACTACTCTCTTGCTAGTCTGTACATTAATCTTCGATCGTGGACAGATCGCCGGTCGGGAGATCCAGCTCCCATGCCTTCAATACCCGCCGCATAATCTTGCCGGAACGGGTCTTCGGCAGCTTATCCTTGAATTCGATCTCTCTCGGTGCAGCATGTGCCGACAGCCCTTCCTTGACGAAGCGATAAATGTCATCCTTGAGCTCCTGGGATGGCTCATAGCCTTCACGCAGCGAGATGAACGCTTTAATAATCTCGCCCCGGGTCACATCCGGCTTCCCGATGACGCCGGCCTCGGCCACCGCCGGGTGCTCTACCAGCTTGCTCTCCACTTCAAAGGGACCAATGCGTTCTCCGGACGAGTTAATAACATCATCAATCCGGCCTTGAAACCAGAAGTAGCCCTCTTCATCCATATACGCCGAATCTCCGGAAATGTACCAACCCGGGATTCGGAAATACTCCTCATACTTCGCCGGATTGTTCCAGATCTGCCGCATCATAGATGGCCAAGGAGTCTGAATGGCCAGATTGCCCATCGTGTTCGGCGGAACCTCCCGGCCCTGATCATCCAGTATCGCAGCCTTGACACCTGGAATCGGACGTCCCATAGAGCCAGGCTTAATGGCCATCCCCGGATAATTGCAAATGAGCTGCCCACCGGTCTCGGTCATCCACCAGGTATCGTGAATCCGCTGTCCATACGCCTTATGTCCCCAGCGGACAACCTCCGGATTGAGCGGCTCTCCCACCGACAAGACATGGCGCAGATGACTCAGGTCATATTCGCTGATCATATCTGAGCCGGCTCCCATCAGCATTCGGAAGGCCGTCGGTGCACTGTACCATACCGTTACCTTGTTCTTAGCCAAGGTGTTGTACCAATCCTGGGGACTGAAGCGTCCGCCGCGGATCACATTGGTCACGCCATTTAACCAAGGTGCAAAAATCCCGTAAGAAGTGCCTGTAACCCATCCAGGGTCAGCGGTGCACCAGTACACATCATCCTCCCGCAGATCCAGAACAACCTTGCCGGTATAATAATGCTGAATCATAGCATTCTGTACGTGATATACTCCCTTCGGCTTGCCCGTTGAGCCGGAGGTATAATGCATAATCATGCCGTCTTCCCGATCCAGCCATTCAATCTGAAGGTCGGTTGAGGCCTGCTCCATCTCCTTCTGATAGTTTAGCAGCCCTTCACCCTCTGGAATGTCCTCTCCCACCAGAATCAGATGCTTGAGCAGCGGCAGCTCCTCCCGCTTGACTCGTGGCAGCAAGGCTGGTGTTGTGATCAACGCAACCGCTCCACTGTCCTCCAGGCGGTCCTTGACAGCGGTCTCCATAAAGGCCTCAAACAGCGGACCTACCACAGCCCCTACCTTCAGCGTGCCCAGCAGACTAACATAAAGCTCCGGACTGCGCGGCATAAAAATAAACACGCGGTCTCCCTTGCCAATACCGTATTTACGCAGCACATTGCCGAACTTGTCGGATTGCTCCTTCATCTGTGCGAAGGTGACGGCTTCTTCTCTGCTGCTATCGCTGTACAGGAGCGCAGTTTTGTCCCCAAGGCCTTCTGCTACATGGCGGTCTATGGCTTCATAAGCCATGTTCACCTTCCCGGTATCATACCAGGTGAAATGGCTCTCAATTTCTTTCCACGAAAATCGCTCTACAGCCTGTTCATAGTGACTCAGATTGGAATGGGTAACCTCACTAGCTAGTACTTCCTTGTGCGTGTGATTCATGTTGCATCCTCCTCATCGTTAAATCATAATAGCAATGACTTACTTTCAAGTGGACAGCGCTTACAAAACACCAAGCAAGCGCGGATTACACAAAGCATTGAACAGCATCATTTCCGTACCCATGGCTTGATTAGAACTGCCGTGGAAGTCAATATGTTTATTTGTGAAGGTTTTATGTCGAGGAAAATTATATCATACCTGTCGTTTTCGTGTCATTGCTTTTCATTTTTTTATTTTTTTGCTATAAGTAGGGTAGGTACCCGAAAGGAGCGTACTAGATGGAGCATCCCAAGCTGTTCAAGTCTCATCTCTTGTATCCGGAAGATCGCCGTATAAAGGTGGAGGGTCCGATTCCTGCACAGGCTCTGGCCGATTTGAGCATGCATCCTCACCTGGATGCCTTCCGCCGCCCTGCCGATCAGCATGAAGCGCTGATTGAGATCGCCGGACTTCCCGAAGGCCGGATTATTGCAGCTATTGATAACGATACCATTGTAGGATATGTAACCTTCCACTATCCGGACGAGCTGGAACGCTGGTCACAAGGCAATATGGAAGATCTGATAGAATTAGGAGCCATCGAGGTGGCGGATGATTACCGCAGCCTGGGTCTCGGCCAGCACCTGATCAAGACCGCCTTCGAGGACGGCCAGCTGGAAGCCTATATAGTGTTTACGACGGAATACTATTGGCACTGGGACCTGCAGGGCAGCGGACTGAACGTCTGGGATTACCGCAAAATGATGGAGCGCCTCATGAAGGTGGTTGATATGGAGTGGTATGCCACTGACGATCCCGAAATTTGCTCCCATCCGGCTAATTGTCTCATGGTTCGCATTGGCAGCAAGGTTCCACTCTCGTCGAAGGAGCAGTTTGACCGCATTCGTTTTCAGCAGCGCATTATGTATTGAAGCTTGATCCCCCACAAACATCATAAAGCCTCCTCGACCCGAATGTACCTGGGCGAAGGAGGCTTTTTCATAGCGTCTTGTATGTTTACTGCACCGTACCCAGCTGACTCAGCATGCGGCTCACAATCCTGTGAGAACGCCGGGAGGAAGCCACTGTAAATTCGGCAAAATTCACATGGGCCGAGCCATCTGCCTTATCCGACATGGAGCGAATCACAACAAACGGCACCCCGTTCATATAACAGGCCTGGGCCACAGCCGAGCCTTCCATCTCTGCGCAAGCGCCCTGAAGCTCGCCATAGAGCAGCTCAACCGTCTCTCGGCTTGCAATGAACTGATCCCCCGAGAGCACGCGGCCAATCTTGTAGCTGACATCCTCCAGCGTCTGGCACGCGGCCTCTGCCAAGGACACCAGCTCCTTGTCTGCTGGAAAATCAGAAACCTCCTGATACGGGATGACTCCTCTCTGGAAGCCTAGCGGTGTCACATCCATATCATGCTGCATGCAGGAGGAAGAAATAACGATATCGCCAATATTAAGCTCCGGGTCCAGGGCTCCGGCCACGCCTGTAAAGAGGATCTGAGAGACCCCGAAGCTGTCAATCAGCACCTGGGTCGTAATCGCAGCATTGACTTTACCGACGCCGGATTTGCAGACCACGACCTCTTTCCCCTGTAAAGCACCCTTCACATATGTAATTCCTGCCTTCACAACTCTCTGACTGCACTCCATCTCATTAAGCAGCAATTCAATCTCTTCATCCATCGCGCCAATCAGGCCGACTGTATGGCTCTTCATCTACTTACAGCTCCTTCACAACGAATTATAGTTATCCAATCGAAAAAGCCCCGGAAAGGGGCTCTCTCGCTATATTGATTGCACTTCATGCTTAGTCTTAGTCGTTCACGTGACTCACGGACAAACGCAGAATCGTCTCATGCGGCAAAATGACGCGCGGATTCTCTACATTCTCCTTCTTCATCAGCTTCGTCAGCAGCCGCATAGCTACCGCGCCCAGGTCGTACATCGGCTGAGCCACTGTGGTCAGCTGAGGACGAACCATGGAGGCCATTCGAATGTTGTCTACGCTCATAATCGAGAAGTCATCCGGTACCTTGAGCCCTTCATCCTGGATGCTGTGGATCGCACCAATGCCCATCTCGTCTGTAGCAGCGAAGATCGCAGTTGGCTTCTTCTTCAAGCCCAGGAAATACTTCATGGCTTCCACACCGGACTCATACCGGTAATTGCCGATTCGTACCAGGTCCTCCTGATACTCGATACCAGCTGCCTCAAGCGCCTTCTTATATCCCTGGAAGCGGGCATAGCCGTTCGCCGGATCCTGCAAGGTACCGCTGATCATTGCAACCTCGCGATGACCATGACGAATCAGTGTGCTGACCGCATCAAAGGCCGCCTGCTCATGATCGATATCAACCGAAGGATACGAGCCCTTCTCGTCACTGGTTGCGCAGAGCACGATGGGAACAGCAGAGGTCTGGAACGCCTGGATATGCTCATCTGTAACCGTTCCGCCCATGAAGAGCAGTCCATCCACCTGCTTCTCCAGCAGTGTATTAATAACACGGATTTCCTTCTCTTTCCGCTTGTCCGCATTACACAGAATAATATTATAGTGATACATATTGGCGATATCTTCAATCCCGCGGGCAATCTCGGCAAAGATCGAGTTCGAGATGTCCGGAATGACCACACCTACCGTGGTGGTCTTCTTGCTGGCAAGGCCTCTTGCCACCGCATTCGGACGATATCCCAATCTCTCTATTGCTTCATAAACCTTCTTCCGGGTCTGTGGCTTCACATTGGGGTTGTTGTTCACAACCCTCGACACTGTGGCCATGGATACGCCTGCTTCGCGCGCCACATCATAAATGGTTACCGTCAAATTCCTTCTCTCCATTGCCAATAAATTTTCAAAAAAACGTTCGCCTAATAATTACATTTATGATACGACAAAATACGGCTTTGTGCAATGTCAAGCCCTTACATTACAGGCTCTTCAGCTTGCTGTCCAGCTCGCCTGCCGTGATTTGATAGTGCGATGTATGCCATACCGGCTGGCCGTCTTGAACCACAATCACCTGCGGCGATTCATGTCTCACGCCCAGTCTCTCCGCCGCTTCATTCGACACCGCCCGGTCAGCAATCACATCAATCATCATGTATTCAAAGCCTTCCTGAGGCTCCCCTTTCAAATAGGCCAGAACCTGATCGTAAGCAGCTGCACTGATCGGGCAGCGGGTACTGTGCTTGAACAGAAGCAGCGCCCGGTCGGAGGTACGCTCTATCGCAGCCTGCAGTTGATCTCTTGAAGTCATTTTTGTCATCGTCGCCATCGGATATACCTTCCCTCCATATTTTGAAGTTCCTACTCTATATCCTAACAAAACGATCGTGAAAAATCCAACAAACTCGACACCATGCGACAAATCAGCTCGCGTAAATATCTGAAGACGGCTGAATCGACTTCAGAAAGACCGTCATAGCCTCCAGGCGTTCGTTGATGTCTGCCATCCAGTCACCATCGCCCTCGCTTTTGGCGAATCGGTATAGGTCCAGAAGCATATTAATATGTTCCCCGATCAGATCCTTGCATTTCTCGGGCAGCTGGAAGCTGTCTTCCAGAGGTCCTGAGAGAATCTCTTTCAGCAGGGCAGCCGGCTCATAAAGGTCCGTCAGCGAGATTTCACCGCCGCTTTGCCCTGCTTTCACTGAGGTCACGTAATTGACAACCTCCTGCTTGATGCACGGCAAGAGCTCATAGACTCCGCAATCCTCGCAAACATTCACGGGAACGTGAGTAATACTTTCTTTTTTGGAGAAAAACAGTGTTCTCAGGTTTAATTCCATCATTTGTCCACAAGTACATTTCTTCAACAATGGGGCCACCTCTGATTCCGTCATGAATGTCGTTACCGGGTCCTTATTCTCATAGTACTATTCTACTATCATAACAAAAATCCTTTCAGAATCCTTGAATAAATCAAATTATGCTTTATTTACCATCCCTGATTTTAAGGGTCCGATTTAGTTTGTTATACTTATAGAGTCTGTTAAAGAATGAGACGTTGAATCTAAAACCCTGAGATCTTGAAAGGAGACCTGCTGTAATGAGATTGACCGGTAAAAAAGTGATTGCACTGCTCGATGAAGAATTTGAAGATCTGGAGTTGTGGTATCCCGTGTACAGAGTTCGGGAGGAAGGTGCAGAGGTGCATCTTGCCGGATTGGAGAAAGGAAAGACCTATATCGGCAAATACGGTGTGCCGGCAACGGCAGAATACGCTTTTGACGAGCTCGACAGCAAGGATTATGACGGCATTCTGGTGCCAGGCGGATGGGCGCCGGACAAGCTTCGCCGCTATGATCAGGTGCTTCAGCTGGTACGCCAGATGGATACCGACCGCAAGCCGATCGGTCAGATCTGCCACGCTGGCTGGGTGCTGATCTCCGCCAAAATATTACAGGGGGTTACTGTAACGTCGACTCCCGGTATTCGCGATGATATGGAGAACGCCGGAGCAACGTGGGTGGATGAGCCGGTCATCACGGACGGACATATCGTTTCTGCGCGCCGGCCAGCCGACCTGCCTCCATACGGCCAAGCCTTCTGCGATGCGCTGGCCAAAGTCTGAGTGCACTTCAGCCGCAACAGGCCTGTCCCGAGAAATTCGGGACAGGCCTGTTGCTTGTATGCCTATGAAATTTATGAAGGCTGAGCCAGCGCAAACCGGCTGAGGCGATCCTCGATATCTGTACTGGAGCTCAGCGTAAAGCAGGCTTTGGCTTCCTGCTGAGCTGATGCGGCAGCCGTATTCAGGATGCGGTGCTTCACCCGAAGCAGGGACAGCGGAGACATACTGAGCTGATTGACACCCAGCTCCAGCCATAACGGAATGGCCCGTTCATCCCCAGCCAGCTCTCCGCAGACGCTGACCGGAATACCCGCTTCCTTCGCCGCGTCCACTGTTGTGCGCAGCATGCGCAGCACAGCCGGATGAAACGGCTGGTACATGGATGCAATCTGCTCATTCATCCGGTCCACAGCCAGTACGTACTGCACCAGATCATTGGTGCCAATGCTGAAGAAATCGCATTCCTTGGCCAGCATATCGGCAATCATGGCCGCCGCCGGCACCTCGATCATAATGCCCGCCTCAATATCCCGATCATACGGAATGCCTCTTCCGTCTAGCTCTTCCATGCACTGCTTCAGCACGGCATTGGCCTGCTTCAGCTCATCCACGGAGGAAATCATAGGATACAGAATTTTCATCTGGCCATGCTTGCTTGCCCGCAGGATGGCTCTTAATTGGGTGTGCAGCAGCTCTGTCCGGTCCAGCGTGATCCGGATTCCGCGGTAGCCCAGAACCGGGTTCTCTTCCTCTGCCAGTGGAAAATATTCCAGCTGCTTGTCTCCCCCAATATCGAGGGTCCGGATGACGACCGGTGCCCCTGCCATTCTCTCGGCGGCCTGGCGATAAATCTGAAACTGCTCCTCTTCGGTCGGAAAATCCTGCCGGTCCATATACAGAAACTCCGTCCGGAACAGACCTACGCCGTCCGCACCATGATGCAGGGCCGTGTCCAGCTCCTTCAGCGAGTTCATGTTGGCTGCCAGCCGGAAGCTGAAGCCATCCTTGGTGACCGCATCCACCGAGGAGAGCAGCTGAAGCTGCTCTTTCTTTTGCAGCTGCTGTTCACGCAGGCTTCGATAGTGCTCAATGACCTCGGTGTCCGGATTCACGTACAGGCATCCCTTTTCTCCATCCAGTGCAAGGTAGTCTCCGGTCTGAATCGGCTTCTCGAGCCGATTCTCCACACCCGAAACGAGCGGAATCCCGATGGCCCGCGCCATAATAGCGGAATGCGAGGTCTTCCCTCCTGCCATCGTTACGATTCCGAGCACGTGAGATGGATTCAAATGCGCCAGCTGCGATGGAGACAGCTCCTTCGCTACGAGAATATAGGGCTGGGTATCAGAGGGAAGCGTGACCTCTGGCGCCCCCAGCAAATGCTTGAGCAGACGATTGCCGACGTCCTTGATGTCCATGGCCCGCTCTTTCATATATTCATCATCCAGGAGATCAAACATCGTGACAAAGTGGTCAATGGCTTCCTTGACTGCGACTTCTGCCGCCTTGTACTGACGTTCGATCAAGCCCTGAATTTCATTCATAAATACCGGATCTTCCAGAATCGCCAGATGCGCATCAAAAATATGCGATTCCTCATCGCCGACCATTTCCTTAAACTCATTCTTGATATATTCGATTTCGTTCTTGGACGTCCGGATGCCCTCATACAGCCGTTCAAACTCTCTCGCCAAATCAACAGCGTCCTTCTGGGACTCCGGCAGATCGAGCTCCCAGTGCGGAAGCACAAAGGCCTTCCCGAACGCAACACCAGCTGCTGCGCCAATACCTTGAATCATTTCTCTCTACCCCCAGGATTGCTTTCATTTAACACCACCGATAGTACCGAGGTCTGCCCTTTCTTCACTGATTTGAAGGGTGCATAGCTCCAGGACTTGACCTTGTCGGGGTTCGTAATGACCATAGGTGTCGCCAGCGATGCGGCGTGCGTCTTGAGATAGCCCAGGTCAAACCTCACCAGCAGCTGGCCGGGCTCAACCTCGTCGCCCTCCTTCACTACAGCCTGGAACGGTCCCTTCAGCTGCGAAGTGTCAATGCCGATATGAATGAGCACCTCCAGCCCCTCCGGTGTGGCGATGCCCACTGCATGCATCGTTGGGTACACATGCATCACGGTTCCGAAGACGGGCGACACCAGCTCTCCCTTATCCGGGATAAACGCGACGCCGTTGCCCACGAGCTTGGCGGCAAATATATCGTCCGGAACGTCTTCAATCGGCAGCATCCGGCCCTGGACCGGCGCGCTGAACAGCACGCGCGGCAGATCCCGCTGCATCAGCTTGTTAATCTCTTCCCGAATCAGCTCGGAGTACGTACCGAAGACGACCTGCACATTGCCTCCGCCAAGCTTAATCAATCCGGCAGAGCCGAGCAGCTTCAGCGCATTGGCATCAATCTGGCGGTCATTGTACACCGTCAGCCGCAGGCGCGTCATGCAGGACTCCACCTGGACGATGTTGTCCTTGCCGCCCAGCGCCTCCAGAATAAGCGGAGCCTGATACGGAATGTTGCCGGCCCAGCCCTCCAGAGCGGACCCTTCCTCCCGGCCCGGCGTTGGAATGCCGAAGGTGCGGATCGCCCAACGGAACAGGAAGTAATACACCAGTCCATATGCCAGGCCGATCGGAATGAGCATCCAGGCATTTTGCGACAGGTGGAAGTTAATGACGAAATCAATAAAGCCTGCAGAGTAGGAGAAGCCGTGGTGGATGTTCAGCATATAGGTAAGCACCATGGCAAAGCCTGCCATCAGCGCATGCACGATATACAGATACGGTGAAGCAAAGAGAAAAGCGAATTCAATCTGCTCCGATACCCCGGTCAAAAAGCATACCAGTGCAGAGCGCATGAACGTCTTTTTCACCTTGGGCTTCAGATCCTCTCGCGCTTCCTGAATGATGGCAAAAGCTATTGCCGGCAGAGCAAACATCATAATCGGAAACAGCCCGGCCATAAAGTCACCCGCCGTCGGATCGCCGGCAAAAAACCGGGGCAAATCCCCTTGCACCACCGTCCCGTCCGGCGTCTCATACGTGCCTAACTGAAACCAGTACACATTGTTGAGGAGATGATGAAGCCCGAATGCGGCGAGCACCCGGTATAAAATACCGTACAGAAACAAGCCGAAGCCGCCCAGATGCACGGTCAGCTCATAAAATGACTCCATGCCTCCCTGTATCCTTGGCGCCAGCCCGACCATCCCCCAGGCAAACAGTGCCGAGAACAGTCCCATAATGAGAAGAACAAACCGCGACCCTCCAAAAAACTGAATCGCCTCCGGCAGCTTGATATGCTTAAACCGGTTATACACCAGGCTGGATACTAATCCAAAAATAATTCCGATCAGCGTCGAGGGCTGAATCTCCCCATCTCCTGCTGTGCCCGTCACCTGATCATAAATAAACATGCCTGCCAGCGCTGCCAGTCCTGCGGGACCGCCCTGATTGGACAATCCCCAAGCGACGCCAATAGCAAACAAATACGGCATGTAATAAAACACGCCATGGCCGGCCGCGGTAGCAATCGTGCCCAGGGATTCCGCACCCCAGGCTGCCCACGGCAGGCTTCCGAACGACAGCAGGAGAGCTGCCGCGGGCAGCGCCATGGTGGGAAGCATAACCGCCCGCCCCAGCTGCTGTAAAGAGCCCAACCAATTCAAGGCAAGCCCTCCTTTCTAACTTAGATGGTAAGCGCTGCTCCGGCTTTTGTCAAAAGGGTTTGCTGCAGGCAAAAAGAAGACAGGTCCTACGTCTGCATAGGACCTGTCTTCTCTCGCGCCAGGCAGCGCTTATGACCTTCCCCCGGTGATGGCATCCTCGACCTTGATGCAGCGGTCCATAATGACCGTCATCCCGTTCTCCTGCGCGATCCGGGCTGCTTCTTCGCTCCAGATGCCCTGCTGAAGCCACAGCACCTTGGCGCCGATCGCTGCCGCTTCCTGAGCCACTTCAGCGCAGTACTCACTTCTGCGAAACACGTTGACGATGTCTACGGGCTCCTTAATGTCTGCCAGAGAAGGATAGCAGGTTTCTCCGAGGATGTGCTCCGCGCCGGGATTCACCGGAATGATCCGGTACCCCCGGCTTTGCATGGCCATCGACACCAGATGCGAGGTTCGATCCGGCTTGTCAGACAAGCCAACAACAGCGATGCTGCCCGCATTAGCAAGTATATTGCCAATCTCTTCCCGGGCTGGATTCTGAAATGCCACGTGTCATCCCGCCTTTCTTGCGCTCAGGCTGAGGCCTTCGCGTCCGTCGTTACGTTATTATTCTACCCATTCTACATTTGCGCCAAGCGCCTTGAGATGGTCGAAATACTGGGGATACGATTTGGCCACATGATGTGCATCCTTGATTCTCAGCGGCTGGCTTGCACGGAGGCCGACCACGGTCAGTGCCATAATGACGCGATGATCATAATGCGCATTGATCTCCACTCCGCCTTCCACGCCCTCCGGCCGGCCATGGACGATGATTTCCGACTGCCGTTCTTCGACACGGGCACCGGCTTTGGTAAGCTCGGCCAAATAATCCGTGATGCGGTCACATTCTTTGTAGCGAAGATTCTCTACATTGTAGAAACGGGACGTCCCTTCAGCAAAAACAGCTGCCGCCACCATAGCCAGCACGGCATCCGTTGCGGTATCGCCGTCAAACTCCAAGCCTTGAAGCCGGCCATTGCCCTGTACGCGTACATCGTTATTCTCATGCGTCAGCGGAACCTGCATAGCCTTCAGCACATCAATAATGGCGCGCTCTCCCTGCTTGCTGTCCGGCGACAGATTGCGAATCGTCACATCCGACTGAGTGACCGCGGCGGCCGCCAGCACGGCGGCCGAACCCGGGTAGTCGCCCTGCACAGTATACGTCTTCGCCTGGTACGCTTGTCCGCCAGGTACACGGAACTTGCTGTAATCCTCACTCGCTTGAATCACAATTCCTGCCTGCTCCAGCACCTCCAGCGTCTGGCCGATGACTACCTTGGACTTCAGATCACCGGTCACGGTAATCTCGCTATCGCCCTCAAGCAGCGGAGTCAGGAACAGCAAGGAGCTTAAATACTGCGAGCTGACCTCGCCAGACACCGTAATCGAACCGCCCTGCGGCTTGCCGCCGCGGATGGTCATCGGCAGCCGGCCCCCGTGATGCTCAACCTCAACCCCCAGCTGACCTAAAGCGTCAATCAGGTCATCATGAGGACGCTTGCCCAAAGAATCCGGATACGTATTCACAAAATGTACTTCTTCGGTCAGTGCCGCAATTCCCATCAAGAAGCGAAGAACTGCTCCTGCGTTACCTACATTCAGCTCCTTCACGTTCTTGGGATGCTTGCCGAAGCCGGTAATGACCGCTTTCTCTTCATCCTCTTCAAGAACAGCCCCCAGATCCTGAATACAGCGTCTCATCGCGTCGCTGTCCTCACTGCGGGCCGGGTAATAAATGGTGCTTGTTCCTTCTGCCAGTGCGGCTACGAGCAGATAGCGGGTCGTATAGTTTTTGGAGGACAAGGCTCCAATAGAACCGCTCAATGCAGCGGTCGGTCTCACAATAACGTCCATGTTATGTAATCTCTCCTTTTGACAATAATAGTACAGGTTATAAAGGTGGCACAAGACAGGAAATTGACAGGCAAAACGCAGCTTCGGTATCATAGAACAAGCAAATAACAGACCCATTAGAGAAAAGAGGTTCTTTGAATATGAGTTCTATTCCCCAGATTACTCCCTCCGAGCTGCGCAGCCGCTTGGACAATGGAGAGAAGCTTTACATGATTGATGTCCGCGAGGACGATGAAGTAGCACAGGGCATGATTCCCGGTGCGAAGCATATTCCCATGGGTGAAATCCCGGACCGAATCCAGGAAATTCCGGCTGATCAGGAAGTGATCTTCATCTGCCGCAGCGGCGGCCGCAGCCAGCGCGTATGCGATTACCTGAGCCAGCAAGGACTGGACAAGCTGGTTAATATGCAGGGCGGCATGCTGGAGTGGAACGCCGACGACAACGAATAGGGCGCGGCTACCCCAATGAATTACGCAAGGCAGGAATCTCTGGATTCCTGTCTTTTGTTATACGCTCGTATGCATCTTAAACGCGGTAATGCATTAAAATCTGCCGGCCTGCCTCTTCAGCGGAAATCCCAGTCGTATCCACCGTCACATCCGCAAACCGGTAGCAGTCTTTCCGCTCTTCCAGGATCGTTCTAACCTTTAGCTCCAAGTCTCCTCCCGCCAGCAATGGCCTTCCCTGATCTTCCCGCACGCGTTCCACAATGCTCTCCGCCCCGGCGGTCAATGCTGCAACCCAGCCCTGGCGCTTCATCAATTCACAGTTGCTCTCTGAAAGCACAGCCCCGCCTCCGGTTGCAATGACCCGCTTGCTGCAGGACAGCACCTTCGCAAGGACGGCCGACTCCAGATCCCGAAATGCCGGCTCTCCATCCTCAGCGAATAGATCAGGAATACGCTTCCCGGCGGCCACTTCAATCTCATGATCCAGATCGACAAACTCATAACCCAGCTGTTCCGCGATCCAGCGGCCTGCGGTGCTTTTGCCAGTGCCCATCATCCCGATCAGGACGATGCTGATGTTACGCTGCTCCATAGGCTCCCCCCATCTGTTAGTCTAGCAGTTTCAAGTTTTTCATTATCATACCATAGGGCCAAAAGACTGGACAATGACCTCCGCATCTAGTTTTATACCGAGCAGGAAGTCTATCTTTCCTCGTATTGTCATATACCTAATAGCAGTAGCACTAGATTCGCTCAGAGTCAGGAGTGATTAAGAGTATGAATGAACCAGAATCTGCAGGTCCACTGGGACCGTCGAGGCGACTGAACCTTATTCAGAAGCCCACACATCCTCTATGCCGCGAAGACATCATGTGGGTGCTGCATTATGCGCATAAAAAAGTGACTTCGCTCGATCCTGCAGCGCAGGAGCTTACGAAGTCACAGTTACTGCAAAGCTATTCAGGCTATTGCCGGGCGGTCCTGCTGCTCATGGACAGCCGCGGAGCGATCCACACCTGCAGTGAGGAAATCCGCGCCTGTCTGGCTGACATCCTGAACGGCCTTAGCACTGAAAGCTGGTCTTAGTCCATCCAGTTGAAGTGGAATACGCCTTCCTTGTCCACACGCTTGAACGTGTGAGCGCCGAAGTAATCCCGCTGCGCCTGAAGCAGGTTCGCAGGCAGGTTCGCAGAGCGGTAGCTGTCGTAGTACGCCAGCGCACTGGAGAAGCCCGGCACCGGAATACCCATGGATACAGCAGATGCTACCACTTTACGCCAAGCGCTTTGGTAGTTCTCGATGATGTCCTTGAAGAACGGATCCAGCAGCAGGTTGTTCAGCTGTGGGTCGTTATTGTAGGCATCTGTGATGTTCTGAAGGAAACGGGAACGGATGATGCAGCCGCCGCGCCAGATTTTGGCCAGCTCGCCGTATTGCAGATCCCAGTTGTACTCGTCCGAAGCCGCACGCAGCTGGGCAAAGCCCTGTGCGTAGGATACGATCTTGGAGGCAAACAGAGCTTTGCGGACATTTTCCACAAATTCAGCTTTGTCTCCGGAGAACTTCTCGGCCTGAGGACCGCTCAGAATCTGGCTCGCCTGAACACGCTCTTCTTTCATCGCGGACAGGAAGCGGGAGAATACAGACTCCGTGATCATGGACAAAGGCACGCCCAGGTCCAGGGAGCTCTGGCTTGTCCATTTGCCGGTGCCCTTCTGTCCGGCCGTATCCAGAATGAGGTCAACCATCGGCTTGCCGGTTTCCTCATCATATTTGGAGAAAATGTCAGCGGTGATCTCGATCAGGTAGCTGTCGAGCTCGCCCTTGTTCCATTCCGTGAAGATTTCATGAAGCTCCGGAGCTTCCATGCCCAGTACATCCTTCAGCAGCTGGTAAGCTTCGCAGATCAGCTGCATATCGCCGTACTCGATGCCGTTGTGGACCATCTTCACATAATGTCCTGCGCCGTCCGGCCCGATATATGTACAGCAAGGCTCGTCGTTTACTTTTGCAGAAATAGCCGTAAGGATCGGCTCTACCAGCTCATAAGCGCTCTTCTGTCCGCCTGGCATGATGGAAGGCCCCTTCAGTGCTCCTTCTTCGCCGCCGGATACGCCGGCTCCGATATAACGGAAGCCCTTCGCTTCCAGCTCCTTGTTGCGGCGAACGGTATCCGGGAAGTAGGCGTTGCCGCCGTCGATAATAATATCGCCCTGATCCAGGTGAGGCAGCAGCTGCTCAATTGTAGCGTCAGTAGCTTGTCCTGCCTGTACCATAATAAGAATACGGCGCGGAGTTTCCAGCGACTCCACAAATTCCTCCACAGAGAAGGTCCCTGTCAGGTTCTTGCCTTCCGCTTCCTTCAGCAGGTCCTCCGTCTTTTGCGGGGAACGGTTATATACGGAAACCGTGAAGCCTCTGCTCTCAATATTAAGAGCCAAATTCTTGCCCATTACAGCAAGGCCAATGACACCAATCTGTTGCTTTGCCATTTGTTGGTTCTCCATCCTTTGCTCTAAATTTGTAGTCTCACAGTGCCGATTCATACACCGTTTTGTTTACAACACTCTTATATTAACGTTTTTCTGCGGAGAAGTGAACCCCTGCTGCCAAAGGCCGCGCGAAAACACCCCTGGTGACCGGAGGTGTTTTTCGTGTATTCATATTTGATGGATCATACGCATAGGCTTAACGCAGTTCAGAATTACCATTCCAGCCGGAACAGCTCCAAAGCAAGCTCCTCCAGCTTTTGCCTGCAGTCTGCCGCCGCTTTAGCATCCCCGGATTGAAGGGCATTATACAGCTTCTCAAGCTCGTCGTCCGTCTCCAGTCTGCAGAGCAGCAGCCGCTGCTCACCTTCCCTGGACTCGAACATCCGGATCATCTCCTGCTCCGTCATGGGAGTGCCTTTTTGATACAAGACTCGCTGGCGGTAGCCGGAGATCTCGACCAGGCGGATGACTTCTCCGAATAAAATATTCTCAATGAGGATTTGCCGATCCTTGAATCGCTTCACAACGGCGTGGCCGCGAGTGTTCTCAATCAGCTTCTCCATCCACTCCGACAGCTTGGGGTCCTTGATCATGTAATCCCCGACCAGCTTAAAGCCGCTTCCTGTCCGCTGGAATTTCAGCTTCACGAGCTTCCTTCCGGTGCGGATCGAAATGACAAACTGGGCTTCATTCTCACTCCAGTAAAGCGAATACCCCTCCTGAATCAAATCCTTGATCAGCTCCTGGATATGCCGGCGTTCAAACCGGAGCTCCAGATTGCAATACTCTACTTCCTCGCTCTTATTCACGGCACTCCCTCCTTGGTACTCCTGCGCTTTGTCCATTTGCGGGTGCGGCCCTTATCATGTCTTACGATTTTGACGAAAGTCTTATCTATATCTTATACTTCATCTTATGTAACGGTACCTTGGTTTATTGACTATTTTTGAGCCGTTCTTAGAGGACTTCAACGTTTCACCACTAATATACAGGAAGGCTGTTGACGTATGAGCTTTACCGGATTTGATGCAAAAGATTTTGATGTATTTACTGTTCCCGGCCTGGAGGCCCGGATGGATGCGCTAATTGAAAACGTGCGCCCGAAGCTTGAAGCCCTTGGCGCAGAGCTCGCGCCTTTCGTATCGGCAATCTGCGGGGAGGAAATGTTCGTTCATGTGGCGAAGCATGCCCGGCGCACTGTCAATCCCCCTGTGGACACCTGGGTGGCCTGGGCGGCAGGGAAGCGGGGATATAAGGCGCTGCCGCATTTTGAAGTGGGCATGTTCGAGTCCCACGTGTTTGTCATTTTCGCGATTATTTACGAGAGCCCGAACAAAACGGTGTTTGCCGGGCACCTGGAGCAGCAGCTGCCGGAGATCCGCAAGCAGCTGCCACAGAGCTTTTACTGGTCCACCGATCATATGAAGCCTGAAGGCACCCCGCATGAGCAAATGGACAGCGAGGCATTCGCCGAGCTCATCCGGAAGCTGAAGCAGGTGAAGAAGGCGGAGGTGATGTGCGGGCTGCGCATCCCTCGGGAGGAGGCCTCCCGAATGAACGGCGAGGAGCTGTCCGGTGTGATTCAGAACACCTTCGAAACGTTACTGCCGCTGTACAGGCTGTCTTTCTAAATGTAGACATGCCGGGCTTGCATCCTTGCGAGCCCGGCTTTTGATTGATATTCAAGGCAGACGCCAATACTGTTACTGGGGGACAAGGACTGCAGCGAGCTCGGTCGGGGCACCACGCCTCCAAAAGCTTTGCTTGCATTCCCCCCCTATTTTGCTATACTCAATTTTGTTTAAATCTCTAGATACAGAAAGGTTGTGACAGCTTCCATGGACCATAGCGTAACACCGCTCTTTACCGCACTGAAGGAGCATGCGGGAAACAATCCGGTTCAGTTTCACATTCCAGGACATAAGAAGGGCCTGGGAACCGATCAAGAATTTCGGGCGTTTATCGGCGATAATGCCCTTTCCATAGATTTAATTAATATCGCTCCCCTCGATGATCTTCATCAGCCGACAGGCGTCATCGAGCAGGCGCAGAAGCTTGCCGCCGATGCATTTGGCGCAGACTACACCTTTTTCAGTGTCCAGGGCACGAGCGGTGCCATCATGACGATGATTATGTCCGTCTGCTCTCCCGGGGACAAAATTATCGTGCCGCGCAATGTGCATAAATCGGTGCTGTCCGCGATCATTTTCAGCGGGGCCAAGCCGGTGTTTGTGTCTCCGGCACAGGATCATAATGTGGGCATTGACCACGGCATTACGATCAGCTCGGTCCGCAAGGCTCTGAAGCGTCATCCTGACGCCAAAGCGGTGCTCGTCATCAACCCGACGTATTTCGGTGTCAGCGCGGATCTCAAGGAGATTGTGGATCTGGCGCACAGCTATCATATTCCCGTGCTGGTTGATGAAGCCCACGGGGTGCTTATTCATTTTCACGAGGACCTGCCGATGTCTGCCATGCAGGCCGGCGCCGATATGGCGGCAACCAGTGTCCACAAGCTGGGCGGCTCCATGACGCAGAGCTCCGTGCTGAATGTAAATACCAAGAACGGGTACATTAATCCGTTCCGGGTTCAGACCATTATCAGTATGCTGACGACGACCTCAACCTCGTACATTCTGCTGGCTTCCCTGGATACCTCCAGACGCAACCTGGCGCTGCACGGACGAGAGATGGCTTCCAGAGCGATTGAGATGGCCCAGCATGCCCGCCGCTCCATCAATGAGATTGAAGGTCTTTACTGCTTCGGAGACGATATTCTGGGCGGAGAGGCCACCTACAGCCTTGATCCTACCAAGGTCACGATCCATGTCCGCCATCTGGGAATTACCGGCTATGAAACAGAGAACTGGCTCAGGGAGAAATACAACATTGAGGTGGAGCTCAGTGATATGTACAATATCCTGTGCCTGATTACGCCGGGTGACACGCCGAATACGGTAGAGACGCTCATTACGGCTTTGAAAGAGCTGTCTCAGGAGCATCACAATCGGAATGAAATTAACGAGCTGATCGTCAAGGTGCCGGAGATTCCCCAGCTCTCACTCATTCCGCGCGACGCCTTCTACGGGGATACCGAGGTCATTCCGTTTAAAGAATCTGCTGGCCGGATTATTGCCGAATTCATTTATGTGTATCCGCCGGGAATCCCGATCCTCCTCCCTGGAGAGGTCATTTCCCAGGACAACATCGATTACATCACAGATCACGTTGATGTCGGGCTGCCGGTAAAAGGTCCGGAGGATCGCAGCATTCAGAACGTCAAGGTCATTATTGAGGCCGATGCAATCTTCTAATTGACACTCATCTTTGCCGGATGCAGGCGCGACGCCTTGCACGTAATACAAACAAACAGCGGTGCTCAGGATCATCTCCCGAGCACCGCTGTTTAGTTTGCAAGCCCTATTCCTGAGCGGCAACGAGCTCGTTATAAGCCTCTTCTACCGCGTTCCATTCGTCTTCATCTTCAATGTTATAGAGAACCATTTCCTCGTCCTCTTCTTCCATACGCAGGATCACGCCGTCTGCTCCCGGATTGTTGCGCTCCAGCAGAAGAGCGTACAGCTTCTCGCCCACGTCGAACGTTTCCACCAGAACCATTTCCATTTCCTTGCCCTGTTCATCGGTCAAGGTCAGTACGAATTCCTCGGCGTCTTGGTCATGATCATGGTCATGTCCATGTGTGTGATCACTCATTGAATGTTAAACCTCACTTCAATTAAATTATCAATCCTTGGTATGGTAACACGGAAGCCGGGACCAGGTCAATTTCAGGCAGAGCCCCGCTTGATCACTGCGAGGTCCATCGGGTGAACCTACAATGATCGGGCTTATTTCAGCACAGTAATGATTTTTTCGGCAACCTTTTCATAGCCCGAGCTTCCCGTCAGCTTGACATAGAAGCCTACCGAATATTTGCCGACGGTATCGAAATCGTACGTAAAGTCATAGGTTCGAAACCAGAAATTATCCTTGCCCTGCAGGTTGCTCTGAGACTGAATATCCTTGATGCTGCCTGAAGGATCTTCAATCGCTACCTTGACGGACTCCACATCATCATGCACGGAATCCACCTGGCTGAACACGTTAAACTTTAATTTGCCCCGGTTCACGTTCCCGAATGCCGTATCTCCCTTGAACAGAAAGATATGTACATTCGGCTTCACGACCTGTACCTTGCCGGCACTTTTATCCCAGTCTGAGGCTGCATTCATATCCCGCAGCGGCACATAAATCTTATTATCAATCAGATAGGCACCATCTTTCAGCTCCCGACCGTTCATCAACACCCGGATCTTGTCCTGAATCGAATCTGC
Organism: Paenibacillus algicola; assembly: GCF_005577435.1. Taxonomy (NCBI): domain Bacteria; kingdom Bacillati; phylum Bacillota; class Bacilli; order Caryophanales; family Paenibacillaceae; genus Paenibacillus; species Paenibacillus algicola. Next base: position 1,772,151 of record NZ_CP040396.1, on the reverse strand, counting down.
AAACAACAGCGTGCTTCCGCTCATTAACGTGATGACCAGAGCTGCGGCTGTGATTTTTTTCCAACCCAGCTTTACCCTCATGTCCATTAATCCCCTCCATTGATTCTCGCTGATACATGTGTATACTACACGACAAAAAGTAAAGTTGCGGAGAACCACATAATTTATGTGTATTTTCCCGGGAATGGTGCAGAAGACGCTGATTAGGTACAATATCAGTATGTCCAATCGCATGAAATGGATAAGAAGGAGGAGGATTCCATTGACCTTGAAATTGCAAATGCTAGGTACCGGCAGCGCTTTTTCCCGAAAGTATTTCAACAATAATGCATTGATCTTTGATGAGAACTTTACACTCATGGTCGACTGCGGCGTCACCGCACCTACGGCCCTCCATCAGCTGGGACGCTCCTGGGACTCTATTGATGCCGTGCTAATCACGCACACCCACGCCGATCATGTAGGAGGACTGGAGGAGCTCGCGTTCCAGATGAAAATGAGATACCAGCGTAAAATCCCGCTGTACCTTGCAGAGCCTCTGGCAGGCCCGCTGTGGGAACACACCCTGAAAGGCGGTCTGTACCAGGAAAAATATATTGAATCGCTGGAGGATGTGTTCACCGTCATTCCGCTGCCGGTAGGGACCCCTGCCGATCTCTCGCCCGGCATCACCGTGGAGCTGATTCATACCCGGCATATCCCCGGAAGGGACAGCTATTCCTTGTATCTCAATGGCCGCGTCTTTTACAGTGCCGATATGACCTTTGATCCCCAGCTGCTGCACCAGCTGGTCACGGAGCGCCGCTGCGATACGATTCTGCACGAGTGTCAGCTGGAGGGAGAAGGACAGGTGCATACCACGCTTTCCGAGCTGCTGAGCCTGCCGGAGGAGCTGCAGTCCAACATCCATCTCATGCATTATGCCGACAACATGGAGCAGTTCCGCAACTCCACCGGCCCGATGAAGTTTCTGGAGCAGCACCGCGTGTATGAGCTGTAGCGGCTGACTGGCTACAATCCACTAAGGCAAGAAAAGCCTGCCCTCCTCGTTAGGAGGGCAGGCTTTTCTTCGGTTTCACGTCAGGCTCCTGATGCAGCACGCATGCAGTCTTGACAAGACCCTATAGCTCCTTCACCATGCGTACATGCGGAATTCCGGCATCATCGAAAGGCTCGGTAGAGGTGGTAGTATAGCCCAGCTTGGCATAGAAGCCTTCCGCTTGACACTGGGCATCCAGTACGGAGGATTCCAGCTTCAGCTCCCGCGCTGCATTTTCCATAGCCAGCACGAGCACCCGGCCGAGCCCCTGGGTACGGAATTTCTGCCGTACAGCAATTCGCTGCATTTTGGCTGCATCCTTGTTGTAACGAATGACGCGTCCGGCTGCGGCAAACTCCCCGTCATATTTAATCAGGATATGCTGGGCTTCAGCCTCCAGGTTGTCGTATTCATCAATCTCCAGGTCCTCAGGAACCTTCTGCTCCTCCACGAACACTTCCTTGCGGATTGTGAGCGCAGCCCTGAGCTCTTCCTCTGTCGATACATTAATGATTTCTGCTGCCATGTTCTGCACCTCTTTCACGCCCTGCTTGTTCTATTAGCGGTCATTATAAATGTCTGTGTATACAGCTGAACCATTATACAAAACAATTGATTTTCTGTATAGTGAAAGGAACAGCTTCATTGAAGGAGGAGATATTTATGGGTCTTGGAGGCACGATTCTGGCTGCGGTTGTCATCGCCGTGATCCTGATTGTTCCGATGTTTTACACCATCAAAAAAGGCTACTCCCGGAAATGGGACGAAGAATAGCTTCACCATTCCTCGTCCTTTCTCATTCGTACAGAGTGCCTTCATATCATTATCGTCCCTGCAGCGCGCTTGACGGCTTCAGCGTCGGCTCCTGAATCAGCCGCTCCCCTCTCCCGCCGGACGGGTACACGTCCTCACGTACCGAACGCTCATACACATCCTTATGCACCGGTGACGACGGAGCCTCCAGCAGCGGCAGCGTGTCCGCCCTGCTTGGAATATTGCACCCGGCCAGAAGCAGCATGCAGCCCAGCGCTATGACTGTACCGGCTTTGCGAGCCGACAAGCTGTCGTCTTTATTCTTCAACATCATCCCTCCTGCTCACGCTACCTGCTAAGGCTAGCATTGACTAGTAAAGGGAATTTTATAAACAAAAAAAACCTTGATTTCTCAAGGTTTCCTTCTCTTCATATAGGACGGACGGGGATCGAACCCGTGACCCCTACCCTGTCAAGATAGTGCTCTCCCGCTGAGCTACCGTCCTTCAATAAAATATATAATAGCATGTTCGCTATCTATAAAGCAATATATTTTTTTGAGGGCACCATTCATTTCTTCACGCATATACTGGAGGGCGAAAGAGGTGAGTGCTCATGCTACGGCTATGGTATTACAGTCTGATCTGGGCTCTGCTCCTGGCTGCAGGAGTACCCGGTGTTTCCAGCGGCTTCGCTGCAGCAGAGGCTGCAGAAGCGTCTGCTGCTCCGAAGCTAAGCAGTACTTATGCGCTGCACGAGCAGTTCATCCTGATCGAGAAATCGACCAACACACTGACGTACTTCGAAAAGGGAAAGGCGGTGAAAAGCTTTAAGGTCGCCACTGGAAAGAAGCCATCCTTCACCCCAGAGGGCTTGTTCTTGATTCACGAGAAGGTGAAGAACCGCCCCTACTACAAAGAGAAGATCAAGGGTGGAGCCCCTGACAATCCGCTCGGTGCGCGCTGGCTCGGCCTGAATGTCAAAATAAACGGCAAGCTCAGCTACGCCTACGCCATCCACGGCACGAACAGTCCCTCCTCCATCGGCACATATTCATCCGCAGGCTGTATTCGAATGCATAATGAAGATGTCATCTGGCTGTATGACACGGTGAAGATGAATACTCCTGTACTTATAAGATAAATACTTTCCCATCTTCGGAAATCGGAAAAGACTGCAGCAGCGGAGCACGACATGATCGCCTTGTACTCCAGCTGCTGACCGTCCTGCTCCTATAGAAGCCGCAAAGAAACGCGTCGCTGGCGCGCTGCCTATGAGCCGTAAGGCGCACCAAACTCCAGAATGTTCCGATCGGGATCCAGCACATAAATCTGAGCAAAGCCGGCCACACTGTCCGGCCGAGCTTCATAAGGGATGCCCTGCTCCTCCAGCCATGCTTTTGTGTCAGAGTGACTCTTGACCCAGAATGCAAAATGGCCGTCTACCGTATCAATCCCCCGCTCCCTTAATGTATCTCCGCCTGGATGCTCCAGCAAATGCAGCTGCTGATCTCCGACCGCATACCAGACTCCAGTGGAATTAAAGGGAGGCCGGGGAATCTCCTGCAGCATCAGCTTCTCTGAATAAAAGGCCCTGGCGATGTCCAAGCTTCGGACGGCCAGGCTGACATGATGTAATCCGTTGAAATGAATCATTTCTTGTCCTCCATGGATCATTGTATTCCTTTTCATTATAGCGAATTACAGGGGCGCTGTCCTTGTCCAGTGAGGGTGCAGTTACGTCCCCTTCATCCCACATAAAGAGGGCCGCCTCTCGGAGAATGCATTCTCCTGAAAGGCAGCCCTGTTTTTACTTCGAAGAAGCCTGAACACCAACCGTCACAATCTCATACGGCTTAACCGTCAGCTGCAGCGGCTGTGTGCTGCTGAAGACCTGCTGCTCTTCCTGCTTCTGCTCCAAAATCGTCGTTTTGTACGCAGCAGCTTCTGCAAGCGCGGTGCCAAGCTCCAGCTCTGCGGCTTCGCCGCCCAGGTTGAACCAGCGAAGCATCCAATCCCCGGAATCCCGGTTCATCTTCAAGGAAGAGAACGCCAGCTGCGGATGCTCCCAGGTAAACATGGAATAGCTGGCTGGCAGCTTTCCTTCATGGACCCCGGTCTGAACCGCTGCCCATGGCACCTGGAACTGGTAAGCCTGCGCAAAAGCACCGTCCTGAATGCCGCTGCCCTGATGTGGAATGACCTCCAGATGGACGGTGGACTCCCCGATGCATTGAGCTTCCGGCGTCGGGAAGTAGCCCCAGTCGCCCAGCTCGCCTACGGCGCGAAGCAGCGTAACGGCAATCGTATTGCGGCCGTCCCGCAGCACTTCATATTCGTTAAGGCCCAGGTTCGCTACCGTCAGGCCGGCACTCTCACCGCTGACATCCACGAAGGCCTGCTGATGTGCTGTATTGCTTGGATTCTCCCACTCTGCTGCCGGCTCGTTGCTGCGCTCCGCCACCTCAAACATAGAGTCCGCCCGGTGAACCGCAGTCTGCAGATCTGTCGGGAACCACACACGCAAGCGATGATCCTTACTCTGATTATTGAAGGTAACCGACATTTGCACGCCTTTAGCGTCACGCTCCAGTGTAATCACCGTCTTCAGCTTCAGCGTAATGGTCTCACTTGCACGCTGTGCTTTCCGCTCCGGATAATAGATGAGCTCAATCTGCTCCTGCAGCAGCTTGTCATCCGCCGATACCGGTATATCCCACTCATGCATCACTTGAAGGGAAGCACGGAACGGACTATCCTCAACGACCGTAATTTGTGCTTCAAGCCCTTTTGTACTCAGAGCTTCTTCCCCTTCCGGCTGCTTGAACATATATTCGTTACCAATGTCGCCTGTGTTCTCAAATATCCCTTGATCACGGTATACCTGTCCACTCAGCTTATCGGTCAGGGTAAAGGAGCCGTCTGCATTCAGCTCGACCTTCAAGGCATCATTCTCCATGATCCGGTCGCTGCGGAATAGCGAGCTGTCATGAGACGAGGCGGCTGCGCCTTTGACCAGCGCCAGCGTTTGATAGCCCAGTGCCGGTACATTGGCGGCGTAAAGGGTAACCTTCACCCGGCGGCACATATACGGCTGACGGAAGCGGTCATCCGGCAGATCATAGCCGAATTGCAGCCCCAGATCCTCCAGCGTAAAGAGAACCGGCCGTCCTTGCTCGTCCACAACCGTCATCCCGGAAAGATCTACCTGCTTCATGCGCTCTGCGGTTTCCTTCAAAGAATAGCCATCGCGGAAATAGAGCCGCTCGGCATCCAGCGTTACCGTCACGGTACCGGTTCTCTTCCAGCCTGTGGTGTTAAAGACGACGAATGGCACCGCGCCCTCACCCCATTGGGAGAATGCCGAGGTATCAATGACGTTCGCGATCGCGGCCTTGCTGTCGTCCGCGATATTCTCCGCTACATGGCGGCTCTTCTCGAAGCGGGTCACCATCTCGCGGTGCACCTCATCGACACTGCAGCCGCAAATGCTGTCATGCGGATGATTCTGCATCAGTGTCTTCCACGCATAGGTAAACAGATGATGCGGATATTCTTGTCCTGCCAGGCTTGCCATAGAAGCGAGCGGCTCCGCTACCTTCTCCAGCATGCTCTGTCCGGTCTGGTTCATCTGCTTCAGATATACCCGGGCGGAGGCTGTATTTACCAAGGTCCCCCAGCCGTCGGTACGCTGGCTGCGCAGCTCGCCTTCTACGGTGGACAGCTCTTGGCCCAGATGCTGCCGCAGCTCATCCAGATACTGATCAAAGGTAGAGTGTACAAATTCCGTATCATGATACAGCTTGCCCGCCGTCTGGATCGCTTCCGGCAGATCGGTCTGGATCGGCTGATGGTCACAGCCGTTCATGTATAGCAGCTGACCCGTCGATGCATATTTCTCCGCATCTGCCAGCTTTCTTTCCCAGTAAGCCTTCGCTTCCTCTTCATCTGCCGGCACCTCATTACCGTTGCTGTACCAGTTGGCAAACAGAATTCCGAGTACCTTCGAGCCGTCCGGACCCTGCCAGGTCAGCTCGGAGAAGGAGGATTCATAGCCGCCGTCCGATACGGTATTATTGAATCCGGTAGGCTTGACGCCGCGCCCGAAGAACGCGTTGTCGATGCCGGACTGCACCATCAGCTGCGGCGTTTGGCCGGCTAAGCCGAAGGTATCTGGAAAGTATCCGATTTTGGACACTGTACCGTATTTAGCCGCATCCTCATGGCCAATCTGCATATTCCGCACGTTCGCTTCACTGCTTGTCAGAAATGCATCCTGCAAAATATACCATGGACCGATCTGAATGCGGCCGTCATGAATGAGCTGATCCAGCTGCTCTTTTTTCTCCGGCCGCACCTGCAGGTAGTCATCCAGAATAATCGTCTGGCCGTCCAGGAAAAAGTACCGGTATTCCGGTTCCTTTTCCATGGTCTCCAGCAGGGTATCCATCAGCTCGATCAGACGAACGTGATGCTTCTCATAAGGCAAGTACCACTCTCTGTCCCAGTGGGTATGCGAAATAATATGTGCTTTTCTGGACTGCGTCATTGTGAATTCATCCCCCTTGGTTAGCCTTTAACGACCGCAACATGAACTTCTGCCGGGCGGTACACGGATATCAGGCTTCCGTCCTGATCCACGGCAAACAATACGCTGCGATCGGTTTCCAGATTGAAGAAATAGGTGCAGCCTGTTCGGGGATCGCGAACCTCCACCGGAACATCAAACGACTGCTCTGAGCTGAACACATACAGCGAGCCCTCGGCAAAACGCAGCACGGTTCCATATACACCGGCCATCTGACCGCCATGAATCCACTCCAGCTCGGACTTGGCGCAAGCCTGCTTCAGCATATAGCTGTACAGAGCCGCCACCGGCTCTATGCGATCATTCAGCTCCACAGGCAGCGGACACCAGATCAGGCGACCGGTCCCCATCTGAACACTGTGCAGACCCGTAAGCCCCTGATCAAGCTTACCCCCACTGCGGACTTCCTTGCTGACCTGAGCGATTTTGCGGCTGCCGTAGGACACCGGGTAAACGGTGTTTCCAATTTCAAGAGCTTCCTCGCGGCGGACATTCACCATTTTAGCTTGGCCCAGCTCATTCTCAAGGCGACCGACCTGACGCCAGTAAGCATCGAGGCTAAGCGGTCCTGTCAGGAGAAGTACAGCTCCGGTCTCTTCCACGATCGACACCAGCTCTGCAAAGGCCTGGTCATCCAGGTTATGAGCGCTCGGCAGCAGGATCCATTTGACCGGCTGCTTCCGCAGCGAGCTGAGATCATATTCGCCCACGGCGCGGAAAGGCATGTTCAGCTCATAAGCCAGAACGCGCGTAGCCGTGGTGGTTGCCTCTATGGCCAGCTTCCGGTTGGAGAAATCATTGGAGTATGGGAAGACGACAGCGCCCTCCTCCAGCTCGCGACCCTTGAACAGATCCCGGATGCCATTCATAAAGACTCCGAAGTCATAGGATACATCGGCCTCCGGCTTCTCCGTTCCGTCCGCGCGAACCGCCCCAATGTGGGATTCATTCGCATTATCCATATAGAAATTCGTATTCCAGATCCATTGCACCGCTCCGGCACCGCCGGTTGAGAAGGCATAGGCATATTTACGCTCCAGTATGTTTCGCAGCTCTGCCTCACTGCGCTTTGCGCGGCCTTCCGGAGTCTCCACATACATGATGCCGGTTTCCTGAATGAGATTCGGCTTATCCGGCGTTTTGGCGAAGATCCCATCCCACACCAGATTATCGTTCAGCCACCAGGAATGCACGGTTGTATAGTCGGCGGCTTCGGCGTAGAAGAACGGAGATGGACGCTGGGCGCCCAGCGCCTCATCCTGTCCTACCGTGACCAGATGATCCGGACACTCGTCCTTGATCGCATCATACAGCTCCTTGGCCCAGCGGTTGTGCATGTCCATCGAAAAGAGTGCGTAATCCAGCCAGCGTGTTCCCTTCTTGGCCTGATGCATATCCTGAACGTCGAAATTAATCTCCTCCGCCTCCGGCGGAACCACATTGTCGAAATCCGGCAGCTGCACCGGAGTCATATTCCAGCGCTCCTGCAGCACCTCAATCTCACCATGACGCTCGCGCAGCCATTCAATGTAAGCCTGGCGCTCAAATTCATCTCTGGCCGAACGCGGACCATCCGAGAAGATGCGCGGCGGATCAAACATGGACGGCTCGTTGATCAGATCCCAGTCTACATGCTTGGTGTTCTTGTGACGCGATACAATCGAGCGGATAAAGCGCTTCTGAGCCTCAACGCTTCGGGGATCCAGGTAAGGATTCTTGCCCTCCCACGTTTCCGGGGTAAAGGAGAAGAACGTAAAGGTCACCTGCAGATCATGCTTTTTCGCAGTCAGGAAGAAGGCGTCAATGGAACGCATGACCTCCTCGGACGCGTGTCCATCCACCTGCATAACATTGCGGTAAGCCGTCCACAAGCCGGTACGGATCCAGTTGATGCCGGCTCGCTTCATCTGGGCCATATCGCGGTCCCACACATCCGTATTAGGCAGGAACAAATATTTACGCGCCACATCTGATGTCATGTAGGTCATCCCCACCACCGGCAGCGGCCGTCCGTCTTTGATAAAGTAGTCCCGGTCACAGGTGATCGGCGTGCCCTCTGACAGCAGCTCTGCATCCAAGCGCCAGAAGCCCTGACGGAGTGTCCGCGTTTCACCGTGAGGACCGGCGGCGCTGCAAATGACGCGGTAGGCGCCCGGTATCAGCTCCATCGGAACAGGAATACGGATAAAGTCCATCTGGCCGCTCACTTCGACGGTCAGCTCATGCTGCCATACTTGAGATGACTGCTCTGTATGCTGAACCGTGATCCGGAACGTCCAGGATTCCTTTTCACCTGCCGTCAGACGCTTGGACAGCCGCTGCGTTTGCAGCGTCAGCTGTGCCCGCTCTCCAGCTTCGAAGGAAGCGTAGTTCGGCTTGATCCACAGCTCGGTAATGCCTCGCGCTGCATAGTCACACCAGGAGCCCAGCGCCTTCAGACCTTCTTCTCCCCATAAACCGCGGCCCGCCGGCTGATTTACAAAAATCCAGCGGCTGCCGATAAAAGGACCGCCCGTATTCTCCCACAGCACGACCGGTGCCGATACCTCTCTGCCATTGTCCATGATTCCCTTAACTAGCGGGTAAATCCGGGTATCCATCGGTCCAGCCGAGCCCATCTGCTCCGGCAAATCACTGCATTTCGTGACATGCGGGACGAGATTCCAGGTCGGCTCTACCGGAAGCCACGCGTCACTGCCGCTAAAAACAGAAATATCCTGATGGCTGATCAAGCGCGAGACACGCGCACTGTCAACCGGCAGGGTTTCATGAATGTGAAGCTGCTGATGATAAGCGGTTTGCTCCGGCTCACAGACCCAGCTCTCACGCTCTTGCCGGACCGGAATTTTGAACGGTGCGCCGCCGATGGATAGCAGCCCGCCGCCATTTTTCAAATATGCAAGAATGGCAGGCCAGGCCTGCTTCGGGAAATAAGGCGCATGCAGATTGACGAAGCAGCTGCCTTCCCCGGCAGAGGCCAGGGCCTCTGACAGCGTGGAAGCGTCCTGCACCGAGCCCAGCGCCTGCAAGCCTTCCGCTGCAGCAGGAAGACTGCTGTCAGCGGCGGCAGGAAACGCGGGATCATACAAAAAGATCACGTTATTCTTCATAGAATCCCATCCTTCATCGCTTTGTACACGAGCTGGGAGAACAGGCTGTTCGACCAGGCAAACCATTTTCGTGTAAATACAGCCGGATCATCGACATGGAAGCCCTCATGCATGTACCCGGTATCTGCGTCTGTAGCCTCCAGCATGGAGATCATCTCCAGTCTTTCCTCGTCGGTCGATGCCGTTATGCCCTGCATGGAGAGTGCCATATGCCATACATAATCCGGCGGCGTGTGCGGACTTCCGATGCCTCTGGCCACTTTACCCTCGAAGTAGAACGGGTTCTCCTTGCTCAGCGCGAACCGTCTCGTGTTCTGGTAGATCGGATCATCAGCACTCACATAGCCCAGGTAAGGAATAGACATGAGACCTGGCGTCCCGGCATCATCCATCAGGGAGTAGTTGCCGAAGCCATCCGTTTCGTAAGCATAGATCGGACCGAATTCCGGATGACGATAAATGCCGTAGAGCTTGATGCCGTGGTCAATCTCCGCTTCCAGCTGCTTCAGATCTGCCAGCAGCGCCATATCGCGGAAGATCCATTCTGCAAATTCCTGCATATGGCGCAGCGCAACGACAGCAAACATATTGCCTGGAATGTTGTAATGGAAGTCGCAGGCATCATCACTGGAGCGGAAGCCGGACCAGACCATGCCCGTATAGTTCACCGGCATGCCGAGACCGCCATTGCGGATGGAATCCTCCGGAATGCCGTTGTTGCGCATAAAGCGGTACGGGGACTGCTCGAAATGATGCTGCTCTACCTTGAACAGCTCGATCACCTTTAGCATCGCCTGCTTGAAGCCGGCATCGAACACATCGGTCAGGCCCGTTTCCTTCCAGTACAGATATGCCAGACGAATCGAGAAGCATAAGGAGTCAATTTCAAATTTACGCTCCCAGACCCAAGGAGACATTTCTGTAACATCTGTCGTATTCCAGTGCCAGTCATTGGCTGATTCGTTAAAAGCATTCGCATAAGGATCAATCATAATGTAATTCATGTGCCGCTTGATCAGTCCGCTCAGAATGCGCTGAAGATCAGGGTCATTCTTCGCAAACGGAATGTAGTGCACGACCTGTTCTACCGAATCCCGCAGCCACATGGCCGGAATATCACCGGTAATCACGAAGGTTGTTCCGTCCTCCATCAGCTTTGTCGTCGTCTCCAGCGTATTAGGAAAAGTGTTCTTGAACAGCTGCAGCAGCTTCGGACGGTGAGAAAGCTTGTCCTCTGCTTCCTTTAGCACATCCTGGATGGACTGGGGAAGCTCCAGTGTCGGCATCGGTATTTTGGGAAGTCTGAATTGTTCCATGCTATAGATTCGCTCCTTTGACGGCTTGAAATTAGAATTAGGCAGCATCTGTTTCTTCATTCGTTTATTCGAAAGACCTTCGGTCAAGCATCGGCCTGATCGAAGGTTTATTGGCCTCCATTACTTATCCATATTGAATTATTCCTTTACAGCACCAATAGTCAGACCTTGAATGAAGTAACGCTGGAAGAACGGATAAGCCAGCACAATCGGTCCGGTTGCCAGCACGACCATTGCCATCCGGGACGTATCCTGCGGCAAGGACTGCAGGGCTGCCATGCTCAATGAAGAGTTCTGGGAATTTTGCAAAATAAACTGCATGCTTGTCTCAATCCGCATCAGCATGGATTGCAGTGGAACCAGATCCGGATCATCGATGTACAGCAAAGCGTTGAACCAGTCGTTCCAGTAGCCCAGGGTGCTGAACAGGCCGATTGTGGCAAGGCCCGGCAGCGACAGCGGGATCACCAGCTTGTAGAAAATTTTGAACTCACTCGCTCCGTCAATCTTGCCGGACTCAATAATAGCATCCGGGACACTAGTGCTGTAGAACGTCCTGAGGATCATAATGTAGAACGCATTGACCGCCAGCGGCCAGATGAGCGCCCAGATGGAATCCTTCAGGCCCAGCAGCTGCGTCGCTACGATGTAGGTCGGAACGAGACCACCGTTAAAGAGCATCGTGAAGAAGGCGAAGAAGGAGAAGAAGTTGCGGTATCTGAAGCTTTTTCTAGATACAGCGTAAGAGTACAGTGCGATCACGAACAAGCTGATCAATGTACCCACAACCGTTACAAAGATGGTGACACCGTAAGAGCGCAGCAGTGCGTCTCCGGTCTGAAATACATATTTATAGGCTTCCAGGCTCCATTGCTCCGGAATGATCTGATAGCCGTTGGTGGCAAGAGATTTCTCATCGGTAAATGAGATAATAAGAACGAACAGGAATGGGAACACACACAGAAAGGCAAAGATGCCGGCAATCAGGTTTGCTCCGATATTCCATCCCTTCGACAGCTGGTGAAAATCCTGTGGTTTAGCGTTGCTTTTAGACACGGCGCGAACCTCCCTTGAATTAAACTCGGAACATGCATGGGTAAAGCCTAGAACAAAGCGTTATCTTTATCGTACTTGCGGACAATATAGTTAGATGTAATGACCAGGACGAAGCCGACAACGGACTGATACAAGCCAGCAGCGGTCGTCATGCCGATTTCACCGGTTGTTTTAAGTCCGCGATATACGTAAGTGTCAATAACATTGGTAACGGAATACAATGTTCCGGAATCCCGCGGTACCTGGTAGAACAGACCGAAGTCAGCGTAGAAAATTCTGCCGATTGCAAGCAGTGTCAGAATGGTCATGAGCGGCTTCAGCATCGGAAGCGTAATCGCTTTGATCTGCTGCCACTTGTTAGCACCGTCAATCATAGCAGCCTCATACAGCGATTTATCAATGCCCATGATCGCCGCCAGATAAACGACACTGTTATAGCCGATCGCTTTCCAGAGACTGACGAGAGTTAGGATGATCGGCCAATATTTGGCTTCGGAGTACCACTGAATCGGCTCGGCTCCGAACCAGCCAAGAATTTGGTTCAGCATCCCTTTGTCATAGCTCAGGAAGCTGAATACGAAGTAGCCGACGATAACCCAGGACAAGAAGTAAGGCAGAAACATACCGGTCTGGTACACTTTCGCCAATCGCTTATTCACGATTTCAGAAAGTACGATCGCCAGGGCTACGGAGAGCACCAGGCCCAGCACAATAAAGACAAAATTGTACAACACCGTGTTTCTTGTGATGATATATGCATCATTCGTACTAAACAGGAACTTGAAATTATCAAACCCTACCCATTCGCTATTGAATATGCTGGCCAGAAACCCGTCCCGGCTAAAGCGATATTCCTTGAAGGCAATAATCGTTCCGAACATGGGCAGGTATGAGAAAAAGAGAAACCAGATCGCACCCGGCAGCACCATCAACAGCATTGCCTTGTTGGTCATAATATTTTTTAAAAAACGCCCAATCGCTCCCATGCTTGCGTCCTCCTCTGTATGAAAGAATAGGAGGGGCGGTTTATACAACCGCCGCCCCTCCTATACTAGTGTTGTCTTCAATAATTACTTGCTCGCTTTCCACTCGTCGATTTGCTTTTGAGCTTCAGCGATGACTTTGTCCATACCTGCGGACTTCAGTCTTTCGTTTGCTTTTGGAATGAATTCTTCCGGACTTACTGTACCCGTCATCAACGGGGACCAGAACTCTTCCTTCACGTTGTTCAGTGCAGCCAGCTCAGTGGACACATTCGAAGGATCGAAGTTGAAGCCGAGAAGCGGGCTTGCTGTACCAGCGTCATTGAACTTTTTAAACTCTTCCCACTTGTTCTCAGGGTCTGCAGGGTTCAGGTATGTCAGCATGATGTTACCCAGAGCAAAGGTAGGCATATCGTAGTTCTTGGATTCTGGCAGGTTCTCCATCACGTTCTCGCTCACTTTCTTGTAGTGAACGCCTTCGATGCCGGAGTCAACCATGTTACGCAGTGCTACGTCCGTGTTAAGCAGGTTCAGGAACTTCATGGCCTCTTCCGGATGCTCGGAGTTGGCAGAGATGGCCTGCAGAGATCCCATGACGGACCAGTTGTAGATGGTTGCTTCGCTCGCAGGGGTGGATACTACAGGGTATCCATAGCCTTGGCTCCACAGGTTGTCTGCAAATGGCTGGGAAGTTGCACGGTCCATGAACCAGTTGCCGGATGTGAACAGATCCTGGGTAGACGTTGTTGTTGCAGCTTCAGGCGAGATGTAACCAGCCTTGTAGTACTTGTTCATCGTTTGCAGATCTTCCATCAGGTCCGGCTGATCCAGCACGTTGATGACCTTCAGCTCTGGATCGTTCATGTCCACAGCCATTGGCAGATTCTGAATAATGTAGTCGTATGGCAGCGTGTTCAGCGGAGAGTAGTCCTTGCCTACCGCAAATGGAACAACATTAGGCTCGTTTTCCTTCACAGCTTTCAGCAGCGGCTCCATATCTTCCAGCTTTTCCAAGCCTTCAATGCTCAGGTTGTGCTTGTCAAGGAGCGTTTTGTTAAAGCGCCATACCTCTTGGGCAGGAAGCTCTTTGTTTGCAGGAATACCGTAGTTATGTCCATCGACCTTGGAGCCTTCCAGGAACGCTGGGTCCAGCACTTCCTTGATGCCTTGGCCATGGTCTTCAATGAGCTGATCCAGCTCCATGAATGCGCCTTTTCTTGCATTTTGAACGTAGTCAAATGCCCAAGAGCTTGTGAACAGGATGTCCATTGGCTCACCGGAAGCCGCCATAACCTGCATTTTTTGCGTATAGTCACCATAGTCGATCATCTTGATGTCAACGGTAACGCCAATTTTCTCGGCCGTGTACTTATTGATTTCCTCTTCCACCATATCAATGTCCTTCTGTGGAGCACCGATGGTGTACCAGATCAGTTCAGTCGCTTCAGCGGGCTTCTCGGACTCGTTGCCTGCGCTTTCATTTCCAGCTTCATTGTTGCTTCCTCCGCAAGCGGAAAGCAGCATGGATGCGGACAGCATTACTGTCAGTGGCAACAGCCATTTCTTTTTTGTTTTGCTCATGTTTTACGTCCTCCCTTTTATGTCTCTCATTGCTTGCTACACCTATAAGGTTACCGGATGAAAACATTTTCATATAGGCGAAAAATTAAAGGTATTATGGTGAAAATAAAGAAAAACTGCTCTGAACCTTACATCAGAGCAGTCCTCGAAAGTCACCGGGTGACATGCCAGCGAACTTTTTGAATTGTTTATAAAAATATCCTGTTTCCCAATATCCTACCTGTTTTGATATATCCTGCACCTTAAGAGGCGTCGTTCTAAGCAGCTCCTTGGCCTTCTCGATGCGATATCGGTTAATGTATTCAGCGAAGGTTTCACCGGTTTCTTTATGAAACAGATGCCCCAGATAGACGGGATGGATATGATACTGCGCACCCAGCAGCTTCAGGGAGAGGTCCTCGTGATACGCCTCATGGATATGCTGCAGAATCTGCTGGATGACAGGGCTTTTCACATCACTGTTCAGTGCGTCTACCAGATCGCTGACTGCAGCCTTGATGACCGAAATCAACTCATCGATCGCTCCCGCAGCTACAATCCCGTTTAACGTTCTTTTCAAAAAATCCGGGGCTGCGCTGTACTGAATATCACTCAGCTCCATTTTGAACCTGACGATCAGCTCCACCGCTGCACTATGCAGTATACCCGGAACGATCCCCGGCGTATTCCGCAGCGACGCAAAGTCATGATCGATCTGCCGGAACAGCTCCTCCTTGTTCCGGGCCGCAATCGCCTTCGCATAGTCAGGCCAGTGCAGCTGAAACGCCTTGGCGGTCTCTTCCTTCCGCTGCTGAATATCTACATAGTCCACATAAGAAGGCTGCTGCAGCACAAGAAAATATTCCTGCGCCTCCTTGGCGTGCAAATAGCTGTCCGTTCTGCCTTCACCTAAGTCCTCCACGCTTCCCAAAGAGATCGAGATCACTTCATCATAGCAGCGCTCCCTGATTTGCCGCAGCTGGCGGATCGCCCGCGGCTTCTCCAGCTCCGGGTCCTGCATCGTGAAGATGACAACAAAATCTCCATCATCATCGACAAAATAAAGCACCTGCTCCTGCTGCTCCGCCAGCTCTCTGAGCACCCGCTCCAGCCTGACGCTTTGTCCCCGTAGCACCGATACCAGCACATAAGGCTCATCAAGAGACAGCCCCAGCAGAGCGGCGCGTTCCGCCAGCTCTTCTTCACGGATTTTGCCGGTGAGCCAGCGATACAAAATATTGCTTTTGAGCACAGACATATCATATTCATCCAGCAAGTAGCTGGCCTTCACCGCATTTAGCTTGCTGATCGTAGCTGACAGCGTCTCCTCCAGCTCCTCCAGGTTGATCGGCTTCAAGAGATAATTCTCAATCCCCAGCCGCATTGCTTCCTTCAGGTAGTCGAAATCGTCAAAGCCGCTCAAGATAATCACCTTGAGGTTCGGATGAACGGCTCGGGCCTCCGCAATGAGCTGCAGTCCGGTCATGACCGGCATGGAAATGTCCGTAATGAGCAGATCCGCCGGCACCTCCTTCAGCTTCTCGAGCGCCTGCCTGCCGTTTCCGGCATGTCCCACGATCTCCAGGTTAAAGCCCTGCCAATCCACAGCATCATACAATCCCTCAATGATAAACGGCTCGTCATCCACAATGAACACTTTATACATGCAGCTTCACTCCTTTGCCGTGACCGGAAACATGAGCTTCACGGTGGTCCCTTCATCCTCAGTGCTGTCTATTTCCATTCTGCTCTGCGGGCCATAGGTCAGTCTCAGGCGCTCGCTGACGCTCCGCAGCCCGAACGACTCACCCGGCGCTTCCACCGTGGAAAGACGCAGCTGCAGCGATTCCAGCTCCTGAGGACTCATGCCCTTCCCGTTATCTCTTACCGTTACCTCGACCTGATCCTCGTGACATTCCGCCAATATTTCAATGCGGTTATCCTCCCGTTCCGGAAGAATGCCGTGGACGATATAATTCTCGATCAGCGGCTGAAGAGACATCTTGATCATCGGCATCTCTTTCAGCTCTTCATCCACATGTAATTTATAAATAAACTTGTCTTTATAGCGGATCCGAAACAGCTCCAGATACAGCCTGCAGGCTTCCAGCTCATCCTTGAGCGTGTAATTCTCTTTCTTCTGCACCATGTTCTTGAACAGGACCGACAAGCTGTAGATCATATCTCCGACATCTCTCGCTCCACGGGACAGCGCCCTCATCCGGATGACCTCCAGCGTATTGTAAAGAAAGTGAGGATTGATTCTGGCCTGCAGCGCCGACAGCTCGGCATTCTTCTCATTAATTTCGGCTTTATAAACCTTATCGATATATTGAACAAGCTCATCTAACATCTCATTAAAGCTATGGGCGATCTGCCCCAGCTGATCTTCCTTGGTATCCTGTATTCGGGCTACAAAATCTCCCGTCTCTACCTTGCGCATAAACCGGATTATGTTATTCGTTCTTTTGGAATAGTTCACAATCAGGAGAGCGGGCAGGCTGATTGCAATCAGGATCCCAATGGAGGCGACCAGCACAATCGTATCCCGAATCCCCTGATAGCCTTCGGCCATTTCAGCCACGGGGGCTACCCCAACGACGGTGAAGCCGCCCTGGTTGTTGGACAGAGTGACCGTATAGGACTCCTCTTCCAGCTGGACGGTTGCTTCTGAATTAACCAGCCGGTCCGCATAGGGATAGCGTTCCCCATTGTACCGGCCGGAGGAATCATACATTACCTTGCCGTCAGCCGACAGCATCATGACATATCCCTTAATCCCTGGCGCATAGCTCTCCAGCAAACGATCCAAATCCTCTGCCTGGTAATAGACAAGCAGCTGTCCCAGGTTCTTATAGGTTCTCATATCATTGATCGGCATGCGAATGGAATACACCGGCGTCTCCTGATCCTTGACCAGGTTCCTCACCCATTCATTCGGTACCGAGACACTCGGACTCTCCAGCGCCATCGCATCCGGAATGTAGGAGCGGCTCTGATTCGCCTGGTACAGCTTGGACATTCCGCCCTGGGTGTACACATACATATACTGCTTCTCTGCACTATAGAGCATTAAATTACGAATGCCGGGATCATCGTCCAGCGCCTGCCGGAAGTAGTGAAGCACGCTTTCGCTGTTCCCGATCGGAGACTGGGTCATCCGGTCAATCCGCTTGGCCATATATTCATCGAAATCATTAATTAAAAAGTAAGAGGTATCCTGTCCCAAGGATGCACTCCGATACAGATCATTCGTATAGGATTGCACATTTATGTACTTCTGGTGCACGTAACGCTCCACCCGCTCTACCGCTTCCCGCTGATTCCCCAGCTCGTTGCGAATGACGGACTCAGACATCAGATTAAACATCAGGTAGGACAAGGTGACAATCGTCGTTACCGCAATGACCACGAACAGCAGCAGCATCTTGGTAAACATATTATTTTTCACATACGTGCGATACACGCTGCCGGCAGACATCGGTCCGTCCTCCTTAGCATGAGTTTGTTACAATTCGTACCCCATATCATACCACGAATTTCCCCGCTGTCCCGCTGTTATTATCAGGAAAAAATAAAAGATGTCCTTCTCAGAAGGACATCTGCCAGAGCCAAGCGTCTAGTCTTAGCGATTTACTACACTGTTGCGGTTGAATATTTCGCTGACTCTTCGGCGATATGCGGGCTCACAGGCAAGCAGTACGAGAACCTGATCCTGCTCAATCTGCTTCTCATACCAGCTTGCTTCATCTTCCGGTATGCCCATTCCGGCCAAAGCCTTGGCGAGCGAGTCCTCACCGCCTCCGATGCCGGCCCCTGCAGCACGTTCGGCAGCAGGACCTGACACCGCCGCCGGCTCCGGCAGCACTTGAAAGCCTGCAGCAACCTCGCGGAGGATACCAATCACCATTTTTGATGAATCCCCGGTCTGAGGCGGCTGGGTGCCTGTAAGCTGGCTCAGCTTCTCCAGCATTTTGACACGCCTTGAAACGACCGAGATGTCTTCGGCCTGAATTCCCGCTTCCTTCAGCTGCCGAACCGTGTTGTACAGATCCGCCTCGGAGTCAAACACCCCTGCCATCAGTATATTCATGCCCCTATCATCTCCCTGAGTCTGAGTTAACAAGTATTAACCATAAGCGGCGGCACGCCAAACGCACA
This sequence comes from Paenibacillus algicola, assembly GCF_005577435.1. Classification (NCBI taxonomy): domain Bacteria; kingdom Bacillati; phylum Bacillota; class Bacilli; order Caryophanales; family Paenibacillaceae; genus Paenibacillus; species Paenibacillus algicola. Next base: position 1,753,586 of record NZ_CP040396.1, on the reverse strand, counting down.
GCTGGGAATACCGGAGTGGCATTCTCCAGATTAAGTATTACTGCATAAGATGAAGTTAAGGGAGGGAGCAAAATGCCCAAATACCGCATCATTGTCGATCTATCCGACTTCGCGCTGTACCTGCTGGACGGAGACATCGTCATCCGGCAATTTCCGGTGGCGATCGGGAAGCTGGCAACGCAAACACCGCCCGGCGAGTATACCATCGTCAATAAGCAGCCCAATCCGGGAGGTCCTTACGGCTCGTATTGGCTTGGGCTTTCCAAGCCGCACTATGGCATTCACGGTACGGACGATCCAGGCTCGATCGGCAGAGCCGTGTCGGCAGGCTGCGTCCGGATGTATAACGAAGACGTTAACACCTTGGCTGCGCTTGTTCCTATCCACACCCAGGTTACAATTCGGCCGTAAGCTAGCGGTTGGCAAAGGCAAAGAATGGACCCGGGACAGATGTTGTCCAGGTCTGGCAATATGGTTAATGAGAACTGTCAAGTGAGACGAGCCGCTTGATGCGGCGGCTCCAGATTACATACCCGGGAGGGATTTTCGCAATGCTTCAGAACAAGTATTTCCGCACCTGTCTTGGCATTATCGCCTTTTTACTTATTGTATATCTGCTTACGAAGATCAGCTTCCTGTTTCGGCCCTTTGTCGATATCTTCAATCTTCTGCTTGTACCTATTGCACTGGCCGGCTTCTTCTATTATTTACTGCGGCCGGTCGTCGACTATTTAGAGAAGCGGAAGATCAAGCGGGCACTTGCCGTACTGATGATCTATTTCGTCTTCGCAGCCCTGTTCGCCCTCTTTATTGTCACCGTTTGGCCGACGCTGCGCGAGCAGATTGAGAATTTCATCTCCAATGCACCAAATCTCGTACAGGATGTCCAGAAGCAAATGGATGAGCTGAAGAAGAACTCCATCATCGGCCAGTACATTCCTTCCGAGTCGGAGCTGTACAATCGAGTGTCTGAGTATGCCAATCAGGCTGTGGACTGGGTTACCAACTCCATGAGCAATGTCATCTCCGCCGTGTCGAATTTCTTCATTATCGTTGCGACCGTGCCGATCATTCTCTACTATATGCTGAAGGAAAGCGGCAAGCTGCCTCCGAAAATCCTTGGCATGCTGCCCCGCCGCTACCGGCGTGAGGGCCATGAGGTGCTCGGCGAAATGGATAACGCCCTCAGCAGCTTTATTATCGGCAAGGTTATCCTGAACCTGGTGCTCAGTGTTCTAATTTATATCGGCTTTCTGATCATCGGCCTGCCGTACTCTTTGCTGCTGACACTGATCTCCTTCGTGCTGAACTTCATACCTTATGTGGGAGCGATCCTGGCAACGATCCCCGTCGTGATCGTCGGCTTCATTGAATCCCCCGGCACGGCGATCTGGTCTGTGGTTGTCATTATTGCCGCCCAGCAAATCCAGGATAACATCCTGACGCCAGTCATTTATGGCAAGCAGCTGGATATCCATCCCTTGACAACCGTCGTGCTCATTCTGGTGGGAGGAAACTTCTACGGTATGCTCGGCGTACTGCTGGCTATTCCTGCTTATATGGTGATCAAGATTCTAATTGTGCGTATTTACGAGCTATTCCTTGCCGAGAAAGTCGAAAACGCCTGACCTATCCCAAAAAACACCCTGATCTCAACGCCAAGCAGCGGCAGCGCTCTTGGCCTGAGAATCAGGGTGTTTCATTTTCAGTGGCTTACGCAAAGATTAAGCCTTGCCACGAAGAGACCGCACAACGAAGCAGTGTTCGTCCTTACGAAGGCGAAGCCCATTCGATAACGTGACCGTATCCCGGTCGTGGGCAGTCAGCGTCTCCTGGTAGGCTGTTAACGTATCTCCCTTCCACACCATAACACTGGAGCGGAAATATACGGCATTATCAAACTGGATGGAATGCTGGATGATATATCCGATTCCGTTCAAGGCAGGAGCATGATCGCTTGGCTCTACCTTGGCTACTAAATGAAAGGGAATGCTGACTTCCCCGGGAGAAAGAATCATCCGCTCCTGGACGGTATCCCAGGATTTCAGCACGCCTTCAGTCAAGGTCTTATCCTTATCCCGCTGCTGTACTGCAATGCGTCGGCCCACCCAATGCTTCAAAGACAATCACCCCCGATGATGTGTTTCGTCCGGAAGCTCCGGCAGCTTCCAGTCGATAATCTCCATGTCGTGCTCCTTCAAGAAAGCATTGGCTTTCGAGAACGGCCGGCTGCCCAAGAACCCTCTATGCGCTGCCAAGGGGCTTGGATGCGTCGATTCCAGCACCAAATGGCGCGTCCGGTCGATGAAGGAGCCTTTTTTCTGTGCGTAGCTGCCCCATAGCATAAATACCAGCGGCTCCTGCCGCTCATTCAGCTTGTGAAACACGGCATCCGTAAAGCTCTCCCATCCTAACCCTTTATGGGAATTCGGCTGTCCTTCCCTAACCGTCAATACCGCATTCAGCAGCACCACACCTTGCTTCGCCCAGTGCATCAGCGACCCATGATGAGGAGCAGGCACCCCCAGATCCTGATTCAGCTCTTTATAAATATTATGTAATGATGGCGGAATCCGGATGCCCGCACGAACCGAGAAGCTTAAGCCTTCAGCCTGCCCTGCTCCGTGATACGGATCCTGACCCAGAATGACTACCCGGGCATCCCGGCAGGCCGTCTCTTTCAGAGCTCGAAAAATATCTTCTTTCGGCGGATACACTGTGTGTTCCTTGTATTCTACAGCCAGCTTCATACGCAGCTCTTGAAAATATGGCTTGCTGATCTCGTCCTTTAGCTGCTCGTCCCAGTCGTTGTTAAACAAAGTCCAGCGTCCTCCCCGTCATTTGCTGCTGTCAAAGGTTTGTATACCGATACTACAACGTTTTGGCATAAAAATAAACCGGCTTTTTTCCTAATTTCAGGGAAAACCGGTTATTTCGATGCTTCGCTTCCACGCTCTATACGGCGAACTGTGGTCAAATCCGGATCATAAGAGTCGCCAGGCGCCCGGCTTTCGATCTCAGCTATAACATACTCTCCTACCATAAAGCGCTCATGCTCCCGGACTGGCAGCCAGAAGCCGTCTACAAGGATCTGCCCGGTCTCAGAAGAAATGTCTTCAATCTTTCCTTGTACGATAAAGTGACTGTCCCCTTTCGCACACCCTGCGAGCATCATAGCGACCGCCAGCACCATGAGGCTGGTTGAAAGCCTAGTCATAACATTGTTTTGTATTTCTTCCAGCTTGCTGTCGTTTTCTTGAAGTATAACAACTTCTTTCTGAAGCGCTTTATAGACAGAATATACGGATGTACCGATCAAGATCATAATAATGCCAGCAATCGGGAGAAGAAGACGCAAAATGGCTATGTTGTAATAATACATTTCGGGGGTGTCCGATCTCGTTGTTTGAGGAATAAAGAGCAGTAAGCCGCTGATTATTAGTATCATTCCAACTACAATAATGCTGGCACAAAACCGTTTCACATGGGGTTGAGTACAATCTCATCAACTCCTTATGTTATTAAGAAGATTTGCGCTTTCACTCACTCCGGATAAGCATCGAGCGCACGGGTGAGTTTCCAATCTTATTATCATTTGTTATCATGCGAAGGGAGTTCTCATTAATCCTATTCGGCAATGGTCCCATCAACGGCACTTTTTGTAGCTTTCTTCCTAATATTGCGTCTTTTATAAACGCAATGAAACCAAAATAGTTGCGCTGCATAACAATCCCATCAAGGTGCTCAAGCAGCCGCTGCGGCATGCCAAATCCTCTGAGCAGCCATGGCATTACTTCTGCGTCAGGGCGACGCGTCCGCCTTTCAGAAGATCTCCAACGGATGGAGAGGGAAGTAATTTGCTTGCCACGCAAACTAGAAAGCTGTTCATGGCAGCTAGGCGCTAACGAGAATGCCACCGGCCTCCTCCGTGAGTTTTTCCCGCAGGGACACGATTTCTCTTCTGACCTTTTTTTATTCGTTCCTATAACTTAATCTATTTCAAATGAGTCTTATAGTAATGAAAGTCAAAAGGTGAGTAGCATTGAATTTTACGGAAAGGTTGTGAAATTTTGAACATTGCGGGAAGCAAATTATTATACCTACTTGGACTTGCAAGTATAATCAGTTTGCTTTCGACCATTTTCTTTATGATTTTCCAAAGCGATTTTGAACTGTCGACTGAATACTTCAGTGATGTAATCCAATTCACGACGATCGGCTACACTTCGCTTATCTACATCTTAGTGCCCCTATTCTTTTATTTGTATAGGGATGCCAGAGTAATAAATCTAATCATCATCGCTGCTGCAGTATTAATTGTGCTCGCAGTTATCGAACAGATCATGGTAAGTCTAGATATCCATTCAGTCGGGTCGTACCGTATCTCTTCTGCATATTTATCGTATGGATTGTTTATAACGGGGATGATGATTTATAAGAAGCTCAATCCTTCTAAAAATGCTATGTCCGTCTTTGCAGCACTATATCCGATCAGCCTTATCGCTTTTTTGTTTATTATCTGATGCATATGACCCGTTTGACCATATTCCAGATATACCGACCTGTACTATCAAACCAACCAGTATTAGTATCTCGCTCCATGACTTGAGTCCTGTCTTCCTTCTTGCAGCGAATTTGTTCAGAACCAGAACCGTCCAAGAAGATTGCATTAAAGCAGCCCTCTGCAATAAACTGTAAGCGTACAACTTTTGTGCCACATAAGCACTTCCATTCTTCTTGATTGTACAAATTGATCCAAGCAGACTCGAAAAGATTGCTTTGATTTGAGCCCGCTGGCAGACTGAGGTAATGTCTAGCTGGATCAAGCAGCACCTTAACATTCCCACACGATTTGGCAAAAACACAACATTAACCGAAGTGTTCAGATACGTCACTCTGCGGACAAATCGTAGTCCGAGTTAATTACAAATATTGGTTAATCGACAGGCCTGATTTGATATAATAAATTTATAGTGGGAGGTGAACAAGATGCAATGAACGAGAAAAGAAGAAAGACGAGATGGATGAACCGGTCAGGAGCCTGCAACGGGCTTCCAGAAGGGCTCGTGCATATAAGGTGTCATTCTTCTTTACTCGACCATATCTCAGGGAGCTGATCAAATGAACGTCCACAAGATGAATAAAGCAACGATGATTCTCATCGTTGCTTCTATGATCATCAGCCTTACAACAATAGCCATACTCATTGTAAAATGGTGATATCAAAATGACTTACAATTTCGCATCCAAAGAAGAATTGGCTGACTGGATCTCTAATGAACTTGTCAGCACTGCCGAAGCCATCGAGATCCTTGAGAGCACACGCCAGAACCTTCACTCGTTTGTAAAACGCGGAAAGCTTACGCCAGTTAAAGAAACCAACCGTGAACGATTATTCTGGCGATCTGACGTCCTCGCTCGCAAAGAAGAAGCTGCCGTTTATAACCGGAAATAACCCGCCTCAATGGCGGGTTTTTTATCTCAGAGATATCTTTCATTCCGGATCGGGCAAACACTACTATCGCAAAAATCCGTTCCCAACGGCAAAAAGGCTGATGAAAAACCAATCCTGAATTAATGCAGTTGATTAGCTGTAATTCGGTTTCAATCAGAACGATTTCATACGCTTGTTGATAGTTCTCAAGCATGTGTTCTCCTAATCTTTCTACTATGTTTCATAGTGATAGTTTTGGGAGATTACATAATCTATTTTACAGACTCCGTCCAAACAAACTAAGCTTCGCAACGTGTGCAATACATCCCTTTCGGATGACCTCTTGATCGAATCCACAGCATGGACAGCATTGACTGTCGCTCAGTAGTAAAGCTTTTATATGTAGTTTATCTCGTCAAGCACTGATTTCGGTTTTGAACCCATTTTAATTTACAGATTTTAAATGAAATCAGGACCATGGTAAATGAAATCAATTAATCTGAGACCTTTTCTAACAGCGGTCTTAATTGATGAGTTTTGCTCATTTTTCAAAGCATATAGTAACCCAGGAATGTCACCTATTTCACGACAACACTCCGCAAGTGTCCGAATCCAATATATTCTCCTAGAAGGTTCTATTTCTCCCACGTTCATTATAGCTGTAATTGCGGTACTGATATCGATCTCCTCATTGACAGTCTGTTCAATAATAGTATTAGTTTCTGCGCTATCTCTTCCTTTGTTTTGTTCAAAGAATTCGTGTAATCTCGATTGTCTATCGTCAATCTTCTCCGCTAGTGCTAACATATCATCTAATAACACTGATCCCTCCATGAGTGGTTCATTATTGTTAATTGATACTACTCCCTCATAAAGTTCAACAATCTTTTTCCTGAAGTAACCATTGCTAAACTTCTCAACTCTTTTCAGATAAGCTATTAGCTCTTTTAAGTCCTCTGTTTTCTTTACCAAAAACCAATAAGGCAATGACGTCCCTTGAACACCAAGACTTGCAGAAATAAACGGCCAAGTCTGTTGGGCAGGTATCCCTAACTTATTTTCTCCAATATTTAATTTATCCAGACCCACCCCAAAGATGTCTAAAATAAAGTCTGGATGTGGAAGATCAACTACCTTATTCTTTAACCTACCATTAGCAATTCCCACATCTGCAAACCATTGGTCATTAATTTGGTTGAATTCTCTTCGCAAAAACTGTGGGGATACCGACAATGCGGCGGGATTTTGCTGATCTATCCTAACTGGAAATGCTTCACCACTGCCTGCAGCTCGAAGTAATGTTGTTGGAACTGCTCTGTTTAGCGCATCCAAAAGAAGCACTATATCACTTGCTGTGGGCGTTACGCTTACTCTTTCAAATGCATCAATCCACTCTGGTTTTACATCATTTAATTCCGGTAGAATAAGGAACGCTGAGCTGATAAGGACGCTCTTTTCTTGGGGTACATTCGAAGCATTTACTTGATTAGCCAACTCCTCAATTAACGTAGCTCTATCTTTGGTAATATCGTGTGGTTTCGGAATAAAACTCAGGTAAGGTTTGATTCTAGAAGACTTTGATAAAAGGAATAAAAATTCTGAAACATCATTAGCAAGTATTACTACAACTTCCCTTGAAGGGCCAAATCCTGCATGAAATCCTCCTGCTCGGGATTTCGCAAGAATTCGAAATTTTGAGGTCTTATCTATTAACTCCTTCAAATGCTTTTCTGGATCAAGGACACCCTTGACTAAAAAACTATTTTTCGCATTTTCTTTTTTTAGCAACGTGATAAACTCATCGAATATCTGAGAGGCTGACTTAAATTTACCATCACTAGTTAACAGTCCTTTAAAACCGTAATTCTGCGTCATACAGGCATTTATTGCCTGCTCAGCAGCTGCGCCTATTAATCCTACTTCAGACGCATACAATGCATTTGTTTCTCTAATGCCGCTTCTCAACGGTAAGGACAAGCCAATTAAGGCTAGATTTAGGCTACTTACACTAGCTTCTAGTAATCTTATGCTGTCTTTACATAAAAAAATAGGCATTTTGATACTCCTGACATTAACAGTATATGTAATCTGTGCATCCAATTACCTATAATATACCAGATAATAAACTGAGTAACTATGTTTTTTCCTCTACAAGGAACGTATTCTACAATCCGAATGAGATGTCATAACTTACCACCTGATCAGTATAACCTTGTACATTATAATTACATAGAGGTTTTTATATGTTTATTGATCCGATGTTACTCGCAACCGCGCAATCACCGTTCTCGGACTCGCGCTATATATTCGAACTTAAAGTATCTCTATAAATCAACGTGTACATTATTAAAAAAACAATCCCAATCCTTTTGTACCATGTATAATTAGCTAAACTTAAATTTGCACATAAATATCATACTGTACAAAATATCCGAATTGAGTAGCCTTGAATCCTTACTTCTACAACAGAAAAATGCTTTTATAACCCAATCAATCTCCAATCAAATTTCTGAAGCTTCAGGTTTCATAAATGGTGACTATTATGATAGCAGAACTAAGATAGAGACAATAGTGAAGGCCTTGTACGGCAAAAAGGCACTTGCTCATGGAGCAATAGTGAAATAAGTCTAGTGAATCGATATGAAGCGCTTATTTTAATTGAGCATTTTGCATAATTCCTTTTTTGACCTCAAGACAGTATGATCTAATAGCGCTCAACTTTGTTAGAGCACTCCGATTCTAAAAAAGGGCAGACCTGCAGAATTTTTGACTTTGCTCATTTTTAAGCTGCTGTTTGGTTCTTTTTACAAGCTGCAGAAAGTGCAGAGACAAGCAGTACAATCGCGTTTAGATACTGGTGAGTCGTCACTTTCTGAATCCTCCAGACATGCATCTCGTCTGCCGTACGTAAGATAGGTTTTCATTCTGGAGTTACATCGCTCTACGCTGGTGCGTTCGTTCCTTCCAGCGCTTTGTATCCCGATGCGGGCTGCAATATCACCGGAGGTCATCCTTTGCATCTACTTTAACTACCATGCCGTAGTTAGAAGATGAGCAGGCGGTCATACCCAGGGGACAATCCACCTTGCCGGTGGCGTGAGGGCATCGGAACTTCAAATAATCGCCATCGGCGCCCCAATACGTCATCGCAAATCCCATCGAACACCGAGGTGTTCCGTTGGTTGTCATCCCGACAGGAGGCTCTTTCTCGCCTCGGGGATTGAGAGGAATAATGGCTTGCGCCATCACGTTTCGGGCGGCTTCATAGACCTTCATTTGGTCGTACCACGCATCAAGGATGAAGAATTTCGTGCGTTTATCGACAGCGAATTTCTCGATCAGACCGGGAGCCATTTCCCCGTCGTTCACATGTGCGGGCGTGACTTCGAGAGCTAATGGAAGCTCGCTTTTCTTCTTAGGCTGTTTTTTTCGTAAGCATGGATAGCGGCGCTATCGATCGCAACGTGACTTCCGTCGATGATGCCGTCTTGCCTACAACGTTTGACCAAGTCTTCAGACAGCTGCTTAGCCAGATCTTCTTCGTCAGTTCGGCAAAAACTCGGCTTAATGTAGCGATAGACTGAGCTTCGCGATCAAGCGGAAGTCCACATCGACAACGAAATCGAAGATCGGTATCCAATCGATGATGCAAATCGGTAAATGTCTGAATGTGCTCGAGAGGAGCAGCGAGAAGTGCACGCAAAATGCCTTCTCTACAATGCCCATTAGCCCCTCGGGGTGAACGACTTATCAGCTCTTTAGCGTACGGACGAAGATCCAAAGTTCTAAAAAATATAGGCAATCGATCTTTTGAATGCATTTTTAACAGATCTTCAAAGGAAAATAGACTTTCTTGGAGAATATACAATTACAAGTGACTTCACTTCCTTGGCTCGTTTTCTGGTTTGGTCACTTGAAAACTTCTCCAAGTTGGGGTGAAGTCCTTTTTTTATGTTTGAAACTCCTTGTTTATCAAGGGCTCAGATTAATGCAAAATGCTCAATTAAATAAATTCCAAGTGGTTTTAAAAAACCGATAAGGAGCTCTATTGCAGCGAACGAACGGTAGTAGCAACGGCTCCAAGTAGGACAGGCAGGGCGACTAGTCTGGCTTGGGTCTGCAGATGGGCTGCCTAGTTTATTAAAAAATAGTTTTTTAAAAAAACGTAACCTTTTGTGTTTGGAATTGTTTATTAATATGAATATCCATCCTTAAAGAAGGAGAACACAATTAACTAGGGAAGGTGAGACTTTCGCAGACCAAATTTTCACGAAAAATTATGAAATGAGAGGATGTATCTTGATGTTTAATGCGAAAAGATTACTTTCGTTCTTGTTGGCATTTGCTCTAGTTTTTTCGGCTATGGGAGTCGTTTCAGCCGATGTTTCACCTGAGGAAAAACACTTACAGACAGCAATCACAGAAGGGCGATCTACCACCCCAATTTCAGAGCTAAGTGAAGAAGAAGCCAATCGAGTAATCGAGAAGCTCAATGAAACTGCTGAGGTAATCGAAGTTGAGGTTACTAGACCAAGTACGACACCTGGAGCAAGTCAACATACGGGTTTTACAAAGTTAATGGTGCAACCGGCCATGTTTCCGTACACTTAGAAGTATGGGTTGAAGGTGGTGACATAGCTACCTTAATCAACAGGGTCAGGGGCTATGCAGCTTTTGCGACAAATGTTGAAGGCGTACGAGAAGATATTAATTACGTTCCTTTCCCACCAAATAAGGTGGTGTATGTTACAGAAGAATCAGATATACGTATAGATTTTGATACTGATCTGGTATTGTGGGAGGGTTATGCGACTGTTTCTTTATTAGGTGGATGGTCTGACGCAGATATTTTCTTCGATAACGAAAGGTACTTATAACCCATTTTGTTACTACTTAAAGTAATGAGATCATGACGCGTGAACAAAAGTGTATTATTGGCGTGCAGCGCACAAGACTGCACGCCCATTTTTATTCGGCCATTCGTTGACCTGGTTTGATAAATCCTATTTAAGGGAGTTTTATTAAAATGAAGATTCTTTCTAAAATCGATAGGCAGGCATCTAACGATCAATATGATGTTGCTTCTTTGCATCAAGATACGATTAAACAGGAAGTGCATTCTGTCAGAGACAATAAAATAGTAACCCGAACAATTGTTGATGGTGATATAGAGTTCACGGAATCAGTATTCGACCCAAAGGTAATAGCAGATGTTATCGTTGAAAACATAAACATTCAATTATCATTATATCAATTTTATGTCTATTACAGTGGAGTTAAGAATAAAGAAGCGCATAAAAAGGAGAAATTAGTTTATGAGCTTCGTTATCCTAATGAGGGAAGCAAGGTAAGTAATGAGTTATTATCTAGTTTGCTTACTGTCTTTGATTCCTTGAATGTGGTTTACAAAAAAAATATGATGATTATTGCTGCGATGCTATCCGATATAGATACAAAAATAAAAATCTATGATCTATATAAAAAATTATATGAGAAATCTCTGTTGAATCCATTTATTGTAGCATTTACAAACGAAATGAAAGTAGGGGAAATGGAAATCATGGGGAGTGCTGTCTTTCAATATGAGCCTTTCCTCGACGATATAGAATCGATTATTTTGAATCAGAAAGAAATAATGTTCATTGATTATATTGAGCAACAATTGAACCTATCCGATTATTTCATGTTTTATTGCTATGGTTGGAATGAGGATGAAGTTGCGGCCAGTGTATTACTGAAAAAGCTAGCCAAATATTTTAAAAGAATATTTTTAACTTCAAAGCCTGATCCATTCTCTTCGGAGCTTCTCATGATATATGCGGAACGTAAGTGATACTTTAAGTGGTATGGAAGCGGTTATTATGTAGAGTAATAGGCTCCCAGCACCAGTTCAGAGGGATACAAAATGGTCAGTGATGCGATAGCTAAATTGAAACAGGCTCGACAAGCTCCAGAAGCTCGATAATAGGCGTGCCTCTTTTAGTAGGTAGATGCAAAGAGAGGGATATGGCCAGTCGTTCTCTTATCACCGGGATCCGGTGTAGAACGCGATATGTATCTAGGGATTATCTTCAAATCTTGTGCCCATGGAATATGTTATTGTCACTATTTGTGCCCCGTACGAATCCGTGTTTACCGTATATCCTGATGGTAGCTATACTAAGCAAGGCAAAGCAGGTAATCTCTTTCACCTCTAATTTTTCTAAGTCCACAAGAAAGAGAAACCCAGACGTCTTGGCACAAGACGCTGGGTTTCTCGACTATCTGAGGATCTAACGGTCCTTTTTGAATATATTACTGAACCTGGTTTCCATTTTAGATAGACTTGTATTTTTTTCGAAGGGATTAGATCCTTCCGTTTCAAAAAGGGTTTCTAAATTTTCCAAGCTCGCATGTTTCCTGTTGTTTTTATCAAACTGTAGTAGATTGTCTTTTACCTGGTTTTGTGACTGCAGGTGAGAAAAGGCACTTGAAACCATCTGCTGATTGTATAATTGTTCATAATGTTTCACCTGTGCTTGCAACAGCCGTATTTCATCGTTTTTCATTTTTAGCTCGGCACTGTGATCTACTCTTCGATTCAGTTCCTCTTTCAGATTCTTAACCGTATTATAAAGCTCGTAGAATGCCGTTTCGATGAAATAAAGCTCGCTGATTATTTTGTTCTTATCATTTTTATAAAGGTCAAAAATTTGTTCAATATTCGGAAAGTAAACATCATCACGTTCGGATATTCCAATTGACCTTGGAACAGGATTATTTAATTCTTCTATCGTTTCAGGAATACGTCTGCTCCACGTATTCCTTCCGATGCCGGTTTCCTTCTCCAATAAAAGGTAAGTTAGTTTTCGTCCTTTATATTTCTTTTTAATGTCCAACGCCATTTCCTTGAGTTGTTCGTCAGTATAATTGGAAGGTCTGCCTTTTCCAGCCTGTCCTTCTTGTTCTTTAGTCATACCTGTCTTCCTCCATCAAGATCGAATCAATAATTGCTTTCTGATTCATGTATTTTACCAGTTTCATTGAATTTGTCTTTGAAATTTCGGCAGAAGCAGGATGGTTCGATAGGAGTGACGAATTGCACTGTTCTTTCAATATTAAGTGTACTTCATTCATTCGCTGATTAAGGACACCGGAATAGTCCTGCAGCCATTCAATCCCGTGTTCGTAGTTATCAATATCCGGTTTAAAAACGTAGTTGCTGCACACCCTACAGTCTTCGACACACGAGGAGGGGAATATTTCTTTCTTTTCCTTACAATAACCGTAGTCTACTTTTAACATTTTCAATGTGTCCTGGTCATTGTAAATTTTTCCTCTATCATATGCATCCCGTTTCCATCCAATAAATCCTTCAGGCATAGTGTCTGAAACCTTACGTTCCAGCATCTTTTGAGCCAATATATAGACATACGATTGAGAAAAATGTTCGGCATGTGGATAATAATTATCCTGTGTGGCAATAACATCATGTCCTGCCATTCTTGCGATGGAAAGCATGTTAAAGCCTTGCAGAAACATATTGATAATTGCGAAGTGTCTGGTATCTCCAGGCTTAATTTTCTCAAGGTTTGTCTCTGAATACATACCCCCAACGACCTCGTTATAAAACTCCTGCAGTAACACACCAAAATTGTATAGTGTCATTCGATTGAATGCTTGACGTTTTGGTCTTTTCCGGAACAGCTGATAAAAATCTCTGGGAAAAAGGTAGTCATCCTCAATACCAAATTCGATTAGCTTCATTTTGTAGAAAGAAATTAATTGGTAGGTTTTAGTGTCTATCTGGATTGAATCATACTGAATAACTCTATCCGGAGAATCACTTTCATTTTTGATTCTGGGAACTTTAAGCCACATGGATCCTTCAGTTGTATGTTCAAGGCAGTCTATATTCATTAACAGTAGCTCTGTTGGTCTCTGAGGCAAGATATTCGTGATAAGCCACCAAAACATAATGGGCATAAATTTTAGGGTCTGTTCTATTGGCTTGGTCTGAAAAAAATCATTTACAATATCATTGAAAACCAGTACATCGTGGAAGTGCGGCAAATCCCTATTCCCATATGTTGCGAAAGGAACGGTATCGCAGATCCTTTGTAATTCCTCTCCTTGTTCGCAGGGAAAAAAGCTGATGAAGTTCTTCAAGACATTCGAAAGGGAATAGGCGCGTGGTTCTGACAAAGATACAAACTTGTCTTTCACCATATTCGTTTGTTTCAAACCATTGGATAATCTTATGGTTTTTTTAAGCAACTGGACTTCATCATAACACTTATGCGCGCTTACCCCGGATGATCTCCGTAAGGTGATGAAGGCTTTGACAGCTTCATTTAGGTCACGATATATGTCGAGATCGAATACAAGTTGAAAATCATTTGCCTTTATCTTGCACGGCATAATCCATATATGATCATTGAAAGAGTCTGCCACAATATACCCATTTTCTTTTAGGGCTGAAAAAGTGTTCAGATATAATTTGTTTTCCATTTTATCGTAATGTATTTGTTCGATCACGCATACCATTGAATTCCGCCCATTTCGGCGTTGTTCCGTACGTTGAAGGCGCCGGCGAAGCGCTATTTACGCAGATTCAAGCGCGCAAAATGGAGGGCGTCGTCGGTAAGCGGAAGGACAGCGCATATGAAACGGGTCGCCGATCCGACAAGTGGCGCAAGGTTATTAATTGGACGTATGCCGACGTCTTCATTACGGGATACCGCAAAGAGGAGTTCGGATGGTTGGCGGCTGTGCCGGCGCTTGATAACGCAAAAATGCGCCCAGCCGGTATAATCGAACTATGCACGAATCCTACGCATAAGAAGGCGTTCTATAACGTTGTGAAGCCGTTAGTAACCGGTGAAGACCGCAATTTTGTGTACGTTGTGCCGCGTATAAGAGTGCGTGTGAAGATACGTAATTGGACGCGGTCCGGGATGCTGCGGAGTCCGGTGTTTACGGAGTTTATTGTATAGAACAGATTAATCCTCGTGTGTAACACAAGCACTCATAAATTCTTTACCTGTTGTGGACAACTCATAGTATCCCGTCTGTATTTTTATATCAGAAAATTCACCTTGCATTGAGTCTACCATTTTTTGAAATTCTTCTTTCTCGTCCTTATAAGATTCTTTGAGTATTTCGATGACACTCTCATGTCTCGTAATATATTTATCGGGGTGGATTCGAAATAACCCTAACGTGACAAGGTTATCAAGATACAAATCTATTTTTTCCGGGTACAGAAGATCAGTTCTATATTCTAATGCAGTTAAGTGTTTTTCTGACTGAGTATACCGTGTATCATTGTCACGGTAGGCCCTGAAGTAAATGAAAGGAAAGTCAACCATCTTTTTCTGGAACAAAAGGTTAACTATTTTTGCTTCGTCCACTGACAAGCTAGTTATTATATGAATGAAGCTTGGATGCGCAGAATTACATGTATCTGTAGAAGATGCACTAGCTAAGAGATTTAAAAATAACTCAGAAATAGTTTCATTTGATGTATAAGTGAGAGCATCCATAATTGGAATTCCAATTTCAGGAGGTATAGTGGCTATTTTTTTCTTTGTCGATATTCTTTACCTTCTCTTTGTATCGTTCTAAATTATTCGTAAAAACGATTTTAGATTTTTCATTAAGTATCTTAGCCGGAAGGAGAATTGTGTTGCACAAGTCGAGTACGGTTTCTAATGCCAAACCCACTTGTTTAACACCAGGCTGGGCCAAGTCGGTGTATATCTCTTTAATCAAACCTGTTCCACTGACTTTGCTAAAAAAGTCCCCTAACACATAATCAACTCCTATTATCTCTTGTAATTAAAACGTACAACTTTCGCAAAAATATCGCTCGCCACCGACTCTTACACTATTCTCTGTTTTATCCTCAATACGCCCGCTACCGATCAGTTCGTCCGCAATGAAAACGACGATTGGCGCCTGGTCCATTTGCGCGGTATACAGATGGATATCGGAGGTTAGCGGCTTCATAAAACGACCCATTTCGATTCACCTCGCGTTCGTTACCGAGATCTTACCATATTGCGTTGAAGTTGTCCGCAACAAAAACCGCTAACCCGGATGATGGGAGAGCGGTTTTTTACTATATTTCACCGGACAGGGGTCTGTCAATAAGTTTGTGTAAACTCTAAATCAAGAGTTCCCCTGTTTAGAGAAGAAGATGCTCTTTAAGGCAGATGCTGGCCAATCCGTTCAGGATAAAAGACGGATAATTGAAGCAGGATCTGACCCCAGTTTTGGACTCGGCCTGTCCACTTGCGGGTGACATCGACCGTCACCAGATAGAGCATTTTGAGCAGCGATTCGTCCGTAGGAAAGATGCTTTTCCCTTTCGTTACTTTACGGAGTTGGCGGTGGTAGCTCTCAATCATATTGGTCGTATAAATAAGCTTGCGAAGCTCAGGCGGGTACTTAAAGAACGTGGCAAGTTCTTCCCAGTTGTTGCGCCAGGAACGGACAATGAGTGGATATTTGGCGCCCCAGATCTCCTCAAACCGATCCAATTCCAGCAGAGCCATCTCCTCTGTTGTGGCCTTGTAGATGGGCTTTAAATCCGAGGTCACCTTCTTGAGATCTTTGTAGGATACATAACGGGTGGAGTTGCGGATCTGGTGGATGATACATTTTTGGATTTCCGTGCTGGGATAGCATGCTGAAATCGCTTGTGAGAAGCCCGTAAGGTTATCTACACAAGTAATGAGAATGTCCTGAACACCGCGATTTTTCAATTCATTGAGCACACTGAGCCAGAACTTTGCAGACTCATTCTCACCAATCCACATGCCCAGGACGTCTTTGTTTCCATCCAAATCAATGCCAATGACCATGTAAGCAGCCTTGTTGACAATAGCCCCATCCTGTTTCACCTTGAAATGAATGGCGTCCAGAAACACCACAGCATACACGCTCTGTAGGGGGCGATTCTGCCACTCTTTCACGAGAGGGATAATCTTATTGGTCACGTTGGAGATGAAGGTCGGAGAGACATCGAGGCCGTACAGCTGCTGCAGATGGTCCTGAATCTCACGAGTGCTGATGCCTTTAGCATAGAGGGCGATAATTTGGTCCTCAATGCCTGTCACATTGGACTGATGTTTCTTGACCACTAACGGCTCAAACTCACCTTCACGGTCTCGAGGTACCAAAATTTGCTGCTCACCATATTCACTGGTGATCTTCTTTTTGCTCTTGCCGTTTCGGCTGTTTGTTGTCTGCTTGCTCTTCACGACATGCTTCTCGTAACCCAAATGCTGGTCCATTTCGGCCTCCAGCATTTCCTGAAGTGTTTCTGCAAACAGATCTTTCAAGGCGTTTTGTGCATCCTGCGCGGTCACCAGATTATTCTCCTTAATGAAGGCCCGCAGCTGTTGTTTATCCCAAAGTCTCATGTGTTCTCCCAACCTTTCTACTATGTTTCATTTTAATAGTTTTGGGAGTTTACACAATCTATTTTACAGACTCCCGGACAGGATTTTTCGACGTTTATTGAAATGTTCAGACACGATGTCATTCACTAACTTGGACTGATCGCCTCTTGGCTTACCTTTCGTTAACTCTCCTATTTCTTTGTATACATCTTTATGAAACCATATTGTCTTTCTTGCATGCGTATCCTCAAGTTTTTTACTCTCTGTGTATACGTCATTTGTTATCCCTGATTGAATGGGACCTCCTACTCTTATAGATTTTTCTAGAAGTATTTCTCTTAAACCCCTTTGTCTCATACCTAATCCGACATGTGTGCGTGACATCTAATTAATCACTCCCCCTACAATATGATCACGTTAAATTTTAGCACACGTCTATATTATTTCAAATATTTTTTATTGACCTCGTTTATACCATGTGTTATAATCGCTATTTTCGTTGACACTGCGTTTGTGTTTCGTTTCATTCGAGTACACGCTGAATCACCACCGCGAGATCAGCCGCAAGGAAAAGCAAGAAGCAGCGGTCAGGCTACGTAATAGCGGTAAGAGTTACCGGCAGATTGGCGAGATGATTGGCGTGGGTAAGACGACGGTTGAGCGGTGGGTAGCGGAGCATAATGCAACTGTCCCAAACGGGACACCTGCAGTAACCGCAGACACAGCGGACGGCAAGACGTATCCAGCCGAACAGTCACCGCAACACGCGTTAGACGACCGCGCACTCCGTATCCGGGCGCATGTGGAATCCGGATTGACTCACGAACAGGCAGCGCAGATCGAAGGCGTATCGTTGCGCACCGTCTACAATGACCTGGCGCGAGTTGACGAGATACTGGCGGATATGCCGGATTTAGGCGAAGCGCCTACGTTTTTAGAGTGCCGGAGATGGATGTAGCGGAATATGCGCAGGTTGAAGCGCAGCCGGAACGTCAGTTAGATCGTCAGAAAGCGAGTGGTGGGCGGTTTGATGTACGTTTTGGCACTTAATAGGTTTAATTATGTAGTGATGTTAGACAGCGCCCGATAAACCGGGAATATGCGTTGATCAGCACGTCTTTCGCTTTCTGCGCCTCCTTTAACTCGCGTCCCAACTCCGTGTATGCCTTGCCGACGATTTCGCGCATGTTGCGTTCCTTCGTGCGGAGGAAGTCGGCTGTGTTTACGTACGGAACAGCGCAAGTAAGAACGGTAACAATCGCAGGGGAGCCATGGTTTGTTGCGAGGGACGTATGCGCAGCTTTAAGCATGACTAACGCTTCACAATCAATATCAAGGTTAGATGCGGATGAAAAGAATACTATCATTTTAAATGAGGGAAATCGTGGCAATCCAAATTACGTTGCGGTAAACGAACCCGGTCTATACTCGTTAATCCTCGGCAGCCGCAAACCGGAGGCACGCGCATTCAAGCGCTGGATCACGCATGAAGTTATTCCGTCAATCCGGCGCAATCTCACAATTCGACCATAACGACGCTTTGATTTTCGCCGACAACAACATTCTTAACGTCAGATGGGCGCGGAATAGTATCTCCGTCCTCTTTCATACCGGTTATATTTAGCGCAAGACAATCTTTTGCCATGCGTAGCGCTTCGGCGTCATCGTCACTACAGGTATACGCGCCTGATAGATCTGGAAATTCTACTGAAATGCCGTCCTCTGCGTATGTAAATATTGCGGGTTACTTCATCCGCTGTCACCACTTTCCTATTTTGTAAGCTAATTTTAAACGTTAACATTCGGTTACTGCAAGCGTACACTTTAGCGAATTTCATCGTGGTAATAGCGCTCCTTTATCACAGAGGTATAATGCCCCTTTGGACGAGTTAGAAGCGCTAATTCAAGGGTAATATTCGTTATAGTGTACTGAATACGTATAGAGCCAGGCCCACCCCTAGCTATGTTTACAATCCGATATTTACTTTCGTATAGCCTGCGCCATCGCCGTACATCGCGCCAAGCACATCCGTATTCACCAGCGCCTGCAGTCCGCTCGCATCCTCCGGCACCTTAAACGTTATGCGCCCTTCCGCTTCGATTCCGGGATTGAGCGTACCTTCCGCCAGGTAATCCGTATCGTAATCATATGTGCGACCGCTGTCGTCGCGTAGCTTCATTGTGCCGGTATATAACGTCTTAGCTTCGTCGGACTCGTTTACCGCGCGCACATTCACCGTTACAAGTTGCCCGTCGCGTTCTGCGCCTGTTACCTTATATGAGAATGCGCCGTCGATAAGCGTTTCGTTAAGCGCGTACGTTTTCGGCAATGCCGGCGGGACGCTCGTCCGATCCGTATTGTTATTACTAATCCACGTCATAATTACCGTAACGATCGCGATACCAAGCAGAATATATCCGAGGACTGCGAAATCCTTCTTCGTAAATTTAACGTCATTATTCTCGTCCATAATACGCCTCCATCGCGTTAGTATAAAAAGAAAAAGCGCACACCAGCGAAGTTACATTATCCAATTAGTATATAGATTGAGCGCCCGACCACTACGAGCCGGGCGCTTAGATCTGCCTATTTATTTTCTCCAATAAGTTTAAATTCTCCGCTTTGCTTTGTTCCAATCTCATAGTTCTTAACTGTGACACTAACGTAAGTGTTATCGTCCCAAAGTGGTAAGTTTTCAGTGCTGGCATATCTCTCAATAACCGCGTCTATTATGGCATCAGATTTCGCTCTAACCTCACGATCAGTTAATTCATATGCGCCTTTACCTTCGTAAACATATGCCATATCCGGTTGGTTATCAACGTCAATTACTACGTTATTTAGATTTCCGTTTTCTCCTACATTGAAATATACTTTCTCAACTATAAAATCATCTGTCACTACTGCACCTTCAATAGAGTGAGATATAGTATTCATTAAGACCACGTTTCTAATTAATTCAAAAGCCTCTCTCATGCTCTCCTGGTCTTTTTTTAAGCTCGTATTTTCAGCCTTATATGTTTCATTCTGTTTAGTTAATGCAGCCAAATCTTCGTTTAAGGTTTCAATCTTGGCTGATACACCATACCAAACCACGACCAACCCTATAATAGATACTATAACCAAGACTAACGAGACTAGCGGTAACACTCGCTTATCGTTCTTTGGCTGCATAACCTGCTGTTGTTGACTTAGCGATTCTACCTCAACATTATCCAACATAATAACCACCCTTCATAAACAAAAATATGGTTATATTTTACTATGCAAAGGTACAATTTACCAAGCACTTTATTTTTCTTTATCCGGAGCATTTCCGCTTGAACTGTTCCGCGGTCCACTCCGCCACTGCCTCCGCATAGCAATCGTAGAAGACGCCCACCGGCGAATATACGCTTTCCTTCGGCAACCCTGTCCGCAGATCAACGGCCTTCTGGAAATAACGATCCGCGGCTAATCCTATAGCCTCCGGCTCTAATTGACCGCTAAACCTACGCGTCAGCATCGCGTATATATCGGCAAAGTATTGGTCGTATAGAGTCGCGGTATCGTTCAGCGGCAGTTTTCGTAATGCTTTCGATAGCGATTTAAGAATATCGGCAGTGGCGCTCTTATTCATTTTTTTCTTAGAGTCATTAATATTTAAATCATTAATTACTTGTGTCGAATTATCCGCGTCCGGCTTAGCCATGTCGGGAAAATCCGTAAGAGGAAAGTCAGGACCTGGCTCATCAATGATCGGCCGCTCATATACGATTGTTTCCATCCCTTCAATCTTCTTCGTATCTTCATTACGTTTCTGACTACGCTCGACATATCCGCATTCTTCAAGCTGCTTAAGTGCGGAATACACGGCGTCCCTTCCGTCTTTCGACCGTTTAACGAGATCCGTAACATATACCTGCCAGTTTGACGGCTTAGACAACAGATACGCAAGTAACCCTTTCGACTTCCACGTTAAACGCTCGTCCGATAAGAACCACGGATCTATGATTGCGTAGCCGCTATCACGCTTCTGGACGCGGACGATGCCGCCTGATGGCTTCGTCATGTTATCGCACCTCTCCGCTTAGTTTTAGCGGTCAGCTTCTGTACCGGACTCGCCTTCGAATGCTGCGCTTTGAGATCGTCGTTAACGAGCGCAATATACCGCCTTGTCATATCCATAGTCGCATGGCCGAGCGCTCGCTGTGTCGCAAAGGCATTCGCGCCATTCCGTAAGAACTCTAGCGCAAAT
The DNA here is from genome assembly GCF_005577435.1 of Paenibacillus algicola. NCBI lineage: Bacteria > Bacillati > Bacillota > Bacilli > Caryophanales > Paenibacillaceae > Paenibacillus > Paenibacillus algicola. The sequence continues at coordinate 1,732,527 of NZ_CP040396.1, read as the reverse complement.
ACATGACGCAGATCATACGGACGGATATGCTTTCCGATTTGTTTACCGTATAACTCCAAGCGGTCGCCCCAGGTATGGCGATTTAATTTCCGTCCTTCATACGTACAGAATATCGGAACATCATCCGCCCATTCTTCCGCTCTGACCGATATAAGTTTGCGAATAGATTTGATTGTGATGTCGCAAATAGGTAAAGTACGCGCGATTCTACTCTTCGCTACCTTTGACGGAACGTAGATTTCTTGCGCGGAATAATTGAAGTCTTGCGGCAACAAGGACAATGCCTCCGACGGCCGTATGCCGGTGTCCAGCGTCAAAAGGATTAACGTGTAATCTCGCAAGCCTGCGAATGTCTTCTGGTCTGGCGCGTCCAGCAGCGACTTTAAAACGTCTGTTTCGACTGCTACCGCCCGATTCTCTATCTTGCGTTTCTTTAGATTGGCGAGTGGATTTGCGGAGATATACCCTTGTCCTACGCAGTATTTAAAGAATGCGCGAAGATAGGTTAAACGGCTGTTAAACGTGGCCGGCTTAATATCATCGGACATATGCGTAAATACAGCTTCCTTAAGCGCCTCCATCGAATCCCAGGCGTTAGGATACCGCTTGAATAGTAAATTGACGGTTCGATCGTAATCGTGCGCCGTCTGTTCGCTGATTCCGTCTAACTGCTTATGGCGCTGGAACTCCGATAGGACCTCGCGCCAATGCGGACAGGCGGATTCTTCCGGTTCTATAATCCGTAATCTGGACAAAACAAAAACGCCTCCTTATTCGGAGACGTCTTCGAGTACCTTGCGCGAGTCCTGCGTACCTGCGGAATGTTCCGTTACAGATACGAAGGACCTCACCGCTATTCCGCCCAATTTTCCGTTGATGTGAGCGCATTTTTCCGCTTGTATGCCGAGGACGGGGGTCGAACCCGTACGGTAGTCACCTACCGCAGGATTTTAAGTCCTGTGCGTCTGCCAATTCCGCCACCCCGGCATGATATATCGTCTTGGCGACAAGAACGATAATAACATGCTTGGCAGCTCATTGTCAACGACAAATGATTGGCAGCTATTTAGAAATATCAATAAAGCCTTCCCCGAACACATCCCGCACGTCATGAATACTGACGAAGGCATTCTTGTCCTCGGCGCGGACAATTTTTTTCAGCATGGCGATTTCCTGCTTGCTGATGACGATATACAGCACATCCTTGGGCTGGCCTGTATAATAGCCATATCCCCTCAGTACGGTCACTCCCCGATCCAGCAATTCCATCACCCGAACGGCAATCCGGTCATGATGGCTGGATATAATTGTGACCGCTTTTTTCGGATTCAAGCCCTCAATAATAAATTCCATAGCTTTCGTTCCGATGTACAAAAGGACCACGGTGAACATCACCTTTTCCACACCAATAACAAATACTGAAATTGCCGCCACAATCAGGTCAAAAAACAGCAACGCATAGCTCACATTCCAGTCCCAATACTTCGTCGCCAGCCGCGCCAAAATCGTCGTGCCGGCCGTCGTACCGCCTACCCGGATGATCAGCCCGATCCCGACACCTGCCAGCAGGCCCGCAAAAATAGCGTTAATAACCGGCTCACTTGAAGCTATCCGCCAATGCTCCGTCAAATGGAGAAACAGCGCATTAAAGCCCACCGCAATGATCGTGTACACGGTAGTTGTTTTATCCAGCAGCTTGTAACCGACCAGCAGCAAGATCCCATTCAACACGATGCTAACCACCGCAGGTGACCAGCCCAGCAAATAGTAAAGGATAATCGAGATCCCGGTCACTCCGCCCTCCCCAAAATCATTCGGGATGACGAATACATTCACAGCCAGCGCGAACAAAAATCCGCCGATGATCAGCATCAGCATATCGTATAGTCTTTTTTTCATCCTCTTTCATTCCTCCACCTGGCGATAAATCACCATAAAAAAAGCGATTAAAGGAATAAACATCCCTTTAATCGCTCAAAGTGCATCGCTGCAGTCTTTAGCTCTTTTAACAATCTCCATTATAGTAATCGTGCTCCAGTTTGTAAACAACAAAAAGACACTGCGATATCCGCAGCATCTATGGTATATGCTCTAAAGTAAAAACCATCAGGATCTCTATGTATGGCCGGGCACGAAATGTCTAAGCCATTGGGGGCTGATGGGGTCCCGGATTCTGATCCCTCAACACGTGAGGAGGCGTATCAAAAACATATGGCGGTGCTGGTGGAAGCTGTGGTGCAGGCGCAAGCGGCTCCGGATGTGCAACGTATTGGAATGTTCCTCCATCCGGTGCCGTACCCTGAGCCCATGGCCCGCAGGCGCTGGCGTCTCCCCGGGAGAAGTTATACAGCACATGGGACACCGCTTGAATCTCGCATTCCTTCGGGAAGGTAGACGGAACAATTACCCCTTCCTTCTCCTCCAGCTCCCGAATTGCAGCAATCCACTGATTCTGATGCATGGTGTCTCTCGCCAGAAGCCAAGACAGCATATCACGCACGCCACGGTCATTCGTCATCTGGTACAATCGGGATACCTGAAGACGCCCCTGGGACTCGGCCGTTAGATTCATGCGGAAATCAGCTAACAAATTCCCGCTCGCGGCAATGTATTTACCATTCCAGGGGTAACCGTTGCTGTCAGACGGCGCCGCACCCAGACCCGTAACGATCGCATGCTGTGGATTACTCCCCCCGATAATGGCAGCCACCACCGGATCTCCCATCGCCTGCTCCAGCGTTTCCATGGGTGCATTCTCCAGCAGCCGGGCGATCATGGTAGCAAGCATCTCAACATGAGCCAGCTCTTCCGTCGCGGTATCCATCAGCAAATCCTTATACTTGCCGTCCCCACGCACGTTCCAGCCCTGAAATAAATACTGCATCGCCACCGTGATTTCTCCAAATTGACCTCCCAATACCTCCTGCAGCCTTCTCGCAAATACCGGATCCGGGCAGTCTGGCTTAGCATGATATTGCAGCTCTTTAATATGAAAGAACAAGGATCGTCACCTCTTTGTAGAGTTATACCTGACTGTATGTGGCGAATGTCGTCGGTATGATACCTTTACTGCAAAATAACAATCCAAAACCATCAACTCCTTGTACCCGAAACAAGGTCCAAGCCTTACATTCAAGAAGCGCGGTTCGTGCCTTTCTTACGACGCATAGCCAAAATGTTCTCTGTTCGAAACACCCTTGGAGCACCTGACTTCAAGCAATCTGCCCGTACCAGATGGCCCCTAACGCCAAGCACTTCGATCTCCCGCTGCGTGATCGCTCCCAGCCGGTCTATATAAATAATTTCAACAATATCTCCAATGTACTTGCGTATATTATTCATGAACAGCCCCTCCTCATCCAATAAAAGAGAACACTTGTTTGTGTTATATACTTATTATACCCGAACACTAGTTCTCTAATCAATGGCTAAATATCGATGTGACGGTGCACTAAGGAAGTATATGGAACTTTATCAACGCGCCTACGTAGTCCTTTTTACGAGGTGATTGAGATGTTTTCCATGGTTCTGGGATTAACACTGTTGTATGTTGGAATTCAAATATTTCGCCATCCTGATGCTGATCTTCTTCGCTGGTTCTCCCAAATTCCGGAGGAAGTAGTTCGAAGCAAAGAAGAATTGCTAAAAGAACGAATCGGTGCTCTGCTCACCATTTTTTTAGGCATTGTGATGTCACTGTCAGGAGCGCTTTCTTTTTTCGATTCTTCCAGTCTCGGGCTATTTATCTTTAGTTTCATATTGGGCTTGATTACAGTAATATTTGGCATTTATGCGGTCAGAAATCCGGAATGGGGCTGGCTGCAAATGCTCGGATTGGATACAGAAAACGACGATTTGCATCGTTGGTTTATCCGAATCATTGCTAAAGGCGTTGTGATATTTGGGCTCCTGTGTATGCTGCTAAGCGCCCAGTTTCTTTTTGCATAAAATATGTTCACGCTGAATGTCATCCTTCATAGGAATCAAATCTTTTTCGAAATGAGGTGTAGCTGCTTGAAGAAGATCGAATATTTATTGCATTTGTGTATTGGAGGCACTGTACTTTTCGGAGGAATTTTTGTGTCAAGATATTTTATAAAGAAAGAATTTAGTGGAATTGAGCTAGGTCTAGCCAGTATCTTGCTTCTTGCTATCCTATTTATTAGATATTGGAAAAAGATGAGGAGATAAACAGCGGCGCCTACGGTCAGTAACGATTCAACAATCCGAATTAAACAAGATAGGTTCAAGCACCCAATCCTTTTCTCCCCATGTATATGTATTTCTAACTACATTAATTAGATAATTTTCATTCACAAAAAAATCTATAACACGTCTACTTACCAAAGTATTTCTATATACATAATCTGAGCTTTTGAATTCATAAGTAAAATTAAAATCCAATACTTCCTTAATATCATTAGGGTTATAGTAATATGGCGGAAAACGATGGCCACCAAGTTTGCATTCCGTGCAACGTCTATCTTGGTTCAAGATATAAGGATCTGATAAAAAATCATCTGGAATGCACTGTTTAGGCAGAACGTTCGTAGGCATTATTTGATAACCCCGTATTTTCGCCTCTTTTCTGCCTTTATGTAAAACTTGAATTAGGTTATAGCCTGTTAGATCAGACTCGCGCAATAAATTTGCTAAATTCTCTGATACGACAAAAAAATGATTAACAAACATTATAGGATTTTTCATCAACTTGTTTACATCTATAGTTATATTCTGATCTTCCATGTACTTCTTGCGATTGCATAAATCACAGAATTTTTCAAGTTTAATTTTAGGTGTTTGGAGATATAAGTCTGCTTTATTTCCAATAGACCGGATGCTGAAGATAGGGGACCTTTTGAATTCTTCTTCTTCATAAAAGATAGAAAAGCCAAAAGAGTCATTAGTGATATAGGGAACAACTCCATTTAGATCCTTAATAAATCCCCCAATTGTATGACTGTCATACGTCATTTTAATTAGATAAGAATAATGATGACTATCTCCAACAGTAAGATCCAAAAATTCCGTTACAGTTGCTCCATGATCCTTTATAACTTTTTCTACTTTGTGCTTGTCCTCAGTAGAATATACTATAGCACTCGTTACAGCGAAAAGATTCAAAATTATTAACCTCCTTTCAAATTGTTATGATACTATTGAGGTTGTACAACCTCATTAGTATCATATACGTATTCTTGGTTTAGGTACAACTTGCCGATGTCTTGCAAATTCAGCAAGGAACTCCCACACGGGATCACCAGTCTGCTCAAACAGAGTTCTGTAGCATTAATATGAGCATCTATTATTGTTATCCGACTGGCGGGCCGATAAAACCAAAACGTATTACTGAAGGAATGGATGTACTCGTTAGAAAGGCCGGTGTTAAAAAAATTCGCTTCCACGACCTCGGTCATACACACGCTTCATTTTTACTGAAAATAGGTATCAACCCTAAAGTAGCTGCCGAACGATTAGGAATGACTCCTGCAATGTTTAAAGAACGGTATTCGCATCTGCTGCCGACAATGCAGGATGAAGCAGTCGATCGAATCGAAGCTGAGCTCAATAAATTTGCCGGAACAAGCAATTAAAATGATCCCGTTAGCAAATCCGTTAGCAAATCAAAAATTCCGATCAAAAGCTACTCATCTACAACCAACCTAACAACCCCCATAAACAGCAAAAAACCCTTGCAGCGCAAGGGTTTTTCAATAAGTGGGCCCTGAGGGACTCGAACCCCCGACCAGTCGGTTATGAGCCGACCGCTCTAACCAACTGAGCTAAGGGCCCTGATCATATACCAAATCCTATAAGTACATTGTCAAGTAAGAACATTGGTTGCGGGGGCAGGATTTGAACCTGCGGCCTTCGGGTTATGAGCCCGACGAGCTACCGAGCTGCTCCACCCCGCGTCAATAAAAAATCAAACAGCGACAATAAATAATATACATGATCTCGCAGCAGCAAGTCAAGTCTGAAATTCTGGAATTCACAGTGTGGCCTCGGGTTATCTTTGCCAGTTATGAATTTAAGGAAGATATCGGACTCCATATTTGCCCTTTCGAGAGCGGTACACTTCAACGGCCCGAGGATCGCCATAGCCAAACAGCCAGGCATCCTGCTCCAACCGCTTGGCGAAGCAGCCTGCCTGGAATTTGGTGGTATACAGCTTGCCATAATAAACCCAGTTCATTGGTATCATCTCCCTTTGAGCATGTCTAACGCAGTGTCGTTAGTATGCCCAAAGAGCCCGATTACATGCTGCTCACCCTGATCATTCTTCAGCTTCACAAGCTTCCATAGATCGTAATTTATCATCCGGAGACTTTACCGCAGAAGCCTCTTTTCTGTCATCCCTATCGGGATCATCAGCGGTACCGGTAAGCTCCGGTTCAGCAGCAGAAGCTGCAGAACTCCGGGAGTCCGGCTCAAGAAAGCCGTAATAAAGAATGCGCATCATTTGCTCCCCCACAGCATTAGGGCTTCCCAATCCTTCATACCAGGGTACTCGTGCAGAGTATTCTTTGATGAAGCTAAGAAAGGCCACGAGAATATGGGGAGAAATATCCTTACGGATCTGCCCTTTTTGCTGACCTTTAAAAATCAGAAGCTGCAGCTCAGGAAGCACCTTTTGTTGATGAAAAGACAGCATTTTGTCCATCTGCTCCGGAAATTTTGTCAGATCCGATACGAATGGCTCACTGACGGCCGGAGAGAAGCGTTCCTGCTCTTGATACAGCCTCGTAAATGCTTCCAGAGGGTCCTTCGCCTCATCCAGCAGCTCCTGAAGCTGAGCCCAGGACTCTGCTATCATTAAATCCACAACCTGATCCAGGAGGCCTTCTTTACTCTGAAAATGATTATATACCGTCATCTTCGACACCGGTACAGCTTCAGCAATCTCCTCCATGCTTGTCTGCATGATGCCTTGGGATAGAAATAGAGACTTGCCGGCCTCCAGCATCGCTTTTCGTTTCGCAGTGGTCATCTACGGAATATCCTTTCTCTGCAGCAGCGCAACACCCACGACCAGCCCGGCAGCATACAGGCCTAACGGCACCAGCCACCCTGCCGCGCCCAGTCCCCCGCCGCTGACGATATCTGTTGCATCCACCAGCTGATACGGAGAGAGCAGTGCGATCAGCTCCATCCATTCGCTACTCCCGGACAGCATATCCAGGAAAAAAGCCAGTACAGCCACCCCGCACGCAATCCCCACAGCCGTCCGATCGGAAGCAAACCACGAGGTCAGCATATACCCAATCCCCATAAAGCACAGCACGAGCAAGTAGCCCGACCACAGCAGCAAAAGCACTTGGTCCCATGAAAGCTCCCCCGATGCCTTGCTGTAAAGAAGCGCCAGCAAAACGCCGCTGCCTGCAATATACACCAGGCTCATATAAATCCAGTGCGCTGCCGCTTTGGACCAGAATATACCCGAACGACGGTATGGAAGCGTGAACAGGTATTCACCTGTGCCGCGATCCTTCTCCTTGGCAATGCTCCCCGCAGCCCAGGCAGCAGCAAATGAAGATAAAATCACGATGAAATATGGAAACACCTGTGTCGCCAAATACCCCTGCAGCGTGCGGAAGCTTTCGACATCCAGACCAAAGGCCTGAACCAATCCCGGCGGCATGCTTCCCAGCAGTCGCTCCATTTCGGGATTATCCACGAATGCATCTGCCTTAGCCAGCAGCAGCAGAATGAAGACGACCGTTACCCCAAGACACGTAAAAAAAGCACGTCGATTCTGCCGCAGCTCATGAGAAACAATGTTCCAGCTCACGCTTCTTCCCCCTCTTCATTACGTGCCCTGTAATCGTCCATGAACAGCTCCTCCAGCGTCGGCCGGCGAATTTCCAGATCCTGCACCGGCAATCCCGACAACGCGGCAAGCAGCGAAGACAGCTTCGGTCCTGATGCCTCCAGCGTATGATATATGCCGTCAAACTGTATTTGAGCATCCAGCTCCTTTAGCGGCAAGGTCTCCCTCTGATCTCCCGGGGTATCAAATTGCACGGAGACTCGGTGTGTACGACCAGAAGACAGCTCTTCAAGCCGATTGACCCGCAGCAGCTGTCCTTCCTTAATAAAAGCAACCCGCTCACAAAGCTTCTCCACCTCAGATAACACATGCGTCGAGAAAAAAATAGTCATGCCCTCCTGACGGTTCAGCTCTGACAGCAATTGAAACAGCTCTCGCTGGATCAGCGGATCCAATCCAGAGGTTGGCTCATCCAGAATAAGCAGCTCGGGCTGATGCAGCAGGGATAGGATGATACCGAGCTTCTTCCGATTACCCAATGAGTAAGATTTCATTTTCAAATCCGGATTCCACTGCAGCCGTTCTGCGTAATTCATGGCTGGTGTATCCTTGAGCCTCCGCCCGTAAGCCCGGGCAGTGAGCTCCAGCGCCTGCTTTCCCGTCATTTGGGGATAGAGCATTACTTCAGACGGCAGATAGCCTATACGCTTGCGCAGCTCCGGCTTTTCTCGATCCTGAGCCTCTCCCAGCACCTGCAGGGATCCGGATGTCGGATGAATCAGCTGCATGAGCATACGGATGGTTGTAGACTTTCCAGCTCCGTTGGGGCCAATAAACCCGAAGATTTCCCCTTGCCGCACCTCCATATTCAGTCCCGTAACCCCGATCCGTTGTCCATATTGCTTGCTGAGGCCTACCGCTTCAATGGCGAGCATAACCACACCTCTTTTATACTTTTATTTCACTTATAGTCTAATTATATGTTAATACAAAGCTATAATTCAATATATTTTATACTTATGATCATAGTAATATAAAAATCACGAGTCATCATTGCCACTCCTCCACCTACATCCACGCAAAAAAAGACCGAAGCTCAAAGCCGCCCCTCAGGCAGCCGTCTTCGGTCTTTGTCATATAGCTCCAGTTAAGTAAAAATGCGCTACTGCTTCTGGCCGTAGGCAGCCGGATTGGCTCTAAAGGATTGCAGCAGCTCCAGATCTTCCTTCTGAATTACACCCTTTTCGAGAGCTACTTCGGTCAACGCCGTGTAGTTAGAAAGACTTTGCAGCGGCACACCCGCTTCCTCAAACGCCTTCTCGGCCTTGTCCAGCTGATAGCTGAAAATCGCCAGGACGCTTTGAACCTGTGCACCGGCCTCCTCTACAGCCTTCGCCGCTTTAATAGAGCTTCCCCCGGTGGAGATTAGATCCTCAATTACGATGGCCTTCTGACCCGGCTTGATCTGTCCTTCGATCAGATTCTCCTTGCCATGGCCCTTGGCCTTATCGCGGATATAGGCCATAGGCAGATTCAGCTTCTGGGCAACCCAGGCAGCATGAGGGATGCCAGCTGTTGCCGTGCCTGCAATGACGTCCGTGTCCGGGAACTGCTCCCGAATGATCGCCGCAAAGCTCTCCGCTATAAAGTCCCGAACTTGTGGATGAGACATGGTCAGCCGGTTATCGCAATAAATCGGAGATTGAATGCCGGATGTCCAGGTGAAGGGCTGATGCGGACGCAGGGCGACAGCTTCGATCTCCAGCAAATACGATGCGATTTGCTGAGGTACTCCGTTCAAGGTATTCATGTCAACATCATCTCCTCTATAATTTGCTCTGCAGCTTCCCTCGGATTCTGTGCAGCTGTAATCGGACGTCCCACCACCAGATAATGGCTGCCGCGGGCAATCGCTTGTCCAGGGGTAAGCACGCGGGACTGATCGCCAATACCGCTGCCGGCAGGACGGATACCTGGGGTCACGGTCTGAAACTGCGGACCGCACGCCGCTGCAATAGCTGTCACTTCGAGAGAAGAAGCTACCACACCGTGAAGGCCTGCCTGCTGCGCCATTTGAGCATAACGAACAACCGCATCCTCTACAGTTCCGGAAACGCCAATCTCCTCATTCATCATCTGCTGACTCGTGCTGGTGAGCTGAGTGACCGCTATGATGGAGGGCATGACAAGGCCCGGGGTTTCCGCAACGGCTGCTTCGGCCCCGTCCTTGGCTGCTTCCATCATCTGCACGCCCCCGGCTGCGTGCACATTAAACATGTCCACACCCAGACGCGTTACGCTATGCGAGCCGCCCTTTACAGTGTTGGGAATATCATGCATCTTCACGTCCAGAAAAACACGGTAACCCCTAGCTTTCAACGCCCGGACAAAATCAGGTCCCGCCGCATAAAAAAGCTGCATACCTACCTTCATATAGCACGGGATGCCTTCCAGCTGACGGATCAAATCAGATGCTTGGGAAGCATCCGGATAATCCAGGGCCACCATCAGGCGGCCCGCCATGGATTCATAACCGGTATTCATGAAATTCCTCCCTCTTTTTACTGTAGAACCGGCATCGCTTCCGAAGTGAAGTTAATTGTCTCCAGCATCGTCAGCAGCTCACGTACAGTATCCAGAGAGGTCATGCATACGACTCCGTTCTCAACCGCTTCACGGCGGATTCGGAATCCGTCACGCTCCGGAGTCTTGCCTTTGGTCAAGGTGTTGAAGACAAAGTTCGCTTCACCCGTTCGGATCATATCCAAAATGTTCGGGGCACCCTCAGACAGCTTGTTGATCGTCGTTACATCCAGCCCTGCTTCCTGCAGCGCCTTCGCAGTACCGCCTGTCGCGAGAATTTTGTAGCCCAGCTTGTGGAAGCCCTTCAGCAGTTCAGTCGCCTCCGCTTTATCCTTGTCGGCAATCGTCGCTACAATGGCTCCTGTGGAAGGAATCTTCATGCCTGCACCGATCAGACCTTTGTAAAGTGCTTTGGCATATTTCACGTCACGGCCCATAACCTCACCCGTGGATTTCATTTCCGGACCCAGGGTTGGCTCAACACGGCGCAGCTTCGCGAAGGAGAATACCGGTACCTTTACCGATACATACTCGCTCTCTGGCCACATGCCTTCCTGATAGCCCAGATCCTTCAGCTTGCTTCCCAGAATCGCCTGGGTTGCGAGATTCGCCATCGGGATTCCCGTCACCTTGCTCAGGAATGGAACCGTCCGGGAAGAACGAGGATTTACCTCAATCACGTACACCTCATCCTTGTAGATGACAAACTGGATGTTGACGAGTCCGTAGGTTTGCAGTTCCTTCGCAATCTTGATCGTAATCTCCGTAATCTTGTCCTTCAGCTGCTGGCTCAGATACTGCGGCGGGTATACAGCGATGGAGTCGCCGGAGTGAACCCCTGCCCGTTCCACATGCTCCATGATACCCGGAATCAGAACGGTCTCTCCGTCACAGATCGCATCCACTTCCACTTCTTTGCCCAGCATGTAGCGGTCAATCAATACCGGATGCTCCGGATTAATCTTCACAGCCTGCTCCATATATCCCAGCAGCTCGCTGTCGGAGTAGACGATTTCCATCGCGCGTCCGCCAAGAACGTAGGACGGTCTTACCAGTACCGGATAGCCCAGCGACTGCGCAGTGCCTACCGCTTCATCCACCGAGGTCACGGTGCTGCCCTGCGGCTGTGCAATGTTCAGACGGGAGAGCAGCGCTTCGAACTTCTTGCGGTTCTCCGCCTCATCAATGCTGGCAAGACTCGTACCCAGAATGTTAACGCCTGCTTTTGCGAGCGGCGCAGCCAGGTTGATCGCCGTTTGACCCCCGAACTGGACAATAACGCCGATTGGCTTCTCCTGCTCGATCACATTCATGACATCCTCGAAGAACAGCGGCTCAAAGTACAGTCTGTCAGATGTACTGAAGTCCGTCGATACGGTCTCCGGGTTGTTGTTAATAATCACCGCTTCATAGCCGGCTTTTTGAATAGCCCATACGGCATGGACGGTCGAGTAGTCGAACTCGATGCCCTGTCCGATACGGATCGGTCCTGATCCCAGCACGACAATCTTCTCTTTGGCAGAGCCGATCACTTCATTTTCGGTTTCATACGTAGAGTAGTAGTACGGCGTGGACGCTTCAAACTCGGCCGCACAGGTGTCTACCATTTTGTATACCGGACGAAGTCCGTGCTCATGACGCAGGAAGCGAATGGACTCTTCCGTTGTGTGGGAGGACGCCCCGCCTTCTGTGCGAAGCTCGGCGATTGCGCGGTCGGTAAAGCCCATGCGCTTGGCTTCGTACAGTGTTTCATAAGTCAGCGATGCTTCGCTGCGGATGTGCTCCTCATACTTGATAATGCCCTCCAGCTTGTCAAGGAACCACCAGTCGATATGGGTAAGGTCCTGAATTTGCTGCAGTCCGTAGCCGCGGCGGAACGCCTCGGCAACCAGGAACATCCGCTCATCATCCGGCTTGATCAGGCGCTGCTGCAGAACTTCCTCGCTCAGAGAAGCAGCCTCCTTCAGATGAATGCGGTGCACGCCGATTTCAAGGGAACGAACCGCTTTGTGCATCGACTCTTCAAACGTCCGGCCAATCGCCATAACCTCGCCGGTGGCCTTCATTTGCGTGCCCAGCTTACGGTTGGCCGAAGTGAACTTGTCGAACGGCCAGCGTGGAATTTTGCTGACGATGTAATCCAGGGTTGGCTCAAAGCAAGCGTAGGTTTGGCCTGTAACCGGATTGACAAGCTCATCCAGCGTGTAGCCCATCGCAATCTTCGCTGCCATTTTGGCAATCGGGTAGCCTGTTGCCTTGGATGCAAGCGCAGAAGAGCGGCTTACCCGCGGATTTACCTCGATAACATAGTATTGATAGCTGTTTGGATCCAGCGCAAACTGCACATTACATCCGCCTTCAATATTGAGGGCACGAATAATTTTCAGGGATGCCGATCTCAGCATCTGGTATTCACGGTCGGACAGCGTCTGGCTCGGTGCCACAACGATACTGTCCCCGGTGTGTACGCCTACAGGGTCAAAGTTCTCCATGTTACAAACGACGATACAGTTATCGTTCGCGTCCCGCATAACCTCGTACTCTACTTCTTTCATGCCGGCGATGCTCTTCTCGACGAGACACTGGTTGATCGGGCTGTAGCGGATGCCGGAGGATACAGTCTCACGCAGCTCCTCCTCATTCGCACAAATACCGCCGCCGGTGCCGCCCAGGGTGTATGCCGGACGCACAATCAGCGGGTAGCCGATTTCATCGGCGAAATCCAGCGCTTCCTGCAGAGTAGTTACGATCGTGCTCTCTGGAACCGGCTGCTCCAGCTCATGCATAAGTGCACGGAACAGATCACGGTCCTCCGCCTTCTCAATAGAGTTCAGCTGGGTTCCGAGCAGCTTCACGTTCTCCTGCTCCAGAATGCCGGCACGAGCAAGCTCTACCGCCATGTTCAGGCCCGTCTGGCCGCCAAGCGTCGGAAGCAGTCCATCCGGACGCTCCTGGCGGATAATCTGTGTTACAAAATCCAGCGTAATGGGCTCAATGTATACTTTGTCAGCCATATTGGTATCGGTCATGATGGTGGCCGGGTTGCTGTTAATCAGGACAACCTCGACGCCTTCTTCCTTCAAGGCCTCGCAAGCCTGGGTACCGGCATAGTCAAATTCTGCAGCCTGACCGATAACGATCGGGCCAGAGCCGATAACCAGAATTTTTTTGAGTTGTTCGTTTTTAGGCATATTAGCGAGCTCCTTTCACGGCTGCAGCGAGTTCCGCCTGGCGCGGCTTGCGAATTTCATTGGTTTTATGCTGACGAATCATTTCCAGGAAATCATCGAAGAGGTAGCTGCTGTCATGAGGACCTGGCGCAGCTTCCGGATGATACTGTACGGAGAATGCCGGATACTTCTTATGCTTCAGGCCTTCTACGGTTTTGTCATTGTTGTTGATATGAGTTACTTCAAGATCAGTGCTTGCCACAGAATCCTCTTTCACTGTGTAGCCATGGTTCTGCGAAGTGATGTAGCAGCGGTCTGTCGCCAGTTCTTTCACCGGATGGTTGCCGCCGCGATGGCCGAACTTCAGCTTCTCGGTGTCTGCACCGGAAGCCAGCGCGAATAGCTGGTGACCCAGGCAGATGCCGAAGATCGGGTATTCTCCGAGCAATTCCTTAATCATATCCACGGCATATGGAACATCTTTCGGGTCCCCAGGACCGTTGGACAGCTGGATGCCGTCCGGATGAAGGCGGCGGATTTCATCAGCCGTGGTATCATGCGGAACCACGATCACGTCACAGCCGCGGGCAGTCAGCTCACGCAGAATGCCGCTTTTTGCGCCGAAGTCAACCAGAACGATCCGTTCTTTTTGACCCGGGCTGGTGAACATTTGCGGAGTTGAAGTACGCGCAACCTGGTTGCGCAGCTGTGGAATCGACGTGTCTGCCATCATCTCCATCAGCTCTTCGACTGATTTGCTTGACGTGGTCAGAATTCCCTTCATCGTACCATGGTGGCGGATAATTCGGGTCAGCATACGGGTGTCAATGCCGCTGATGCCGGGGATACCATACTCTTTAAGCAGGCTGTCCACGCTGTATTCTGCACGCCAGTTGCTTGGAACAGGCTCATGCCGGCGGACGACAAAGCCGTGTACAAAAGGACGGATGCTTTCAAAGTCATCCCGTGTAATCCCGTAGTTGCCAATCAAAGGATACGTCATGGTCACGATCTGACCGCAGTAGGACGGGTCGGAAAGCACCTCCTGATATCCGGTAATCCCTGTGTTAAATACGACTTCGCCAGTCATTTCAGCATCTGCGCCGAAGGATTTGCCGTTGAACAGCGTTCCATCCTCCAGTAACAATCTAGCCTGTGCCTGCATTCCATTCACTCCTGTCATCTATATGTTAAATAATTTATAATGTCAAACGCCTAAATGTGACTGAGCTGGACTCTTTTTATGAGTATTTCAGCTCTCCATCCACCCAAGTCATTACCGGCCAGCCCTTGAGCTTCCAGCCTGTAAACGGGGTGTTGCGGCCCTTGGTTGCAAAGGCTGCAGGGTCAACCGCCTGCTCCAGATCCAGATCAATCATCGTGATGTCTGCAGGTGCCCCCGGCTTCAGCACTCCGCTGTTCAAGCCGAATACGCGTGCAGGATCACTGGTCATTCGCTGAATGAGAAACTCCAGGGTCCATTGACCGGTTTCGACGAACTTGGTGTACAGCAGCGGAAACGCGGTTTCAAACCCGACGATTCCAAATGGAGCCAGCTCCATCCCTTTCGCCTTCTCCTCTTCACTATGAGGAGCATGGTCGGTCACAATCATGTCAATGGTACCGTCCAGCAGGCCCTCAATGCATGCCTGTACATCCCGCGGCGATCTCAGCGGCGGGTTCATCTTCCAGTTGGCGTCCAGCCCGGGAATGTCCTCATCGGACAACACCAGATGATGCGGACATACCTCTGCGGTTACCTTGATTCCAATAGCCTTGGCCTGGCGGATCAGGCGAACCGACTGCTCTGTGCTGACATGGCACACATGGTAGTGTACTCCTGTCGCTTCTGCGAGCAAAATATCACGGCCGACATGAATCGCTTCCGATTCGTTCGGAATTCCTTTCAGTCCGTGGCGCTCTGCAAAAGCCCCTTCGGTCACACATGCACCCTTGACGAGCGAGTCGTCTTCGCAGTGTGCGATAACCGGCATGCCCAGAGACACCGCCTTTTTCATCGCGTTCTTCATCATCTGTGCGTTCTGCACACCCACGCCGTCATCCGTAAAGCCGATCGCTCCCGCTTCCTTCAACGCTTCAAAATCGGTAAGCTCCCGGCCCAGCTCGTTGACTGTAATGGCGGCGTAAGGCAGCACCTTGGCAAGCCCAGCTTGCTTCGCCTTCTCCAGAATGAGGGATACCGTCTCCGCCGTATCCGTAACCGGCTTGGTGTTCGGCATGCAGGCAATTGTCGTAAAGCCGCCTTTCACAGCGGAACGACTGCCGCTTTCAATCGTTTCCTTATGCTCAAAGCCCGGCTCTCTCAAGTGAACATGCATATCAATGAATCCCGGGGCTACCAGCCTTCCTGCTGCATCCACGATTTCAGCCTGCTCACCCTGCTGGGGAAGCTCTTGATCGCCGTTCATCATGGCTTGAATTTGTCCGTTCTCGATTACAATGTGCTGGAGCTGAAGCTGTCCCTCTTCGTTGATCACCTTGGCGTTCTTAATTATTTGTAGCACGTTTAGGTTCCCCTCCGCTGGAGAAGCGCGACCGCTTCTTGTATATTGTATAATAATAATTCAGTTTTGTGTATATTTATTAATTTTGTCCCTGAAAAAAATATTCCTGCTGCTAATCCCTCATCGCCCGTTCCATGACCGCCATGCGTACTGGCACGCCGTGTGCCATCTGTCTGAAGATGTAAGAGCGGTCACATTCAACAACGGCATCGTCGATTTCCACGTTCCGGTTAACTGGAGCCGGATGCATAATAATGGTATGTCCCAATAAGGAGGCTGCCCGTTCCTCGGTTAGACCGTATTGCTCGCGGTATTCCTCACTGGACTGAAACAATCCGCCGCTATGCCGCTCCAGCTGCACTCGCAGCATCATGACGACATCCGCCTTCAAGGCTTCTTCCATACTTACATAAGGAGCATGCTCGGCAAGCTCCGGAGCCGACATCACGGACGGGGCGCAGAACTGCACCTTCGCTCCGAGCTTCTGTAGTGCCCAGAGATTGGATCTGGCGACCCGGCTATGCTTAATATCTCCGATAATGGACACCGTCAAGCCCTGCAGCTCGCCAAACACTTTGCGCATCGTGTATAAATCCAGCAGCGCCTGCGTCGGATGCTCGTTGTTTCCGTCTCCCGCATTAATCAGTGGAATCCTCACTCGCTGCGCCAGCTCCTGCAGCACGCCGGACGGCTTCAGTCTGACCACACCTGCATCCACGCCCATGGACTCCAGCGTGCGTACTGTATCGTAAATGGATTCACCCTTCTCGACACTGGAGGCCGCTGCGGTGAAGTTCATCACCTGAACACCCAGCCTCTTCTGCGCCATTTCAAAAGAAAATCTCGTTCTTGTACTGTTCTCAAAAAACATGTTGACAGCAAACTTTTTGTTCAGAATCGGCACCAGCTTCTCGCTTTGCTGCTCCCAATATGAGGCCCGGTCAAGAATCGCCAGAATGTCCTCGCGGCTCAGATGCTTTAATCCCAGCAGGCTGCGCTCCTGGATCGCGGTTGCGGTACTCATCATTATCGTTCCTCTCTCTGTGAGATGGTGACCTCGTCCTTGCCGTCATACTCCTGAAGCGCTGCCGTAATTTCTTCGTGCTTGGAGGTCGGCACATTCTTGCCGATGTAGTCCGGCCGGATCGGCAGCTCGCGGTGACCGCGATCTGCAAGAACAGCCAATTGAATCATCCGCGGCCGCCCGCAGTCCATCAGCGCGTCCAGCGCGGCCCGGATCGTGCGGCCGGTATAGAGCACGTCATCGAACAGAATGACTTTTTTGTCGTGGACATTAATCTTCTCTTCCGATGATGACATCAGCACTTCCTCACACGGCTTCGGTGTCGTTCCGTCCCGGTCATCCCGATAAGAGGTTACATCAATCTCACCCCAAGGTATCGGCGTACCTTCAATCTCTTCAATTCGTTCTGCAATCCGCTTGGCCAAAAATACACCTCGGGTCCGAATACCGATCAGAACGCAGTCTTCAATGCCCTTGTTCTTCTCCAGGATCTCATGCGCAATTCTTGTCAGGGCGCGGCGGATTGCCGTTTCATCCATAATCACATGCTGCTCACTGCTCATGGGTTACCCTCCTTCTAGCTTGATTAGCGCCTGGTGTCAGTGTCCGCGGATACAAAAAACTCCTTGCCGCAAAGGCAAGGAGTATATGATATACACGTAGAGATTCCGATAAGTCTCTTGTTGTCCGCAGACAAATAGAGCTTACCCTGTAATGAACCTCGGTTCACGTTACCTTGCCAGCCTCACGGGACTGATTTAAAGGTGCTATTCGATTACTTGAAGTATGACAGGTCTCACAAGGAATGTCAATGTTAAAATTCAAACTCCACATCACTCAGACGCTTCTGGATTTCCTCAATGACCCGCTTCTCATCTTCAATGCCGTTCGCAATGAAGGTCACGGAGAAACGCACGAAGCTTCCAGCATCATCCCAAGGCACCGTGGAGATCAGCTTCTCGCGAATCAGGTACTGGGAGAAATCCTCACCGGAGGCAAAGCGGGCGCCGCCCTTGATGCCTTTCGGTGCTTCAACATACAGGAAGAAGGAGCCCTTCGGCTTCTCCGCCTTGAACCCAAGCCCATTCAAAGCATCTACCAGCATATTGTGGCGGCGGGAATATTTCTCGGCGATTTTCTCGGTAATCTCCGGATGGTCCAGCCCCCACGCTGCCGCCTTTTGAATGGCGATAAATTGCCCTGAATCGTTGTTATCCTTCACATCACCAAAAGCCTTCACAATAAGCGGGTTCCCAGCGACGAATCCGATCCGCCAGCCGGTCATGTTGTAGGATTTGGACAGGGAGTGAAGCTCGATCCCTACATCCTTCGCTCCCGGAACAGACAGAAAGCTCAGTGGCTTCAAGCCGTCATAGGTCAGTGCTGCGTAAGGTGCGTCATGAACGACAACGACATTGAACTTACGGGCCCACGCCACTACCTCTGTGAAGAACTCAACGGTAGCGCTGGCACCGGTTGGGTTATTGGGATAGTTCAGGTACAGCAGCTTCGCGCGCTTCGCAATCTCTTCAGGAATTGCAGTCAGGTCCGGAAGGAAGCCGTTCTCCTTCTTCAGCTCTACCGTGTAAACCTCTCCGCCCAAGTACTTCGTATGTGTTCCGAGTACCGGATAGCCCGGCACCGTCATAATTGTGACATCGCCCGGATTAATAAAAGCTGAAGGAAGCATCGCCAGAGCGGGCTTGGAGCCGATGGAGTGCAGCACCTCGGTCTCCGCATCCAATCCTTCCACATTAAACACTCGGCTCAGGTAACGAACGGCAGCTTCTTTGAATTCAGGAATCCCGTTGTCGGCATACCCCCGGTTCTCTGGCTTCGCCGCTTCTTCAGCCAGCTTGCTGATAATGCCGCGGTCTGCCATCTCATCCGGCTCACCAACGCCCATATCGATCAGTTCTACGTCCGGGAAAGCTTTTTTGGCGGCTGCCTTGGCACGCTTGATCTTCTCGAATTTATAGATGGATGTGTCTTTTCCGTAATTTGCTCCGCCAATGCGGTCAGCGAAGTTATTCTGGATATATGTTTCCTGATATTGTTCAATATTCATAATTTGCATTCATCTCCTAGATTATCATTTGTTCCATTCCTTCATATTGAAGCAAAACCGCAGAATGAGCCATGTATAAATCATCAAATGATTTGTACTTTTGCGGACAAGAAAATAAAGGCATTACGCAGAAAAAAACTGCTAGCGGCTCCGGAGTGCCGTTAACAGTTCTTCCATATCACGGGGCAGCGGAGCCGTAAACTCCATATATTGCCCTGATCGGGGATGCAGGAAGCCAAGCACCGCAGCATGCAGAGCCTGTCCGTTCATCTTAATGCCCTTGCTTCGCCCGTATACGGGATCACCGACCAATGGATGTCCGATATATTTCATATGCACACGAATCTGATGTGTCCGGCCCGTTTCGAGCTTGAGCTCCACCAGATTGTAGTCACCAAGCCGCTCCACCACAGAGAAGTGGGTTACAGCATGCTTGCTGTTCTTATCTGTAACTACATACAGCTTCCGGTCTTGCGAATCTCTGCCAATCGGAGCATCAATCGTGCCCTGATCATGGCTGATATTGCCGTGGACTACAGCAAGATAGCGCCGGGTCACACTGTGCTCCTTCAGCTGTGCAGCCAGTGAAGCATGTGCCTGATCATTCTTCGCCGCCATAATGAGGCCGGAGGTGTCCTTGTCAATACGGTGAACAATTCCGGGTCTCAGCTCTCCATTGATGCCTGATAAATCCTGACAGTGATACATCAGGGCATTGACCAATGTGCCCGACGGATGTCCCGCTGCCGGGTGCACAACCATGCCGCGCGGCTTGTTCACCACGATGACATCTGAATCCTCATAGCTGACCTCCAGCTTGATATTCTCCGGCACAATTTCAACCGGCTGCACCTCAGGCACCGTAAGCACCACATGATCGTCTGCTGCCAGCTTATAGTTGGATTTCACCGGCTTGCCGTTGACGAGTATATGGGCATCCGTAATCCACAGCTGAATTTGTGAACGAGATGCCGTGCCTGTCAGCTCCTCGGCAAGAAATTTATCTAATCGCAGCTTGGCCTGCTTCTCCGACATCTGCCACTCCTGCACGCGCTCCTCCAGCTCATCAGCGGGCTGTCTGCTCTCATCTGTAATATATTGGTTATGCTCCATCATTAGGATTGTCCTTCTTGATTTGTGCTCGAAGAAGACGATTGCTGGGCTTCCTGCTCCCGCTTGCCCTCCATAAATGTATCGAGGAGAATCAGCCCTACACCGATTACAATACAGGAGTCCGCAATGTTAAAGATTGGGAAGGTGTATGATCCGAAATTGAATTGAAGGAAATCAACAACCTCACCCATAACAAGCCGGTCGATAAAATTGCCAAGCGCACCGCCCAGCACCAAAGAAAGAGCTACGGGCAGCAGCCTGCGCCCTTCGGATTTCACTTTTTGCATATACCAGATAATTCCGATCACAACCAGCGAGGTAACCACGATAAAGAACCACAGCTGATTCTGCAAAATACCAAACGCAGCGCCGCGATTTCGGCTGGACGTAATTAAGAAAAAGTCGCCAATGACGGGAATTTGCTCTCCCAGCGCCAGACGGCTAGCGATCAAATATTTCGTTCCCTGATCGATAAGGAACACAATTAAGGCAATCAAATAATACATCACAGCAGCTTGTCACTCCGATCTTCTCTCGTCACTCTAAAACTCTGCCTTCACCGGGCAGAACTCGTCTTATTGTAGCACAGCGTATTTGAAACCGTCCATTCCTGCCCAAGTAAACGTACATTTTCCGCCTGTAAAAACCTCGCTCTCCGTGCAACCTATAAGCAAATACACCGCCTTAGGGCTTGAAGGGAGAGTGTAGCTATGCCGCATCTCAGCAATGCCCAGCTTCAGGAGCTTCGCAGCCAGCTTCTAGAACGCAAGCAAGAGCTGGAGCGATTGAACGCCAGCCATAATCATGGTCTTAGCATTTCGGAAAGGGATACTACCGGAGAGCTGTCCCATATCGATAACCATCCCGGGGATTTGGCTACAGAGCTCTATGAGCGTGAAAAGGACCTTGGCCTTCAAGATCGTGCCGAGCTGGAGCTCGAGCGCGTCATGACTTCCCTTGAGCACATGGAGGACGGCACATACGGGATCTGTGTCATTTGCAGGCAGCCGATTCCGTTTCAGCGTCTGCAGGCCGTTCCAGACACCCAGTATTGCAAAGAAGATTCTCCCCGCGATATGCCATCACAGCGCCGTCCAGTCGAAGAGCAGGTGCTTTATCCGCCTTTTGGAAGATCCAGTCTCGATGAGCACGAATACTCCGGATTTGACGGTGAGGATACACTGCAAACTCTCGAGAGTATGGGCAGCTCCAATACACCGGCGATGGCAGAAGATCGCGAGGTGCACAGCTATAACGATATGGATTATGAAGAAAATGATGATCTTGGCGGATTTGTCGAGCTCTACGAGAACTTTGTTGCGACCAATATAGACGGCACCGAAACCTTTGTGGTACGCGGACCTCATTACGACAGCTATATAGAACAAGGTGAAGGAAGCTACCTGCTGGATCCCGGCAGCCGGGAAGACGCTGACTATGAATGACAAGCCTGTCCTGCCTGCTCTATCGCAGCTCCAGCTGGCGCTGAACAATCTGTACAATATCTGCTATATAATCCCCGACAATTGGAAGATTTAAGGCACCCAGTGCCTGAAGCAGATAAATAATCGTCGCCGCAAAAAAAGTAAATCCAATCGCAATCCCGATTCCCCGGGCTGTACCGGCAAGCAGGTTTAAGCCTACCAGCTTCCAGGGGCGGTGCAGCAGCTGCGTATATTCCTGAATCCGGGATTTCTCCAGCTGCTGCGCCATGCTTACGGTCAGCTGGTACATCCGGCTGACCTTTTCTTCTTCCGTGTTCAGGGACGCCTCATGCGCCGGAGCTGCACCGGTTTCTGTCCTTTCCGCCACGACCTGTTCCCCCTTGTTGCTTTCATATCCTACCTATTATGTGACAGGAGCCGCATTGGCATTCTTCAAGGCTTCTTCCACCAAAAAAAGAGCTGTTCTGCAGCCGGAGATATCTCGTCTCCGGCTGTCAAGAACAGCTCCTTCATTAGGGTGATCACCTTCACCAGCAGTTAGGCCATGTGAATGCCTACGCTTTTACCGCCGAGCTCTACCCGCTCCATCTCGGCTTCAGTACCAAAGGACACGCCCGTAACAAGGACATTTTCCTGCAATACGTCCTGGAATGCCGTAATGGCAGCCTGCAGCACCGGATCGCATTCCAGCGTCAGCTTCACACGCTTCTCAATGGGCAGATCAAGCTTCTTGCGTGTATCCTGAATTGCACGCACAACCTCACGCACCCAGCCCTCCTGCTCCAGCTCTGGCGTAATATCGGTGTTGAGCGCTACCGTCAGGCCATAGCCGGAAGCAGATGCAAAGCCTTCCTTCGCCTGCTTCTCCACCAGCAGCTCCTCTGCAGTCAGATTCAGCTCCTGCCCATCCGGTGACGTCACGTTCACTCCGCCGTTCTGCACAACGGTCCGCGTTTCGTCCGGATTCATTCCTTTCAGGAAGCCCTGCAGAAAGCCGACATTCTTGCCATACTTCTTGCCGGCAGCCTTGAGGTTCAGCTTCAGCGTGAAATCAACAAAGCCGCTGTCGCTGTTTTCAACCACAATGCTCTTCACATTGATCTCGTCCTTAATGATGGCCTCGTAATCCGCCAGATGGAACTCGCGGTCCATGGAAATGATCAGCTCCGAGAGAGGCTGACGCGTCTTGATTGCCGTCTCGTTACGCACATTCCGGGCTAATTCTACGATTTGGCGAGCCGATTCCATATCCTGCTCCAGCGTCTTGTCAATCATAGACTCATCGGCTGCAGGGAAGTCGGCCAGATGGACACTTTCGCCGCCGCCCAGGTTCACGAAGATATCCTCGGCAAGCATTGGCGTAAACGGCGCCATGACTTTGGACAAGGTTACAAGAACATAAGTCAGGGTGCCGTAAGCAGCCAGCTTATCCTCACCCAGGCCGCTGCCCCAGAAACGATCGCGCGAACGACGGATATACCAGTTACTCAGCTCATCCACATAAGCCTCAATCGCTTTGGCAGCATTCAGGAAGTCATTGACCGCCAAGCCTTTATCCACGGTTTGGATCAGGCTGTTCAACCGGGACAGAATCCATCGGTCCAGCTTGTGGTCCGAGCCCTTGAACTCATGCTCTGCCGGGTTATATCCATCGATGCCTGCATACAAGGTCAGGAATGCATGTGTATTCACCAGTGTATCAATGACCTTGGACTTGGCTTCACCGACGATGCCTCTGGAGAACCGCTTGCTGTTCCAAGGTGCACTGTCGGCTAGCAGTGCCCAGCGGAAAGCGTCCGTACCGTATTCGTCAATGATCTCCCATGGGTCAATGACATTTCCTTTGGATTTGGACATTTTCTGTCCGTTCTCATCCAGGATATGCCCGGTCGCCATCACCGCCTTGTACGGGGCTTTGCCCGTGAACAGCGTGGATACCGCCAGCAGGCTGTAGAACCAGCCACGAGTCTGATCAATCCCTTCGCAGATCATGTCTGCCGGGTACTGATTCTGGAACAGGCTGTCTTCCTTGAACGGATAATGATATTGGGCAAACGGCATGGAGCCGGAATCAAACCAGACATCAATAACCTCTGACGTACGCTCCATCACTTCTTCACAGTGAGGACACTTTACCTTGACCGCATCCACGTAAGGCTTGTGCAGCTCCAGATCCTCCGGCACGTCTCCAACGGCTTGCTCTCGAAGCTCGGAGAGACTATGAGGAACGAACTGATGCTTGCCGGACGGGCAAACCCATACATTCAGCGGAGTTCCCCAGTAACGGTTCCGGCTGATGTTCCAGTCCACCAGATCCTCCAGAAATTTACCAAAGCGTCCGTCACGCACATGACCAGGGTACCAGGTTACTGAATTGTTGTTCTCAATCAGCTGATCCTTGACTGCGGTGGTCTCGATAAACCAGCTTTCCATCGCATAGTACAATAGCGGAGATTTACAGCGCCAGCAGAACGGATAGCTGTGCTCGTACTTTTCCTTGCTGTAGAGCAGGCCCTGCTCGGACAGAGCTTTTACAATGTCAAGATCGCAGTCCTTCACGAAACGGCCCGCGAAATCCGTCACCTCTTCGGTGTAACGGCCCTGCGCATTGACCACGTTAACAAAGCTGATACCATGCTCCCGACAAGTACGGTAATCATCCTCCCCGTGCGCCGGTGCCATATGCACAATACCGGTTCCGCTTGCATCCGTCACGAAGGAGGCGCCTACGATGATATTGCCTTTTTCCGGCTTGACGTACGTAAATGGAGGGGTATAGCTCTTGCCCACCAGCTCAGACCCTTTCACGGTCGAGAGCACCGTGTAATCGCCCTTCATCACTGCTTCCACCAAATTCTTCGCAACGATGTAAATACCGTCTTCCTGCTCGACACGGGCATAATCCATATCCGGGTTCACGGCCAGGGCAACGTGGGAAGGCAGTGTCCAAGGCGTCGTCGTCCAGGCCAGCACATATTCGCCGCTGTCCTGAAGCTTGAACTTCGCAGTCGCGCTGAGGTCCTTCACATCCTCGTATCCTTGTGCGACTTCGTGAGAGCTTAGAGTCGTCTGGCAGTCCGGACAATACGGGCTGACCCGGTGTCCCCGGTACAAGAGGCCCTTGTCATGAATGGTAGCCAGGATGTTCCATACACTCTCAATGTATTCATTCTGCAGGGTGATGTAAGGATCGTCGAGATCCGTCCAGTATCCGATCGCTTCGGTCAGCTCCCGCCATTTGTGCTCATATTCAAACACGCTTGCCTTACATTTCTTGATGAAATCCTCGACGCCGTAATTCTCGATTTCATGCTTGCCGGAAATTCCCAGCTGCTTCTGAACCCCTAGCTCCACCGGCAGGCCATGCGTATCCCAGCCCGCTTTGCGGATCACCTTGTAGCCCTTCATCGTTTGATAGCGGCCGACAAAATCCTTGATGACCCGGCCCAGCACATGCCCGATATGGGGGGCTCCGTTGGCCGTCGGAGGACCTTCATAGAAGACGTAATGCGGCTTGCCTTCACGGTTCGTGATGGATTTCTTGAAGATGTCTTCCTTATTCCATTTCTCCAGAATCCGGAGCTCCCGGCTCCTCGCTCTTTCCTTCACATCCACTTTGTTCATACGTGTCGTTCTTCCTTTCCTTGTGCAGGTTAAATTTCCATGTTTATTCCAGCAGAAATCCACAAAAAGAGGCCCCCGCCCCTGTAAGGGACGAGAACCTTTCGCTCGCGTGACCACCCTAATTCCGTAGCTGCATTGACTGCACAACGGCACCTTAAGTCCATGCTCAAGGGCATGGTACCGATGTAACGTTCGGTCATACGGCTGCTGCCTACCCACAAGCTCTTACACTGCTTCGGCACAGCTTCTCCGGGAGGATCTTCCTTTAAGGTCTGAACATTGGCTTTCAGCGCGCGGCCAACTCTCTGGAGATCAGATGTCCCAAAGTACTTATCCCATCAACGAATTCACACTATACATTCCTAGTTATGATAATAGTTATAGTCCCTTTACATCCAAATGTCAACTCTGGCGTATTCCTAGTAAGCTTCCCGGGTTTCCAGGCTTGGCTCACGCTTCTCCAGCGATTCCCACCCGTCATGCTTCAGAAGCTCCAGCTGAGCCTCCACCAACGAGCGGAAGCGTGTACGGTAGATGGACGCCTGCTTCTTGAGCTCCTCTACCTCCAGCGCGATCTTCCGTGACTTCCCGAGGGCGTCATTGATAATCCGGTCGGCATTCTTCTCCGATTCCTTCACGATGAGCTCCGCTTCCTTCTTAGCATTAATCTTGACCTCATCGGCCGCTTCCTGAGCAACAATGATCGTCTTGGACAGCGTCTCTTCGATATTCATAAAATGATCCAGCCGCTCCTGCATAGCCATCAGCTGGTTCTTCATTTCCTTGTTCTCGCGGATCACACTCTCGTAATCCTTAATGACCTGGTCCAGAAACTCATTGACCTCATCCTCGTCATAACCGCGGAGCCGGCGGGAAAACTCCTTATTATGTATATCCAGCGGCGTTAATGACATGATGTCCACCTCCTATAAATGTGAGCTTGCTCTTGGTTTTCGACAAAAAAACGGCAATTCCTTCAAACGGCTCAAGTATATTTGCCGACCTTGACGCGGTATCGCCCTTTTTTCGTCAGCCCACCGGTTTCAAGCACCTTAAACCTTCCCAATCCCTGGATCGAAACCATGTCGCCGTCACTAAGGATCGCAGAAGGGTCTTCCTCCACCT
Source organism: Paenibacillus algicola (assembly GCF_005577435.1). Lineage (NCBI taxonomy): Bacteria > Bacillati > Bacillota > Bacilli > Caryophanales > Paenibacillaceae > Paenibacillus > Paenibacillus algicola. The sequence continues at coordinate 1,706,079 of NZ_CP040396.1, read as the reverse complement.
TCCAGTTGACCCGGCATCGTCCTGCCTTGATGGGGTCGAGAATCTTGGCGCGGCTCATGCGGTGAACGTCACTGCTAATGCCGTCTAGCCGAAGTGACGCCACTGTCAGGTCCATTTCCTGCAGCTTCGTCTCCTTCACGCGGAGCTTCTCCACAGACAGAATCTCTGTCATCACATGAACCCGGTGAACCTGGCTTAAATTCAGGTGCAGATAAGATGAAATATCAGCGCTTACGACAGCATGACAGCCATCTTCCAAGACATGAATATCTCCGATCTTGGACCGCTTGATGCCAAGCCCCAGAATAGAGCCCATGTAATCACCATGCTCCAGCGCCAGAAACTTCTGGTCCCCTGAGGTCACAGACAGCACCTGCAGCCCCCAATCCTCTCCGGCAGGATCCCGGTAATCCGGGGCCACCCAGCCGCGCGTTCTCTCCGCATCCGGATGCCCCCCCTCAAAAAAAACATGGACATCAGGATGGCGATGGGCCAGGCTCTCCAAAATATAGCGCTGGCGCGGATCCAGAAAATCCGTCAGCTTCACCTCGTGATATTGGCCGGCATGCTCTACCCATTCCCAGGCCTTGTCCACGAAATCACGCTCATCCCGGTGAAAATGGTTGTATATATCTGGCTGCATCATCTTATCCCGTGTCCCTTCTTAACCTTCATAACGTTTAGCTTAGATAGCCAATAATGGCGTATACACCGTTCTGGGCCAGCCGCAAGACGAACAGGGCCACAATCGGAGAAATATCCAGCATTCCGCCAATCGGCGGAATAAATCTGCGGAAAGGCGCCAGGTATGGCTCTACCAGCTTGCCCAGCAGCTCACCAATAAAGCTCTCCCTCACGTTCGGCAGCCATGACATAAGAACATAGACCAGAATCATATAGAAATAAATTTGAAATAACACATCTACCAAGCTTACAAGACCTGTCAAGCAACACTCACCTCATTCTGTTATATTCGTGCTCCTCACCAAGAATTTCCGAGATGGAGCCCTGAATTTCTACGGTGTCCGGGGTGCAGAGAAAAATATTACCACCAAGCTTGGAAATCCCGCCTCCCAGAGCATAAACCGTTCCGCTTAGAAAATCTATGATTCTCAAGGCCTGATCATTCCGTACGCGCTGGAGATTGACCACGACCGAGCGGTAGGATTTCAGCTGATCTGCAATTTCCTGCGCCTCCTCATAGGAGCGGGGCTCGATTAATACAACCTTCACATTTTTCTGAGAATGTATACTCACCACATTGCCGCCTTTAAGGTTTCTACGGTTGTCCACCGGAGGCTGCTCCTCCGGCTCGTCCAGCACTTCACGCTCCACAACCTCTTCTTCCTCCTGCAAGCCGAGGAAATTCATAAACCGGTTCATCACACCCATGAAGCATTCCTCCTACTTTCCCACTAAAATAGAGCCCAGACGCACCCAAGTCGCTCCTTCTTCAATGGCGACCTCGAAATCATTAGACATTCCCATCGAAAGCTCCGTCATTGGCTCCGGCGTCAGCGCCTGTCTGTTCAACTCGTCTCTTAGCTGTCTCAATCCGCGGAATACCGGTCTTGTATCCTCTGCAGACGATTCATAAGGAGCCATGGTCATTAAACCCTGAACCTGAATATGCTTCATGCCGCTCAATGCTTTAAGAAAGTCAGCGGCCTGTTCCGGCTTCAGTCCGTATTTGGTGGACTCGCCTGAAATATTGACCTGAACCAAAGCGGATACGGTCAGGTCCAGCTGCTCGGCCCGCCGGTCGAGCTCCTTGGCCAGGGAAAGCCTGTCCAGCGAATGAATATATGAAAACTTGCCGATGACATCCTTCACCTTATTGCTCTGAAGATGGCCGATAAAATGCCAAATCCCCCGCTCTCCCAAAGCACGCCATTTCTCCTCAGCAGTCTGCCAGCGGTTCTCGCCAATGTGAACGATGCCTTCTTGAAGCACCTCTTCGGTCATCGCTGTCGAGACATATTTCGTCACGGCGATCACCTTCACCTCATTCCGCGATCTTCCGCTTCGCCGGCAGGCCTCGCTGATCCGCTGCTCTACCAGGTCTACGCGCTCTTTCAAACCCAAGGGAAAGCTCACCTCTTTCTGATTCCCATCCAGCTAGCCATGCGTCCTGTAACGCCGCCGTCCTTCCGGTATGAGAAAAACAAGTCATTGCGGCAGCTCGTGCACCATGTAGTACATTCGATATGATCCGCCAATATTCCTGCTTTTATCATAATGTGTCTGTTTATTTCTTTCAAGTTTAGCATCGTCTTACCGCCGCCTTTTTCCTCAAAAAAAGGTTCCCTCGGGCGTTCCTGTCGCTCTCGCGAAAGCTGCAGCCCGGCAATCCGGTCCATGACCACCTGATCCACCTCGTAGCAGCACATCCCGATCGAGGGCCCAATGGCGCACCGGATGTCAGCCGAGCGGCTGCCGTAATGCTCATTCATCCGCTCAACCATGGCTTCAGCGATACCGGATACGGTCCCTTTCCAGCCGGCATGAGCCAGACCCACAACACCGCGTACCGGGTCCAGGAAATACAAGGGCACACAGTCGGCATAAAAAGAAGTCAGCAGCACCCCCGGAACGTCTGTCAGCAGGCCATCACTATCCTGAATGGCTGTATGGCGGCCGGTGCTGCCCGCTCCGCGATCCATCTCCCCAATGACGGCAATCCTGCGTCCATGCACCTGCTCGGCGCAGGTCCAGTCCTGCAGGGTAAAGCCGAGGTGTTCTGCCAGCATACGGCGGTTATGGATGACGGTATCATGATCATCCCCGACGTGAAACGCCAAATTCAATGTATCGTACGGAGCCGTTCCAAGACCACCCCTGCGGCCGGTAAAGCCGGCAGTTATGCCGCCTTCTTCTTGATCCCAGGAAGAAAGCGTAAAGTGCAGCGGCGTCTTTGGCTCCTGCTGTTTGAATGCATCCATTTCTCCACTCACCTCAACATCAGTGTACCAGAAAATGAGCTGCGCTACATCGCAGCTCAGCTCTCAATACATTTTTCGATCCCGGCGCTGTGTCTCCGGTGTCTCCAGATAGGTCTCTGCACTCGGCTCTTCCACGGTCTTGCGGACTTCTTCCATCTTGACCAGCACGACATCGGACCCGATCTTGACGATATTGCGCCAAGGTATAATAAGGTCGCTTCCCCCGCCAAACAGCCCCATAAATTTACCGTAGCTGGGGACGACAATGGCGTCAATGCGCCCCTGCCTTAAATCAAGCTCCAGATCGCTGACCTGACCAAGCCGCCTGCCATCCACAATATTGATAACGTCCTTTGTCTGAAAATCAGAAATCTTCATATCCTTTTCCCCACCATCTGGTTCTCGTATTGTCGTACTGCTACCACTATATGACGTCAGGGCAGGAAATAAGCTTCTTTCAGACATAAAAAACGATCCCGTTTACCGGGATCGCAGCTGTTATAGAGGACCTATTGCATGTCAAATGGGCTATTAAGTTTTAACGTGCTTTTGCATCTGCTTGATGGCGGACTTTTCAAGACGGGACACCTGGGCCTGTGAAATGCCGATTTCGTCGGCGACCTCCATTTGGGTTTTGCCTTCGTAGAAGCGCATTGACAGGATCATTTTCTCCCGTTGTCCCAGCTTGTGCATCGCCTCGCGCAGTGCAATCTCTTCAATCCAGGTAATATCCTTATTCTTGTCATCACTGATCTGATCCATCACGTAGATGGGGTCTCCGCCGTCATGATAAATGGGTTCGAACAGTGAAACCGGGTCCTGGATGGCGTCCAGCGCGAACACCACATCCTCCTTCGGAACATTAAGCGCCTCCGAGATTTCAAAAATCGTCGGTTCCCGTGAATTCACATTGGTCAGCTGATCCCGAATCTGCAGCGCCTTATACGCAATGTCGCGCAGTGAACGGGAGACGCGGATCGGATTATTGTCCCTCAGGTAGCGCCGGATTTCGCCAATGATCATCGGGACGGCATACGTTGAAAACTTGACATTTTGGGAAAGATCGAAATTATCAATGGCTTTCATCAGGCCGATACAGCCTACCTGGAACAGATCATCGACAAATTCACCGCGATTGTTAAAGCGCTGAATGACACTGAGCACGAGCCGCAGGTTGCCATTCACTAATTTCTCTCTGGCTGACCGGTCATGATTCTGCTGAAGCTCGTGGAACAGATGCCTCATTTCTGCATTGGTCAGAACCGGCAGTTTGGCCGTATCCACACCGCAAATCTCAACTTTGTTTCGAGTCATGCTGACTAAACCTCCCAAGGAGAAACATTACTGTACATTATCTCCTGAGGGGCTCATTTTATTCCTTTCCTTTTCCATCTAAACCATCTTGTTGAATTCCTTACGCAGCCGCTTAATGATCCTTTTCTCCAATCGAGATATGTATGACTGGGAAATGCCGAGCAGATCCGCGACGTCCTTCTGCGTCTTCTCTTCTCCATCCTGCAGGCCAAAGCGCAGCTCCATAATAAGCCGTTCCCGGTCGCTCAGCTTATCCAGCGCCTTCTGCAGCAGCTTGCGGTCTACCTGCTCCTCAATGTTGCGGTAAATGGTATCATTCTCCGTGCCGAGCACATCAGAGAGAAGCAGCTCATTGCCGTCCCAGTCGATGTTCAGCGGCTCGTCAAAAGATACCTCGCTTCGCGTTTTGTTATTGCGTCTGAGATACATCAGGATCTCGTTCTCAATACAGCGTGAGGCATAGGTCGCCAGCTTGATCTTCTTCTCCGGATCGAACGTATTCACCGCCTTGATCAAGCCGATCGCTCCGATTGACACCAGATCCTCAATGTTAATGCCGGTGTTCTCGAATTTACGCGCGATGTACACGACCAGCCGGAGGTTGCGTTCGATCAGCATCGCCCGGATGGCGGCGTCCCCGGTGGGCAGCTTCTTGAGGAGGTATTCCTCTTCCTCCCGGGTCAAAGGGGGCGGCAGGGCCTCACTGCCTCCAATGTAGTAGACCTCCTGGCTTTTGAGGCCGAGCAAGAACAGAACACGGTAATACTGCAGCTGCAGCGCTAATCTCCATTTGACGGGCATTTTTTTGTCCTCCTAAAAGCATTTCTTCGAAGAAGAAATGCTGACTTCGTAAGCATAAACCTGGCATTTCTTCGAAGGAGAAATGCTAACTTCGTAAGCATAAACCTGGCATTTCTTCGTTTTCTTTTTACATGGCGCTAGAAGTCGCGCTCTTGGGCTTCTCGCTCCGGATTTCCTCCACCGGGCTGGATGCCAGCTCCGGGTGAATAATCGCCCGGTACGCGCCGTCACTGGATAAGGCTCCGCCATCAAGCCCGATCAGCAGTCTCGTGCTTTCATGCACTTCGCCGTTCATTACAATCCGGGCGCGGTCCGGCTTCATCGCCAGCATAAAGGCCGCTCCGCGGTTAATTCCGCGATAAGGAACCAGCCGGAGGCGGTCCTGCAGCTCCCCTGCAGCCTCGCCCAGCTCCAGGATAAGTTTGTCCGGTTCAGACAGTCTCGCTCTCCAGGAGGACGGTATGCTTTCTTCCCACAGCGAAGCCTCCATGACCATGACGGGCATACGGGTAAGCGGATCACTCAGCTGATTGCCTGTATCCAGCAGCCCCGTGCAGGACACCGTAACGTCCCCCATGACTACGGTAACCTCTCCTAGCAGCGTTTCCCGCTGCTCCACCTGGCGCCTGCTTGTCTGAACCGCACGAAACAAGGTAATCGCCGCAAAAAAACCGATCGCAATAAACCAAAAGCTGATTTTTAACTCAAAGGTAAGCCCTCCCGAGGCCGTATACCATATTCCGCTGAACAATTCACCCGAGCTCTGCAGCAAATAATGAAAGCCCACGATTCCGCCCGCAGCAGCGAAGTTGACCATATAGAACGTGCCCAGATTGCGCAGGTAGCTTTGCAGGCTGACGAAGCCGAAAGCGATCCATAGCATGGCCAGAGAGAGCACGAACTTGATCACAAAGGTAAACAAAAAGCTGAACGGCGGCAGAAACATCATCAGAACATACATGGCGCCCGTGAATGCCGACAGCAGCAGTCGCCAGCGCTTGGGCTTGATTTTGCGCATCCAGGCAGTCAAAGCTAGCAGCAATCCATCAATAATCAGGTTCACTAGAAAGATCAGGTCAATATACACCATTTGGGGCCTTCACCCGCTTAGCCGGAATTTTCGGTCATCAAGGATGGGGTATGGGAGATATGAACAGTATAAAGAAGATGTCTCTTCAAAGTCTGTCTAAACATGGGGGCTGTGTTCCGACTTTTTTTGTCGAATGAAGGGTGTGACAGAAAAAAAAACCGGCCCGAGGGCCGGTCTTTATTCTATCCAGCAGGGTTCCGCAGCGCATAGATCTCTGCGTTCCTGTATTAGTCGTTGTTACGGGATCGATTCCGAAGGAAGGTTGGAATATCCAGCTGATCATTGCTTACCTGATTGCCAAAAGGCCGGAGATTCACATTCCCTTTGTCTGAGGACTGGGACTGCTGCTCACTTTGAGGAGCCGGACGGCGCATTTGAGGCGGAGTCGCAGGCTTCGTTTCAAAGCCAGTGGCAATAACGGTCACCTTGATTTCTTCCTTCATATTCTCATCAATGATGGCACCGAAGATCATATTGACCTCCGGGTCGGAGGCTGAGGTTACGATCTCGGCCGCTTCATTGACCTCATACAGGGATAGATTCGATCCCCCGGTAATATTCATGATCACGCCTCTGGCTCCTTCAATCGAGGTTTCCAGGAGCGGGCTCATAATGGCTTTACGTGCTGCCTCTGCTGCCCGATTCTCGCCTGTTGCCATTCCAATGCCCATCAATGCAGAGCCGCGCTCTGTCATAATGGTCTTGACGTCAGCAAAGTCAAGGTTGATCAATCCCGGAACCGCGATCAGGTCGGAAATGCCTTGTACCGCCTGGCGAAGCACGTTATCGGCTTCCCGGAATGCTTCCAGCATCGGCGTCTTTTTATCGACAATTTCCAATAGCCGGTCGTTCGGAATGACAATCAGGGTGTCTACCTTTTCCTTGAGAGACTCGATGCCTACCTCCGCATGGGAGGAACGCTTGCGGCCTTCAAAGGTAAACGGGCGAGTGACTACACCCACCGTCAATGCTCCGCACTCTTTGGCGATTTCAGCAATCACCGGGGCTGCGCCGGTACCGGTTCCGCCGCCCATGCCCGCTGTAACAAACACCATATCTGCGCCCTTGAGCGTGTTCATAATCAGATCGCGGGATTCTTCTGCCGCCTTCTTGCCGACATCCGGATTCGCGCCGGCGCCCAAGCCGCGTGTAAGCTTGTCCCCGATCTGCAGTTTATGTTCGGATTTTGCAAGGTGAAGGGCTTGAGCGTCTGTATTTACGGTAATAAATTCGACGCCCTGTACGCCGTTCTCAATCATGCGGTTCACAGCATTGCTGCCGCCGCCGCCTACCCCGATGACCTTGATCTGGGCCAGGCTTTCCATTTCGAAATCAAATTCCAACATCTATTCCATCTCCCCCTCAATGTGCGTGGATGGCACGTCCACTGCCAAATGAACCCGCTAAATAAATTCGCTGAACATATTTTTTATTCGTTCAATAAATCCCGGCTTCTGGCTGCTTTCTTCCTGAGCTGCTGCGGCAGGATTTTGCTTGGCGCGGTTCACCGGTTTTTTGCTGTTGCTGTTTCCTGCGGAGGTGCTGCCTCCTGTAGTGCGCACCCGCATGCTGCGGATTGCGCTGTGAAGGATGCCGACACCACTGCAGTATCCTGGATCGCGAACGCCGATATAATCCGGTGAGGATATACGGACGGACGCAGCCAGTTCGTTCTGTGCCACCTGCAGCACACCAGGCATAGACATAGTACCACCCGTAAGTATATAACCTCCGGGAAGCTCATTGTAACCCAGGCGCTTTACTTCCTGACGGATCATCTGGAAAATTTCCTGAACCCGCGGCTCCACAATGGCTGCCAAATCCTCCTGGGTAAACTCCTTGTCCACATTGCTGCCGATCCGGGTTACCTTAAAGGTTACGTCTGAAGCGGCGCTCTCGAGCCACGCACAGCCGTATTTCAGCTTGACCTTCTCCGCTTGGTCGGTCAAGGTACGCAGACCGTAAGCAATGTCATTCGTTACGAAATCGCCGCCAATGGGAAGCGTGGAGGTGGCTGCAATACTGCCGCCTTCAAACACTGCAATACTGGTAGAGCCTGCGCCGACATCAACAAGCACGGAGCCCATGGTCTTCTCATCCTTCGACAGCGCCAGCTGGCCTGATCCCAGGGGAACCAGAACGAGGTCCTTGACCTTCAGGTCGGATTTCTCCACACAACGCAAAAGATTATGTATGGCCGTCTTGGCACCCGTAATAATGATAGCTTCCACCTCTAGCCGGACGCCGATCATTCCGCGGGGATCTGAAATACCTTCTAAGCCGTCAACTACAAACTGCTTTGCTACCACATCGATAATTTCACGATCCGGAGGAAGAGCAACCACCTCGGCTGCCTTCAGCACCCGGTCGATATCCTCTTCTCCAATCTCGCGATCCTCGTTCGATACCGCCACGACGCCGTGACTCGATTGAAGCCCGATATGATTCCCGGAAATGCCGACGTACACTTCGGATATTTGAATGCCGACCATACGCTCCGCATGATCCACAGCTTCGCGGATCGAGTGTACGGTCTGATCGATATCTACAATTGCACCTTTTCGAATTCCCTCCGAGTCGGCAGATCCAACTCCAATAATATTAAAGGTTCCATTATTAATTTCCCCAATAATAGCACGAACTTTGGATGTACCGATGTCCAAACTAACAATGATGTCATTGTTGCTCAAGCCCCTGGCACCTCCTGTTTTTCATCTGGTTTCATAAATTCATCATTAAATAAATACTATTTCATAATAACACTTCTCTACTTATTCCACACGCTCAGTGCTATCCCTCTTTTTTCTACAATTTTTTTAATGCCAACATCTGCTAGAGCAGGGCCGAAAAGTCAGAGAAAAAAAAGGGAAAACGGCATGCGCTGTCTATGATTGTACCACTCTTTGCTACTCCTGAGTAGTGGGCTCTGCGGCCTCGTCCTGCTCGCCTTCAGGCTGAAACGGCTCGTACGAATCCGCCTCCAGCATGGTGATGTAGCCAGGCTGCTGCATTTCGATGACCTGGTTCAAATATTCCACCTTGTTTCCCAGCAATGAAACGGCTGTAATCACTTCGAATTTAGAGCGGGTATACAGCTTGATCCGGTCGGGGAACGAAGGCGTCGGGGACGGGGTGATTTCGGAAATATCAGCGGTCAGGCTGTTCGGGATCTTCGCCAGCACCTCACTGAGCTGAGCCTTCAAGGGATCCTCTGGATCCCAATGGGTTAGGATCGGCTTTTCGACTGCGATCCCGCTGGCCGATACCGGAACCGATGTCCCGGTCGCCAAAATAGCCTGGAGCGCCCCATCCTCTGCAATTTCAAACGCGACCGTCGGGTGCTCGGCGACCGTAATCTCGATGACACCCGGAAACCGCTTGTCCACCTTCGCAGCCTGAATGGTTCCGTCCGCTTCCAGGGCCTGCTGAACCTGGTCTGAATCCACTCCGAAGAACTGGATTCCTTCTTTCAGCCCCGCCTGCTCCAAGAGCAGCTTGTCCGGCTGAAAGGTATTTCCTTGAATGGATATGTCCGAAACCTTGCTCAGCGGAGACCGAAAAAAAAGCACGGCCAACAGCGCAGCAAACAGAAGCATCAGGACAAGAATGATTTTTTTCGCAGCCTTGGGTGCTTTGGGCCTAGCCTCTTTCAGCGCAGGAATGTGGTTGTTCTGCATATCCTCTCTCCCTGTAAAAGACCCGGTCATTCCCTTTGTTCCTGCGAAGAGAATGACCGAGCTGATCAATTTGCTAAATCCAGCGGCTTGGTCACGGGTGAGTGCCGCATCATTCTGGCTCCCAGCCCTTGAAACATCTTCTCGATCCTGTCATATCCCCGGTCAATATGATGCACCTGCTCCACAATGGTAGTGCCTTGAGCCGCCAGCCCTGCAATAACGAGGGCAGCTCCTGCACGAAGATCAGTGGCTTCTACAGTCGCACCGTAGATTCGCTGTACCCCCCGAATGAAAGCACAGTTCAGGTCGGTCGTGATGTCCGCTCCCATGCGGCACAGCTCCTCTACATGCTTGAACCTTCCTTCAAACACCGTTTCCTTCATGATGCTAAAGCCATCAGCCAAGGAAAGGAGCACCATGACCTGAGACTGCAGATCGGTTGGAAAAGAGGGATACGGAGAGGTTACGATCCGCTCCACCGCTTTGGGCCGGGCCATACAGCTTACGGTCATTATATCATTGCAGATGCTGGTTTGAACACCTGCGCGCTTGAGCACATGAATCAATGAGCTCAGGTGGGAAGGATTGCAGTGAGTCAGGGTAACCTGGCCCCGGGTGGCGGCCGCAGCGATCATCACCGTCCCTGCAACGATGCGGTCGGGAATGATTTCGTACTGACACGGCTGCAGCTTCTCGACGCCGTGAATCGTGATCGTATCGGTTCCTGCGCCGATAATATTTGCACCCATGCTGTTCAGGAAATTTTGCAGATCCTGAATCTCCGGCTCGCGGGCCGCATTGCTCAGCACGGTCGTTCCCGACGCCGTGGCGGCAGCCATCATGATGTTCTCCGTCGCGCCGACACTGGCGAAATCCAGATGAATGTCTGCGCCGACAAGCCGGGATGCCTTGCAATGAATCTTCTGGTCGCTTTCGTCAATCTCTGCTCCGAGCGCCTGCAGCCCCCGGAGATGAAGATCGATTTTGCGTTCTCCGATGGCACAGCCGCCGGGCTGGTAGATCGTTACTTCTCCGAACCTTGCCAGCAGAGGACCCATCAAGAAGATGGAGGATCTCATCTGCTTCATTAAATCTTCCGGCACATGAAACGAATTGGCGGATGCTGTATCCACAGTGACACTTTCCAGCTCATGCTTGCACTTGGACCCCAGTCGGCCGAGAATGTTGAGCATGACCTCGATGTCCAGCAGATGCGGGACATTGCTCAGCTTAAACTGTCCTTCTGCAAGAAGGCAGGCTGCGAGTATCGGTAAAGCGGCATTTTTTGCTCCATGGATACGTATAGTTCCTGATAGAGGACTTCCGCCCTCAATCACCAATTTGTCCAATGTATCACCTCCGAGTTTACCGCTCCCCCATGACGTAGACTTCGGGAACCAAGGTGACTCCGTTGTTCTCGGATATGGTGTCCTGAACCATCTTCATAAGGGCGAGCACGTCCTCTGCTGTCGCTTGGCCGGTATTCTCGATGAAATTGGCATGCTGCCTGGATATTTCCGCACCGCCGATCCGGTGTCCCTTTAAGCCGGCCGCCTCAATCAGTCGGGCTGCATGATCCCCCGGCGGGTTACGGAACACGCTGCCGGCGGTTGCAGACTGCAGGGGCTGTGTACGCCGGCGCCGGTCCTTGTAAGAGGCCATCGCTGCGGAAATCTCCTTTCTGTCTCCCCGGCACAGTTGAAATTCCGCGCGGGCGACGATACCTTTACGCTGATGCAGGATAGAGTGGCGATAACTGAACTCCATATCCTTTGCAGCGTACGTAACCAATTCCCCAGTTTCCAGCACAATGTCAGCGGACTTGAATATACGTGACACATCAGATCCGTGAGCGCCGGCATTCATGTATACGGCCCCTCCGACCGACCCCGGAATGCCTCCGGCGAATTCCAGTCCGGTCAAGCTTTCCTTCCCGGCCAGCACACTCAGCTTGACGAACGACAGGCCTCCGCCGGCGGTAACGATCTCTCCATCAAAGGATACCTCGTCAAACCCTTCCCCCAGCTTGATCACCGCACCGCGGATGCCCTTGTCGGACACGAGCATGTTAGAGCCTCGGCCCAGCTGAGTCCATGGAATCCGGGCCTCGTGCAGAGCCTGCAGCAGCTCGGAGAGCTGCTCCTTGGTTTCCGGAATAATGAGAGCATCAGCAGGTCCGCCGATCTTCCAGGTCGTGTACTTGGACAAAGGCTCGTTCCAGAGGACCGCTCCGACATGTTTTGTAGATAATAATGATTTTAATTGCTGCTGCATGCTGATTTCCTCCTTGATCAAACCGAAAAAGCCGTTTCCCTGCCGAAGTAGAGAGGGCCGTGTTCGGGTCATACCGGCCGCTGTTGGATGATTGTCACGATTTATAGAGTATCTTATGTAAGGCTCTACAGGTGTGTGACAGCCGCCCAGCCGTTTTACATTCTCGTCGTTAATCGATGTATTTCTTTCAGGATTACCGCCGCTGAATCCGGTTTTCCAAGACGTTTGGACTCTCTGGACATGGAGGCCTGAAGGGCCGGGTCCTGAACAATATCGGTAATGTCTTTCCACAGCCGTTCCTCAGTAAGCTCCTTCTCCAGAATCATCCGGCACGCCCCCGCCTCCTCCAGCTCCCTGGCATTGGCTTCCTGATGATTGTTCGTCACATTGGGCGATGGAATGAGAATGGACGGAATGCCCAGTGAAGTGATTTCCGCGAGAAAGGAAGCTCCGGCGCGGTTAACAATCAGCGACGCTGCGGCCAGCACCTCCGGCATGTTGTTGATATAAGGAACAATATGCAGCCGGTTTGGCATCGTCCCCAGCATCTGCAGGACGGCTTCGCGGGTTTTTTCGAAATAAATGTCTCCGGTGACGTACACAAAATGAACATCCTCAAGCTGCTCCAGCCTGCTGGCCATGCCAATCATCGCCTGGTTGATTACACTGGCTCCCCGGCTGCCTCCGGTAATCAGAACGACCTTGCTGTTCATCGGAATCCCGAGAGACGCGAAGCCGCGTTCCCGATTCGCCGATTGCACACTGGTTGCCCGGGGGTTGCCGGTATACACGACGCGCTTTCCTTTTCGGAACGCTCCTTCAGAGCCCTTGAAGCTGACGGCCACGGTATCAGCATATCGGCTGAGGAACTGGTTGGTCAGTCCTGGAATGGCATTCTGTTCATGAATCATCGTCGGTATACCGAGCTTCGCTGCCGCATAAACGACCGGTCCGCATACATACCCGCCGGTACCGATGACGACATCGGGCTTGAATTCAGTCAGCAGCTTCTTGCTCCGGGTTACTCCTTTAAAAAAACGCATAATCGTTTTGACATTATCCATAGACAGCTTTCTCCGAAAGCCTGTAATATCAATGCTTTCAAAGGGAAGTCCCTCCTGCGGGACGAGTCTGGCTTCCAGTCCTTTTTCACTGCCGATATATAAAAAAGCGTTGTTTGCGCTTTCCGCCTCACATTGTCTGGCAATGGCCACGGCGGGGTAAATATGCCCCCCTGTTCCGCCGCCGGTTAATACAACACGCATACCGTTCACCTCGCATAACGGGAAATATTTAATAAAATGCCGAGCGCAGTCAGCATCAGCGTCAGAGAGCTTCCTCCGTAGCTGATCAGCGGCAGCGTAATACCGGTAACCGGCATCAGCCCGATGACGACGCCGATGTTAATGATGACCTGGATCGCAACCATGCCGATGATCCCTGCAGCCAGCAGGCTACCAAAGCTGTTATTGACGGTCATCGCCGTCCGCATGCCTCTCCAGATCAGAATCATAAAGAGCAGAAGGACGATGACCCCGCCGATAAATCCCAGCTCTTCGGCCAGAATAGCAAAAATAAAGTCGGTCTGGGGCTCAGGAACATAGCTGTACTTCTGCCGGCTCATCCCCAGTCCCAGCCCGCCGAGCCCGCCGGGGCCTATGGCATACAGGGATTGAATAATCTGATAGCCCGTTCCCAAGGGGTCAGACCAAGGATCGAGAAAGCCGGTAATACGCTTCAGGCGATACGGCGCCGCCAGAATCAGGCCGACGAAGCCCGCTGCGCCGCCAAGCGCGAGAAAGCCCAAATGCTTCATCTGGGCACCTGCCGCAAATACAATCATCAGCGCGGCGGCCAGCATCACAGCGCCTGTACCCAGATCCGGCTGCAGCATAATAAGGCCAAAGGCCAGACCGATCAAGCCGAGCGGCGGCAGCAGCCCCTTGGTAAAGGAGCTGATCTGATAATCGTCCCGCGAGAGCCATTTGGACAGAAACAAAATCATGCCGAGCTTCATAAACTCCGAGGGCTGAATGCCGAAGGAGCTGATCCCGAGCCAGCTGCGCGCGCCGCCGCGGACAACACCGACCCCTGGAATCAGTACGATGACCAGCATCACGAAGCAGAGGAGCAGGCCGAGCTTCGCGTACTTTTTCCACACCTTAAAATCGGTATGGGCAGTTACATACATGGCACCCAGGCCCAGCACAGCGAACAATAGCTGCCGTTTCACGAAATAAAAGGAATCCCCGTAATCATGAAAAGCCAGGACAGAGCCTGCACTATACACCATGACCATTCCGATGGTCAGCAGGGCTAGAATACTGATCAGGAGCCATAAATCTGGCGCCGGGAGCTTTTTGTTCATGAAAGAGGCCACCTTTAGCAGGGTAAGTAGGGGCTTATCCACACCCCCCTACTTACAGATTATGCACCGCCTCTTTAAAAATGCGTCCGCGTGTCTCGAAGGAGTTAAACATGTCCCAGCTCGCACAAGCCGGCGACAAAAGAACAACATCTCCCGGCTCTGCCAGCTCGGCTGCCTGTTTCACCGCTGACGCCAGCACTGCGGCGGCATCCTCTCCATTATTCACCAGGACAATGTCCTTTAGTCCGGCCTGCTCTGCGGCATGGGCCAGCTTCTCTTTGGTCTCGCCAAGCAGCACGGCTGCCTTGACACCCCCTTCAAAGAACGGGACAAGCTCCAGATAATCTGATCCCCGGTCCAGACCGCCGGCAATCAGCACGATTGGCTGCTCAAAGGAGGTCAAGGCCATGGAGGTGGCCTTGGCATTGGTGGCCTTGGAATTATTGTAGTAGGCTACGCCATGATGCTCTTTTACAAATTCCAGTCGATGCTCTACCCCTTTAAAGTCTGTCAGCGGGCCGGCAAGCATGGATACAGGCACACCGGCAGCGATTGCAATTGCAGCCGCTGCCAGCGCATTCTCCACATTAAACCGGCCGGGCAGGCCGATTTGGTGGACGGGAAGAATGTCATGAGTGATGCCCTGCTCATCCGTATAGACAATACGGCGTTCCTGCTTGTCCTCAAGCTCTGGTAGATACGGAGGCATGACGTACACACCCGTTTGAAGCTGCTCCTGCATCGAGAACGGCAGAATTGAACTTTGGATATAAGGCACAAGACTCCGGCATACCGGATCATCCCAATTCAGGACTGCGGTATCGTCCGGAGTTTGATTGGCGAACAGCTTGGATTTGGAGGCAATGTAATCGTCCAGATCCCCATGGTAATCCAGATGGGTTTCAGTAATATTCAGCAGGCAAGCGACACGGGGATGAAAGTCTTCTGTCCCCTTGAGCTGGAAGCTGCTAAGCTCTACCACCATCCAGTGATCTTCTTGCGCCGCTTGCGCCGCTTCACAGAGCGGCGTGCCGATATTACCGGCTACAATCGGCTTCATCCCGGCTGCGGCAAGAAGCTTGCCCACCCAGGTGGTCGTCGTTGTCTTGCCATTGGAGCCGGTAATCCCGATCATCGGTGCCCGGCACAAATGCTGGGCCACCTCTACCTCAGTCACGACCGGAATCCCCAGCTCGCCCGCCTTCACGATCGGCGCGGCGCGATAGGGGATACCGGGATTCTTGACCAGCAGCTCCACACCGGGATGCACCAGATTGTCGGGGTGTCCGCCACAGATAACCTTGATGCCGGCGGCTTCCAGCTCTGCGGCTTCCGGGCATTCCTCCCGCGGCTTCTGATCATTCACCGTTACGGCTGCACCTGCGGCGTGCAGCACTTTGGCCACCTGCAGCCCGCTTTTGGCAAGCCCTAACACGATGACTTCCTTACCGCGGTACTCTTCCGGATGTTTCATCTCTACAACCCCTCGTTAATATAAAGTCCGATGCCTGCTAATACAATGCCGACAGCCCAGAAGGTGATCACAACGCGCCACTCCGACCAGCCGGACAGCTCGTAATGGTGATGGATCGGGCTCATCTTGAAGACACGCTTACCGCGGGTCTTGAAGGAGATTACCTGAATAACGACCGAGAGCATTTCAATGACGAACACACCGCCGATAATGAGAAATAACAGCTCGCTTTTGGTCACAATAGCAATGGAGCCGATAGCGCCGCCAATGCCCAATGAGCCTGTGTCGCCCATAAATACCTTGGCGGGATGGGCATTGAACACGAGAAATCCGAGCACCGCACCGATCATGGCTGCGGCACAGAACGCGGCGGCAAACGATGTAGATTGTATTGCCACCAAAGCGTAAGCCCCGAAGGCGATCGCACTCACGCCGGAAAGCAGACCATCCAGTCCATCCGTGAAATTGACCGCATTGCTGATCGCCAGCATCATCAGCACGATGAAGGGATAGTAGAACCAGGGTCCGAAATCAAACGACCACGCTGTCCCCGGTACCTCAATCGCCGTGCTATGACCGTTATTCAACAGCAGCCAGCACATGATTCCTGCGAACAGAAGCTGTCCGAACAGCTTCTGGCGTGCAGTCAGGCCCAGGGAGCGTTTGAAAACGATCTTGATATAGTCATCCAGAAACCCGATAAGGCCAAAGCCCAGCGTGCCGACCAGCAGCACGTAGAAGCTGTTATCCACAGGGGCGAATTTCAGAAAGGTCAGAGTGAACGCCAGCAGAATCACCACACCGCCCATCGTAGGCGTACCGGCTTTTTTCAAATGGCTTTGAGGACCATCATCCCGAACCTGCTGACCGAACTTCATGCGACGAAGCAGCGGAATCAGCAGCGGAGCGGAAATAACAGCGAGTATGAAGGATACACCCATTGTCAGCAATAAGAGTTGAAAGTCCACCGTATCACCCCCTCACATCATTTTCGTTCTGCGGAAGCTGCTTGAGCGCATCCACGACTTCTTCGAGCTTCATGCCCCGGGAGGCCTTGACCAGCACAATATCCTGTGAGCCTACAGACTCCGCGAGCGCTTCAATCAGAGCCGCTTTATCCGTAAAGGCGCTGATCTGTGCTTGGGATAACCGGGTTTGGGCCGCTTCCGCGATGTGCAGGGCAAGCGGTCCGTATGTATAAAGATGATCGATATGCTCTACCGCGATATAATGTCCGATCTCTGCATGGTACTCCTGCTCCTGATCCCCCAGCTCCAGCATGTCCCCGAGCACGGCAATCCGCCGTCTATAGCCATTCATGCCTGCCAATACATCCAGTGCTGCCTTGACAGACAGCGGACTGGCATTGTAAGCATCATTCAGCACGGTTACCCCGTGTGTGGTTTGAATGGCTTCAATGCGCATGCTTGTCAGCTTGAGGGAAGCAAAGCCTTCACGCATATCCTCTCTGCTGACGCCAAAATGAGACGCTACTGCCATGGCAGCCAGCGCATTAATGACATTGTGCTTGCCTAGCAGCGGAAGACTGAAGCTTTCGCCTTCATACAAGGTGGAGGTGAATATTACCCCCTTCTCATGGAACATCAGGCCAGCGGGTGAATTATCATTGCTTGGCTCTGTCCCAAACTTAAAGACCGAATATTGCTCTGGCTGCCGGGTTTCAGGCTCAGCAAGCACTTCATGCAGTAAAGGCTCATCCCCGTGAAAAACAAGGAGGCCGCCTTCTTGAAGGCCGCTTAATATTTCTGCCTTGGCGCGGGCTATCTCTTTTCTAGAGCCAAGCTGCAGCAAATGGGACTCCCCGATATTCGTAATGACCGCCACATCCGGGCGGGCAAGCTTCGAGAGCAGCTCAATTTCATGCCGCCCGCTCATGCCCATTTCCAGAACGACAATCTCTGTATCCGCCGGCATCCCCAGTACAGTCAGTGGAAGTCCGATCTGATTGTTGAAATTGCCTTGCGTTTTGTGCACGTTATAACGGGTCCCGAGCAAGGAGGTTACCATATCCTTAACGGTCGTTTTCCCGTTACTGCCTGTGATGCCCACGACCTTAACGCCGGTCTCTCTTAGGTATGCAGCCGCCAGAGACTGCAGCGCCAAAAGCGTGTCCTCCACTAGAACAACCGGCCCTTCAGGCGGGGTGCCGTGGTTTGTCTGCCACAGCACCGCCGAGGCTCCCTGCTGCAATGCCGCCTCTGCATAATCATGGCCGTCAAACCGTTCCCCGGCCAGCGGCACGTACAGACAGCCCTGCGGCAGGGTCCGGGAATCGGTAGACACCCCTTGAATGCTGATGGAATGATTCTCACTGTGTATAAGCACACCGCCGCACATGGCTGCGATGTGTTTCAAATTGGTATGGATCACAATTGTCTGCCCCTTATCGCTTCTTTTGCAACGATACGGTCATCAAAGTCCAGGACTTGATTCCGTATCAGTTGGTAGGTTTCATGGCCTTTCCCCGCAATCAATACTACATCTCCCGGGCTTGCCATTTCAATAGCCTTTTTAATCGCGTCCCGCCGATCCTCAATCAGCTCATACCTTTCCTGCGGAATGCCTTCTGCTTTCAGGCCGGCTTCGATATCTTGAAGGATCTGTGCGGGATTCTCCGACCTTGGATTATCCGATGTGATAATGATCTGGTCGCTCCACTGAGCGGCAATCCGTCCCATAACAGGACGCTTGCTGCGATCCCGGTCGCCGCCGCAGCCGAATACGGTCAGAATCCGCTGCTGCGCAATTTCCTTCATCGTTCTTAGCACATTGTCCAGGCCATCCGGGGTATGCGCATAGTCCACAATAACCGCGAATGGCTGCCCCTCCGTCACCGGCTCCACCCGGCCTTCAACGCCTTGCATCTTCATAAGACTGGCCGCGATGCTCTCAAGCGGCACTCCTTCCAGCAAGGCAGCCGCAATGGCAGCCAGTGCATTATACACATTGAATCGGCCGACCATCTTCAGCTGGACATCCACCTGTCCGCGAAACGTCTCGGCGCGGAAAAAGGTGCCTTGAGCGCTCACGGAAATATTAACGGCGCGAACATCAGCTTCCCGATCAATGCCATACGTGATGACCTCTGCTGACGTCAGCTTGGCATACACCTCCGACGATGGATCATCGACATTCATCACCGCATACTTGCGTCGTTTCGGGTCCTTGGAAAAAGCATTGCCCAGCCGGGAGAAAAACAATCCCTTCGCCGCTCGGTATTGCTCCAGAGAAGCATGATAATCGAGATGATCCTGCGTCAGGTTCGTGAATACCGCGGTGCGAAAATCAGTTCCTTTGACCCGGCCCTGCTCCAGTGCGTGCGAGGATACTTCCATCACACATAGCTGGACGCCGCTCTGCGCCATTTCACTCAAGGAGCGCTGCAGCTCCAGAGCACCCGGTGTCGTCCGGGATACCGGGTATGAGACTCCGCCAAAAGACATTCGAAGCGTACCGATCATTCCGGTCTCGACGCCGTGGTCATTCATAATCTGGTGAATGAGACAGGTCGTGGTCGTCTTTCCGTTCGTACCGGTGACTCCGATCAGGGTCATTCCGTGGCTTGGCTGCTGGTAGAAAGCATCTGCCAGCGCGGCCAGAGCAAATCGGCAGTCCTTGACGACAACCTGCGTAACCGGTATATCCAGCTGCCGGTTTACCAGCAGGGCGACAGCGCCCCGCTCCAACGCTTCCGCGGCATAATTGTGACCGTCCTTCTCGTAGCCCGGCAGACAGATAAATAGATCTCCCGCTTTCACCTGCCGCGAATCACAGGACAGGCCTGTAATTTCCGTATCCCCATCACCGGCAATCGCCGCCGCCGCAAGCACATCCATCAGCTCTTTCAGCTTCATCGTCATCCCCCTATACGCGGTGACTCTGGTTCCGCCATTCTAAATCCATGAAAAAGAGAGTCCCTAATGACTATGCTCCTCTTCGCCGGATGCATTCCCCATATATATTCGAATGGTTGAACCTCGCTCCACCCGGCTGCCCGCTTTGGGAGCCTGGTTGATGACGACGTTGCCTGTGCCTGACTTGGCCAGGTTGAAATTCATATTCAGATCCTCATACAGATCCTGAATGGTGGCTCCTACCAGATTCGGCACGGTAACTACCGGAGTTTCGCCGTATTTGTATTCCCTTGCCAGCTGATCACTACGCTTGGGCACCTTTAGGTAGTGCAGCGAATCCTCCAGAATATTCTGGACAATAGGTGCCGCGACGACGCCCCCGAACTGAATGCCCTTCGGATTGTCCACAGCAGCGTACACGACGATCTCCGGATCGTCAGCCGGCGCAAACCCGATAAAAGAAACAATATGCTCGGTAGTGGAGTAGCGGCCGTTAATGACCTTCTGGGCGGTTCCTGTCTTGCCTCCGACACGATAGCCGTCGATAAATGCCGGGCGGCCGGTCCCTTTCGCTACAACGCTCTCCAGCGCTTCGCGAATCTGCTTAGAGGTTTCTTCCGAAATGACCTGCCGGACGGGCGCAGATTCAATTTCATCCACAACCTCACCGGTTTCCGGATGAATCCAGGCCTTGGCGACATGCGGGGTATACAGCTTGCCCCCATTGATCGCAGCCGAGACGGCAGCCACCTGCTGGATGGGAGTTACAGACACCCCCTGTCCGAACGAGGTCGTTGCCAGCTCCACGGGACCAACCCGGTCCAGCTTGAACAGAATCCCGTTCTCTTCGCCGATCAGGTCAATGCCGGTTTTGGTACCGAAGCCAAAGTCGCGGATGTAATCGAACAACGTTTCTTTACCCAATTTTTGACCCAATGCGACAAAGCCGGGGTTGCAGGAGTTCTGGACGACCTCCATAAAGGTCTGGCTGCCATGGCCACCCCGCTTCCAGCAGCGCAGTCTGGCACCGCCAACCTCAACGAACCCCGGGTCAAAAAACATGTCGTTCTTCAGATCAACCTTTCCCTCTTCCAGCGCTGCAGCAAGCGTAATAATCTTAAAGGTAGAGCCCGGCTCATATGTCATCCAGATCGGCAGGTTCCGGTTATACACACTCGAATCCGCCTCACGGTAATGGGCCGGTGAATATCCCGGACGGCTGGCCATCGCAAGAATTTCGCCGTTTTTGGGATTCATGGCGATGGCCCAGCTGGCGTTTGCCTGGTATTTCACCATGGCCTGATCCAGCTCCCGTTCCATAATCGACTGCAGAGACTTATCCAGCGTTAATTCCAGATGAAGTCCGTCCTTCGGCTCGACATATTTCTCCGAGGAACCCGGCATCAGCCGTCCTCCCGCATCCGATAAATACGAGATGCTGCCGTTCAGGCCGCTCAGCTGGTCATCGAATTTTTTTTCGGTGCCGGTCAGGCCCTGATTGTCAATGCCGGTAAAGCCAAGAATATGTGCCGCCAGCCCTCCATAAGGATAGTAGCGCATATTATCCTCGGCTACGACGATGCCCGGCAGCTCCAGATCACGAATTTCCTGAGCCAGCTCCATCGTGATCTTTCGCCCGCCGGGCTTCAGCCGCTCGACCATTGAACCCTTTTTGGTAATCACTTTATACACCTGATCCTTGGTCATACCCAGCTTGGCTGCCAGCAGCTCTGCCGTCTTGTCCGGCTCTTTAATCTGGACCGGAATAGCCATAATGGTGGGTGTACTGATATTCGTAACGAGCGCCTCTCCGTTCCGATCGAGAATATTGCCCCGTTCGGCGGTATAGGGAATATTACGGCGCCACAGCTCCTCCGCCTTGGCCGACAGCTCTGCGCCTTCACCCAGCTGGACATAGGCAAGCCGGATGACCAGGGCAGCAAACATCATTACAAGAAATAACAGGCTCCAGAACAATCGCTTTCGTCTAGATACTGCAGAAAATTTCAAAGCTCATTCCCTCCCCGTTCACCTGTTTACTCATAGAAAGCTCTATCTGATGAGTATTCGGTACAAACGGGGGATAGAACAAGCTACTCCTCGTCCTTCTCTCCGGACTCCTGCCCGGCTTCAGCTTCGGGCTCCCCTTCAGGAGACTCTCCCTGCAACGATTCCGAGGACGATTTCAGCGTAAGGTAAACCACCCGGCCGTCCTTCTCCTTCGTGACCTTCTGATCGGCAATATAGCCTTCACCCTGCACATTGACCTTCACCTTCATCAGGTTCAGAATTTCCATAGCATCACGAAGTGACTCCCCCCGCATATCCGGGATTTCCATCTGGGCTGCATCCTCGGTCAGGAGGTAAATCCGCTGGCCGGCAGACAACGCCGTGCCCGGCGCGGGAACCTGCTTGACCAGGCTGCTTCCACTGCCGAGCACCTCATACACAAAGCCTTCAGCCAGCAGCTTGGTCTTGATATCCTTCATGCTCATGTCGGAAAGCTCCGGTGCAACCCGTGTATCCGGCTGCAGCGCCGCTGCTTTGGCGGCTGTCGTATCCTCGGCAGCCTCCTCCGTCTTGGGAACACCCCAGTATTTCAAAGTCTGGGATACAATCTTCTGAAACAGCGGCGCTGCTACTGCGCCGCCCCCGAGCTGATCATTCGGCTCATCCACAATGACGAGCACAGCGATTCGGGGATCATCGACAGGAGCATACCCCGTGAAGGAAGCCACCAGCCTTGTGTTATCACTGTAATCACCCTTAACGGCCGTTCCGGTCTTTCCTGCAACACGGTAGCCCTCGATAAAGGCGTTATAGCCTGTGCCCTGCTCCTGATCGGCAACAACTTGCTCCAGGTAACCTCCGGTCTTGCGTGCGGTTTCCGGTGTGATGACTTGACGCACCAGCTCCGGCTGAATAACCTGAACCTCACCGGTATTAGGGTCCTGAATTTCCTTGACGATTTGCGGCTTCAGCAGCTTGCCCCCGTTAGCCACAGCAGATATGGCTGCAATCTGCTGAATCGGGGTAACCGAGACGGCATAGCCATAAGGCACCGTGGATATGTCAATGTCCCGGCTCATGTTCAGAATGCCCAGACTTTCGCCCGGAAGCTCGATGCCCGTCTTGCCGCTAAACCCGAACAAATTAATGTAATTCGTCAGCCGTTCCTTGCCGAGCATTTCATAGCCCAGCTTGACGAAGGCAACGTTACTGGAGCGCTTGACGCCCTCCAAATAAGTGATCGTTCCCCAGCCGTTGCGCTGGATATCCCAGTGCGTCCGTCCTCCGGACCGAATCGATCCGGATTTATAATAGGCATTGGGGTCAAACAAATTCTCCTGAATGGCACTGGCCAGCGTCACAATCTTAAAGGTCGAGCCCGGCTCATAAGTGGAGCGGATCGCATGATTATAATAATTGCTGTAATCCGATGCTACTTCCCAGTAAGTATTGGGATCAAAGGTAGGCAGATTCGCCATCCCGAGAATTTCCATGGTGTTCGGATCTGCCGCGATGACGGTCATGCTGACGGGCTCATATTGTTCATAAACCTCCCGCATGGCTTCCTCGATATAATGCTGAATGGTATCGTCAATGGTCAGCTTTATATTGCTGCCATTCTTGGCCGGCTGATACACATCGTCCGCAGACGGCAGCTTGACGCCTTTCTTATCGCTTTTATATCTGGCAAATCCGTCCACGCCCTTGAGCTGCTCATCGAACATGAGCTCAAAGCCGTCCCGTGCCTGTCCCTGCCGATCGGTATAGCCCAGAATATGGGCTGCCAGTGAATGACGGGGATAAAAGCGCTTGTTCTCCGCAATCAGGTTAATTCCGGAATCCGGAACCTTTCCTTCCGACTGCAGCTGCAGCTCCAGCTCGTCCATCAGGCCCTGAATTTCTTCCCGCTTTTCTTCGCCAATCTTCCAGCCTTCATTTCGTACCTCGCGGTTGATCAGGTAATTCCCCTTATCGTCCTTGGCTGTGACCAGCTTGACCAGCTCATCCTTGTTCTTGCTAAGCAGCCGGTTCAGCCCATCAACCACCTCGTCCTGCAGCCCGTTGGCTTGAATTACCCTCGGATTGACCACTACGGTATAAGCCGGTGCATCCATAGCAAGGATATCGCCGTCCCGGTCCGAGATCGTGCCCCTTGAAGCTGTGAGCGTCTGCTCCCGTTCCCAGTTCTGCATCGCTCTTTCCCGCCAGGAGTCCGTATCGACGACCTGCAGCCAGAATACACGGACTATCAAAACAGCAAAAAAGAGGGTGATGAATCCCCCTATTAGCAGTGAACGCATTTTAATTTTTTTGATCATCGGTTCAACCTCACTATCCTAGTTTCCCGACGCCTTGCCTGCAGTACCTGCAGCATTGCTATGGCCCGGTAAGTGAATGGCCTCGCTCTGCTCAGCCTGGATATATCCAAGCTCCTTCGCCTTTTGAACAATTCCCATCTCCAGTGTCTGCTTCTTGACCTGCAGGACATCCATGCTCTTGCCTGCTTCATGGATCTGATAGTCCGACTTCTGGATCTGCCGGTTGAGCTCGTACATCTTGACGTGGCCCATTCCGATCCAGCCCATCACCGCGACTACAAACATGACAGACAGCAGATAGAGCAGTTTTTCTTTCTGGGGCAGCTGGGAACGGCGTCTGATTACCGTTGTTTTCTCAACATATCCATTGTGGCGTTCCTTCTGTCTCTCCTGAACGGCCAGGTTTCCGCGGGTATAGGCCATGGCTGAATTCTCCTTGTTTGTTATTGGGTCAATCTACAATTTCTCGGCTATGCGCAGCTTCGCGGAGCGGGAACGCGGATTCATGGCGATCTCCTCATCCCTTGGAATGATCGGCTTCCGATTCACCAGCTTCAGCTGTCCTTCTCCCCCGCCGCATACGCACATTGGAAAATCAGGGGGACAGGTGCATTTGGCAACATAGCTGTTAAAAATTTGCTTGCAAATCCGGTCCTCCAGCGAGTGGAAGGTAATGACCGAAACTCTGCCGCCTGGAGCAAGGCATTTCACGGCCTGATGCAGCGCATCCTCAAATGCCCCCAATTCGTCATTCACGGCAATGCGCAGTGCCTGAAAGCTTCGCTTCGCAGGGTGGCCTCCCGTACGTCTTGCAGCAGCAGGAATCCCTTCTTTGATGAGCTCCACCAGCTGCCCTGTCGTTTCAACACGCTGATTGGCTCTTTTCTCACAGATGACCTTGGCGATCCGCCTGGAAAACTTCTCTTCCCCATACTGATACAGAATTCTGGCAATTTCCTGCTCCGGCCATTCATTGATAATCTCCGCTGCCGTAAGGCCCGCTGACTGATCCATTCTCATATCCAGCGGTGCGTCATGGTTGTAGCTGAACCCCCGTTCTCCTTCGTCGAACTGAGGCGAAGAAACACCGAGATCGAACAATATTCCGTGAACGCGCGACACGCCGTCAGCATCCGGCTCCACCTGCTCTTGCAGCACCTGTTCAAGATCTCTGAAGTTGGTTTTGACAAGCGTCACTTTATGCTCTTCCTGGCCTAGAACCTCCTTGGCGTTATCTAGCGCCCAATCATCCTGATCCAGTGCAATCAGACGACCCTGATCACCAAGCTGGGAAGCAATTAAAGCACTGTGGCCGGCTCCTCCCAGCGTACAGTCCACGTAAATCCCTTCCTGCTGGATGCGCAGCCCCTCTGTCGCTTCTTCTTTTAGTACCGTGATGTGATGAAACAAGCTGCAGCCCTCCATAATGTGCAATTCATCCTGAACATTGTCTTATGTACGGATTGTCTTTCTCTATAAGTCAAAATTAAAATCAACCAGCTTCTCGGCAATATCATTAAACGCTTCTTCTGACTGCTGGTAGTATTCATTCCATTTGTCCTTGCTCCATACCTCGACCCGGCTGGATACGCCGATCACGACACACTCTTTATCCAGCTTGGCGAACTCGCGGAGATTGGTCGGTAAATTTACCCTTCCCTGTTTGTCCCATTCGCATTCCGCTGCACCGGAGAAAAAGAACCGTGAAAAGGCCCGGGCATCGGATTTCATCAGCGGCAGTGATTTGAGCTTCTGTTCCATGACAGCCCATTCTTCATGAGGATAGACAAAGAGGCATTGATCCAGCCCTCTGGTAACAACAAAAGAGCTGCCTAACAGTTCCCGGAATTTGGCAGGGATCGTTAATCTGCCTTTATCATCGATGTTATGCTGATACTCCCCCATAAACATCCGGTCACTCACCCCTTACCCCATTTCCCCCACTTTACACCACTTTCCACCACATTAGAATAATAGATTCTTCGTTTTTAATCAAATTCCTTCTGGTTTTTAACCATTTTTTCAGGATTACCGGAAATTCCCCAAATTGAAAAAAGCTCTGCCGCCCCTTTGCAGGAGAGACAGAGCTTCTCGAAGACTTGGCCAAACCCTTATAAATCTGTGATTTTAGTGCTCAGCCCAGCTGTCCAGGTATGATTTCTGAACCTCGCTAAGCTGATCAATTCCCATTCCAAGACTCTCCAGCTTATAGCGCGCTACCTGCTCGTCGAGCTCGTAAGGCACGTTCACGACCCGGCTTCCTATGCTGTTGTGCAGATCGTTGACATATTTCAGAGAAAGCGCCTGAAGCGCAAAGGTCATATCCATAATTTCTGCCGGGTGGCCGTCTCCCGCTGCCAGGTTGACAAGGCGTCCCTCGGCAAGCAGGTAAATCTTGCGTCCATCCTTCAGCTGATATTCCTCAATGTTGCGGCGTACCGTCCGTACAGATTGGGAGCGGGCTTGCAGCTCCGGCTTGTTAACCTCTACATCAAAGTGACCCGCATTGGACAAAATCGCGCCGTCCTTCATCACATCATAGTGCTCACCCGTGATGACATCCCGGTTGCCCGTGACCGTGACGAAGAAGTCACCCTCGCGTGCCGCTTCATGCATCGGCATAACCCGGAAGCCATCCATGTACGCTTCCACGGCCTTGATTGCATCGATTTCGGTGACAATGACATTCGCTCCAAGGCCCTTGGCCCGCATCGCCACGCCTTTACCGCACCAGCCGTAGCCCACGACGACCACAGTCTTGCCCGCTACAACCAGATTCGTTGTCCGGTTAATGCCATCCCACACGGACTGTCCTGTGCCGTAACGGTTATCGAACAAATATTTACAGTACGCATCATTAACGGCAACCATCGGGAACTTCAAGGCGCCTTCCTTCTCCAAGGCTTTCAGGCGCAGAATGCCTGTAGTCGTCTCCTCGGCACCGCCGCGCACAGTTTCCAGCAGCTCTGGACGCTCTGCATGCAGGATCGTTACCAGATCTCCGCCATCGTCGATAATCAGATCCGGCTTGGTTTCAAGTGCCCGGATCATCAGCTCTTTATATTCTTTCGGCTCCGGATTATATTTTGCAAACACGGTAACGCCGTCCTCTACCAGCGCTGCACATACATCGTCCTGTGTTGACAGCGGATTACTGCCCGTAATGGTTACGTCCGCGCCGCCAGCCTGAATAACCTTCGCAAGGTAAGCTGTTTTGGCTTCCAGATGAAGAGATATGGCCACCTTCAGTCCCTTAAAGGGCTGCTCTGCTTCAAACTGCTTACGAACCTTGTTCAGCACAGGCATATGCGCCTCAACCCAGTCAATCTTCAGATGTCCTTCCGGTGCCAGACCCAGATCCGTAATAATACTGTTCTCTACTGATTTGGAACTCAAATGTAACGCCTCCCATGAATCATATAATTTAAAGATAAACCGCCCGGTGCTGTCCGGTATCATCATAAGTCAAGCTCAGCAGCTGATCAATAAGCCCCATTCCGTAACGGTTCAAATAATAAAACACATTATATACGCGCTCCTGCGGACGTCCAAGCGGCATCAGCTCGGTTTCAAGGCAATCCCACTGTCTCAAGGCTGCACGATGCTGCTGCTCCAGCGCGAGCCTGGAGCGGTCCAGCAGGTAGTCCATTTGTTCCAGAATTTTGCCGTGGTTCACTTCACCCAGGCGCATCAGACCTGGCTGCAGCCGCCCCAAATCCTGAAGCAGCGGCTCATACAAAGCGGTAAAAGCCGCCTTCGTCTCCTGAAACCGATCACTCAGCCCGACCTCATCCTGCTCCTCCAGCCAGCGGCTTCGCTGCTCGCCCAGTCCCTGCACAATATCCTGGAAGCTCACGTTGTATTTATCCATCCATTTGGGCAGCGTCGGGCTGACAAGGCTGAATGACATTCGCGGCAGGATCAGCGGCATCTGAAGCTCCAGCTCCTGAAAAGCATGCCGCGTGATGGCCCAGTACGAGATCTCCCCTTGGCCCAGCACCGTACCAAGCACCGGGAGAACAGCATCCTGCATTAAGGGCCGTGTAAGAACATTATTGCTGAAGCGCTCCGGATATGCACGCAATTCATCCAGCAGCTCCTCCTCCGAGAAGGAGACCAGCCCCTTGCGGTCTGTAAACCGGCCTTCCTCCTTGAACAGCAGGAGCCGCTTGTCCTCATGCACATAAAACAGATTAGCTCCATCAGGGTGCACCTCGGCCTGAACCTCATACGAAAGGCTCTCGAGCTCTCCTGCTGCTCTCTTATACGCGTCAGTCAATGCATCACTGCGGGTAATCAGCTGTTCAAAGACCGGCTTCTCCAGAGCTCTCAGGCCCCGGTCTGCAGAATCCATCAGAACCAGCCCATGCTTCCCGAACAGCTCTCCCATCAGCTGGGCAAAGGCTCCGCTTAATTCTTCATGCTTCGACGCCCGCTGCAGCACATCCAGCACGTCCTTCTTAAACGGACTATCCTCCAGCAGCTGCTGAATCTCTTTTAATGCTTCATCCCATTGAGTCCGGCTCACCGGAGTGTAGCTTACAGAGGTGCGGGATGCCCCTTCGCTATCCATGCGGATTCTGGAAGGGCCCTGATCTCTAGCCGGCAGGTAGGTATGATTTACCTCATCCCAGTCATGGTCCTCCCCGGCAATCCAGAATACGGGAATTACCGGTCGGCCCAGCATAGCCTCTGCCTTCCTCGCTGCCTGAATGATAGTAATGGCCTTATAGATGACGAGCATGGGGCCTGTGAACAGACCGCTCTGCTGCCCCCCGGCAATGACCAGAGCATCCTCCTTCTCCAGCAGTTCCAGAGATTTATGTACCTCGACATGTGTATTATGGACATAATCATTGTAGCTGCGCAAACAGCCTGCCAGCGCCGAGCGGCTGATATATCTGCCGTAGCTCTGACTCAGCCAGTCTGCCCGCTGCTTCCATGCCGCAGGTTCCCAGGGACTGCCGCCGTAAAATGGACTCACCTGATCGTAATGATGTATATAGTCATACGAAAGCCGGGAGCCGCCGGACAAAGGCTCCGGAATGATATTCATGAAAGCTCCTCCTATTCTCGCGGGTGCTCAAGTTAACTTACTTTATTAAAGCCTTTCTTGATTGTACCGAATGTGAGGCTTCTCCGTCAAAGGAAAAGAAAACAGCAGGGCACAGCCCGGCACCGGATCAAAAAAAAACCGTTCCTTCTACAAATGGATCCTGCCGGCCACTTGCAAAAGAAACGGTTATGTTGTCACACAGCTCAAGCATACGGCTTGCTCACCCAGTGCCCCGGTGACACCTCAACCAGCTCCGTGTCCTGCTCTTCCAGCAGCACGGTTCCGTCCTCGCCCTTCACCGCCGAGATCGGTCCCTGACCGCTGTCCTCCATCGTCAAGCGCTGCTTGCTGCTTTCAATTTCCGGATCAGGGACCGGGATGGCAGACAGCAGGGTCTGCGTGTACGGATGAATGGGATTTCCATAAAGCTCCTCGCTTTCAGCCAGCTCAACCATTTTGCCCAAATACATGACAGCGACTCGGTCACTGATATGCTTGACCATAGACAGGTCATGGGCGATGAAGAGGTACGTCAGTCCCAGCCGCTCCTGAAGGTCCTTGAGCAAATTTACAACCTGTGCCTGGATGGATACATCCAGCGCAGATATGGGCTCGTCACAGATGATGAACTTCGGATTAACCGCCAGAGAGCGGGCAATGCCGATCCGCTGCCGCTGACCGCCTGAGAATTCATGGGGATACCGCGTGGCATGATCGCTGTTCAGTCCGACCATATCCAGCAGCTCCTCGACCCGCTTCTTCCGCTCTGCGCGGCTGCCGGCCATCCCGTGAATGTCCAGCGCTTCGCCGATAATATCCGTGACCGTGAATCTGGGATTCAAGGACGCATAGGGGTCTTGAAAGATCATCTGCATATCGCGCCGCATGACCTTCATCTTGCGGGGTGACAGCTTGTAAATATCGGTGCCCTGAAAAAACACACTCCCCGCTGTCGGCTCATACAGCCGCAGAATGGTGCGGCCTGCCGTCGATTTGCCGCAGCCTGACTCACCGACCATGCCAAGCGTCTCTCCCTCATGGATTGTAAAGTTAAGGTCATCTACAGCTTTCAGAACCTTGCCTCCGCCCACTTGAAAATACTTTTTCAGCCCTTGCACCTGGAGCAGGACGTTCTCCTTCATGACGGCTCCGCCTCCTGTGCCATCGGATGCAGATTCCAGCACCGGGCCATATGCGTATGACTGAACACGGTTGCACCCGGATCAATCCGGGCGCAGATTCTCATAGCCTCCTCACAACGGGCTGTAAAGGAGCAGCCCACCGGCGGCTTAATGAGATCCGGAGGTGTACCCATAATCGGAATCAGCGGCTCATCCTTTGGCTGATCCAGGCGGGGCATGGAACGCAGAAGACCCTTGGTGTACGGATGCTGAGGGTTTTTGAAAATTTCCCATTTGTTCCCCGTCTCCACAACCTCACCGGCATACATGACAATCACACGATCACACATCCCGGCCACGACGCCGAGATCATGAGTAATAAGGATGATCGACGTCCCCAAACGACGCTGCATGTCCTTCATCACATCCATAATCTGCGCCTGGATAGTAACATCCAGCGCGGTCGTGGGCTCATCAGCGATCAGCAAAGACGGGCTGCAGGCGAGTGCGATGGCAATCATGGCCCGCTGCCGCATACCGCCGGAGAACTCATGAGGATATTGATGAAAACGCTCCTCGGCATGCTTGATGCCGACCAGCTTCAGCATCTCCACGGCTCTGCTTTTGGCAGCGGAAGAGGACAGGCCCTGATGCTTCTCCAGCCCTTCTGTGATCTGGCGTCCGATCTTGAGCGTCGGATTCAAAGAAGTCATCGGGTCCTGAAATATCATGCCGATATCCTTGCCGCGGATGGCTTCCATCTGCTTGTTGCTTTTTTGCAGCAGGTTCTCGCCCTTGAACAGAATCTCCCCTCGCTTGATCCGCGACGGCGGTGAGGGAATCAGACGCATAATGCTTTGGGCGGTCACGCTTTTACCGCTGCCGGACTCCCCTACGATGGCGACAGTCTCGCCTTTATGGACCTCAAAACTCACGCCGCGGACCGCCTTCACCTCTCCGCCCCTGACCTCAAAAGAAACATTCAGGTCCTTGACCTGTAAAATCGGGTCCATTTTCATCACACTCCTACTTTTTCAGCTTCGGATCCAGCGCATCCCGCAGCCCGTCCCCGAAAATATTGAAGGCGAGCATCGTCAAGCTGATGAACAGCGCCGGAAACAGCATCCGCCAGGGATAATACATCCAGCCCGATAACGCATCATTGATCATCGAGCCCCAGGACGCAACGGGTGCCTGCACACCCAATCCAAGGAAGCTTAAAAACGATTCCGCAAAAATCGCATTCGGCACCGACAGGGTCAGCGTCACGATAATGGGACCCATGGCGTTCGGAATGAGATGGCGAAACAGCAGCCGTGACGTGCCGGCGCCCATGGACCGGGAGGCAAGGACATATTCGCGGCTCTTTAGCTGCATAATTTCCCCGCGCACGATCCAGGACATATTAATCCAGCCTGTAATGGTCAGTGCCAGAATGATCGTGCCCAAGCTCGGCTCGAAGACGACGAGCAGCAGAATCGTAACCAGCAAGTAAGGGATGGAGTATAAAATCTCGGCGAATTTGTTCATGATTTCATCTACACGGCCTCCGAAATACCCCATCAACCCGCCGTAGATCACGCCGATTACAAGATCGATCGCCGCCGCTGCCAGCCCTACCGTCAAGGAGATTCGCGCGCCCATCCAGGTGCGAACGAAGACGTCTCGTCCGAGATCATCTGTCCCGAACCAGTGCTCTGCGGAAGGGGGCAGATTCGTGCTCATCAGATCATTCGTTTCGTAATCATAGACCGAGATCATCGGTCCAATGACCGCCATGATCAGGATCAGCAGCATGATGAGCATACCTGCCATGGCGAGTCGGTTTTTTTTCAAGCGTTCCCAGGAATCCCGCCAGGCGGAAAGGCTCTCGCGCTGAATGACCTCCGATTGCTTCTCATCCGGACCGATCTTCTGAAAGTCCTCCGCCTTCAGGGCTTCGTCAAAGCTGTGTGTCGCATTACTATTGACTGCCATCAGGAGCCCCCTTTCCCGCTGCTCAGCTTAATCCGGGGATCAATCAGGCCATACGCGATATCCGTCATAAACCGGGCCAGCATAAGCAGAATGCCATAGAAAATGGTAATGCCCATAATGACCGTATAATCCCGGTTGGTAATGCTGTCGACGAATTGCTTGCCAATGCCGCCGATCCCGAAAATCTGCTCGATGACCACCGAGCCTGTAATCACGTTGGCCGTCATCGGTCCCACATACGTCACCACCGGCAGAATACCGTTCCGGATCACGTGACGAAGCATGATAGCCAGCCCGTTCAGCCCCTTGGCCCTGGCCGTCTTGATGTAATCCGAGTGCAGCACCTCCAGCATGCTGGAGCGCGTCAGGCGGGCGATAAAGGCCACGGGCTGGGCGGAAAGCGCAATGACCGGCAGCACGTAATCGAGAGGGCCGTCAAAGCCCATAACGTTAAACAGTCCAGCTTTTTCCGCGAGAACATATTGCAGCAGCGATGCCAGCACGAAGCTGGGAACGGCAATGCCCAGCACCGAGAGAATCATCGCCGTGTTATCAATAAGCCTCCGGTGATAGAGGGCAGCCAGCATGCCCAGCAGTACGCCGACGAGGACAGAGAGGACAATCGCAGCCAGCCCCAGCCGCAGGGATGGGCCAAACGTATCGACAATGATCTCTGTCACACTTTGGTTCTGCTGCTTCATGGACAAGCCGAAATCTCCGGCGGCGATGTTGCTTAAGTATTTTGTATATTGCTGAAAGACCGGCTTGTCCAGATCATACTGCTCCATCAGCCTTGCCAGGATTTCAGGGGAAGGCTTCTTCTCCCCCATAAACGGGTCTCCCGGTATAGCCTTCATCAGAAAAAAAGTGGCGGAGATCAGAATGAACAACGAAACCAGCATATACAAAAACTTGCTCCCTACGTATTTCAATTCTGTACCCTCCTTGACATCAGCATCACTCTACATAGGCGCGTGTAAAATCAATATCACCCTTGAAGTCAATGCCGATGCCCTTCATCCAGGGCTTGATCAAGGAGACGCTGGAGTAATAGTAGATTGGCATCACGATCTGCTGCTCCTGGACCAATATTTTTTCAGCCTGAGCCATCAAGTCCATACGCTGGGTATGATCATCCGTGGCATAAGCATCCTCTACCAGCTGATCATAGACTGCGTTCGAGAAGCCGGTATCATTGTTGCCGCTGCCTGTTTTCCAGATATCAATATAGGTCATGGGGTCATTGTAATCTGCGCCCCACCCTGCCCGGGCGATCTGGTAGTTGAGATCGGTCCGGTTCTTGAGAAACACACCCCACTCCTGATTCTGAACCGAGACGTTGACGCCGAGATTTTTCTTCCACATATCGACGATCGCAAGGGCGATTTTCTTGTGATTATCATCGGAGTTATAGATCAGGGTGACCGCGGGCAGCTCCGTATAGCCCTTCTCCTTCATGCCCTGCTCTAACAGCTGTTTGGCCTCTTCTATATTTTCTTCAAAATAGTTCTCCGAGACCTCTGTGCGGAACTCCTCCTCCTTCCCCTTGATCCCCGGCGGAACGAAGCCATAGGCCGGAAGCTGTCCGCCCTGCGTGATCTTGTCCACAATGGCCTGCCGGTCAATGGCCATGGAGAACGCTTTTCGGATATTCACATTATCAAAAGGCTCCTGAGTCGTATTGAACACATAAAAATAGGTGGACGAAATCCCCTTGATGTTCAGCTCGTCCGGCATCTGCTCCTTGACCGCCGCCAGCTGATCTGTCGGGATATTGCCTACGGGATGACCGGCATAATCCAGCTCATTGTTGCGGTAGCTGGACAGCTCGGTGGCCGAGCTGTTGACGATGCTCATCTGCACTTTTTCAAGCTTGATGTTATCCTGATCCCAATACTGGTCATTCTTTACCATCTCAATCTTCTGTCCCTTGGTCATGGAAGCCAGCTTGAACGGTCCGTTGCCAATCAGCGTCTCGGGCTGGGTAGCCCATTTCTCATTGTCCTTGACAGAGGCGTGAAGCGGGAAGTAGGTCTGAAACGACATCAGGCTTAGAAAATACGGCGTCGGGTTCTCCAGTGTAACCTCCAGCGTATAATCATCGGTCGCCTTGACGCCGACGTCTTCGGCTTGATCAAGCTCTCCCAGATTGTAGGCTTCGGCATTTTTGATATAGTACAGCTGGTAAGCATACGGAGGAGCAGGCGCAAAGGAAGGATCCAGCACCCGTTTCCAGGCATATTCGAAATCCTTCGCCGTGACAGGATCACCGTTGCTCCATTTGGCATCCTGTCGCAGGGAAAATACATACGTCAAGCCGTCCTCTGAGATCGTCCAAGACTCCGCAGTACCGGGAACTTCTTCACCGTCCGGCCCTTTGCGTGTCAGTCCCTCAAAAATGGCATTAATGATCGTATTAGAGTTATTGTCCTGCGCTTGTCCGGGGTCCAGCGTTGGCGGCTCGGATGCAATATTCATCCGGAATACCTGCTCCCGGGGCTTGTCGCCTGCAGCCTCCTCCTGATTGCCTGCTCCGCAGGCGCCAAGCAGGGATCCACAAGCAAGCAGGGCTGTCATGAGCAGCAGGTGATACGTGCGCTTTTTCATCTTATACGCTCCTTTTTCTAATTCCTGATCGTTCAAGCTGAAGCTGAAGTTCATCAAAAAAAGCCCTGCAGGATGCTCCCTGCAGGACTTGCTTGAGATGATGCCGGGATGACATAAGCCTATCTTCCCCTCACATCACCTGGAATATGTATTGAACCACGCCAATAAATATAAACAATATGTAGCTGATGCTCATCGTCACAAACGCCAGTCTCCAGACGACACGGAACAGGCGCCGGCCATCCACCCTGCCCTTCCAGCGGTTCTGCGCTCCGCCAATAATCCCGGCTGTAATAAGCAGCAGCAGCAGCGTCAGGTAGAATCCCCATCTGGATTCAAACAAAATGTTAAACAGCGCAGACACAGATATTAATAGGAATAGGGTCGTAACGTCCATAGAGACTCGAATCGCCTGCTTCTTATCCCGGGTTCGGTAGTAGGCGATTCCATAAGCAAGTCCGCCGGGTATAAACGGCACCGCACTCATTGCGATGAGAATGTTCATGACGCATGCCTCCTTTAATGGTGTAAGCCTTCGATCAGCCGCCAAATGAGACGATGGGCCGCAGCCTGTACCCCGCATCCCTCAGCCAGATGCACAATGCTTCCGTTAATAGCAGCAATTTCCGTTTCCTTCCCCTCCTCCACATCCCTCAGCATGGAGGAGGTGTTGCCCGAGGTGGCGCGGCAGACACCGAGAATGCGCTCCCATAAATCCTCGTCATAGGAGATTCCACAGGCGCGGTACACCGCCGTCCCCTCCTCATACAGCAATCTCATGAAGGCAATCCGTTCGTCTGAGGCCAGCAGCTCTCCATTTGTGACACGCCAAAGTGCAGTTAACGGATTAATGACGGCATTGATCAGCAGCTTCCGGTACATGAATTTATCCAATGAATTCGACAGAAAGGTCTTAAATCCTGCTTGATGCATCAGATTCTTCAGCTCCAGCTCCCCGTTACCGCTATGATTCCCAGGTGCCCCTTGTAATGCAGGCTCCTGTGGATGCAAAGCCTTCATCAGGCCCAGATGCGTTTCCCCAGAGCCCGCATGCACGACCTCTGCGAGCCCCGCTCTGCTAGCCCCTTCTGTCGTCACTGCCGTGTACACCTGCCAGGCAGGGAGAAGCTTGTTCAGCCGTTGAACATGTCCCGTACCATTCTGCAGACAGACCAGGCGGTGTCCTTGATAGGGCACAAAGAGCTGTTCCGCAGTCTCCTTAACAGCTCCCTGCTTCACAGTCAGCAGGGTAAAGTCTGCATCTTGCGGCCCTCCCCGCCCATGATACTCATCAATAGAGCTTACTGTAAGCCGCTCCTGATCTGCGGCCTGGATGGCTACCTGTCCCTCCAGATTCCGGATTACGATTCCGCTGTGCTGAATGACTTCCTTCTGCTCCCGAGTCCGGCACCACAGCGTCACCCGCGCTCCCGCATATGCCAGCCGGCCTGCGAACAGCAGGCCTAGCGAGCCTGCTCCGACAATATGTATACTCAGCATTACTGCACTCCGCCTATCTTTAGGTTTTTGCTGTATAG
Organism: Paenibacillus algicola; assembly: GCF_005577435.1. Classification (NCBI taxonomy): domain Bacteria; kingdom Bacillati; phylum Bacillota; class Bacilli; order Caryophanales; family Paenibacillaceae; genus Paenibacillus; species Paenibacillus algicola. The sequence continues at coordinate 1,669,637 of NZ_CP040396.1, read as the reverse complement.
TATATATGAAATGGCACACCCCTGCCCATGCAGGCACGAAATTTTCTGTACAATAAAACAAGGAAACAACGGCTCAGGCTCAACTCCTGTGCCGCTATTTCCTTGCTGGCTGGATCTGCATATCACTGCGGGGCGCTATTCGATCCGCTCCAGATTGCCGTTGGCATCCATCTTGAATCGAGTCTTCAGCTCTTCCTCTTCCTCGCTCAAAAAAGCGAGTCTTCTGGCCCGGTCCATAATCTGAATTAATGCCTTGTAATCATCATTCACGACATGATAATCCGTCTTGACCAGGCTAACCTCCTGGGACAGACGCGCATTTTCACTCCGCAAGCGGGCAAGCTCCTCTTCCTTCTCCCGAAGTGTACGCTCCAGCGCGCGATGCTGCTTTCCGCTTTCCTGCAGCCCGCCCTTCCATTGCCGCAGAAAACGGATGACCGCATCAATGGACAGTGATTCCTCGCTGGCCGTTTCTCCTTTGTAGCCCTCTGGCGCAAAATCTGCCTCAGTCAGGCCTGCCACCTGAGCTCCGCCTGCCGCCGGCTGCTTCTTGTAATAGCTTCGCTTTTGCCGCTGGGATTTCGCGATGGCGATGGCTTCCTCATACTTTTTACGGACACAGCTATTCCACCGGAACCCGCAGGCTGCCGATGTCCGGCCAATCCGTTCGCCAACCTCCTCAAACGCTGCCAGCTGTGTGCTTCCTTCCCGAATATGCCGTAAAGTCACCTCGGCCAATATTAAATCGTCTTCCTCGCTCCATGCATCCTGTCTCACTGCCGACATATTATAAACCCTCCTAACAACATCCTAAAGTAACCGTCTTCACGTCCGCTTCCTGCGGCTGATGAATAGGGTATAAAAGCTGGTTTATTCATTCCTATGCTTCTCATAGAGTTCATAGAATCTATTTGATACTAAATTGTATTTCCACTTTGGGGACAGAACATACGCCAGCAGGCTTTTTTAAAAAAATGAACAAGCCGCTGCACTTAGGCGTTTACACGTTTTTGCCATGGCGGTATAATGTACATAGCAATAAGGGTCCTTACATATGAGAGGAGGATATGAATCGTGGCACGCATGTTCCGAGTGCTCGGCTTTTTTACGTTAACAATCGGTTTAATGGCATTTGCCGGCGAATTGGTTGAAATGGCTCTGCTCTTCTTCCTGCAGACGGCCTTCTTTGTAATTCTGGGATATCTTAAATTCACGGAGAGAACGTATATTACGCTCTTCTGGGCTTATATGCTCGTAACCTTCACGGGTTTCAGCTATTGGACGATCTTCCATATGGGTATGCCGCTTTAAGATCCCGGCGTAAACAAAGTAAGAAAGCGATCAGGCATTGCCGGTCGCTTTTTTTACTTTGTCATCGACTTAGGCTAATCGTGGATGAAGAAGCCGCTGTACAAGCATTTCTATTTGCGTCGAGATCATCATATGCTGGTTAAATAGTGGAGAACTTCCGAAATGGCGTTTATTCTCTCAAGGGGGTAATTGAGGTGTACATACGTTTCTTGAAGCCTTGCTTCCTAATATGCTGCTGCCTGGCCTTGATATTCTCCCCGGCTGGCTCTTCTCCCATCGCAGCATCCCCCCTTCCGATGACCGTGGACTCTGAAGAAGCGCGACAGCTGCTGCAGGACAGCCTGTCCATCGTTGAGATCGATAAAGAAATACAGCGTATCGAGCTCCGGCAGCAGGAGCTGCGGCAGGATCAGACATCACTGGAGAAGCAGATCCGTCAGCTGGAGCAGGATATCGACGTCAGGCGCGAGCAGGCCGGGCAAATCCTGAGAGAGTATTATATGGGTGAGCGCAGCAAGCTGTACACGCTGCTTTTGTCGGCCAGCAGCATTTCGGGATTTTTTAGAATTATGGAATTTTATGAGCTGGTGATCCAGAATGATCGTCAGGTGCTGGGGGATTATGAAAGGCAGTACAAGGCGCTGAGTCAGGCCCAGAGAGAGTCCAGTCTTAACGCCATACAGCTGGAAGAGGTGAAGGACAGCCTGATCCGGCAGCGCTCGCGCATTGTTTTGCTGGAGGAGCAGGTGAACAGCACCCTTGAAGGAAGCAGCAATCCGGAGGCCATGACCCGGCTTATGGAGGAGTTTACGATGTATTGGGAGAATGTCGGCTTGTACGAGGTCAAGCGGCATTTCCGGGCCCTTGCGGATGCCATGCAGCAGCTACCGGATTTCATCCAGAGCGGGGAGAGCATTCTAAAGACCAATGGCCGCACTTATACCATCGATTTGCACGAGGAGCAGCTGAACCGCTTCCTGCGCGCTCAGAACGAGGTGTTTGAGGCGTTTGCGTTTCAGTTTGATGGCGGAAAGGTCATCGCGGCAGGAGAAAGCGGCAGTCTGTCACTGCGGATTGAAGGGCAGTATTCCATCGTCAACGAACCGGAGAATGCAATTATGTTCGAGGTGGAGAAGCTTGTATTTAATGAGCTGGAGCTGCCGGATACGACCCGTCAAGAGCTTCAGAAGGAATTTGATATGAACTTCTATCCCAAGATGCTGGTCTCGTTCCTGAAGGCGACAGAGGTGACCAGCGATGACCAGCGGCTGCTGGTCAAGCTGCTGCTGGATCTCTAATTCAAAAAGAGGATGCCTCACCGGTTAAAGCCCCGGGGGTGCATCCTCTTGCTGTATCTGCTGTCTTTACCGAAAAAGCGCCGGGCACTCCTTCTTGCTAAGCTCATTCGGAAAGCAGCTGCTGGATACTGGATTCATAGACCGGGAAGCCTTCCGGCTCACCAAAGGTTAGCTGTGCGGATGCCCCCTGCTGCAAATAAGTGTCCAGGGACTCAAACGCGAGCGGCGCAGGCAGCGGAGTAATCGCGCTGTCATCCATCACAGTTCCGGAGGATAATAAGGAATAACGCCCGGTCACGCTCAGCCATTCATCACTTCGGGCAGCGGCTTGGGTCATTGCCCCAACCCACGTAAGAGCGGTGCTGGAGGTCTCCCGTCCTCCTGTTAATGCAAAGCTTCGCGACTGGATAACTGGTGCGAAGCCGGAGTTGTCCGGAGCAAGCAGCATAACCTCGTAGCCTTCTGGCCAATCCTGGTTCACGTCAGAGGCGGCGGCGATGCGCAAAGGGGCCAGCTCCGCTGAACCCTCAGCTATCCGCTTCTGATACTCTTCCGTGCTTTCCTGGAGCAGCAGCTTACTAAAGGACGGTATATCCAGCTTCGCTGTCTCCTCTTCTCCTGGCTGCTCGGGATTGCCTCCGGCCGCAAATACGGCGGCAGCAAAGGCGTAGGGATCCGCTGGGTCGATGGAGAACAGCGGGCTGCGCTGCTCCCGATACGCTGCAGGCTCCGGCGGCTCCTTCCCTGCTTCATATACCATAACGTAAGGATCAGCATCCAGTGGAATGCCCCACTGATAGCCGTTCCACTGTAGCAAGGGCAGCAGCCCGGCAGGAAGAGCGGATTCCGGGATTCCGGATGGCACCGCCTCCAGAGGAAACAGCAGGCCTTTGATGGCCAGCGGCTTAATATAATGACTGTCCAGCAGCAGTATATCCGGTCCTTCACCCAGCCGGAGACGCTCTGTCATGCTGCCTTCATCCCAGTCTTCCATATTCTCAATGTTGACCTCAATGGAGTTCAGCTCCATAAACTGCTCATTCCACTGGTTCAGCTGGGTCAGCTCCTTCTCCCCCATGCTGACACCGACCGTAATGGGCCCGGGATCGGGCTTTTCGAGCCCCGGCGACGGATCCGCCGGGAGTAGAGCTTCACCGGGAAGCTCCCGCACACCACTAGGAGTGATATCGAAGCTTGGTGATAAGCTGGTTAATGACAACAGCAGCACTGCGAACAAGAAACCGTATTTTCGGCGCCTCACGGCTTGAATCACTCCCTTTTTCAGATTTCTGCCCTTATATTACCAGACTTGCATCATGCTTGTCCTACCTTTTTCTGTTAATTGTCACTTCATCACGCCACCTTATCCAGAAAATAAAGAGGCTGTCCCTCAAGATCTAGGGCCTCCCTGACCAGCGATAAGCTTGAGAGTGCTGTGCGCAGAGAACAACCGAGGGTTTAGACGTTTTCTGCTTCGAGGCCTGTCTAAAGTGAGCCTTGAGGTCGGATGGCTTTCGCTTCCCCATAACCTGTTGAAGAAGGCGGCAATAGACCACAATAAAGACATGGCGGTGCTGGGATCACCTCCCTGACTCCACCATGTCTTTATGTTTTGCTTCTGATCTCACTCAAGTGAGCTGCCTCGTTAAACAAGAATCTACTTGGGGGACAGATTCTTTAATCATTTCCCGGAAAATATAGTTAGAGCAAATCTGCAGCAAGCTGAGCCAGCTTGGACCGTTCCCCTTTTGTCAGGGTAATATGGCCGCTAAGCCCTTCTTTCTTGAAGGTATCGACGACGTAGCTCAGGCCGTTGCTGACGGCATCCAGATACGGATGGTCAATCTGCTCCGGATCACCCATCAGAATGACCTTGCTGCCTTCACCCGCCCGTGAAATAATCGTCTTCACCTCATGACGGGTCAAATTCTGGGCTTCGTCGATAATAATGAACTGGGACGGGATCGAGCGTCCCCGGATATAGGTCAGGGCCTCTACCTGGATACTGCCCAGCCCCATTAAGATCTTATCGATGTCCCCAGACTTTTTGGTATCGAACAGAAACTCCAGGTTATCATAGATTGGCTGCATCCAGGGCCGAAGCTTCTCATCCTTCTCCCCGGGTAAATAGCCAATGTCCTTTCCCATCGGAACGACGGGACGGGCGATAAGCAGCTTCTTATACTTATGGTCATCCTCCACCTTGCACAGCCCAGCAGCCAGCGCGAGCAGCGTCTTGCCGGTGCCGGCTTTGCCGGTAATGGTCACGAGCGGGATGTCATCATGAAGCAGGAGCTCCAGCGCCATCCGCTGCTGAACATTTCGTGCAGATATGCCCCATACTGGGTCATTGCTCAAGTAGAGCGGCTCCAGGCGGGCTGCTTCCGCATCTACCTTCAGCAGGGCTGACTTGCCGCTTCCCATCTCATCCTTTAGAATGACAAATTCATGCGGATTTAAGCTGTAGCTCAGTCCCAGCTGGGAAATCGGCAGGTAACGGTAGCTGTAGAACTCATCAATCACAGATGGATGCACCTTTAATGTGCAATGCCCACCGTACAGCTCGCTGGGATCTGCGGTCCGGTCAGATAAATAATCCTCTGCGGTCAGGCCCAGGACATCGGCTTTGATGCGGACCAGCACATCTTTACTAACCAGCACCACCGAGCGTGGCGCGGCCTTCTCATCCTCTTCCAATTTATAATTCAAGGCAACGGCCAGAATGCGGTTATCATTCGTAGCCTCGCTGAACATCTCCTGAACCTTAACAAAGCTGCGATGATTCAGCTCTACCTTCAAACTTCCTCCATGTTGAAGCGGTACGCCGTCGTGAAGCTGTCCCTGCTGCCTAAGACTATCGAGAAGGCGGGATACAGAGCGTGCGTTACGGCCGAGCTCATCCGCATTTCGCTTTTTGGAATCGATCTCCTCCAGAACAACGGCCGGGATAATGACCTCATGCTCTTCAAAAGCGAAGATCGCTTTGGGATCGTGCAGTAGAACATTAGTATCCAGTACAAATATTTTCTTCATCGATATCCCCTCCACAGCTTCTTCATAACAAGATAGGAACCCTTTTGAATGCGGCTGAATTAAGCTGAATTAAAGCTGCTGAATCTAAAAAGCAATCACCTCCTCTCCATGACTATGAATCTCCCAATCCAACAAAAAAAGTCTGATGATCATAGATCATCAGACTTCAAGCTCATAGCAAAACAACATAGCGCACGGCTTCAGCAGAGCCTGCTGAAGTACACAGCCGCACACCGGTGAAAAGACAGGCTCTTCACAGGCCGACTGCCGGACCATCTCAATAACTGCTTTAGACATCACAGTGTGGGACATCCGCGTACGCCTCCTGTAGTTTGGATGTGGATATGCTTTATTGTATTATACAACCTCTGAAAACTTGACTGCAAATCTTAAGATCCGGAAGCGGAATTCTCTGCAGCTTCCTCCGATGCCTTGCTGTGCTTGCCGGCCAGCTCGTCCTGCAGAGCCTGCTTGGCAGCCTGCAGCTCATCCCCGTTAATGTACACGAACGGACTGCGCCACTGTCCCGTAATCGGCACAAACCGGACATCCTTCTTATTGATATCATAGTAGGTCTTCATGATGTTTTTCATCTGGTCGTTCTCCAGATCCGTCGTCATATTACCACCTACAGCATCCAGCACCTTATACGCCTTGACCGCACCCCCGAACGATTTCATCTGGTCAATCAGGGAATGCAGCACCTCGCTCTGACGGGCATTCCGGTCAAAGTCATTGGATTCCTTAGTCTTGACCTCACAGTTCATCGACTTGCGGTAGCGGACATAATCCAGCGCTTCCTTGCCATCCAGGCTTTGCGGGCCGGCTTTCAGATTGATATGGGTGCCATCCTGGGAGTCTTTGTGACACATATTGTACTGCACGTTAACATCCACGCCTCCAAGAGCGTCCACAACATCCCGGAAGCCCTGGAAATCCAGCACGGTTACATAGTCAATCGGAATATCAAAATATTGACCCAGCATGTCCTTCATTCTTTCTTCCGCCGGAGCCTCTCCCTGCTTCTCCAAATTTCTAAAGGTTGTATAAAATGAGTTCAGCTTCCGGTCCGAGCGGTAGCCTTTCAGCTGGAGTGAAGTGTCCCGCGGCAGTGATACAAGGGTGGCCGTGTTCGTCTCAGGATTCATCGCAGCGACCATGACAACGTCGGTCAAGTAGGTTTGATGCTCCGGCCTGTAATCTGTTCCCAGAATGAGCATCGTCAGCGGCTTGACACTCGCCGACTTCTCCGGTGGGACCGGATTATTATTGCCTGTACTCAGGATCGTGTCCTCTGCCTTCAGGTACAGCGACCCTACATAGGCTGCTCCGCCGAGAATGACCAGAATGCATACGATCAAGAACCATCTGGCCAACGTCGCAATGGGACTGCGCTTTTTCCTGGACGATGCTTTCTTCTTCTGCCCCGCTGCATTGGAACGGGCTCTTGGTGGAAGATTGGGTTGACCTGTACTCATAACTAAACACCTTTTCTTTCCATTAAGATCATTGAGGCGTATAACCATTCACCTTCTTAGTTATAAACGCCTCACAGGTAAAAAAGTTGCCGGCATATGCCGGCAAACGGTCGTGGAACTATGGAGTTTTGGGCTGACCTTCGTTCTTCTTTCTCTGACGATCCTCTACGAAATAACGGATGCGTACCATGAGCATCAAGCCGACGGCAACGAGCAGGCACTGAATAATCGGCAGCTTGTCAATTTGAAAAATCAACAGCATGCCGCAGCCTAATGCCATCAGCAGATACAGCAGCACCTCTTTCAGAAGAGGCATCTTCTGCTTGACGCGAAACACTTTATTATACACATAAGCGACAAGCGCAAAAATAATGATATAGGAAATCAGCGGATGCTCTGCAAACCAGACCTGCACGGTGATCATTCACTCCTTTATCCAGAGACCTGAAGCGGCCAAGCCGCAGAGAGCAGGCACGTGGTGCTACAGGTTGGCTTGAGCCATTTTGCGGTGCTTCTCAGCACGTTCCCGCTCACTCTTGTTCAGAATTTTCTTGCGGAGACGGACAGACTTTGGCGTAATTTCGCAATACTCGTCATCATTCAGGTATTCCAGCGCCTGCTCCAGCGAGAAGATCCGCGGCGTCTTCATCTTCACCGTGTCATCCTTCGTCGCCGAGCGTACATTCGTCAGCTGCTTCTCTTTACAGATGTTGACGACAATGTCGTTGTCACGAGTATGCTCACCAACGATCATGCCCTCATACACCTCGGTGCCCGGCTCCAGGAACAGAGTTCCGCGGTCTTCAACACCAATCATGCCGTAGAATGTCGTGTTGCCATTCTCTGTAGAGATCAGCACGCCCTGATGACGTCCGCCCACTTGGCCGCCATGCAGCGGTCCATAGCTGTCGAAAGCATGGTTCATCACGCCATAGCCACGGGTCAGAGTCAGGAAATGCGTCCGGTAGCCGATCAGGCCACGGGCCGGGATCAGGAATTCCAGGCGAACCTGGCCGCTGCCGCTGTTGATCATGTTCACCATTTCGGCTTTGCGAGTTCCCAGGCTTTCCATGACAGCACCCATGCTGTCCTCAGGTACATCAATAATCAGGCGTTCAATCGGCTCCATCTTCGCGCCGTCGATCTCTTTCACAATGACCTCTGGCTTGGATACCTGCAGCTCGTAGCCTTCACGGCGCATGTTCTCAATCAGAATGCCCAGATGAAGCTCACCGCGTCCGGATACGACATACGCGTCCGGGCTGTCGGTCTCCTCGACCCTCAAGCTGACATCGGTTTCCAGCTCTTTAAAGAGACGGTCACGCAGCTTACGGGAGGTTACCCACTTGCCTTCACGGCCTGCAAACGGGCTGTTGTTCACGAGGAACGTCATTTGCAAAGTCGGCTCGTCAATCTTCAAGACCGGCAGCGCTTCCGGGTGCTGTGGATCTGCAATCGTCTCTCCGATATTAATATCCTTAATGCCGGCGATGGCAACAATATCGCCTGCGCCGGCTTCTGCAACCTCCACCCGCTTCAGGCCCTGGAAGCCGAACAGCTTCTCGATTCTTGCCGTCTTGCTGGAGCCGTCACGCATAATGACCGTTACGGATTGTCCCTGCTTGATTACACCGCGGTTCACGCGACCTACGGCAATCCGTCCCAGGTATTCGTTATAGTCCATCAGGGTTACCAGGAACTGCAGCGGCTCTTCTACGCTTTCCGTCGGGGACGGAATATGGTCTACAATCGTTTCGTACAGTGCAAGCATGTTATCATCCTGCTGCGCTGCATCCAGGCTGGAGGTTCCGTTCAGCGCCGAAGCGTAAACGACCGGGAACTCCAGCTGATCGTCATTCGCGCCAAGCTCGATGAACAGATCCAGAACCTCGTCAATAACCTCAGCCGGACGGGCAGCCGGACGGTCAATCTTGTTCACCACGACGATCGGTGTCAGATTGTGCGCCAGCGCCTTGCCGAGAACGAATTTCGTCTGCGGCATGCAGCCTTCGTAAGCGTCTACCACGAGCAGGACGCCGTCAACCATTTTCATAATACGCTCTACTTCGCCGCCGAAATCCGCGTGGCCTGGAGTGTCTACGATATTAATGAGAAAGTCTTTATACGTAATAGCCGTATTCTTGGCCAGGATGGTAATACCGCGTTCCCGCTCCAGGTCATTGGAATCCATAGCTCGTTCCTGCAGAGTTTCGTGCTGCTGAAAAATACCGGACTGCTGCAGCAGCTGATCTACCAGGGTAGTTTTGCCATGGTCAACGTGGGCGATGATGGCAATATTGCGAATTTGGTCTCTCGATTGCATAAATTTATCTCAAATCCTCTCTTTTCGTATGGGCCACAAAGAAAGCGCCGGACATTAGATCCATCCCGACGCGCCTCAACAATACATCTTATTCTATCGTTTAAGTCCTTCAAAAATCAAGTCTTTTCAGAAAACTTCCACCGTGATTACCAGCCCCGGCTCCACCGGCTGTTCTTTTTGCGGCTGCGACCGTAGATCATCCACACCCCAGCTATAATCAAACCGAGAGCCACCACATAAATGACACTCGTGCCCCACCATGTAAATACGAGCAGCAGCAGGGATAAAGCAATCAGCCCGGAAGATACGAGAAAGGCTCCTCGGGATCGTGGAGATTCAAAAAAATCGTATTCGTAAATGCCGACGCCTACTCCCAGAATCAGAATCGGCCACAGGGCGTTCAGCAGATGCCAGCCCCCGAGGCTGCAGATCAGAAACAGCACGCCATACACCGTTAAAATGCCGGCAGGGATTAACAGCTCTGCAGACCTTCTTCTTGTAAAGTACCACAGATGCAGCAATACTCCGGGAACAAGCAGCAGCAGCGGCCACAGGTTACGGCCCAGGAATGCAAAGAAGCCCAGCTTTCCGAGGAGAATAAACAAGCCTGCTGCGATAATGAACAAGCCCAGTGCCAAATCCTTTTTGGAGGACATTCCATCACCCTCTCTTGTCTGATGTATCTTCTCATTGTGAAGCTCTAGTCAAAGCGAATGATGCCATGCTCTTAATATTATCGGAAAACGACAAAAAAAACCATAACCGCAACGATGCGGTCATGGTCTTCCTTCCTGGTATACCGGGTTCTTGAGCTAGGCTTTCTTGTGCCGCAGGCCGTGCATTCCTCCCGCGGCAATGACAGCACAGGCAAGCAGTAAGGGCACCAGAGCATGAATCGCGGGCAGCCAGTACAGGATCAGCACGCCGGTTTTGGAATCATTCAGCAGCATCTCCCCGGCTGTATAAGCGAGGACTCCGGCACCCAAGTACAGCAACAGTGGAAACCGGGCCAGCAGACTGGAGATGATGCCACTGCCCCACACGACAATGGGAATGCTGAGCACAATGCCAATGACCATCAGGGCCAGATCGCCCTTGGCTAGCCCCGCAATGGCAATAACATTGTCCAGGCTCATTACAAAGTCGGCCGCAAGTATCGTGTAGACGGCTCCCCACATGGAGGCCGGCTCGCGCAGGTCACCATGCTCCTGCTGCTGATCCTTGATCAGCTTGAACGCAATCCAGAGCAGCAGCAGCGCACCGGCAGCCTGCAAATACGGAATGTTAAGGAGCAGAACTGCCACAAAGGTGAGCAGGCATCGCAGAATGACAGCACCGGCTGTACCGATCCATATCGCCTGCCGCCGCTCCTGCTCCGGCAGATCCCGGCTGGCCATCGCAATGACCAGAGCATTATCTCCACTAAGCACCAGATTGATCATTAAGATTTGTCCGAGCAGCAGCATTGTATCCATGTTGCACCTCCCTCATAACTGATATGAGGGACTTGTCTCTTCTAGAACCACTCCTCCCGGATCACGGATTCCTTCCCTTGCGTATGCGTGGACGCCCATTGGTCCGGAGTGATGACCAGGGTTTCCGTCTGCTCTACGGCCTGCTCCAGCTTGTCAGACAGGCCCGGGAGCGTCGCTTCCACCTTCTGTACGATACGCAGGTTGGGATTGGTGGTCGGTGATTTCGGGATAAACAGCGTGCAGCAGTCCTCAAAGGGCTGAATGGACGTGTCATAGGTTCCGATTTCCTTGGACAGCGCTATAATCTCATGCTTGTCGGCCGTAATGAGCGGCCGCAGCAGCGGCAGCTCGGTCGCCCGGCCGATAACGTTCATACTGGGCAGTGTCTGACTGGCCACTTGACCCAGGCTCTCGCCTGTAACCAGGGCAAGTGCACCTTCCCGTTCCGCAAGCCTTGTGGCAATGCGCAGCATGGCCCGGCGCATAAACGTAATAATGAGGTTATCCTGTCCAATGCCGGTGAACGAGGTCTGCACCTCGGTGAACGGCACGAGATGCAGCTTCAACGTGCCAGAGTACTGAGATAGAATGCCTGCCAGCTCAATGACCTTTTCCTTGGCCTGCTGGCTTGTGAATGGATAGCTGTAGAAATGGACGCATTCCACCTCCAGCCCTCTTCGCATGGCGGAGTAGGCGGCCACCGGACTGTCGATGCCCCCTGACAGCAGCAGCATCGCCTTGCCGTTTGTGCCCAGTGGAAAGCCCCCTGCGCCCTGAATGGACTCATGGAACAAATAGGTGCGATCCTCTCTGATTTCGACCCGCAGCTCCAGCTCCGGCTCCTTCACATTGACGCTGAGCTGCGGAAAGGCACGAAGCAGCGGCGAGCCGACAAGATGATTCATGTCCTGGGAGGAATGCGGGAAGGCCTTCCATACCCGCCTGGCGTTTACCTTGAAGGTTGTTGAAGGCGCAAGGCTAGTCTCGCTCATAAATTGGAGCGCGCTGGACACGATGGACTCCAGCTCAGATGGACAAACCTTAACCGGACTGATGGAGACAATGCCGAACACTTTTTTCAGATCAGCCAGCACCGGCTCAAAGGGGTGACCGTTCAACCGGACATATAAACGTCCGTATTCCTTCAGGATATTCACGTCCGGATATGGCTTCAGCAAGGCCCGTACATGCTGCAGGATGCTTTTCTCAAACCGGTTCCGGTTCTTGCCCTTTAAGGTGAACTCTCCAAAGCGGAGGAGAAGCATATCATAGGTTGGTTTCACCGTCATTTACCCCTTTCTGCCCGTCATTGGGGCCAGCTGTGCTACAGCGCTCTTGAGCGCAGCTCCCAGCTCTCGAACCTCAGCCTCTGTATGCTCCCAGCCCAGACTGATCCGGATGCCGCTTGCCGCTTCATCCGCATTTCGTCCCATTTCTATCAGCGTCCGGCTCGGCTCGCTGCTCTTGGAGGAGCAGGCCGACTTGGTGGAAACTAAGAAGCCTCCCTCCTCCAAGGTATGGACCAGCACCTCTGGCTTGAGCCCCGGATAGGAAAAATGAATAATATGCGGAGCCCCATGCTCACTGCTGTTCAGCATCAGCTCCGGCATGTCCGCAATATGGTGCACCAGGATGTCTCTGAGCCGTCTCGCCCGTTCGTAGAACTCCGCTTGCCGCTCTGCCGAGAGTCTCATCGCTTTCGCGACTGCCGCTGCGGCAGCCACATTCTCCGTGCCCCCGCGATACCCGCCTTCCTGCGATCCTCCTGCGATAAGCGGATAAAGCTGGACGCCCTGCTTGACATACATAATTCCGGCTCCTTTGGGACCCTTGAATTTATGAGCAGACAGCGTGTACAGATCTGCCTGCCAGTTCTGTAGAGAGACAGGCAGCTTGCCAAAGCCCTGCACACCATCCACATGGAACAGTACGCGGCTGTTCTTCTCCTTGATCCGTCGTCCGATGTCTTCCAGCGGCTGCACCGCTCCGGTTTCATTGTTCACATGCATGATGCTGACGAGCACGGTATCCTTACGGACGTGCTCCGCCAGCGCTGCAGGATCGACAGTTCCGTCACCAGCGACAGGCATCCAGGTTACTTCCCATCCCAGCTCCTCCAATTGCCGAAACGCTTGATATACGGAGGGGTGCTCCGTTACAGCTGTGATCAGATGCCGGCCTCGGGACTGATAATGCATCGCAGCTCCCTTAATTGCCATATTGTTGCCCTCTGTGGCTCCGGAAGTGAAGACGATCTCGGACGGCAAGGCTGACAGGGCCGCGGCGCACACCTCTCTTGCTTTTTTCAGAAGCTTGGCTGCATCCTCTCCAGCCCGGTGCAGTGCAGATGGATTGCCATAATAAAGGCTCATGATGTCCGTCAAGGTCTGAATAACCTCCGGATAAGGCGGCGTAGTTGCCGCATGGTCGAAATAATGCACAGTGAATCCTCCTTTAACCTCACAAACGAAAAAAGATCAAACGAACGGCTGAGCGGCCTTTAAGCCTGCAACAACCTTCCCCGTTTGACCTGGTATGAATTTGTGGTATCTGTGTGATGGCTCACGAAACCTCATATTTGGTACGAGACTGCAAGACTTTATAAATATAGGACTGTGTTTCGGCAGGCAATAGCTCCAATCGGTTCAGCAGCTCCTCATCGGACGTAATTCCAAGCCTGGATACCCGTCCCGGGCCGGCATTATAAGCGGCCAGCGCCATGCCGGTTTCCCCGTTGAAACGGTCCAGCTGATACGCTAAATATTTGGTCCCACCGTCAATATTCTGTGCCGGATCAAAGGAATCCTGAACTCCCAGCCCGCGGGCAGTCGCATCCATTAGCTGCATCAGCCCCTTGGCGCCTGCAGAGGAAACGGCCTGAGGATTAAAGGATGATTCCGTATCAATCACGGCTTTGATCAGATCTGCCGGCACTCCATACCGCTGCGCAGCAGCCTGAATCAGCCCATCATAGGATGCGGATGTCCCGGTTGTATGCTCTTTAGCAGCTGTCACGCCGGAATTATATGGTAATGACGCCTGTTGAATTCCGCTAGCACTTTGCGCAATAGCAGACACCTCACTGTCAGTATTCAGCTGCTGCCACAATAGTCCATCCTTCCAGATGACTCCGGGAGCGAGCTGAACCGGCTGTTCCGGCATGGGCATACTGGAGGCATCCATGGATTGGCTCAGTACGGCAGCGAACTCCGCAGTCTGTCCACTCTGCCTCGGGAGCATGGTGTTCTGCGTCTGTAAGCTAGATTTGTCTGCATTATGGGCGCTGAAGGAATACACGACCGTCTTATCACTTTGAAGCGGGATCACGTGCATAGCTTGTATCACATCTTTCTTCAAGGTCTGGTTCCATTTTACATCCTTTTGTCACCGGGAACCAGAGGTCAATGACAAAAAATATAAAAAGTGTTGATTTCAGCACAACAGGCCGTTTTGCATGGACTGCAAAAGACGGCCTGTGGTTGACTTTTTTGCGATGAGTTACCGGGCGAACGGAATTAATACAAAGTAGCTTACCGTCGCGATCAGACCGAGGCCAATCCCCCAGGCGCCCAGTGTCCGGCTGCCTTGGGCAAAAGAATAATAGCCGGTTACCGCGGCAATGGGACCCAGAATAACGGACCACATAAACAGGGCGAAGATCCCGATGACGAGCCCCACATAGCCGACGGCTTTGCCGGTGTTCACATCCTTGGCTGCTGTGTAGCCACTTTGCTCACTGCGATCCTCTTGGGTAGTATTCATGCTGTACGGCGGCATAATTTCTGTGCCGTATTCTTCCTGATGCTCACGCCGCGGATAATCGGTGCGGCTGCGCTGCGATTCCACGACCTTAAACTGAGTTTCTTTGCGCCGACTGCGGCTGTCGTGCTTTTTCATGAATGAGACCTCCCTGAAGTCATGCTTGCTTCCATGGTCTGTTATCTCTGTACCTGAACGAGAGGGGCTCTTTGCTTACTCTTTTGGCCTGAAGGTTAAGCAGCAGGTGGACGACGAGGTGTCAGCAACAACCCGGTGGTTGTCCACAAACGCCTCACCGGCAAATTCATCATTTAGATGTACATCGGAATGCTTGTCAATTTCAATCATGATCATGTCGGCCTGACAGACATTTTGTTCTCCCCAATAATTGCAGTTACTCACACTGCATTTCACATATGGCTTGGCTCCATTGGCCATTTGTCATCACCTCATCAACATTTTCTCCTTTCCACGAAAGGCGTATACACCCTGCGGCATGTTAGATGGTGTTAAACCATACAAAAAAAGAGATGCCACTATCGGCATCCCCTGTTCACAGTATAAGGTTAAGCGTGTTTACGTTCAGATTGAAGACGGCGTTCTGTAAGGTAGTCGCTTTCGTAATAAGCCAGATCGTCACGCAGCTCTTCATAGGTTCGGGTAATGTTCAAAATGACATCTCTTACCGGACGAACCGGCTTCTTGCGGAAACGAATCGCGTCCTGACCTGTGTAAGCATAGCGTCCATCCTCGGAATAGCTCTCGTTCTTCGGGTAGAAGAAGACGTTTACACAGCGGTGGTACACGTTATACAACGCCTTGTGTGCGAAATCCTCATCGAAGTTCGAACGGCGCTGCACAACACCCAGCTTCTCGTAAGAAACCTCAGAGAACGCAAGCAGATGGCGGAGATCGGAAAGAAATCCCTTGTAAAATTGAACAGTCTCTTCATCCTGGTCTGCGGCTAGCTGAGACAGGGTGTGTTCATTTAGAAATGGCTCGATCATGCTTATGGCGGATTTCAGTTTTTCCCTTGTCTCCGCACACAGATTCTGAAGATTGTCAGCTGGCATTACGGTTGCTCCCCCTTAATGTTACTGGCCGGTTGAGAGTAGAATTCTGCGGCCAATGTCATGTACTATCCTATCATAAATATGTCCATTTTTAAAATGCTTTCACGCCTAAATGTTGTCACTTGCTCAGCATGCTTATCCTTGTAGTAACCGCCTTCCGCCGCTCTGACGCATAAAATTGCGTCTCAATCGTTACGCTAAAGGAAAAATGATGCCTGCGAGGTGACCTAAAGACCATGAAATCAAGCCGGATCTGGAGCTATGTAATGGCCGCTTCACTGCTGGGCCTGTCCCTCTTTTTTCTGCTTAGTCCTGATCCCGAACCTTCACAATCACAGCCGCACATGGAAAAAGCAGCGCAGCATGAGGAGGCCTCTCCTGCACAGGAAAAGACGATAAAGCTGTCTGCCCTGGATGGCGATCTGGAGGTGACCGACCGGCTTAGCCGGATGGATACGAAGCAGCACCTCCAGTCGATGCTGAGCCATACACAGCTGGAAACTCCCCGGGCTGTGCGCGCCTTCCTGTCGGAGCATCAGCGCTCTCACCGCCGCTACGAAAGCCTGATCTGGGTTAACCTGAACAGCGGCCATTCCGAGGAGGTGCTGCGTGACGGCTCCAGCCTCAAGCAAAGCAGCACCTCTTATCTCAAGTATATGAAGGAGGCCCGGCAGCAGCTGAAGCTGAACAAAGCCTATCAGTCCCCTTTATTTACTTCGGGACAAGACAGCTTTTACATTACAGCAGAGCCTTCTACAGATGGGTCCTTCGGAGCCATTGCCACGGTCAATCATATTGTCATGTCCCAGGTCAAGGATCATCAGCGTAAGAACCTGCGCCTGATTCCTTATCCGAAGGAGGGGATGTACAAAGTGGAATCCGTTCATAGTGATACCCTCCGGGACTTGACCGTAAAGACCGGTCATGACAACGAGAAGGCAAGCCATTATTACGAGAATGAAATTGTAGTTTCCTTCCGGGAGGACCTGGATCAGGGAGACATGCAGCAAATGATGAAGGATATTTCGGGGAAATCTCCTCGAAAGCTAGGATACGCTTATGTATTTCAGTCTGCAAATATGACCTATCCTCAGCTGAAATCCTATTTCACAGAGAAGTGGACTCCGCTTTATGCCGAGCCCCATTATCTGTACCTGACCAACACGACGTCCAGTGCAGCGCCGAGCCAGAGAACCGAGAACAGCAATCTCCCGAATGACCTTCTCTTCTCCCAGTACCAGTGGAATCTCCCGGCCATCCAAACCCAGCAGGGCTGGGAGCTGTCCAAGGGAAGCGAGGATGTTGTCATTGCTGTGATCGACACGGGCGTTGACCTCCAGCATACCGATTTGAACGGGCGTCTCGTGGACGGCTATAACGTCGTTAACCCGGATCAATCTCCGAATGATGATGTCGGTCATGGCACACATGTAGCCGGCATCATCGGCGCCTTGATCAACAATGGCGAAGGCGTCGCCGGCATGAGCTGGTATAACAAGATCATGCCGATCAAAGCGCTGGACAGCAGCGGCTCGGGTACGACCTACGCAGTGGCTGAGGGGATAATCTGGGCCGTCGACCATGGTGCGAAAGTGATTAATATGAGCCTCGGCAACTATGCCGATTCTCAGTTTCTGCATGACGCCATCAAGTATGCTTATGACCGTGACTGCCTGCTCGTCGCGGCATCCGGCAATGACAATACAGAGCGCCCCGGCTTCCCTGCGGCATATCCCGAGGTGCTCGCGGTAGCAGCAACCAATCCGGATATGACGAGGGCTGAATATTCCAATTACGGCGACTACATTGACGTGACCGCGCCGGGTACGAACATTGCAAGCACCTATCCCGATAACCAGTATGCCGCCCTCTCCGGCACCTCCATGGCCAGTCCGCATGTGGCAGCCATAGCGGGCCTGATCCGATCGCTAAATCCGGAGCTGACGAACCGGGAGGTCATGGACCTGATGATTTCCCAGGCTCATGATCTGGGCGATCCCGGCAAAGACATATATTTTGGAAATGGTCAGGTTGATGTATTTCGATCCCTTCAGGCTGCGGACAGCAGTGAAGTGCCGCTGCAGCTATGGCCGCATCATGTCCTGAACCGGATGCAGGAAGAGATCAAGCGGCTGAACGGCTCTGTCAAGCGAACGGAATAACCCGTGCACACAGCAGCAGATGCCGTGATAAGATGATATGGCAGGTAGCCGCAATCTCCATCTGGAAGCAGCCTGGACCCCGCTCCTGTTATGGAGGGTTCCAGGCTGCTTTGTGTACATCTTTATCTCTTGCTGCGGGACTTGGATTTGCGTGACTTCCGGGAAGCTTTACCGGACACTGCTGCAGCGGCAACAGCCTCTCCTTCTGTATACGTATAAATATGCTGTTCTACAGGGACACAGTGAACTTTGTCAATAACCTGGATCGGGTGAATGACCGGTACAATCTGCGGGACATAATGGTCTCTGACGATGACAATCGGTTCACACACAATGGGAGATACCGGAGGACATACCGGCGGGCATGGTCTTGCCAGTGACATGCGGTTCAACTCCTTTCGATTGATGATACCAGCATATGCACGCAGGACAAAAGGGTATGGACACCTGTCCTTTACCAGCACGAAAAAGCGCTTGATCCTCCATGCAAGGATCAAGCGCTTCGTACATACATCAATCAGGCCGTTGCAGTTAGAAAAGTTTGCCGTAAGCCGGGTTCTGTGCTCTTCGTGGTCATAACGGGAACTACCCTGCCACCATAAGCGACAATCATCTATCTAGGCCGGTCATTACTGAACGGCTCCAGCGACCAACCTGAACGCGCCTCGGGCTAAGGCTGCCTTCTCGAAGAAGGCTGCGCTCCATTAGGTCTTGCTCCAGGTGGGGTTTACCAGGAATGAAGTCACCAGCATTCCTCGGGGTCTCTTACACCTCGGTTCCATCCTTGCCTGTGCCGCTGACGCGGCCATCGGCGGTCCATTTCTGTGGCACTATCCTTCAGCTCGCGCTGACTGGACGTTATCCAGCACCCTGCCCTGTGGAGCCCGGACTTTCCTCTCGCGGTTCTCACCGCCAGCGATTGTCTGTCAAACTTTTCGGACAACACTACATAGTATACAGCCTGGATGTGAGGGTTACAACCCTTAAAATCTCCCAATGTTTGCGGGAGTCAAACGCCATATCCAGATTACATGAAGCGGAACGGCTCGGTATTGATCCTGGACGCAGTTACCTTCGTGGCGGCGCCCTGCTGCTTCAGCTTCTCACTCAGCCAGAGGGCGACCTTCTCCTTCATAATCTTCTCTGCATTATGTCCGGGGTCAATGAGGCACAGACCGGCCGCGAGCGCGTCCAGGGCTGTATGGTAGTCCACATCGCCGGTGACGAGCACATCGGCGCCCTTGAACATCGCCGCATGCATAAACTTGCCGCCGGACCCGCCAATTACAGCCGCCTTCCGGATCACCCTGCCCGGTTTCCCCACAACTCTGACATGAGGAACGTCTAACTGCTGCTTCACCACCTCGGCAAAATCCTCCAGGGTCATTTCCTGCCGCAGCTTTCCGGTACGGCCAAGGCCTAATGTGCGGCCCTTCAGCTCCAGCGGGTACAGATCATAAGCAACCTCCTCGTATGGGTGGTGCTTTAGCAAGGCCTGAACCACTTTTTTACGGATTCCGTCAGGAACAATGGTCTCCACTCTGACCTCGTCGACCCGCTCCAGCTTTCCCGGAGCTCCGATGAACGGAGAGCTGTCGGCTAAAGGCATAAAGGTACCAAAGCCCTCTGTATTGAAGCTGCAGTGGCTGTACTCACCAAGATGACCGGCGCCGGCGTTCAGGACAGCATCCAGCACCTCCTGATGATGGCTCTTGGGGACAAAGGTTACCAGCTTGTACAGCGTTTCCGTATGCACCTCATGAATACTGACCGGATTTTGGATACCGAGCGCCTCGGCCATCCAGTCGTTCATCCCGCCTTCGGTAATGTCCAGATTCGTGTGGCTGATGTACACGGCAATATCATGCTTGATCAGCTTTTCGTAGATCCGCCCCATAGGGGTATCTGTCTGCAGGCCCTTCAACGGTCTGTAAATGATGGCATGATGCGCAATGATCAGATCTACACCCGCTGCCACAGCCTCATCCACCACTTCCTCTGTCACATCCAGAGCGATGAGAACCTGAGAGATTTCCTTATTTAGACTTCCCAGCTGCAGCCCAATCCGGTCATCGGGCTCGGCTGCAGATTTCGGAGCCAGCTGCTCCATATGCTGAATTACGGTTTGTCCTTTCGCAAGCATGACAGCACCTCCTTGATCATGTGAATATGGTCCTTCAGCTCCTTAGCCTTGACCTCGGCTGTAGGTAACTGAGACTGCTCCACCATCGCCAGCACCCCTTCTGTCTTGCGCAGCTCCGAGCTCCATTTCTCAGCAAACACCGCGGTTGGTTGCTTGATCAAAATAGGCCCGAAGCGCAGCAGCCAATCGGCTGACAAGAGAATGCCGCAGTCCAGCGTATATTCCTGATACAGCATCCCGTTAGAGGACTCTGATCCTTCCTCAGGTACAGCCGTCAGCACTTCGTAAATTTTGCCATCTTCTTCAAGAATGCACTCATCCACCAGTACCCAGCCATGTGCCAGCAGCCATTTTCGCAAAATGTCCTCACCCACGTTCGGCTGCAGCACGAGACGGCTGACACCCGTCAGCTTGTCCCGGCCGTTGTTCAGAATGGCCGCAATCAGGCTTCCGCCCATACCTGCAATCGTGATGACATCGGCTTCGCCAGGCTCAAGAACCTGAAGCCCGTCTCCTTTTCGAACAGATATGGAGCCGGCAAGGCCTTCCTGACGCACCTGTCTTTGAGCCGCCTCATAGGGACCCTGATTAACCTCGCCCGCAATAGCGGAGAGGCACACACCTGCCTGAACGGCTGCCGATGGCAGCAGGGCATGATCCGAACCGATATCGGCCATTCTGGAGCCTGGCGGAATCCGGTTCAGTATAGCTTGTAAACGATTTGAAAGTTTCATCGTGGACTCCCTTTGCAATATGGTTTGCAATCATCCATGAAAAGAGCTAAAATTAATTCAAGTAAATCAAGGAATTAATTCCAAAAGAAGCAAGAAAAAACTTCTCATACAACTCACCCCAGGATGAAAAAAAGACCTGCTGCAACAATGCAGAAGGCCTCAAAGAACAGCGTTACTCGAGAAAATCCTTCAGACGCTTACTGCGGCTGGGATGACGAAGCTTGCGCAGTGCCTTCGCTTCAATCTGACGAATGCGCTCCCGCGTAACGCCAAACACCTTGCCCACTTCCTCCAGCGTCCGGGTACGGCCGTCATCCAGCCCGAAGCGAAGACGCAGCACGTTCTCTTCCCGCTCGGTCAACGTATCCAAGACATCCTCCAGCTGCTCCTTTAATAACTCATAAGCCGCCGCGTCGGCTGGTGCCAGCGCTTCCTGATCCTCGATGAAGTCTCCCAGGTGGGAATCGTCCTCTTCACCAATCGGCGTTTCCAAAGACACCGGCTCCTGCGCGATCTTCATAATCTCCCGAACCTTCTCGACGCTCAATTCCATCTCAGCCGCAATCTCCTCCGGAGACGGCTCACGGCCCAGCTCCTGCAGCAGCTGTCTCGAGACACGAATCAGCTTATTAATCGTTTCCACCATATGAACAGGAATACGAATGGTACGAGCCTGGTCGGCAATCGCCCGGGTAATCGCCTGACGAATCCACCAGGTTGCGTACGTACTGAATTTAAAGCCTTTTTCGTAATCGAATTTCTCAACGGCTTTAATCAAGCCCATATTGCCCTCCTGAATCAGATCCAGGAACAGCATGCCACGTCCTACATACCGCTTGGCGATACTGACTACGAGGCGAAGGTTAGCTTCGGCCAGACGGCGCTTGGCTTCCTCGTCTCCTTGATTAATGCGCTTCGCCAGCTCCACCTCATCATCTGCGGATAGCAGCGGTACCCGGCCGATCTCCTTGAGGTACATCCGCACGGGATCGTTGATTTTGATGCCAGGTGGCAGCGACAGATCCTCGTCAAACCCGAAATCCTCAGTATGGTTATCTTCCGCGTCATCAGACTGGCGGCGCTCCCGGTCATCGTCATTTTCATTAACCACTTCAATCCCCAGGTCGCCGAGCTGCTCGTAGAATTCCTCCATCTGTTCCGGGTCCTGATCAAATGGAGACAGCTTCTCCATAATATCTTTATAGCTAAGTACGGATCTCTTTTTACCCTGTTCAATCAATTGGTCCTTGACTTGATCCAGCGTAAATTCCGTTTCTAGTTCAGTATGCTGATCCTTCGCCATTCTTTCGACTCCCTCCTCCCTAGAAACAATCAAGCATAGCCGTCACTGTCTCTCTAGGGCAATAATCTCACTTGCTATTTGGGCGGCTCGCAAAAAATCACCGGACCGTTCCGCTTTCATCATTTCTTCTTTCTTCTCGGCGATCTGTTTCTGCTTCGGATATTTGAGAACCTCGCGGATGCAGTCATCCAGCACCTGAACATTCCACTCCTGCGGATTTTCCATCATCGAAATCGAGCTTACCGTTTTCTCTAATCGGTCGTCATGAAGTGAAGACATAAACCGGCTGGGATCCGGCGGCTTGTTCTGCGCGTAATAAGCATATAGATAAGCAGCAATCGCCGCATGATCTTCAATGTTAAAAGCTTCGCCGAGATGCTCGCCCACATACCTGGCCGCTTCCTCATCCTGCAGCATTAAGGAGAGCAGCCTCCGTTCCGCGGCATGATAGGCTGGCAGCAGCGCCGGTGCGGCGATCTGCCCTTTTTTATGCCTACCATTATTCCACCTTTTGTCCGGATTATCCCCATGCTCGTTCATTTTTTGCATGGATTGGCGCAGCAAATTGCAATCCTGCTTCAAGCTTTCATAAGACAGCTGAAGCTCGGTAGCCAATTCCCGCAAATATACCTCCCTCTCTGTTGAGGAGCTGAGCTCCGCAATGACCGGGAGCGCTTCACGGGTATAAGCGATTTTGCCCTGTTCTTCTAGCAGTATATGGTTTTTTTTCAGATATATAAGCTTGAATTTCGTGGAGGCCGCTGCGTTCTCCAGCACATGGCGGTAACGATCCCCGCCGTACTTCCGGTAATAATCATCCGGGTCCAGTCCATCACCCAGCAGAGCAATCCTGACCTTCAGCCCGGCGTTCTCCAGCATAGGCAGCACCTTCATCGCCGCATTGAGTCCTGCCCGGTCTCCGTCATACGAAACAATGACTTCTTCAGCCATCGATTTCATCACCGAAATCTGCTGCTCTGTCAGGGAAGTGCCCATTGTAGCGACGACGTTCTGAAACCCCGCTTCCCAGGTCGAGATGACATCTCCATATCCCTCGCACAGAATAATCTGACGCTGCTTGCGGACAGACGTCTTGGCCTGATGTAAATTGTACAGCGTACGGCTCTTGTTAAACAGCAGGCTCTCGGGAGAGTTCAGGTACTTCGGCTGACCCTCTCCAAGGATCCGCCCCGCAAAAGCAATCACCCGTCCGTTGCGGTCATGAATCGGAAACATAATCCGGTTGCGGAACTTGTCTACATAGCCGTCACGGTCCTGACGGGCAGAGAGCAGTCCGCCCTTCTCCATTTCCAGCAGGTCAAATTCCCGTTTCCCCAGAAACTGAACCAGCGTATCCCAGCGGTCAGGTGCAAAGCCGAGTCCGAATTGGTCAATCAGCTTGTCGTTAAAGCCCCGGGATCGAAGGTATGCCATGGCTTCTTGACCGTGCTGTGTATTCTTGAGCAAAAAATGATACAGCTTCGAGCACAGCTCGTACGCCTCATACAGCCTTTCCTTCTCCGGATTTACAGGTACCGCATGTGATGGAGAGCCCTGCCCCTCCGGCAGTGCAATATCGCTTTCCTCCGCCATAATCCGAACGGCTTCCGGAAAGGAATAGCCTTCTATCTCCATTCTGAACTTAATGGAATTCCCGCCCTTTCCGCAGCCATAGCAGTAAAAAATCTGCCGATCCGGCGTCACGGTAAAGGATGGCGTCTTCTCCGAATGAAAGGGACATAAGCCCTTCATGTATTTCCCTTGCTTGGACAACTGCACATATTTGCTTACCGTATCGACAATATCATTCCTGGCCAGTACCGACTCAATTACATCATCCGGAATACCGCCCTGTCCGGTAACCATTTGCAATCACCTTCATCTCTTTTAGCACGTAAATAATATTCGCTGTGCTTATACATTCTCCTGCAATGCCTTTAAAAGTTTTGTCAGTTTATGTTGAAAAATTTTTCGATCCTCTTCGGTCAGCCTGCGAGGCCCCTTGCCATAGTGTCCGGATTTTCTCGCTTTTGCCTTCTGATACCGCGTATCCAGCAGGAAATCAATATCCTGATCGCTGTATGTTCTCCCGCGAAAGGAGATCACATAACAGGACTTAGATAATGCCAGGGCGGCAAGCCCGTAATCCTGGGTCACGACCACATCACCGCGGCAGATATGATTGGCAATATAAAGATCGGCGCTCTGATCGCTGCGGTCTACCTGGATGACCGTGATGCCTTCTCCCGGCTCCTGCCGATGATCAAAGGAAGAGACCAGCAGCACGGGAAGTCCATGCTGCCGCGCGGTTTCGGCAATCTCCTTCTTTACGGGACAGGCGTCCCCGTCCACAACGATGCTTCTGGTTTCAGATATGCTCATTAGTCCTCACCAAGCCTCTATTCATCGTCCATGCTGCAATATATTATATACGTCTTGGCCAGATAAAAATCCTTCTTCCCGAGAGAGCCGACTGATTCTTCCAGAATCTATGGTCTCCCCTGAATAACGACAAGCGGCCGCCCCTTTAGCAGGACCCCGCTTATCGCCACGCATTATTGAAGATCTGTTCAAGATCGCCTGATGGCTACCAGACCAGCTTCGTAAAGTCTGCGAATTGCTTCACATCGCTGTCAATGCCGGAGAGCAGTGCCAGACGATTCGTTTTGACAGCCTCATCCTCTGCCATAACCATAACATGATCAAAAAATCCGGTGATCGGCTTTTCCAGCCCGCCCAGCAGCTTCAATGCAGCTTCACCGTCAGATTGCTGGATCGCATCCAGATACTGCTCTCTGACGCTCTGCCAGGCCTCGTACAGCTCGCTTTCCTGGGTCTCTGCGAACAGCTCTGGATTTACTGCAAATTTGCCTGCCTTGGCAGCCAGATTGCTGACCCGGTTGAAGGATTCCACTGTAGATTTGAAGCTGCTGTTCTCCTGTACCTCTGTCATCAGCGCCTGACCGCGGGAAACGGCGGAGACGACCCCATCAAAGCCTGCCGAAATGACCGCATCCACGACATCATAGCGCTGATCCTCAGACAGCAGCTTTTTGACACGAAGGCCGAAGAAGTCCGTTAGATCCTTGAGGATTTCCTTCTCGGAGCGCTTCAGATCATGACGCTCTGCGTGCACGGCCAGCGCAATATCGAACACCTCCGACAGGGAGAGTGAAAGCTTGTGCTCCAGCACGATCTGCACAATACCCTGGGCCTGGCGGCGAAGTGCGTAAGGGTCCTGCGAGCCTGTCGGGATAATGCCGATGGAGAAGCAGCCCGCAATGGTATCCATTTTGTCAGCGATGCTGACTACAGCTCCAATCATGCTGGCCGGTGCCTGATCGCCTGCAAAGCGAGGCTGATAATGCTGGAACACCGCTTTGGCTACAGCCTCCTGCTCCCCGGCCTTGCGGGCATAATCCTCGCCCATCACGCCCTGCAGCTCTGGAAACTCATACACCATTTGTGTCACGAGATCGAACTTGCAAATATCAGCAGCGCGGCTGACCTGGTCGCAGGAATCTGCTGTCAATGACAGCCTGGATGCCAGCTGATCAGCAATACGGCGAATCCGTCTGACCTTATCGCCAATCGTTCCCAGCTCCTCATGGAAGACGATGCTTTCCAGCTTGGAGAGCGCATCCTTGATGTTCAGCTTCTGATCTTCTTCGTAGAAAAACTTAGCATCGGACAGACGTGCACGCAGCACCTTCTCGTTCCCTTTGGCGATGACATCCAGCGAACGGCTGTCGCCGCTGCGAACGGTGACGAAATAAGGCAGCAGGCTGCCTTCCTGATCCAGCACCGGGAAATAGCGCTGATGCTCTCTCATGGAGGTAATCAGCACATCCTGCGGAATGTTCAGGAAGGAAGGGTCAAAGCTTCCGTACAGCACCGTCGGCGTTTCAACCAGAAACAGCACTTCCTCCAGCAAATCCTCCTTCACAGCAATGTTCCAGCCCTTTTCGTCCGCCAGTGCCTCAATTTGCTCGGTAATCATCTGCTTGCGCTCTTCTACATCGACAATGACATGCTCCGCCCGAAGGACGTCGATATATTGTGATGCCTCGCTGATGACCGCTTCCTTCCCAAGGAAACGATGACCGCGGGTCGTATTTCCTGCCTTCACTCCGGTTATTTCAAGCTCAATGATGTCTGAGCCGTACAGGGCAGCCATCCATTTGATAGGACGGACAAACTTGAATTCATGCGTGCCCCACTTCATATTTTTGGGGAAGGTCATGGAGGTTAGAATGCCGAGCAGGCCCTCTGGCAGCAGCTCCGCCGTCTCCACACCGATGCTGTTCTTGGTTACGTAAATGTATTCCACACCCCCAAGCTCTTTGAATGTGAAGCTGTCCGGATCCACGCCTTGGCTGCGGGCGAAGCCGAGTGCTGCCTTGCTCCACGCTCCCTGATCATCCAGGGCGATCTTCTTGGAAGGACCTTTGACCTCCTCGCTCATATCGCTCTGACGGTCCTGTGCCTCGTGAATAATCACAGCAAGACGCCTTGGTGTGGCATAGGCGGTGACTTCAGTGAAGCCGATGCGGGAAGCCTCCAGCCATTTCTGCGTCTTGTCCTTCAGTTGGTCCATAGCACTGCGCAGGAAGCGGGCAGGCACCTCTTCAAGCCCAATTTCAAACAGAATATTTCTAGGCATGGTCAGCCCCTCCTTTCTTGATTAACGGGAACCCGAGCTTCTCGCGCTCCTCGAGATACGTAGCCGCCACCTGACGGGCCAAGTTACGGACTCGCATAATATATCCGGTACGCTCCGTCACACTGATCGCCCCGCGTGCATCCAGCAGATTGAACGTATGGGAGCATTTCAGCACATAGTCATATGCAGGAAATACGAGCTGCTGACTCATCGCCTTGTTGGCCTCTTCCTCATACATGTTAAAGAGAGTGAACAGCATTTTTACGTCAGACACTTCAAAAGTATATTTGGAATGCTCGAATTCCGGCTGATGGAAGACATCGCCATACGTAATGCCATGAACCCATTCCAGCTCGAATACATTCTCTTTGTCCTGAATATAAGAGGCAAGGCGCTCCAGGCCATATGTAATCTCGACCGCTACCGGATTGGCATCAATGCCGCCTACCTGCTGGAAATAGGTAAACTGCGTAATTTCCATACCATCCAGCCATACCTCCCAGCCCAGTCCCCAGGCTCCCAGAGTTGGGGCTTCCCAGTTGTCTTCAACAAAGCGGATGTCGTGGTCCAGCGGATTGATGCCCAGCCGCTCCAGGCTCTCCAGGTACAGCTCTTGAATATTGTCCGGAGACGGCTTGATAATAACCTGAAACTGGTGATGCTGATACAGCCGGTTCGGATTCTCGCCATAGCGGCCATCGGCCGGGCGGCGTGAAGGCTCTACATAGGCAACATTCCAGGGCTCGGGTCCGATTGAGCGCAGGTATGTCATGGGATTCATCGTCCCTGCACCCTTTTCCGTGTCATACGGCTGTACGATAATGCAGTTCTGCTCTGCCCAAAATTGCTGCAGCGTCAAAATCATTTGCTGAAAATTCATTCTCCACACTCCTTGTCTCATTGGATACGTCTCACTCATTTCTAGCCTCTGCACAACAAAAAGCTCCCGCCCTACGTCTGTTGTACAGACATAGGGACGAGAGCATCAGCTTCCCGCGGTTCCACCCTACTTGGTTCCTGCATGAGGAACCCACTTTATCCCTTCAAGATGCTCCCGGAATGCCATTTCATGAAGACGATTCTGCCGGACTTTCACTGCCACCGGCTCGCTGAAGAGGATCGTGATCCACTACTTTTCCGATCAACGCATACACTACTGTGTGAAACTAAAAATATAACATATGATAACCAATTTTAATGATTTCGTCAAATATCATATTTGTCCATCTGGTCCAGAAAGCCTCTGGATTTCAATTTGAGCCCCAGCTGAATATCCATAAACGCGCGCATGGCCTCTTTGAGCTCAGCCTTAGTCTCCTCCTTGATGTCTATGCTGCCCAGCCTGCGAAGATCCAGCTGCGCAAACAGGCGAAGCACTCGGAGCGTTCTTGGCGCAATCGGCATGGCGGGAGGATCCAGATGCTTGCAATAGCGGCAGATGACTCCGCCAAGAGTAGGACTGAGCAGCAAATCCTCGTCCTTTCTTTCGTTCCCGCAGGATATGCACACCGAGAGCTCGGGGCCGTATCCTGCGGCCTGCAGTATTTTCATCTCATACAGATTCAATATGACCTGTGGATCCTTATCCTCCTCCAGCGCCGACAAGCAGGCCTTCAGCTGATGGAACCAGAACGCCCCGGTCTCATCATCCTGCAGCACCCGGTCAAGCAGCTCGCAGGCGTAGGAGGAGTATGCTGCCTTGATGAGATCGGCACGCAGCTTGTGATGGGACTCAATCAGCTCCCCGGCGTTCAAGGTCGCAAGGCCTGTACCATTTCGAAAATATACATATTCACCGTACGTAAACAGCTGGGTCAAGGCAGCATGGCGGCTCTTCACTTTTTTTGCGCCGCGGACTAAAACCCCTACCTTACCCGCGACTTCGGTGCAAAGCGTAATAATTTTGTTCCCCTCGCCGTAATCCATGCTGCGGATGACGATGCCTTCCGCCCTGTGTAGCATGCCTGATCACCTAACCATTCCTGACGCAGCCAGAAATTATTCATGCTCCTCAAGCCCATCTGCCTCTTCACCTGAAAGAGCGTCCTCCGGCTCTTCCGGTATGCCGGTCTCCTTATACAACAGATAAGCATCGACATCTCCTGTCATTGCAAAATACTTCCACGAAAAATCTCGCATTCGTATTCATCCTTTCCTCGGAAATGACGTCTCCCATCTACGAGGTTAGGATGTGCGCTGGACATCGTTTTATGATTAACAGTTGTTGGCAGGCTGCTCTATGATGAGTGAGGCTTCGGCAGAGGAGATGAACGCATCATTATTGTCCGCGGTGAAATCCGAGATCCCGGAGCACCCGATCCTGGTTGCGCCAATCTTTTTTAACCTTAACCCACAGCTCCAGGAATATCTTTGAGCCGAGCAGCTTTTGAATGTCCTGACGGGCCTGCTTGCCGACTTCCTTCAGCAGCGACCCCTGTTTACCGATAATAATCCCCTTCTGCGAATCCCTCTCCACAAAAATGACTGCCGAGATGTGAACGGTCCCATTGCTCTCTACCTTCATATCTTCGATTGTCACCGCAATAGAGTGCGGAACCTCTTCCCTTGTCATATGCAGAATTTTCTCGCGAATCAGCTCGGCACAGACGAACTGCTCCGGATGGTCGGTTATCTGATCCTCAGGATAATACTGCGGTCCCGGCGGAAGATATTTCTGAAGCTGATCCAGCAGCGTGTTCACGTTGTTTCCCTGCATGGCGGAGATCGGAATAATCTCGGCAAAATCATGCAGCTTGCGATACTCTTCGATAAGCGGCAAAAGCGCCTCCGGCTCAATCTTGTCGATCTTGTTCATAACCAGAATGACAGGCGTCTTTACCTTCTTCAGCTGCTCGGCGATAAACCTGTCACCGCCGCCAAAGCCCTCTGAGGCATCAATCAGAAACAGAACCGCCTCTACCTCTCCCAGCGTACCCAGCGCCGTCTGGTTCATGAAATCACCCAGCTTGGACTGACGCTTGTGAATACCCGGCGTGTCCAGAAAGACAATCTGAGAGCTGTTGGTTGTGTATACCCCGTGAATCTTGTTCCGGGTAGTCTGCGGCTTGTCGGACATAATGGCAATTTTCTGCCCAATAACCTGGTTCATCAAGGTCGATTTCCCCACATTGGGCCTGCCGATTATGGCCACGAAGCCGGATTTAAACTGACTTTTATTCATAACTTCCTCCAGTAAAAAAACATTGTTGTTCAGGTCATCCGCGCAAAGCCCGGGTCCGCCGCCGACTCCATCATTACCAGGATGAGAGCCAGTCTGTGACAGGAATATAGAAAATAATGCAACCTGTCACCACGGCGAAGCCTGCCGTGACCAGCACCGCACCCGCCGCTGCATCCTTGGCCCGCTTCGCCAAAGGATGTGCCTCTGGAGAGACCAGATCCACCACAGCTTCCACCGCCGTATTTAACAGCTCGGCGGCCATGACCAGGCTCACTGCCAGCACCAGAAACAGCCACTGCACGGTCCCTACATTCAGCAAGGCCGCAGCAAGAAATACAATCGCTGCGGCGGCCAAATGGATTTTCATATGGGTCTCTGTTCTGATGGTTTGAAGAATACCCTCCAATGCATAGCGAAAGCTGGCTTTCAGGGAATACCTCGCCGGCTTCACTGCCGCGCCAGGCCGACCTTCTCCAGCACGGCCTCCTGCTTCGACATCATTTCCGCCTCACTGGCCTCATCCTGATGGTCATAGCCCAGCAGATGAAGAAATCCGTGCACGAACAGGAATCCGAGCTCGCGCTCCAGCGAGTGGCCGTATTCTTCGCTCTGCAGCTTGGCCTGGGGGACAGAGATGATAATATCGCCGAGCGAATCAGGAATCATCTGCTGCTCGTTCTCTTCATCCAGCTCGTAGATGATATGCAGCTCCTCATCGGTTTCCTCGTGCATGGCGAAGGACAATACGTCAGTAGGACGGTCAATGCCGCGGTATTCCTTGTTCAGCGCATGGATCTGCTCATTGTCTACAAAGGTCAGATCAACCTCCCCATCACTCACGCCCTCAGACAGCCCCGCCTGCTCCAAAATGCTCTCTAGCAGCGCAATCAGCTCATCATTGATGTCAAACTCATCCTGCTCATTATTCCAAACCAGCTGCAAGCTCATTCTCTGCAACGCTCCTTCACCTTGATGATCATTCCTGCTCCGCAGCCGGCTTGCCGGACTGTGCCTCGGCCGATTCCGGCTTGCTCTTCTTCATTTCCTCAGGATACTCAATCCTGGAATGGAAAATTCCCATGACGGTGGCCTTCAGCGTCTTCGCAATCACATCCAGCTCTTTCATCGTCAGATCACATTCATTAAACTGATTGTCATCCACACGGCCCTTGATGATCTTCTCGATCATCGTCTCCACCTGCTCCACCGTAGGCTTCCGCAAAGAACGCACCGCAGCCTCGACGCTGTCGGCGATACCGACAATCGCGGCTTCCTTCGACTGCGCCTTCGGACCGGGATATCTGAAATCATCCTCAGTGAAATCCGGCTCGGTCCCCTGCTCCTGTGCCTGCTTCAACGCCTTGTGGTAGAAAAAATGCAGGAAGCTGGTTCCGTGATGCTGCTCTGCAATGTCGCGGATCGGCTTGGGCAGATTGTAATCCTTCTGCATTTCCACGCCATCCCGGGCATGGGCGACAATAATAGATTTGCTGAGCTTAGGCTCCAGCGAATCATGGGGATTCTCCATGTTGCTCTGATTCTCAATAAAATACATCGGGCGCTTTGTCTTGCCGACATCGTGGTAGTAAGACCCCACCCGGCACAGCAGCCCGTCTGCGCCAATGGCCTCTGCCGCAGCCTCGGACAAATTGCCCACCATTACGCTGTGGTGATAGGTTCCCGGCGTTTCGGTCAGAAGCTTGCGCAGCAGCGGATGATTCGGATTGGACAGCTCCACCAGCTTTAGAGCGGACAAGATTCCGAAAGTCACTTCAAAAAATGGCATGAGGCCAATCACCAGCACAGCCGTTAAAATTCCGCTCGCCACAGCAAATGCAAGGGCGTACATGCTCTCGCTCCGGCTCCAGTCCGAATCGTGGACAAGCAGCAGGATAAGCACGGACAGCGCACCGAACAGAGATACCATAATACCGCCCTTCAGAAGAGCTGAGCGCTGACTGGCGCGGTGGATTGCGAACAACGCCACACAGGATGTGATGACCGCAAAAAAGCCAAACCGAAAATCAAACATCTGACTCTTGTCCACATTCAAAATTACACTGGACAGAATGCTGAATATAATGACGCTGAAATACGCAAGTCTCATATCCATCAGTAGCGTAACCAGAATGACCCCGATCGCTACTGGGGCCAGATAGCCGACATATACCCGTTCCTCGCTTTGCAGAAATCCGGCCAGATGCATACATATCAACGTAATGACATAGATCAGAACAAGCATCAAAATTTGTGAGTTGTTGTATTTGAATATATTAACATCAGACTGGCGGATGAACATGAGCAGACCCAGTGATAACAGGATGCTGAATAGCAGCAGGCCTACCTCCGGCCAGTAGGTAACCTCGTCCTTGAGCAGCCCGTTCTTACCCAGCAGGTCATACAGCTCCGGCGTAATCAGCTGCCCCTTCTGTACGAGGATATCTCCTTGCTTGATATAGACAGGAGGCGTATTCTCACGAGCCTCGACCTTGGCCTCCTTCGTGGCGACCTCATTGTAGAACTTATTCGCCGTAATCACGAGGCGGGCAAGCTCCTGCACAACCTCTCTGGAGGTTCTGTCGCTGAGCGAGCTCGTGCTGACCAGCTCCGCTACTTTTGCTCTCGCTGTTTGCGCATCGACAATTTCATTCATCAGCCGGGACACAATGTCTCTGGCTACCGTCTTCATCTTCGATATTTCTTCAGGCTCCAGCCTCGGAATCTTGATGAACGTTTCCTCGGGCACCCGATAGGCCTGCTGCTCGATCACAGTCTTCATCTCATCCAGCAGCTCATCCGGGTACCCTTCCGAGCCCTGGTTGCTGGAAATAAAGCTGTCTACAAAATCATCCACCCGCTGCGGAATTTCCTCGCGGTAGATAGAAATTTTATCTTGAACCGAGACCTCGTCCTGATTCAGCCGATCAATCCGCTCGAACAGTTGCTGCACAAGAATATCGTTACGAAGCGGGATATACGTATAGATCGGCTGAACCCTCTCCGCCGCTTCCTCCTGTGCCTTCAGCGTGGCCTTGCTGTCTTCAATCTGAGCCGGCGCCGGGATGCTCTTCTCGCTTCGCGTCCCGACCTGGATATCATATCGCTCCGGCAGCAGCTTGAGTGACAGACTGATATAAATCAGGAGTGCCAGCAGCAAAAATAGAATATAGCGTGTTGCCACGCTATATTTCCAGCCGTTATGACGATTAGACATGGACTTGTCCGTCGATGGTTTATTAGGAGCCATAGCGACAATCCCCTTTAAACTTGGTTTTCTGCAGCTTGATCATAGGCAACGATAATTTTTTGAACTAAAGAGTGCCGTACCACGTCCTGCTCCGCAAAATACACAAAGCCGATATCCTCAATCTCCGAAAGGATGATCTTGGCTTCCACAAGTCCTGATTTCTTGCCCCGGGGCAGGTCAATCTGGGTAACGTCACCCGTAATGACCATCTTCGAGCCGAAGCCAAGCCGCGTCAGAAACATTTTCATCTGCTCCGGTGTTGTGTTCTGGGCTTCATCCAAAATAATAAAAGAATCGTCCAGCGTCCGGCCGCGCATGTAGGCAAGCGGTGCAATCTCAATCAGACCTCTCTCCAGCGCCTTCGCTGTCTGATCCGGTCCCATCACATCATACAGTGCGTCATAAAGCGGCCTTAGGTAAGGATCTACCTTCTCCTGCAGGTCTCCTGGCAGAAAGCCCAGGCTTTCACCTGCTTCAACGGCAGGGCGGGTCAGCACAATACGCTTTACTGTCCCCTCCTTCAGCGCGGAAACCGCAAGCACAACGGCAAGATAGGTCTTGCCTGTACCGGCAGGGCCTACACCGAAGACGATGTCCTTCTTCTTGATCGTGGTGACATAATGCTTCTGGCCGATCGTCTTGACGCGAATAGGCTTGCCGCGGAACGTCGTTGTGATCTCGCCTTTATAAAGATCCAGCAGCTGGTCCGCACGCAAATCCATGGCAAGCTCAACGGCATACAGGACATCTCTCTCTGTCAGAATGTATCCGTTGCGGACGAGCTGCAGCAATACCTCAAACAGCTGCTGCAGGCTTTCCACATGAGCAGGCTCACCGGAAATCGTAATAACAGCCTCCCGTGAAGCGATTCTGGCAGGAATCCTGGATTCAATCATTTTTAGAAATGCATCCTGCGGCCCGAACAACGAAAGTCCTTCAGACGCGCTGTGCAAATGAATCTGAGTGCTGGTCGTTTGCTGTGACAAATAGCCTCAATCTCCTTGGTTATATACTATGGGAAGTTCTTTCGCGATGACCTCTTCCACCTCGAAAAGCACTTTCATATAAACTTTACCATTCTCTTTCTGATCATGCAAAATTTTTTGGCTCACCAAGCGGCTATCCGGCCCATATTTTGCCAAAATATCCCGAAACGCGCTGGCCAGCCCTTCCTTCTTGGCCTCCTGCTCCGTCACAGTCTCCGTATTCTGAGAAACCTCCATCTCTTTCTCTGTCATCCAACCCAGCGGAAGCGGATGATTGCGCCAGGTCAACGGATCGTAAAGCGTCAATACCCTGCTGGCTTCAAAAGGCATCTCGCCGTAGCCCCATAGCTGCACCGCCCGGTTGCCCAGCACCAGATAGGATCTTTTTTTGAATTCCCCGGTCAGCACATGACTTTTCTTCTCAAGGGGAACTTCAATTTCATATTCATGCCATACCAGGCCCTTAACCTCTCCCTTGGCGACCACCTGCTGCTGATTCTCTTCATCGCCGAGCAGCCCGGAGATCAGAATATCTCCTTTCTTGACGCGGCTGTTGACCGCTACCTGAGGCAGTCCTTTTTCTGCATAAATTGACGTAACCACAGCATCGGCCGTGCTGACCAGATGACGGGGGCTTTGCAGCGGAGACTTCTTGGGTACCGAGGCCTCCACCACCTGAATTGTAATGCTCGTCCCGTCTCTTTCAACCCCGACCCAGGAGGTACCGGGCAGCTGAGCCGCCAGACTGGCTGAGAGCTTGTCCATGGACTTCAACCGGAAGATCCACTGATATGTGTACAGTCCCTCCTGCTTCGCAGCCTGCAGCACATCCTCTGTAGCCACCTTTTCATTCCCTTCCACCCGGATGCTCCAAACCATAGAAGACATAAGCAGCAAGAGCGCGAAGAACACCACGATGCCAGCCGCAAAAATTTTGCGCCGCAGCAGGCGAGCTGCCCGAAACGGCAGCCCATGGCGTTCCAGGATGCGTGTTCGACAGCCTGTCCCTTTCAAAATCGGACGCAGCTCTTTAAAGTCAGAAAGCAGCAGCTTGAACGATGCCGACGCTGAGCCGGTGGGCTTCATCTCCCAGACCGGAATGCCCGCTTCGGTAATGGCATTAATAAAGGCAGACAGCTGCTCCCCCCGCACACTTACTTTCAAATATCCGCGGATTTGTATCATAGTCGGAATATTCAAGGCTTTTCCCCTCTTTCTATGTACTGAATACGCTCTACCCTTCCTTGCAGGGTAACCTCTGTGCTTTGGATCGACCGAATGGACAGCTCCGTTCCTGTGATCTCTAAAGCACCCTGTGCCAAGGACAGGACAAGCTTATCGGATGAAAAGTGAATGACGCCTTTATGATTCTCGATATGAAGCTCATGATTGCCTATCAGGGTCAACCGCGGCAAGTCATACAGCAGATCCTGCGGCAAATCAAGAATTTCCTGGGTCCATCTCTGCAGCTTGCGGCTGATGCGGGACATAGGATGCCCTTCCCCCTTCCTGTACGTTACACCTTATGCCCGCTCAGCCCTGATTATGCTACCGGACGCGGTTCCGCTCCTATCACCACGAACAAAAGCCGCTTGAGAAGTAGCTTCTCAAGCGGCTTGTTCATAACCTGTCGATATGTTTAGACTTATGGATTACCGGCGGCGGCCCAAGGGCCTCTTGGCCCGCGGAGGACCGAGAATTTCGGACCAGATCACGCCCTGCGTGGCGCGCTCTTGCAGCTGAGACTTGCTCAGACCACGTTCCTCCTGCATGCTGTCTTCCTCTTTCAAGGGCGACGGCCGCCGTGAAGCCGTTTGATCCAGCTCGGCGAATACGCCCTCAAGATCTCTCTGCATTTGGCGTTTTCTGTCGTCCAAGCCTTCGCTGACCTTCTGCGGGGACAGCTCCCTTGCAGCAGATTCCATTCTGGAAGCGGAATCCTCATACGGATTACGGTACTCCTGCTGCTCATGGTATGGAGATACATACTCCTCTTCCCGGGTCTCCCGCCGAGATCTGCTGTCGTTCGTACTCTCGGCAACCTTCCCCGGCCCGGCATGCTGATCCGCTGGCTCCGCCCTCTTGGAAGGCTGACGCTCATTGCGGCGTTCATTGCCAAAGGTTGGCATGCGGGTCGGCTTGTCATCACTCTTGCCAGACCTGCCGAGAAAGCTGAAGAGGAAATACCCTGCAATGGCAACGAGGTATAATTTATCCAGGATCCATTCCATCAGGGCTCGCCTTCTTCCTACTTGTTATTGTTGGGGTCATTCTGAGAGTCAGAGCTTTCGCCGGTCTTACCGAGCTGGCTCCGCATTTGCGTGTCGGCTTCAATGTTCTTCAGGTTCATGTAATCCATCACGCCCAGCTGTCCGCTGCGAAGCGCTTCAGACATAGCCAGCGGCACCTCGGACTCGGATTCGACCACGCGGGCTCTCATTTCGACAACCTTCGCCTTCATCTCCTGCTCCTGTGCAACCGCCATCGCCCGGCGTTCCTCAGCCTTGGCCTGGGCAATCCGCTTGTCGGCCTCTGCCTGCTCTGTCTGCAGGAAAGCACCAATATTCTTGCCTACATCCACGTCTGCAATATCAATAGAAAGAATCTCGAATGCCGTACCGGCATCCAGGCCCTTCGACAGAACCGTACGGGAGATCAGATCCGGATTCTCCAGAACGTCCTTATGGGTCGAAGAAGAACCGACAGTCGTTACGATACCTTCACCGACACGGGCAATGATGGTTTCTTCGCCCGCACCACCGACGAGGCGGTCGATATTGGCGCGCACCGTTACCCGAGCTTTTACCTTCACTTCAATACCATCTTTTGCGACTGCCGCGACAATCGGAGTCTCAATGACTCGCGGATTAACGCTCATTTGCACGGCCTGCAGTACATCGCGGCCGGCCAAGTCAATGGCAGCTGCCCGTTCAAACTCCAGCGGAATGTTCGCGCGCTGGGCTGCGATCAAGGCATTAACCACCCGGTCCACATTACCGCCGGCAAGATAATGACTCTCCAGCTGATTGATATTAAGGCCAAGTCCCGCCTTGGTTGCTTTAATCTGAGGGTTCACAATTCGGCTCGGTGTTACCCGGCGAAGCCGCATAGCCACGAGGGTAATGATGCTGATCCGCACACCGGATGCAATCGCCGAGATCCAAAGCATGAGCGGGAAGAAGCTGAAGAACACGCTCAGTAAAATAATCGCGACCACGCCGATAAAGATAACAGGGATGAAAGAATCGCTCCAATTCAAAGTGCATCTGCCTCCATACGTTATATTTGTTTGTTGATGGTTACCATTTTACCAAATTACAGCAGGTTATCAACCGCACCTCGTCAGGTTCCCCATAAACCTGGCACTAGATCGATTACTCTGGAACCTGCTCCACGACAATCCGGGTACCGTCTGTTTTTAGAACACGGATGCTGCTGCCGGAAGGAATAAAGCCGCCGGCCGTAACTACGTCCATCCGTTGTCCGCCGATATCCGCGGTTCCGGAAGGGCGAAGCGGGGTGAGCGTAATCCCTGTCAGCCCTATCAATATATCCCGTTCCTGAACGGGAATATACCCGTTCTCCCGGGACAGGCTGTCGCTCAAAATAAACTTGTTCCAGATGCCGCGCTCCTTGAACACGAGTGCAACCACCACAATAGCAATCAGCGCACATACCGCTGCAATGCCTAAAGACCATGCGACATGAGTCGTTGTGTAGGCAGCCTGCACCACCCCGAATATAAGGCTGATCGAGCCAATGACGCCCAGTATGCCGAAGCTTGGCACGAACAGCTCCATGGCCAGCAGCGCAATTCCGATGACGAAGAGCAGCCACGTCTCCATCCCGGCAAAGCCGGCAACCGAATTTCCGAAGAAATAGAGCACGAAGCCGGTAATGCCCAGAACGCCCGGGATTCCAAAGCCAGGCACGATCAGTTCAATCAAAACGCCTGCAATGCCCATAAATAAGAGCAGCGTCATGACGAAGGGGTTCGTCAGAAAGCTCGCCAGCTTCTCGGAAAAGGTCAGCTCCATTTCGAACACTTCATTGCCGGAGAACCCCATGAACTCTATAACCTCATTCACAGTTCCGGCCATGGTATCGGAGTAGCCCACCTTCAATGCTTCCTCTGCCGACAGCGCAACAATGTCTCCAGCCTCCACAGTTCTTCCCAGCTCGGTTAATTCAACCGCCACCTTGGGATCCGCCATACCGGCAGCGATCTGCTCATTTCTCCCGCTGGATTCGGCAGCACTGACCATCTGGGCCTTCCACCAGGATACAAGCTTGGCATCTTCTACAGGATTCCCCATACCGTCTACCATGGATGCCGAGCCGATCATGCTGCCAGGAGCCATGGCTATTTTATCCGCGTTGAGCGCAATATAGCTGCCGGCAGAAGCCGCATCTCCCCGGATAAATGCAACCGTGGGAATATCCGTCTCTTGAAGCAGCGTACCGATCTCGCCCGCCGTGTCCACCCTGCCTCCCGGTGTGTCAATCTCCAGAACAATCAAGCCAGCATTCATCTCTTTAGCTTCTTGAAATGCCCGCTCCAGAAAGCTGCCGAGCCCCTGCTCGATCTGCTGCTTCACCGGAATGACATAAACAGCGCCGCTCTGGGCTGCAGCTTTGGTAGTCGCTGGACTCAGAAGCATGACACCGAAGACCAGGCTCCATAGCAATGACATTGCCAGCAGGCCTAAGCGCCGTTTTAGCACAGTCATTCTCATTAACTCCCCCTCCTCGTCAAATTTGCTTGCCTCTTCCTTATTAACCTATATTGTGAACGGACACTTATGTTTATGTATAAGTCTCCAGGCACATTATACCTTACATACGTATGAACGCTCTTGAGGGTTTCACAAAATGCCCGATCAGGTCTCCGGGCTTACCTCTCTCAAAAAGAAAAAACATCCCTTGAATATTCAAGGGATGTTTACCTTATGTTATGACAGAAATTGCTGAACCACTTGATTCACTAGTTTTCCATCCGCGCGCCCTTTTACTTTAGGCATCAGGGCGCTCATCACTTTACCCATCTCGGCTTTTGAAGAAGCACCGGTTTCCTGGATGGTCTGCTGTACAATGACTTTAATTTCTTCTTCAGTAAGCTGATCCGGAAGGTAGGCGGTGAGGAGTTCAATTTCTGCTTTAGCATCGGCTGCAAGATCGTCACGACCCGCTTGTTCAAATTCCTGGAGGGCATCTTTGCGCTGTTTGATTTCACGACTTAAAATATCAAGCACTTCGTTGTCATCCAAACTTCTTTTCAAATCTATTTCAAGATTTTTAATCGTTGAACGAACCATTCGAATAGTGGAGAGCTTGAACTTGTCCTTGCTCTTCATCGCTTGCTTCATATCTTCGTTCAATCGTTCGCTAAGATTCATGCTAAGTTATATCCTCCTAAAACTTTCTCTTACGAGCAGCCTCGGACTTTTTCTTGCGCTTTACGCTTGGCTTTTCATAATGCTTGCGTTTCTTCACTTCAGCCAAGACGCCATCTTTCGCGATGGAACGCTTGAAGCGACGAAGTGCAGCATCAATTGTCTCGTTTTTGCGAACTTTCGTTTCAGACACCAGTTTTCCCTCCCTCCGACCAGACCGTCCAAGAGCAATAACACGGTTCATCATTCTTCATTATAAAGTAAACTTAAATATGGTGTCAACCTCATTGCCCTTTTTTTAAGCAAAATCTGCAGACGGTTCATTTTCTCTAACCGGACTGCAGGAAAAGCTAGGCGTGAGAGGAAGAGCCTGCTACTAATGCACCCAGCCGGGTGCCTCCCAGCAGATGGTAGTGAAGATGGTGCACGGTCTGCTCTCCATCCCGGCCGCAATTGTTAATAAGACGGTAGCCGGAAGCATCCACACCCAGCTCCTTCGCAGCCTGCTGCGCCGCCTGGTGAATATCGGCGATCAGCGGCAGATCCTCCTCCAGCACCTCGTTCATGGACGAAATATGCTTTTTAGGGATGATGAGCACATGCACCGGCGCTGCTGGCTGAATATCATGAAACACCAGCACCCGGTCGTTCTCCAGCACTTTTTTGGAAGGAATGTCACCGTTCACTATTTTACAAAACAGGCAGTCCATACAACCCTTGCCTCCTCCAAAGAATATGATCTATTCATCATACAAAAATCGAGGGAGCTCGTCCACTGATGACACGGATCGCTTTGCACGCTGCTACATCGTTTCAAGCATAATCTGAGAGCCGCCGCCGACATGTCCTGCCGGGCGAATGACCAGCTTGCGGGGAAGCCTCGCCCTCAGCTCAGGCACATGGCTGATGATTCCGACCGTCAGCTTGTCACTATGCAGCCGTTCCAGCGAGGTAATGACCGTATCCAGCAGCTCCGGGTCCAGGGTGCCGAACCCTTCATCCAGGAAGAAAAACTGCAGCGGATACTGCCCTCTGAGCTGAATTTGGGCGGACAGCGCAAGCGCGAGCGACAATGAGGTCAGGAAGGTTTCCCCGCCGGAGAGTGTGGATACCGGTCTGCGGATTCCACCGTTGGCATCATCTCGAATGACGAATCCTCCGCCGGAATCCACCTCAAGGGCATACCGCTGATTCGTCAGGCTGCGCAGCCGCTGTGAAGCAGACTGGCTGACCTGCATAAGCTGCTCTTCAGCAATATACTCTACAAATGCATTCCCTCTCAGCGAGGCTTGCAGCTTGGCAAGCCTTTCTCCCTCCTCCTGATGAAGGACCCGGCTCTCCTCCAGCTCCATAAAGCGGCTGTGGCGCCTCTTTAAATCCTCCAGGTCACGCTCGGCACGGGCATGCTGCTGCAGCGCTGCTTCATCACCCTGCCGGCTCTCCTGAAGATCACGGCAGCACTGCTCCCAATCTTCTTCCTGGAACCTCGTGCCGCCGAGCTTCAATGTCACATCACTCAGCCGCAGATTCCATTCCTTCTGGGCATCCCGGTGCTGCTGCAGCGCCTCACGAGAGCGCTCCATGTCCTCGGCAGGCATACCGGCTGCAGCCAGATCTTCCTCTGTTTCAAAGGGTGATTCCGACAGCGCCTGCTTCCAGCGCTCCTGTGCACCCCCGGCATGCTCTCCGGCAGATTCCGCAGCCTGTCCGGCGACAGCCGCCTGCTTGGCGGCATGTCCCTTCACCTCCGCAGCTTGTTTACTTTGATCAGCCGTGCGGGCAGCCGACTCTCTCAAGCTGCTCAGCCGCTGCTTGCAGCCTTGAAGCAGCTCCTCAGCGGAGTGGTCACCGACCCAGCTTGCCAAGCGCTCCTCCTTCTCCTTCAGGAGCTCCTGCTTGCCCTGCCGCTGAGCTTCCCACTGGATCAGCTGCTTTTCTAATTCCCGAAGCTTTCCTTCCAGATCCTGGATAACCTTCTGCTTCTCCTCAAGGAACGGAACACTTCGCTCCAACCCTTCCCGCACAGCTTCAGCCTGAGCGTCCTTCTCCCGCAGAGCAGCCAGCTCGGCTTCCACGGTATCGAAGTTGACCCTGGAAACACCCGTAGACCAGGCTTCTCTTAAAGCTATTAGACTGTCCTTGGCGAAGGCTAGACGCGCCTCCACCTGCTGCAGCTGTGATGCACTGTGCTCCAATGCAGTTTCTTTGCGGGCCAGCTCCTGAGATAAAGACTGCAGCTGGTTCTGGAGATCAACACTCTTTAAGCGGCAAAGCTGCAGCTGCTCTTCCAGCTGTAATGTCAGCTTGTGAAGATGTGCCGCGGATTTCTGCAACTGGGACAGCTGCGGTGCGTCGGGATGGATATCTGATCCTGCGGCCGCCTCTGCCAGAGCAGCTTGAATTTCCGCAGCCTGGTAGAGGGCTGTTTCCCCCTCCGGGCTGGAATGGGCAAGCTGCCCATGGCGAACCTCTTCACTAAGATCAGGAAGAGCGACTCCCTCATGCTGAAGCTGTCGCAGCTTGAGCCGCAGCTCCTGCAGTTCCTCCTGCAAGGCCGCAAGCTGCAGTGCCTGCTCTGTCCCCTCATGCTTATCTAACTCCTCCAGGGCTGGCTGCGGGTGCTCCAGGCTGCCGCATACCGGGCATGGCTTGCCGTCCGACAGCGCAGCTGCCAGAGACCGTGACAGGTCATGCAGCTCCTGAAGCCTGACATTCTCCTGAAGCTGACGGTACAGAGCAGATACCTGATTGGAGGTTCTCTCTACGAGCTCAATGACGTCAGTGCCTGAGCTTCGCAGCGCCTGAGCCTGAGCAGCCAGCACCTGTATGTCCTGTTGAGCCAAAGAGGCCGCTTTCTGGGTATCATTAACGGCTTGCTCTGCCTGGCGGCAGCGCTCAGCCTGCGCTGCGGCTTCAGCTTCCTGCTGCTTCAGCTGCTCTTCCGCCGCAAGGATGGCCTGCTTCCGGTTCATCGCCCCGGACAGCGCCTCGCGGTCCGACAGACGAACCTCCAGCAGCTTCAGCTTCTCCTGCAGCTCTTCTCTCCGTTTCAGACCCTTATCCAGCAGCTGCCGCTCTTTGTCCAGCTGCTCACTGCCTGCAGTGTAGGAGCGCTGAGCCCCCTCTGCCTGAGAGCTCAGCCGGGTAAGCTCTGCCGAAAGCAGTCGCCGCTCTTGCTGCAGCGCTACGGCCTGCTCCAGCTGCTCCAGCCTGGATATCAGCCCCGGTTCCTCAGCCGACAGCTCCTGCTTGGCGTTATGCTCAGCTTCCTGCAGCCGGTTCGCTTCTTGATCTGCTGCTTCCGCGGCCGCCTTCAGCTTCTGAGCTGTCAGTAACAGCTCCTCATAGCGTTGTACAGCAGCCCGCATATCTCTCAAAGAGGGAAGCAGCTGCCTAGCGGATGCAGACAGCGTAAGCCGCTGCTCCAAGCTGTTCATTTCCTGCTCCCGCTCGGACAGCTCATTCAGCCGGGCTTGAAGCCGGCGGCGCTCGGTATCAAGCTCCCGAGCCCTGGACAGCTCTTCGTACTTCTTCTCGACTGCTGTTAGCACAGCGCGGCTTTCCTTGGCTGCAGACACGGCCTCCTTCAGGCTGCGCTCCGCCTTGGCAACGTCGTCCTTTCCCGCGCTTCCCAGACCTTGCTGTTCAGCTTCCACGGCACGCAGCGACCCGGCATTCTCCTTCACCCTGCGGCTCAGCTTCTGCGCCAGAACATCACCGTAGCGCTCCAAATGAAATAGGCGCTGCAGCATTTGCCTGCGCTCACTGCCCTTCAGTGACAGAAACTCAGCAAATTTACCTTGAGGGAGCACAACTGCTCGGGTGAAATCGTCCATTTTCAGTCCGATTTTCTCTTCCACACATCGCGTGACATCTGCCAGCTTGTCTGCGATTACACACTCCTCATCCTGCTGCACCTCAACAAATCGGCTGAGTGTATTGCTTACAGACAGCTCGTTCATCCGCTTGAAACGGCGCTCCACCCGATAACGCTCCGGGCCGCTTGATGAGGACAGCTCGAAGGTAAAGGATACGTAGAGCGTATCCTCCGAATGGTTCATAATGCCCTGGGTCCCGTTCTGCGCCCGCTCAACCTTGCCATACATAGCCAGGGTAATGGCATCCAGCAGCGTGGACTTCCCGCTGCCCGTAGGACCAAAAATACCGAACAGACCGGTTTCGCACAGCTGTGTAAAATCAATTTCCTGCGGCTCCCGGTAGCTCTGCAGACCTGAGACCTTTAACGATACCGGCTTCATTCCGTCACCTCCGTCACGGGGGCTTCTTCCTCATCGACCAGCTCCAGAAACAGCTGAACCAAGCTGTCATCAGGCTCGGCACCACCGGTCTGCCTTTGATAAAATTTACGGAACAGCTCCGGCAGCGGCAGGCTGGTCCGTGCAGCCTCCAGTTCCAGCGCCGCCATTTCCGGGTACACAGGCCGAATATGCACAATGCCCTCCCGGCTCTTGCGGAGCCGTTGAATGTCGGAGAGTCCCATCGCTTCCGTCAGGTGGACCTCCAGATCGATAAATGCGGACGGATCCCGTTCTTCATCCAGCCAGCGGTACACCTCCTCCAGCCCGCCCCGGGCTTTCCAGCGGACCAGCGGCCGGCCACAGCTCAGAAACAGCTCTTCTACGACCGGAACCCCTCCGGGAGACGCCTCGATCAGCGTTACCGATTTGGCCTGCCCGGCTTCCGAAAAGCTATAGGCGAGCGGAGAACCGCTATATCGGATGATGCCATCTCCTTTGACCGCCTGCGGACGATGAAGGTGACCCAGTGCCGTATAACAGGCACCCGTGCTCAAAGCGGAAGGATCAACCGTATAAGCGCCGCCCACCTGAATAGGGCGCTCCGAGTCCGTCTCCAGCCCCCCCAGCA
This sequence comes from Paenibacillus algicola, assembly GCF_005577435.1. Taxonomy (NCBI): domain Bacteria; kingdom Bacillati; phylum Bacillota; class Bacilli; order Caryophanales; family Paenibacillaceae; genus Paenibacillus; species Paenibacillus algicola. Next base: position 1,625,188 of record NZ_CP040396.1, on the reverse strand, counting down.
CGTAGATATGGCTCATCGCCAAATTCACCGTCTGAGGCGAGAAATGACTACCCATTCTCCTCATGAGGCTGCCGACCCTTTCACTATAGGCTCGGCGCAGCTCATCCTCTTCCCCGCCGATCGCCAGCAGCTCGTTCAGCCGGGACTCCGAAGGATAAGGCAGGGCGGCGATGACCGCCGTTTCGCCGGTACGAGCAGCCTGAACCTGAACCGGTTCAGCACTTGGCAGCCCTACTAAAGTAATCCCTCTCCGCTGCACCAGAGGCGTTACCGAAGCTACCCGCTCCGGCTGATCGTGGTTCCCTGCAACCGCAACCAGCTGCCGTCCTCCCTCACTCAGCCGGGCCGCTGCTTCGTAGAACAGCTGCTCGGCTGCAGCCGGAGGGTTCACGGAATCGTAGACGTCACCCGCCATCAGAATCAGGTCCGCCTGCTGGTCCTTTGCGAGCTGCACCAGCTCGTCAATGAACTGCTCCTGCTCTGCGAGCCGGCTTCTTCCCTCCAGCGACCGGCCCAAATGCCAGTCGCCGGTATGCAGTATCCGCATATCTAGCACTCCTCCCCCATTAAACACTTTACATCTATCGCACAGAACTGAATGCATTCCTCTCGGCTAGAGCTGAACCGCCTGTCCTGCATCAAAAAAGTACAGCCATTTCTCCTGAATCGGTTCGCCCAGAATTTCCTCCAGCGCCTTGGCGTACAGCTCCAGCTGGAATCTGTACTGCTCCTTCAGAGCTTCGATCCCGCCCCGCTGCTCAAGGACCTTGTCTGTTTTGTAATCCAGCAGGATAAGACGCTCATCCTGCCGGAACAGGCAGTCCACAACCCCTTGAATCAGGACACATTCTTCCTGAAGCAGCTCCTGTACGTGAAGAGCATCCTTGACAGGCCCTGATGCCGGATCCGGGAGCAGATACGCCTCCGTCGCGGGGAGCGCATAAGAAAACGGCATCTCCCGCCACACCTGGCTGGCCTGAAGCAGCATTTCTCCTGCCGAAGAGGCAAGCATGTCCACAATATCCTGCGGTTGAACTGCCTCCGCCTGCTCCCGGGTAATCAGCTCCTTGTCTGTGAGCTGATTCAGCAGCTCTTCCACGGCAGCTGAATCCAGTCCGGCTACCAGCGGGACATGCTGCATGACAGTATGGTACACCGTCCCCCGCTCGGTAGGCGTCAATTTGTAATCCTCCATGAATTTAGGACGTCTCAAGCTTAAGGTAAAGCTTCCGGCCTGATTTCCGTTAGAGCCTTCCTGCTGCAGCGCTTCCTCCGCCCATTCCCGCGGTGGATGCTCCTGCATCGCCAGCTGCTTCTTCATTTCGGTTACTGACGTTTTGGCGGCAATGCCGGACGCCGCCAGATATGGATACTTCCAGCTAATCCGGCGATACAGCTCCTCTCTCATCTCTTGAGGACTCTGGCCGCTCTCCCATGGAATGTCCTGTACCGGCTCCAGTCTGTTCAGAGCCGCCTCAATCCCTTCCCGGCGCTCCTGCTCTGCACTGCCCGGACCCTCTGCTGCATGACTCTGGTGCCGGGGTGCGCCGGTCATAAGATACTCATCCGATTTCACGGTGATCATCCAGGAGTCAGCACCTGGAAACAGGTCGGCATGCCCCGTTTCCGGCAGCTCCGCCGCCTCCCTCAGTATAGCTGCCGACGGATGCCGAAGAATTGCAGGTCCAATCCAATCCATGTAGCTGCGGCCTCTGGCCAGCATATAATCCGGCAGAAGCATGCCATGGACGCTGTCCACCTGAGACCAGTCCTTGATTTTGTTCAGCAGCTTCTTCACGGTACCGATCAGTATGAGCTTCTCTTTCGGGCGCGTCAGCGCCACATAGAGCACGCGCATCTCTTCAGCCAGCAGCTCTAAATGCGATCGGCGCCGGATGGCCAGATTAGGCAGCGTAGGATATGAAACCCGAAGCTTGCCATCCACATACTTCGGCCCGAAGCCCAGCTCCTTGTGCATCAGGAAGGCGGCATTCAAATCCTGCTGATTAAAGTTCTTGGAAAGCCCGGCCACGAAAACGACCGGAAACTCCAGCCCTTTGCTTTTATGAATGGTCATGAATCGAACTGCGTTACCCTGGCCTTCATCCTTGCTGCCAGCCCCTAAATCTCCGCCGTTATCGCGCATCCGAGAAATAAAGGTCAGAAAGCGGAACAGCCCTCTGGAGGAGGTATCCTGCTCATACTGCACCGCCCGGTCATAGAGCGCCGTCAGGTTACTCTGGCGCTGGCTTCCTCCCGGGAGTCCTCCCAGCCAGTCAAGATACCCGGTTTCACTGTAAATTCTCCAGATTAAATCACTCAAGCTGCCATGCCGCGCATCCAGCCTCCAGCTTTCCAGCCGATCCCGGAAAGAGATCAGCTTGGCAGCGAGTCCGGCCGACAGCTCCGGCTGCGGTGCCGGTTGTCCCGGACCTGGCTTCACGCCTTCCGCCGGCTGCGCACCGGACAAGCTCTGGCCAGCCGCCGCTTCAGCCGTACCGGACAGCTCCAGCCCAAGATTCCAGCGCCCTGCCGCAAGCCCTGCTGTGCCTCCCGGCGCTGCCTCCATCGTCGCCTGCTCTAAGGCTGCGCTCAACGCATCATAATAAGAGCCGGCTGCAAAGAGTCGCACCTGGGCCAGCTCTTCCTCTGTCAAGCCTACGATGGGTGAGCGAAGCACCGAAGCCAGCGGTATATCCTGCCGGGGATTGTCGATCACCCGCAGCAGCGACAGCATAATTTCGACCTCGACGGCCTGAAAATACCCCCGATTCTGCTCTCCTGAAGCCGGGATGCCCTCCTGAACCAGCTCCTCCATCATGAGCGGCGCCCACACGCTTGCAGAACGGAGCAGAATGACGATATCCCCGTACTCTACAGGTCTCATCGCTTTTTTCACTTTGTCAAATACTAGCAGCGGCTTTCCGGTGTCTCCCATCATCTCCCGGATGCGCACAGCGATGGCTCGCGCTTCCAGCTGCGCGGTTTCCATCTCCTGACGCTCACTTTCTTCCGCAGGCATGCCTTCACCGGCATCACTCCCCGCAGCATCCTCTAATCCTATAGAGGAGCCCGAAGAGTCCGCATTCTCCCTGTCAATCAGGAGCAGCTCAGGCGTATGCATCCCAAAGGGAGACGCGGCATTCTCTGCTTCTTTTTCCACTGCGGGAAAAGCAGCGCCACAGACGAGCTCGGCACGGGAATCATATTGAATCTCCGCCACCGATTCGTTCATAATCTGCCTGAACAGCATATTGACTGCATCCACAACCTCCATCCGGCTGCGGAAATTTCGAGCCAGATCAATGCGGGCTCCCTGTCTTAATTCAGCTTCATCCGCCTCGTTTACCGAAGCATAGGTTTTGTATTTATCCAGAAATAGTCCCGGCTCTGCAAGCCGGAATCGATAGTAGGTAAGCCCCTCGCGCCTGATTTCATCTCGGAAACAGGTTTCAAAGAACTCCCCTCCGAACCGCACGTACTTGTCTCCAAGTATACGGCTCTCCACTTGTCATGTTGACCAGATATCCAGTGACGTTTAACGCGCAGCATCAGACCAGCCGGGGTCCAGATCCGGGTCAGCAGCAAGATATGGTGAATGAGTCCGGGGAAATCCTCCCCTATGAAAATACAAGACTCTTCTCTCCCCATTCCTGCTCTGAACCGGGACCCCCCAGGATCTTCCTTCTTTAAGCTTCTCCTTCACCCGGGAGGTGCTGGACTGATATTTATGAGCCAATGTCGCCAAGCAGCTATACTCCATTACATAGCTCAGCTGCTGCAGGTACGTGCTCACGTTGACCGCCATTTGGTAAAAATGGTACAGCCCGAGCAATCGCACATTGTACCATGCCACAATCTGAGCGTCCGGACGATGAAGAAGTGCTGGAGCATGAAGCATCCTCCAGGATTTATCGTCTATATTCTTTACCAGCTTGTGTTTGGAGACAAAGCGCCGGACGGTATCCTGCGGCATATAAAGCTCTATGGTTCCACGGTCTGTGCTGTATGCATTTTTGAAGCCTGTTTGAGAGTTCCAGCCATTCTTCAGCCTTAGAATATGCCCTAGAAAACAAACGCCGTCCGAGGCATGAGCCACCTGCGTTACTCCGCCTGGAAGCTTCAGCTCTCGGGAGATGAACGCCTTCATCTCTGCTGCAAGCGCTGTGCAGGACTCCTTGCTGCCCCACACAGCAGTGACGAAGGTATCCCCGTACCGGATGCAGTGGATGCGGCCCGGACCCGGGCTTGGATTGGAGCTGATCCATTGGTCAAACGGATGCCAATAAATATTGGCAAGCACGGAGCTGAGCGCACCGCCCAGCGGGGTACCGCTATAGGTCCTGCCATGCTTCCAATCCTCCAGGTACCCGGCTCTCAATAGCTTCCAGATTAGCCGGATGAACTTCGCATCGTCGATTTTGTCCTGCAGCAGCGAGATCAGCTTGTGGCGGGAGAAGTCTGTGCAGTAACCCCGGATCTCCCCTTGAATGAGCCACGGTGCATCCTTAAAATGCAGCTTCGCTTCCTGCAGTGCCGTATGGCAGCTGCGGTTCGGTCTGAAGCCATGGCTGGAATCCTCAAATAGAGGCTCATATATTGCGGTCAGCAGCAGCCTGCAAATTTCCACAATCAGCCGGTCCGCATAGGAAGAGGTGACTAGAAACTCCGGTTTGCTGTTCTTGTTGGCACCCCCAGCTCGATTTACCGGCTGCGGCTGATACGATTCATCTCTCATTCTTTCGATGATCCCGTTAATGTCTTCTATGCGGGGCGGGACAGCTCCGTTACCCCCGCGGCCTGCGACCTGGTCCTCCTTCGCATGAAGGAGATCATAGGCTCGCACATAGAAATCGGGATTATAGAAATGACGATACAATCGTTTATATACATAGTCAGGCTTTTCACTGGATATTTTGGTCAATAGGTATAAAGCTTCGCCAGAATTCATGGAGCCTTGCGCTCCTTTCCGCAAAATGTTATACCGACAAGCTGCCTTCCTTCGCCATGTAACAGGCTTTCCCTGTCGCGGACTACTACGAAGGCTCCGTTGCCTTATGGGATATTCCATCCTCTGCAGGATATAGCCGTCTCTGGCATTCCCACTTAGGCAATCCCCATTTAGTCACATCGGTCCAAGCTTGATAAGTTGCCGGATGATCCTTTCGTCCGTTCCACCTGTTCAGGTGTGCGCCAGCGCTTGAGTAGCTCTCGGGTATTTCCTCGAATTATAGCATTTATGAATTCGAAGTGCAGGGCAGCGGCTTGGTTTTTCGCTGTCCATAGCGCTGGGGCAGGCAGCTAACATTCCTTCCGGGAAGCATGGCCCCGCTGAGACTAGACTTGAAGCAGTATAGCTTTCATCCTCATACTTATCTTAATGTCTCGCCGCTCAGTCGTGACGGGTTAGCTCGTCAACTTGCGACTTTCCCAACATGCTACACTCCCCTTCCGGTTTCCCTTCCGGATGAGTTGGGTGACATGGCCTTCATACCCTCGAAGACCCCCCGGCTTAACGGGGAAAACCGATGCCCCTTATGGGCGCACAATGCTCTGCTTTACATCACCGACCATAAATCGGTTGCCAGGCCCCTCTCTTGAAATCAGGCGAACGATTTCCTCCTGAACGCTGTTCGTATCCTGATATTCATCCAGCAGCACCTCGTCGAACTGGCTCTGATATTCCAGCGCCGCGTCGGAGGGCTGGGTATGCCCGGGTGTGGAAGCCTCGTGTCTGAGAATTTGCAGACAATAATGCTCCAAATCGTTGAAATCCACCGTGCTCTTGGACGCCTTGGCGTGCCTGTACCGCTCCGCAAAAGCAATGACGGTATCCACGAGCTCCTCCATCACTGGCGCCGAAGCATGCAGCTCCTCCAGAAACTGCTCTGCCGTGCGGCCGAACAAGGAGGTTTTGAGCTCTGTCACGATCTTTTTAACAAGGTCTCTCAGATTCTTGACCCGCTCCTGCAGCTCCGGCAGCACCTCGCTCTTCTTGACCGCCTTCAGCTTCCCGAACACTCCCTGCTGAAACACCGCATACAGCTCTTCCCACGGAGTGCTGTGCAGCGCATCGGACAAAGCATGAACCAGCTGCAGATCATCTTCCAGCGTACTCATATACGCTGCCGGACCACCGGGCGCTGATGCCGCCTCCTTGGCTTGTTCCAGCAAGCTCGCCGCTCCGGCGAGGGCCAGCCTGGCATCCGCCAGGATGCTTTTCACCCAAGGCGTCGCTCCCAGCGCCGCTGTGTCCTTCAGGGAGAACGCTGCAGCTGTATCCCGCAGCCACTCATCCGGCCACGGATGGCTCCGCGAGAAATCATACAGACGCTGAACCAGCTGATAGAGGGCGTCATCGCTTCGCTCTCCACTGAACCAGTCAGCCAGCCGGAGAAACTCTCCCCCGTGCTCGGCATCGCCGTATTTCTCCTCAAACAGCTCCTCCAGTACGTCCTGACGGAGTAAATCCGCCTCATGCTCGTTCAGAATCCGAAAGCCCGGATCTAGCGGTATGAGCTGATAATAACGGCGGATCACCTCCATACAGAAGGAATGCAGCGTAGTAATGGACGCCCGCCCCAGCATGGCCAGCTGGCGGCGAAGATGCTCACGATCCGGAGCCTTCTCCAGCTCCCGCTCCAGCGCCTCGCGGATCCGCTGCCGCATTTCGGCCGCAGCGGCCTTCGTAAACGTTGCTACGAGAAGACGATCTACGCTGAAGCCGGCCTCCTCGTTGATGACTTTTTTAATAATGCGTTCAACCAGTACTGCCGTCTTGCCGGAGCCTGCTGCAGCGGCAACCAGAATGTCATTCCCGCTCCTCATAATCGCCTGCCACTGATCATCGCTCCACATGCTGCCTTCCGGCTTGCTCATCACTGCATTCACTGTGCATCTGCTCCCTTCTCATGGCCCAGCCATTCCCAGATTTGATCCTTGCCCGGCTTCTTCAGCAGCTGATATTGATTGCCTTCCATGCTTTCATCAAACTGACAAACCGGCCGGTAAGAGCAGTACGTGCAAGCCGTTTCCTGCTGAATCCGGTAAGGCTCAATCTTCACTTCGCCGCCTGTAATCCTTGAGCCAATGCTGACGATATTTTGCCGGACTGTCCTCAGCAGGCTTTGCCATTGCTCTGGATCCGCGACAGCAGCGCTGCTATAGAAGCTTCCATCGGCTTTGACGGCGACCGGGATGATGGAGGAGTGACCCTTCTCCAGTCCTGCATCCATGAGCGAGACCGCCTCCCGGTCAGCCAGCAGCAGCCCCTTCATCTTGAAACGCTTCAAAAGCTCCTCGGCCGCCTGATCTGCAGTCAGCCCGTTGGGAGACTGCAGAACCGGATCATGGACGTGGAAATACAGTGTCCCGGCGGGCAGTGCGCTCTCACCCAGCCAATCCTCGGCAAAAGTAAGAAGAACATCGAGGTAGGTGAGCATCTGCAGAGAAAGGCCGTAATACACCTCGTGCAGCTTCAGGTCCTTCTGGCTGGATTTATAGTCAATCACCCGCAGCAGCAGTCCGTTCTCACTGCGCGCCATATCGACACGGTCAATTCGGCCAATAATTTCCATTTCGACGCCTCCCGGCAGCTCAAAACGAAGCGGAGGAATGTCCTTGCCCGGTCCGAAATCCAGCTCCAGCCCGACCGGTTCAAAGCTCCCCCGTCTGGATTGCTCGCCCAGAATGATGGAGGCCCGCCCCACAATGCTCTTCAGCTTTCGGGAAATATAGCCGTAGCGCTTGGAGCTGAGCAGAATTTCGCCCTGCAGCTTCGGTGCCAGACGGTCAACGGTCGCTTCTGCTTCCCGCAGACATTCCTCCGGACTCAGATCGCCCCAGCTTCGCTTCTGCTCCCGAAACCGGGAAGCCATATCGCTGAGCGCCGCATGAAAGAGCTGGCCAATATCAGGCGCCTGAAGTCGGTATGTCTGCCTCTCGGCAAGCTTCAAGCCGTGAGAAGCAAAGTGGGAAAATGGACAAGCCACAAACCGCTCCATGCGGGAGACGCTTGAACGAATACGGCTGCCATACAGTCTGCGGCTCGTTTCGGCCTCTAGCTGGGCGGTCTCATTCCTGTAGGAGAGCGAGGAGAGCTGCTGGTCCAGCTGGCTGCGCCAGGCCGGACTTCTCGCATACCAGTTATATACCTCCCACCAGAGCGGCGGGAGCGGCTCCCCGTGTTTCCAGTCCCGCAGCCGTGCGGTCAGGAAGGCAAGAGATCGCATCTCTCCTGCTACGAAGTCGGACTGCTCCTGCGATGACATTCCGCCATGCGGTCTTAACGGCAGCACGGCCTCCTTCAATGGGAACATGCCCTTGATATGCCGGATCAGCTCGGATGGCAGCAGGGTCTTTCCTTCCTGATCAGCAGATGGATAGCTGATCCACAGCTGCCGGCTGGCCGTTGTCAGCGCCGAGTAAATAACAAATCGCTCATCCAGCAGCCGGCGTGAAATATTGGGTGCAAGCTCCATCCCGGATGCCTCCAGCGTCACCCGCTCCTGCTCGGACAAAATGCCGTCATCCTGGAACTGCGCCGGGATCACACCATCGTTCACACCCAGCAGAAACACATATTTGACATCTCCGGTCCGCGTCCGGTCCATCGTGCCCACGAGCACTTGATCTAAAGCCGGCGGCACGAGGGCCAGCTCCAGCTCCGACAGACCGGTATCCAGGATGCCGGCAAAGGCCTCGGCGCTAAATCTTTCGCCCCCCATCATCTCCACAATCTGATCCAGCACCTCCAGCACTGCGCTCCATACCTGGCGATGCTCCCGGGCAGCTTCCGGCCTTCCCTCATTCAGTGCGGCGCGGCTCATCAGCTCCAGCTTCTCGGGAATCATGGCCTCCTCCAGCAGGCGGAATACCGCTGTACATTTGTCCTTCGCGGTGGCGCCCTGCTTCAGCCTCTTGTCAAAAGCTTGCAGAGGAACGGTAACGGCCAATCGGCACTGCTCAATGAGCTGCAGACCTTCCTCCCGGTGCGACCGTCCTTCATCCTCCAACGAAAGGCTCGGCATGCCTCGCCACGGCTTTCCGTCCGTCCACCGCGTGCCATGAATACCGCTGGCCAGAACGTGATTCTCCAGCCGGTCCATATCCTCGCGTGACAGGCTGCCATCCAAAGGCAGCAGCAAATCCGTCTTTATGCAGCGGAACACATCCTCGTACCGCCATCGCCGCACCGCAACCTCCAGCGCGGAACGGATAAACTCTACGAGCGGATGATGCAGCTCATTTCGCTTCTGATCCAGGAAATAAGGAATGCCGTAATCACGGAACAAGGGACCGATGAGAAATTGATAATCTCCCGGATTGCGGGTCAGAACAGCCATTTCCCGATAGCGGGCACCTTGCCGTGCAAGCCGGAGCATTTCCCGGAGCGCCCCTTCCACTTCGGCCCGGCGGTTCCCCGCAGCATAGAGCTTGATGCCCTCTGGCGGGCTGCTTCCGCTCCACTTTAGCCTGCGGTCAAAGCCCCGTTCCAGATGCGCCAGCGCGGGGCTGTCCTTGAAGCGGGGGAGTTGCTCTGCGTCCAGCACCGTATGCTCCACGTCCAGCCCTGCCTCGCCCGCCGCTCCCCGCAGCTTGCTGTACGTTACCGCCGTCGGATGAAACAGATCCAGCTCATGAGGAGTCATTCCTTCCGGGTAAGGCTTGTCCAGCGTCAAGGCGATGGTCACCGAGCGGGCATGGTTCATCAGCTCCCGCAGTACAATATATTCCTGGGGAGTAAATCCGTTAAAGCCGTCAATCCACAGGTCAGCGTCCCGGATATAGGAGGATTCCCGGACACAGTCTGCAAGTGCAGCCAGCGTATCCTCATCGTCCTTGTACAGCGGAGCCATCTCTTGCTCGAAATCCCGATACACCGCCAAAATATCCTCCAGCTTGCGCCTTAGCAGCGGCGGGCTGGTACTTGTGGACGCCATCTGCTCCAGCTGCTCCTGCACACAGGAGGCATCTACGCAGTAGCGCTTCATCTCGGTATACAGCTGGCTGAGCTTGCCAACAAAGCCGAGCTGCTCCCCGGAGGCGCCGAACAGGTTGAGCTCATCCTTGCGCCTTTGGATAATTTTGTACAAGAGCATGCGTTTGCCCTCTTCACCGATCACCACTTTCGCCGCTCCGCCAGTTTCCTGCATGACCCGATACGCCAGGCGGCGGAAGCTAAGCACCTGCGCCCGAAGCGAGCCCCGAACGCCCGGAGCAGTCACGAGCGCATGCTCTGCATCAAATGAGCCCTGCTCGGGCACGAGCAGAATCAAGGGGTTGCCCTGCGGAGCTTCAGCAAGGCGGCTGGCTATTTCCTTTCTCATCCGGGTGCTCTTGCCGCTCCCGGAACGGCCGATCAAAAAACGAACTGACACAGGCAAGCCTCCCATTCTATACTGTCTGTTTTCCTCGTAAAATACTGTCTATCATTATAGCATACATGCCTCTATCAAGAACATGTGTTTGGATAACACTGGCAGCTTTGAAATGATAGGAAGTCTTGGGGGACCGTATGCATAACAGTATCGCAAGGAAGCCCAAAAAGCCGAAAGGGACTGCTCCCTACCGGCCTGAACGCAGGTCTTATCTATGCATTGAAATTGCTGAGCAATTATACGTGACAGCGAGACTACTTGCTGCGAACCTCAAAGACGGCAAATTTCAGGTAATGCCCTTCCTCCACGCCGAGAATTTGCGGGTGGTCCTTGCCGGCGGCGCGCCATTCCACCAGACGCAGCTGCTTGCCCGCATCCTGCGCGGCTTCGTGGATCGTCTCCAGAAACAGCTCCGGCTTCATATGATAGGAGCAGCTTGCCGTCACCAGATAGCCTCCCTCGTTCACCAGCTTCATCCCGTGAAGATTGATATCCTTATAGCCGCGGCAGGCCCCTTTAACCGCTCCGCGCGTCTTGGCGAATGCAGGCGGGTCCAGAATGACCACATCCCACGTTCGTCCTCCCCCGGCCGTCAGCGGCTTCGAGGTATCCACCTTGCTTCCTTTTGCAGCCCGCTCATGGCGTTCTTCGGTCCCCTTTACCTGATTCCGCAAGTATTGAAAGGCATCATCCACGACGAATTCCACGCGGTCCTCAAAGCCGTTCAACTCTACATTTTCACGGGCGCTCTGGATGGCATGCTCGGAAATATCAAGGCAGGTCACCTTCTTGGCCCCGTACTGACAAGCATTCAGCGTGAAGCTCCCGGTATGTGAGAAGCACTCCAGCACCGTTGCTCCGTCCCAATACGGAAACGTCACTTCTTTTCCACTTCTGTTTACGGGCACTAGCGTCTCTTGTCCATCTATGTCTCGACTCTGAAGCTGAATGCCGCTCCGCTCTCCCCAGCCTGTCATCAGCGGTGCGATCGAAGCCCGGTTCTCACGCTGATCAAAGAAATATCCCGTCTTCTGACCTTCCTCAATGTCGACCTTGATCTGAAGTCCGTTCTCCAGGACGGTGACATAACGCGGACATTCCCCGTACAATGCGCCCTTACGCTGCTCCAGCCCCTCCAGCTCCCGCACGGATACATCGCTGCGCTCATAGATACCCTTTGGCTGCATAACCTCGATCAGTGCCTCTGTAATGGCTTCCCGGCAGCGATCCATTCCGAGTGTCAGCAGCTGTACCACCAGCACCTGATCAAAACGGTCCACAATAAGACCCGGCAGATAATCCGCTTCTCCATACACCAAGCGGTACGCATGATCTCCCTTCAGGAAGCGCTCCCGATGCTTCAGACAGTCCTGAAAGCGGGAAATGAAAAACTGCTTGTCCATAGCCTCCAGCGGCTGGTACGACAAGAGGCGTACGGTAATTTGCGAGCTCGGGTTGTAATACCCGCTACCCAGGAATCGTCCCTGGTGGTTCAGCACCTGTACGACGTCACCGGCGGACGGAGACCCTTCTACCGAGGCAATTTCACTTTTAAATATCCACGGATGTCCCTGCTCCAGCCTTTTTTTTCGATTACGATCCAAGATCACGCTTGGCATGCTTGACTCACTCCCTGATTTCCTGAATTCATAGTCATTCCTTGAGCTAGAAGACCGCACCGGACAAACCCTGCATGTCTCCCCGCCATTGTTCATATATTCTCAGTACTTACTCTAAAAAAAGGAGAGCTCTCTGTTGCTTCATTCCCTGTGGTTCCCCATGCTGTATGGGCTCGCGCTGTTCTTGTTCGGCATGAAGGTGATGGAGGCCGCCTTGCAGCGCTGGGCCGGCCCGCGCCTTCACCAGTGGCTCCATTATGCCGCAGCCACGCCGCTCAAAGGCATGCTGACCAGCGCCGGGCTGACGGCTTTGCTGCAGAGCAGCACCGCTGTCACCGTGATTACGATTGGCTTCGCCAATGCCGGCCTGCTTGGTCAGGCCGGCATTCTCGGCATCATTCTCGGCACGAACATCGGCACAACGCTGACCACAGAGCTGATCAGCCTGAACATTGGTGCGGCTGCCTTCCCCCTGCTCCTGCTCTCCCTGCTCATTTGGGCAGGAAGCATCATCTGGAACGAGATGGTTCTATCACGCAGCTCTTCTCCCTGGCTCGGTCGCCTGGAGCAGCTGCAATTTCTGTGCCTGGCCGTTGCCGGCTTCGCCATGGTACTGCTTGGCATTACGGTTATGCAGTCCATCGGCAAGCCGCTTCAGGAGATGGGCGTCTTCGCCTGGTTTCTGGAGCAGGCAGAGCGAAGCAGCGGCTGGGGGATTCTGGCCGGCGCCATGCTGACTGCACTGATGCATAGCAGCGCCGCCGTTGTGGCTATGACCATGAGCCTTTGCCTCAGTGGGGCATTGCCGCCTGAGATTGGTGTTGCCATGGTGCTCGGCTCCAATGTCGGCACCTGCGTGACCGCGATCCTAGCTGCAGCAGGAAGCACTCCGGCCGGCAGGTTCGTTGCCGGCTCCCATCTTGCCTTAAATATCGGGGGCGTTATATTGTTCGCTCCCTTGCTGCCGCTGCTGACACAGGTCTCCGGTCAGCTTGCAGGCGACCCGGCGGGGCAGATTGCCCATGCCCAGACGATCTTCAACGTGGTCTGCTCCCTGCTCGCTCTGCCGCTTTGCTATCTTCCGGTCTGGAAGAAAGCAGCAGCCTCTTGACCTATACCTCGATGTTCAGAAGGGACAAGGCTCTCCGCAGAATAGGATCATTGTTCCTGTAGCCGTTGCTCTGCTGCCTGCTCCAGGCCTGCAGCGGCTCGTACCATTCCACACCGTTGATCTCTTCCAGCTGGGGCTTCAGCGCCCCTCCCGAAGCCTCTACCAGATAATAGTGGACTTCTTTATCCACCCGGCCATACTGGGGATGATTATACGTATAAGCAATAATATCGACCGGCGACACGATTCTCCCCGAAATTCCGGTTTCCTCCAAAATTTCGCGCAAAGCCGTCTCCTCTACGGTTTCTCCTGCTTCCATTTTGCCCTTGGGCAAAGATATTTTGCTGTAGCGGTCCTGAATAAGCTGAATTTGCAGATAGCCGTCTACTTGGCGATACACCACGCCTCCCGCAGAAATTTCCTTCCGGTTCATGTCTGATTCCTCCTTCATGTGCAACAAGGATTCCACTTCCTATTCGGAAATGAAATCCTTGTGATCAGGCTGTTGCTTACTAGGCTACAAGGCTGCTGCCAGTCCGTTCTCGTGGACGCTGATCAGCTCACCCTGGCACTCATTAACACCGGCTTGAGTAATTTGAACCCGGCACAGTTTCCCTTCCAGCTCTGGTCCACCGTCGAACACGAGCTGCAGGTAATTGTCGCTGTAGCCCTGCATCTTGCCGCCCGGTCCGCCCTTGTATTCACGCTCTGGAATCACCTCAACAATGCGGCCGACAAACTGCTCGGCATAGGCCAGCTGCAGCTGCTCGGACAGATCAATGAGCTCGTGGACTCGGGCGTTCTTCACCTCGTCCTCCACCTGATCCTCCATCCGCGCCGCCGGCGTACCGGTACGCTTGGAATACGGGAAGACGTGCATTTCCGAGAATCCGATCTCCTTCATGAGATTGTAGCCGTTGCGGAACATCTCATCTGTCTCGCCAGGGAAGCCGACAATCACATCAGTCGTAATAGCCAGCTCTGGCATCGCTTCGCGAATGAGCTTCATTTTGGTCAGGAACTCTTCGGTCGTGTACTTTCTCCGCATCCGTTTCAAGACGGTATCGTCTCCGGCCTGCAGCGGAATGTGCAGATGGCGGCACATTTTGGTGGAACGCTTCAGCACGTCCAGCACCGCATCGTCAATCTGGCTCGCTTCAATGGAGCTGATCCGGATGCGTTCCAGCCCCTCCACCTTGTCGAGATCCCACAGCAGGTCAGACAGGCGGTAGTTGTCGAGATCATCACCGTAGCCGCCCGTATGAATGCCGGTCAATACAATCTCTTTATAGCCGGCATTCACCAGCTGCTTCGCCTGCTTAATAATGCTGTCCGCATCACGGCTGCGCGACAAGCCGCGGGACCATGGAATAATGCAGAACGTACAGAAGTTGTTGCACCCATCCTGGATTTTGAGGAACGCACGGGTCCGGTCAGCGAAGTCCGGCACATCCATCTCCTCAAACACCCGGGTCTTCATAATATTGCGCACGGCGTTGATCGGCTGGCGGGTCTGCTCGATTTCATGCACAAACTGCATGATCTTGTCGCGATCCTGGTTGCCGATGACAAGGTCTACACCAGGAATGTCGAGAATTTCAGCCGGCGAGGTCTGGGCATAGCAGCCCGTAACCGCGACAATGGCATCCGGATTGCGACGGACCGCACGCCGGATCATTTGCCGGCTTTTCTTATCACCGGTATTCGTAACATGGCAAGTATTGATCAAATAAACATCAGCGGTTTGTTCGAAGTCCACTTGCTCGTAGCCTTCATTTTTGAAAAGCTGCCAGATGGCTTCGGTATCGTAAAAATTGACTTTGCAACCCAACGTATAAAACGCTACGGATGGCATATTCAAACTCCCCCCATTTCACCAAATTCATACAGCGCACAGGCCAGTGCGGTCATCCCCGCGGTCTCCGTGCGTAAAATCCGCCGGCCAAGGCCAACGGTCGACGCTCCCGCCCCCTCGGCCTCCCGGCATTCCTCTTCCGTAAAGCCGCCCTCGGGACCGACCACGATCAGCAGGCTGACAGGCTCATCCCCGATCAGCCTCTGCTCTGCAAAAGGCCGGAGCACGTCCCGCAGCTGCAGGCCCTCCTCCTTCTCATAGCAGAAGCAGACCAGGCTGTAGCTGGAGAACGCTTGAAGCAGCTTCTTCCAGCCCACAGGCTGCTCTACTCCGGGAACCCTGTTCCGATGAGCCTGCTCCGCAGCCTCCTTCGCAATCTTGCCCCAGCGCTCCAGGCGCTTCTGCTCTTTCTTGGCATCGTACTGAACGATGGTCCGGCTGGACAGAAAAGGCAGAAATGACACGGCCCCGAGCTCGGTGCATTTCTGGATCACCAGCTCCATTTTGTCGCCTTTAGGCAGGCTCTGGGCAATGGTCACCTTCAGTCGAGGCTCGCGGGTCATCGCCAGCTCCTCTACTACCCTTGCTCTTACACCGTCCTGCTCCAGGCTCTCGATGGCAACGCGCGCTTCACGGGAAATCCCGTCACTGACAATCAGGACATCCCCCGGCTTGCCTCTCATCACTTTTGAAATATGTCTCGCATCCTCACCCGTAATCCATACCTGCTCTTGCTGGAACTGCGCGGGTGAAATGAAATATCGCTGCATCGTAAACCTACCTTTATGGATTCATATTCAGGTCCATTGCTTCAGGCCAAAACGCCAAACTTCATCATACCTCTTTTGCCCCGTCATGACCAGTGAAATCTATGAGATTTTAGCCGCCGAACAACGCTGTAAACAGATTCAGGAAGAACACAGACAAGCTGTACGCTGTCTCATACATCGGGCGGATCGTGTAGTTTTGAAACCCGGGAATCAGAATAATTAATAAAAAGACCAGAATCGACCATTGCTCCACGCTTTGCAGCTTTGCCCCCACCCGCCGCGGAACAAGCTCTACCAGGATCCGGTATCCATCCAGCGGAGGAAGCGGAATCAGGTTAAACAGAAACAGAAAGAAATTCAGCACAATAAAGGTGTCAAAAAAGATATGCACCGCATCCACTGCCCGTTCATTGCTCATTGCATCAATGGCACCAAGCTGATACAGTGCTCCGTAGATCAAGCAGCCGGCGATGGCGAGCAGCAGATTACTGAGCGGCCCTGCCGCCGATACGATGACGCTATCCCGGCGCGGGTTCGAGAAGTTCGCCCGGTTTACCGGAACCGGTCTGGCCCAGCCGAAGCCGGCAATCAGCAGCAGGAAGATGCCAAGAAAGTCGAAATGCACCGCCGGGTTCAGTGTCACCCTCCCCAACAGCTTGGCGGTAGGGTCACCCAGTTTATTAGCGAAGTAAGCGTGAGAAAATTCATGCACCGTAAATGCAATGATCAGGGCAATCAGGAAAAAGGGCAGCCTTTCCAGCGGATAAAACAGCAGTTGATCGAGAAATTCCATCGCTACCTCTTCCTCGCTACGAACGCAACCCAGTCATCCTCGCGGTTCATATCCGCAATGTCAAACCCGGCCTGAATCAGCGCTTTCTCTACAATTTCAACCTTGTTCTTGTAAATTCCGGAGGCGATGTAGATCCCGCCCGGCTTCAGTGCTGCGTAGACATCGTCCACGAATAACAGAATCACCTCTGCCAAAATGTTCGCAACCACAACCTCCACCGGAGGCTTTACCGCAAAGCCCTCTGCCATTTCGCTGCGCTGAAGTACAGAGAGCAGATCGCTTTCCACGACCGTAATCTGGTCGTGCATTTTGTTCAGCTGCGAATTCTCCTTCGCGCTGGATACCGCAACAGGATCCAGATCCAGGGCCAGGACGTTCCTGGCGCCCAAATGCACAGCACCGATTGCCAGAATTCCGGAGCCAGTGCCCACGTCGATGACGGATTCTCCGCCTTGAATGACCTGCTCCAGTGTACGCAGGCACAGTGCGGTGGTCGGATGCGCTCCCGTTCCAAAGGCCATGCCGGGATCCAGCTCAATAATGCGCTCCTGCAGGGCTGGCGTATACTCTTCCCAAGTGGGCTTGATCACCAGGCGCTCTGACACAGCGATGGGCTTGAAATACTGCTTCCAGGCTGTAGCCCATTCATCCTCATGGACGCTCCGGTGTTCAAAGGCCGCCGGCCCGGCATCAATACCGAACTGCGCCAGCTCATGGATCCGCGGCTCCAGCTCCTGCTGAACCGTTTCCAGACTGACGTCCTGTGAGAAATACCCTTTAATCACAGCTTGTCCTTCCGGGATATTATTAAACGGAATGACCTCATCATACCATTGCCCAAAGGTGGTATCCCGCTTGCGTTTGGTAACGGCAGACTCTTCAATCGAGACCCCTCCCGCTCCCGCTTCATGCATAAAATTCGAAATCATCTCCACGGCCTGCTCCGTGGTATGTATAGTCAATTCGTGCCACAGCATATTTAACAGAGTCCTCCTCATATTTACATAAATTATATTGTACTATATGAAGGACCCTGTGCACAAAGGCAGCTTTACCCGCATGAATCCATAAGCAGCAACAGCAAAAGGCTGCTCCGCCAGGAACAGCCTCTTGCTGTCGAAGACAATGTGTTGCTTTACTTCAAGCCGTGCTCGTGATGATCAAACATTTCTTTAACCTGGCGTTTGTCTGCTGCCTCACTTCGACGAATCGCTTCCACATCATCCCGGTCCGCTTCCAGCGCCGAAAACTCTACATCCTCATATTTTGCCGATTGCAATGCAATTCTCTTCTGTGTCTGGTCTGCGATTCTTCCCAGCTTGACCCTTCTCATCATGCCATGCCTCCTGTGCCTGGAATATAAGTGTGATTCTTGGTGATCCACAGCAGCTTTCCGCAGCTATACGTAGCCGCCGGCATCCTCAACGATTTTGAGTGCCTGATGATGGACGCCCTCATCGACCACAACTGTAAGTAAAATATCCCGGCCGCGAAGCCCATCCTGCTCGCCGGCGCTCATGCCGCTCTCGGAAGGTCCTGCTGCACCCAGGATGCCGGCAGACAAATTGCTCAGTGCCGCATCCGGGGTATACGCGTTCAGGCCGGACAGCCCGCCGCCGATCGCATTCGTCATGCCGCCCATCTCTTCACCGGGCTCTGTGCTGAACCGGTCGATTGACAGATCAGCGACACGCAGAGCGTGCAGCTTCGCCGCGGCTCCTTGGGCCTGTTCCGGGGTATTAAAGTACGCCAGAATGTTTTTTTCAGCCATGAGTATTCACCTGCTTGTTCTATGATTGTTCCTTTCTAGATTGTGTAAACGGGTCTTCAATTATTCGATGAGGAAGAGCATTTCTCTCCCTTGTTCAGCACCAAAAGAGCCGTTCCCTGCAGCCAGGCTGCCTTGGAAACGGCTCTTCTCAAGAATCAATGATAGGACTTTGACTTCCATCCCGGCCACTAAATGGCCTTAGTCCCCTCTAAACGCTCTCTTCACACGGTCAAAAAAAGACTGCTCATGCTCATGGGTCTGCTCCCCGTCAAGCGAAGCAAATTGACGCAGCAGCTCCTTCTGGTCGTCACTGAGCTTGCTTGGCGTTACGACCACGACCTTGACATGCTGATCGCCCTGGCCCATGCCGCGCAAACGCGGAACTCCCTTGCCCTTCAGGCGGAAATACGTGCCGGTCTGGGTTCCGGCTGGAATTTTCAGCTTGACCTTTTCCGTTAAGGTAGGAATTTCCATCTCGTCTCCCAGTGCCGCCTGCGCAAAGGTGAGCGGAATCTCGCAGTAGATGTCGTCGCCCTCACGCTCGAAGAAATCATGCGGCTTGACGCGGATTACGATGTACAGGTCTCCGGCAGGTCCGCCGCGCAAACCGCCCTCCCCTTCACCGCTCATCCGCAGCTGAGCGCCATCATCTACACCGGCCGGAATACGCACGTGAATCTTGCGCTGCTTCTTCAGCTTGCCGCTGCCGCTGCAGGTGCTGCATTTTTCCTTGATGATCTGGCCGCTGCCGCTACAGTTCGAGCAGGCACGGCGGTTCACCATCCGCCCGAACGGCGTATTCTGAACCACCTCCTGCTGACCCGAGCCATGACACACGCCGCAGGTCTGCGGCTTCGTACCCGGCTTCGCGCCGGAGCCATGACAGGTATCACAGGACTCGGTACGCGGAATGGTAATGTCGCTTTCTTTACCAAACACCGCTTCCTTGAATTCAACCGTCATCGTATATTGAAGATCATTCCCCCGCTGCGGAGCATTGGGATCACGACGGCCGTTACCGCCGAAGAACATATCGAATATATCTCCGAAGCCGCCAAAGTCGCCGGAGAAGCCGCCCCCGCCCATTCCCTGGTTCGGATCGATATGGCCGTATTGGTCATAGCGTGCGCGATGCTGATCATTGCTCAGCACGTCATACGCTTCTTTAACTTCCTTGAATTTGGTCTCGGCGTCATCTGCCTTGTTCACGTCCGGATGGTACTGGCGCGCCAGCTTCCGGTACGCTTTCTTGATTTCATCCTCCGAGGCATCCTTCCCAACGCCAAGCACCTCGTAATAATCTCGCTTTTCAGCCACGGTTCCACCCCCACTCACGGTTTGTACTGCTGGACATAAGGAAAGTCAAAGTGCGGGACTCGCGCTTTGACTTTCCCAATAGACTCAATTGATCCAGCTTACCCTTTGTTCTTGTCTTCGTCAACAACCTCGTAGTCGGCATCAACAACATGATCCTTCTTCGCAGATCCGGCTCCTTCTTCACCTGGTGCCGCATTGCCCTGCTCCTGAGCTGCCTGCTCATACAGCTTCACGGACAGCTGCTGTACAATTTGAGTCAACTCCTCGGAAGCAGCATTAATTTCTTCCAGATTGTCGGATTCCAGTGCCTTCTTCACTTTCTCCTTCGCCTCATTGGCTTTGTCAATCTCGGAAGCATCGACCTTGTCTCCAAGATCCTTCAGTGTCTTCTCGGTAGTATATACGAGCTGATCCGCACTATTGCGGGCTTCAACAAGCTCTTTACGCTTCTTGTCTTCCTCCGCATGGAGCTCAGCGTCCTTCATCATTTTCTCCACTTCCTCATCGCTCAGGCCACTGGAGGAAGTAATCGTGATCTTCTGGCTCTTGCCGGTGCCTTTGTCAGTGGCAGACACGTTTACAATCCCGTTGGCATCAATATCGAAGCTAACCTCGATTTGCGGTACGCCGCGCGGAGCCGGAGGAATGTCACCCAGCATGAAGCGTCCCAGCGTCTTGTTGCCCGCTGCCATTTCCCGCTCACCCTGCAGGACGTGAATCTCAACGCTAGGCTGATTGTCAGCATAGGTGGAGAACACTTGGGATTTGCTTGTTGGGATGGTCGTGTTGCGCTCGATCATTTTGGTAAATACGCCGCCGGCTGTTTCGATGCCAAGGGACAATGGCGTTACGTCGAGCAGAACCACGTCTTTCACGTCGCCAGTCAGTACGCCAGCCTGTACGGCAGCACCCAGGGCTACAACCTCGTCCGGATTCACGCCTTTGTGAGGCTCTTGACCCGTCAGCTTCTTGATCGCTTCCTGCACAGCCGGGATCCGTGTAGATCCGCCGACAAGCACGACCTTATTGATGTCACTTGCGCTCAATCCGGCATCGCTCAGCGCCTGGCGTGTAGGTCCCAGGGTACGCTCTACGAGAGAAGCGGACAGCTCTTCAAATTTGGCACGAGTCAGGTTGATCTCCAAGTGCTGCGGTACCCCGTCAGCTACTGTAATGAACGGAAGGGAGATTGTCGTAGTCAGGACACCGGACAGCTCTTTCTTCGCCTTCTCGGCCGCATCCTTAAGACGCTGCACAGCCGCTTTGTCCTTGCTCAGATCAATGCCTTGCTCTTTCTTGAATTCAGCTACGAGGTAGTCAATGATCACCTGGTCGAAATCGTCACCGCCGAGCTGGTTGTCCCCGCTGGTCGCTTTAACTTCGAAGAAGCCGTCGCCAAGCTCCAGGATCGAGACGTCAAAAGTACCGCCGCCCAGGTCATAGACGAGAATCGTCTGGTCTTCTGATTTCTCCATACCGTAAGCCAAAGCTGCTGCTGTCGGCTCGTTGACAATACGCAGCACTTCCAGGCCTGCGATCTTGCCGGCATCCTTCGTAGCCTGACGCTGGCTGTCATTAAAGTATGCAGGAACTGTAATAACGGCTTGAGTCACCGTTTGACCCAGGTAGGCTTCTGCATCGGACTTCAGCTTCTGCAGGATAATTGCAGAGATCTCCTGAGGCGTAAATTCCTTGCCGTCAATGCTTTCCTTGTGGTTTGTACCCATATGGCGCTTGATCGAAATGATCGTGCGATCCGGATTCGTGATTGCCTGGCGCTTCGCAGTGTCTCCGACGATGCGCTCTCCGTCTTTTTTGAAGCCTACAACGGAAGGTGTTGTACGCGCACCCTCAGGGTTAGGAATAACAACGGCTTCGCCGCCCTCCATTACTGCTACGCAGGAGTTAGTGGTACCCAGGTCAATTCCGATAACTTTACTCATGTAAAAAATCCTCCTTATCATTTGGCGCACATTGGTGTGCGGATGTTCTATGTGTTTTGTATGGATACAACCGGCGGGTCTGGCAAGCCTGATCTAGCCGCTGACCTTAACCATCGCCGGGCGGAGCACCTTGTCTTTCAGCATGTAACCCTTTTGAATCTCTTCGACAACGACACCCTCTTCATGCTCCTCGCTCTCCACCTGCATAATCGCTTGATGGAATTCAGGATTAAATGGCTGTCCGACACTGTTCATCGGCTGCAGTCCTTCTGCATTCAGAATGCCCTCCAGCTGGCGGAAAATCATATTGACGCCCTTAACCAGAGAATCCGATTCCGGATCGACCGTGGAAGCCGCCATCGCCCGCTCGAAGTTGTCAATGACCGGCAGCAGCTCTGTAATCAGCTTGGAGGAAGCATATTTGGCCAGCTCCTCCTTCTCCTTCTGGGTTCTTCTGCGGAAGTTGTCAAAATCCGCTTGGGTACGAAGCACCCGCTGCTGCTGCTCTGACAGCTCGGCCTTCAGCTGCTCGATTTCCTGCTGCCGAGGGTCCTTCGCCTCTTCTGCCCCAGCCTGTTCTACCTGCGGCTCTGCGCCCTCTTGAGCTTCCGCATGTAATGTGTCTCCCTGCTGGGCAGGCTCTTCCTGCATGGTTTCTTCTTGAACGTTTATTTCCTGATCCTTATTCAAGATGAACTCCACCTCCTTATTATATTCACATTGCTAATATGGTTCGTTATCACTGCCTGCTGCATCCCGCATCTTAATCACATGGTGAATACGCAGCACGGCGGCCGCCACTTCTCCAGCAGCGCGCAGGCCATGGAGCTTTACCGGGGCAGGATCGAGAATACCGAGCTCTTCATAATGAATGACCGCTCCGGTATCACAATCCATTCCCATGGCATCACATCCGCTGTTGATCTGGGCGGCCCTTACCTCCTCCATCTTCTCCAGCGGATTATAACCTGCATTGAGGAGAATCTGGGACATCGGCTTTCGCAAAGCCGCAGAGACCGCCTCAATGCCGAATGCCTCCATCCCCTTCTGAGTTTCGCGGCAGCGCTCCAGCTCATAAGAGACCGCGAGCTCGCTTGTCCCTCCGCCCGGCAGAACACCGCCGCGCACAGCAGCCTGCAGTGCGGAAGCCGCATCACCGGCGATGCGCGCAGCTTCGCCGACGACCTCGGAGGTGCTGGCACCGACAATCACTGTCACCGCCTTGCTTCCGTTCTGCCCGGCATTGGCATGAATGCGGACACGCGCCAGAGATTCGTCATAAGAGACGAGAGGCGTGCTGCCCAGCACCGGCATCAGCATCTGCGCTTCCTTGTGCAGTGCAGCCCTGCGGATCGGAACTGCACCGGTCATGCTGCATACCTGCTTCAGGTCAGCGCGGGATACTCTCGGCACGACCATGATTCCATAGTCCAGGCAGAACTGCTCTGCGTCGGGATGAATGCCCTTCTCCAGCACAATCAGCTTGACAGACATATCACGTAAACGCTCCAGATCGGAGGCAAATACCTGTTTCAGATCCATGTACCGGGCAAAGCCGGCTTCGGTCGTCATCACCTCTTCATCCAGCTGGTCCGGCTCCAGTGCATCCATCAGCACCAGCACCTTCGCATCCTTATAGGAGAGGTGATCCCTTGTCATCAGGGGCTTCTGCCGGAGCAGCATCCCTTCAAACACCTCATGCTCGGCATTCTCGAGCGCTGTGATGTCGTCTGCAAGATGATAGGAAGGATCGCGGAGACGCTCCATTCCAGATTTACGGGCAGCTTCCATAATGAGCCGAACAATATCTTGCCGCTCTCGGCCAGCTACATAGACGGTCCGGGCAAGCAGCGGATCTTCCAGGCCTTCAATGCTGCGGATCCGTTCAGACAGCAGCTTCAGCGCCATCTCAATGCCCTGCCGGATGCCTTCTACCACTTTGGAGGCAGGAACGCCCTTTATAATTCGGGCGACCCCCTCCTGCACCAGCGCGCCGGCCAGGACGGTAGCCGTTGTGGTTCCGTCGCCAATCTTCTCCTGCTGGGCTCTTGCAACCTGGATCAGCAGCCGGGCTGCCGGATGGCTCACATCCATCTTATCCAGTATAGTCACGCCATCGTTCGTTATAACGACTTCGCCGCGCGGCCCGACCAGCATCACATCAAGCCCCTTGGGGCCCAGGGTCCCCTCCACCGCGGAGGTGACAGCCCTGATTGCATTACTGTTGTTCATCAGCGTCGAATGCCGGTCATCACCGTCTCCGGGAGACTGATTAGCTTGGCTCACAGCGTTACACTCCCCTTACTTGTACCAATGGGTTAACAGCCGGGTCATATCCCCGGACAACACATTCAAGATGCCCATCACGCGGGCGTATTCCATTCGGGTCGGACCCAAAATCCCGATCGTGCCAATGGCCTTGCCGTCAGCGGAATAGGTTGCTGTAATCAGGCTGCAGCTTTCGAACGCTGCATGATTGTTCTCTGTGCCAATCCGAACCTGGAGGCCCGTCTCGCCGGAGGCCGGCGCCATCATCTTCATGAGCGTCGGTGTCTGCTCCAGCAGCTCAAAAATGGTTCTCACCTTGTCTACATCCCGGAATTCCGGCTGGCTCAGCATGTTCGTCGTTCCGCTGAGATATACCTTGTGCTCCTGCTCTCCGTTGCTCAGCGCAATGTCCAGCATCTTCATGAGCTCTTCGTAATGATCGATATGCCGCTGCATCTCCTGACCAATTTCTGTATACAGCCGGGACTTGAGCTTGTAGAGCGGAACGTGAGACAGCTTGCTGTTCAAGAGATTCACCACCTGCTCCATATCCGAGAGGGACACGCCAGGCGGAATACTAACCGTCTTGTTCTCCACATGGCCCGTGCTGGTCACAATAATCGCGACAGCGGTATCCTCATTCAGCGGCAGCAGCTGGAAATGGCGCAGAGACGTATGAAAAACTTCCGGTCCCAGCAGGATGGAAGTGTAGTTCGTCATTTGGGACAAAATCCCCGCTGCATGCTGGATCATTTGCTCCATAGCATTCAGCTTCTCAGCGAAAAAGGCTTTCATTACCTTCAGCTCGGAAGGCTGGAGTGAAAACGACGATGTCAAATGATCCACATAATAGCGGTAGCCCTTATGCGAAGGAATGCGGCCTGCTGAGGTATGGGGCTGCTCCAGAAAGCCAAGCTCCTCCAGATCAGCCATTTCATTGCGGATGGTCGCCGGGCTGTAGCCCACGTCACCGCGCTTGGAAATGCTTCGGGAGCCAACCGGCTCGGCCGAGCGGATATAGTCATCGACGATCGCGCTTAATATCATTCGCTGCCGATCTGTTAACATCATGTTCCCTCCTTGCTGACTGAGACTTGATCTTGTCGTTAGCACTCATCAGCTTCGAGTGCTAACCGATATAACAAAAATACCAAACCAACCGGAGCATTGTCAAGTCAGATCCTCAATCCAAAATGCTTATTTTATCCCCCTGCCGGAGGCGTTCTGGAACGAGATAAGGGGCTGCCTGGAGACCTTGTCTCCAAACAGCCCCTCACCGCATTCTTGCTCTGAAGCCTTACATGACTTGCTGCATTAATTCAGTACTTTCAAGACTGCAATTTCGTCACAGGCATGCTGCTTGCTGCAATGGATGCAGTCCGTCCATACCTTTTCAGGAAAAATTTCTTTATCAACAATGGAAAATCCATTCTTCAGGAAAAAAGATACCTCATAGGTTAACGCCATCACCTTGGGAAGCTCGCGTTCCCGAGCCTCTTCAATCAGCCGGTCCACAAGCATGGATCCGATCCCCTGACCTTTGTGGCCCTCGGAAATGCCTAGCGAACGAATCTCGACCAGATCGCTGCCCAGCTGGCATAATGAACCGCAGCCGATCACATGGCCCTGTGACTCAGCGACTACAAATTCATGAATTTGTCGTTCCAGCACTTTTCTCGACCGGGGAAGCATGATGCCTCTCTCGGCGTAACCCTGAATCATCTGATACAGCGGCTCCACATCTTCTAATGTGGCTTTTCTGCATACGGCTGACATTCTACCGTCTCTCCTTTACGCGCTCCGTCATATATGTATGAATAAATATACAACAGGACGTATACAAGTTCAATAGATTAATTCCCGGTTATACTGCCGATAAATTCGCCAAAAACATCGTTTCCGAATAAAATCCCCTTGTGACTCAGCTTATAGCCTTCATGACTCTTATCCAGCAAGCCTGCATGAACCAGCTTGTTCAGCGGACGCGCAAACACCTCTTCAAGGGTCATACCGAACTGCTCCTGGAACCGGCTTGCAGAAATTCCATCCAGTACACGCAGGCCTACCATCAGAAAGTCCTCCATCGCCTCCTCCTGGGGAATATCCAGCGTGCTCAGATACGGCAGCCCTTGCTGCACCGCCTCAATATAAGGGTTTACCCCCTTTACATTAATGTGACGCCGGCGCCCGATGTAACCGTGGGCTCCAGCACCCAGGCCGTAGTAATCCTCATTTCGCCAATACGCCATATTATGCCGGCTTTCAAAGCCCGGTTTCGAAAAATTACTAATTTCGTATTGCTTGTATCCGGCTTCAGCCATCCGGTTCATGAGCAGCAGGTACATGTTCAGCTCATCCTCCTCGTCCGGAAGCGGCAGCTGATTTTTTTGGTACATGGTATGAAAGAGCGTATTCTCCTCCACCTTCAGACTGTAAATGGAGTAATGCGGCAGGCCTAGAGCAAGCGCCTTGCTCACGCTTTCCGAGAGCATCTCTACTGTTTGATTCGGCAGGCCGAACATCAGGTCAATGGACATATTGTGAAAGCCCGCTGCCCGTGCATTTTCGAGGCTTCGATAGACGTCGTCTGTATTATGGATCCGGCCGATGCCGCTCAGCAGCTCATTTTGAAACGCCTGCACTCCGAAGCTTACCCGGTTCACGCCGCCCTCCCGCATCACCGACAGCTTCTCAAGATCTGTTGTGCCGGGATTGGCTTCCATGGAAAATTCAATATGCTCGTCCCACTCCGGAAAATGCTTCTTCACCGATTTCAAAAAAAAGTCCATTTCATCCGGCTTCAGCACGGTCGGTGTGCCTCCCCCTACAAAAATACTTTTGATGACGCCGGGCGGATGAGCCTTCACCGTCATTTCCATTTCTCTGTCCAATGCCCGTAAATAATCCATCACCGGCTGGTCCTTTAGAACGTAAGAATTAAAGTCACAGTAAAAGCATTTATTCGTGCAAAACGGAATGTGAATATACACGACCTCAGTGAGAGGCCCCTGTTTCCGTTGAATGTTACTCATCGTAGTTATTACCTCCCTGGCGGCACGCAGTCCGCGGCTGTGCTTGCTTATCTCCAGCGTGAGTCACGCAGTTCTATTCATAGAACGAAAAAGAAAGCCGTATACTATCGGCTTTCCCTCTCGCTCTTGCATCATCGGTTTAGTTATCGTCAATCTTCAGCACCGCCATAAAGGCCTCCTGAGGCACCTCGACGCTGCCGACCTGCTTCATGCGCTTCTTGCCTTCCTTCTGCTTCTCCAGCAGCTTTCTCTTCCGGGAAATATCACCGCCATAGCACTTGGCAAGGACGTTCTTGCGCATCGCCTTTACGGTCTCCCGGGCTACAACCTTCGTCCCGACAGAAGCCTGAATCGGCACCTCGAACATCTGGCGCGGAATCAGCTCCCGCAGCTTCTCACAGATCAACCGGCCGCGGTGGTAGGCGCGGTCGCGGTGTACGATGAAGGACAACGCATCCACCTGCTCGCCATTCAGCAAAATATCCATTTTGACAAGGTTGGAGGTGCGGTAGCCTGACAATTCATAATCAAAGGACGCATAGCCCTTCGTGCTGGATTTCAGCTGGTCAAAGAAATCATACACAATTTCAGACAGCGGAATTTGGTACGTAATGGTTACCCGGGTCGTATCCAGATATTCCATGTTCACGAATTCACCGCGCTTGCCCTGACACAGCTCCATAATGGCGCCTACATAATCATTGGGCACAATAATCGCCGCTTTGACATAAGGCTCCTCTACAAAATCAATCTTGCCAATCTCCGGATAGTGAGACGGGTTATCAATCTGCATCTGCTCACCGTTAGTCAGTGTAATACGGTAAATTACGCTCGGTGCAGTGGTAATGAGCGGAATATTGAATTCCCGCTCGATCCGCTCCTGGATGATCTCCATATGGAGCAGACCCAGGAAGCCGCAGCGGAAGCCGAAGCCCAGTGCGCTCGACGTCTCCGGCTCAAAGCTCAGTGATGCATCATTCAGCTGCAGCTTCTCCAGCGCCTCACGCAGATCGTTATAATCGGAGGTCTCGATCGGATACAGTCCGCAGAATACCATCGGATTGATCTTCCGGTAGCCGGGAAGCGCCTGAACGGTCGGTCGTTTGGCGTCGGTGACCGTGTCGCCGACACGGGTGTCGCCCACAGACTTAATGCCCGCCACGATAAATCCAACGTCTCCGACATTCAGCTCGTCCACAATGGACATGCGGGGCTTGAACGCGCCTACCTCAATAACCTCAAATGTCTTCCCGGTCGCCATCATCTTGATCTTGGAGCCGGATTTAATGCTGCCGTCAATGACACGCACATACACAATGACCCCCTTGTAAGGATCATAGTGCGAGTCAAAGATTAACGCTTTCAAGGGCTCGCTGGCATCGCCCGACGGTGCCGGAACCTTCTGGACCACCTGCTCCAGAATTTCCTTGATGCCGATGCCTGCCTTCGCAGAAGCCAATACGGCGTCGCTGGCGTCGAGGCCGATGACGTCCTCCACTTCCTGCTTCACCCGCTCCGGGTCCGCGCTGGGCAGGTCGATCTTGTTGATCACCGGCAAAATTTCGAGATTGTTATCCAGCGCCAGGTATACGTTCGCCAGCGTCTGTGCCTCGATGCCTTGAGCCGCGTCCACCACCAGCAGTGCTCCCTCGCAAGCCGCGAGGCTTCGGGAGACTTCATAGGTGAAGTCGACGTGTCCCGGGGTGTCGATAAGATTCAAGATATATTCCTCACCGTCATCACCCCGGTAATTCAGGCGTACGGCCTGCAGCTTGATCGTAATGCCGCGCTCGCGCTCCAGATCCATCTGATCCAGAACCTGCTCCTGCATTTCCCGGGAGGAAAGTGCGCCGGTAAATTCCAAAATCCGGTCGGCCAGCGTTGATTTTCCATGGTCTATATGTGCAATGATACAAAAATTACGAATTTTTCGTTGTCTTGCTACTACGTCTGTCATGCCTTACCCCCAACAACCACAGATGTTTGAATCAACTTATTATAACAGTTGAAGGGGTGCTCAGCAATGCTGTGTCATCTTCATTTTCAATCCGTGATGGATCCGAACAAAGAGACGACCCACCGAATGCTCTGATTGGAGAGCCGCTGCAGAAGTCCTCCAGTTTTGTCGGCCAGCACATCTGCAGGCGGACTGGAAGCTTCCGGAAGCAGGATGTCCCGCGGCACCGGCTCAAATTTCGGCCTCGCCGGCTCGGGTGCTTTGCCGTAGCCGGCCTCTTGTTCCGGCCCAGCGATGTTTCCCTGCAGGCTTGGTGCCGGCTGCTCGACCGCCGGATATCCCTGCATCTGCGCCGGCAGACCCGCCGCCGTATCCTGCACGGCTCTGCCCTCACCTCCAAGCTGCAGTCCGATCAATATGCCGACTCCCGCCCAGAGCAGGAACGCAGCCAGCTTTTTTCCTGATTTCGACAATGCTGCTCAGCTCCTTCCTCATGGTATACATCTGCTTGGCCACGATCTTCCTTATGGCTGCTTGGCGCTGCCATCCTTTGAGGCGTTTACCTTCTCAGCCTGCTGCTCTTCCCAAATGACCTCGGCCAGCATATCAGCCAGCACCTCGGACGTGCGCTGCAGCTCTTCTTTCGTATTATCAATCCCGCCGATCTCTACCAGAATGCTGTTCGGTGAGAGAGACTGGTTGTACTCCCCGTTGCCCTGATCTGCGGATTTTCCCCAGATGCCTCGTGAAATTCCCGGATAGCTTTTCTCCAGCTTTTGATTGATCCGGTTCGCGAGCTCTTCATTTTTGCGCCAGTTTTGATTGCCATGACCGATGATAAAATAAACCTGTGCGTAGCTGACACCATTAATTTTTGTCGTCGTTTTGCCGTGACGCTGGGAGTCGCGGTGAATATCTATCAGATACGTAAGCTCCTCATTCTCCGCCATAGCTGTCTTGACCGTCTGCCTGGAGTATTTATAGGAATAATTCCAGTTATAATCCGGCACCGTGCTCTGATAATCGCTTTGATCGTGCACCGTCCCGATGCCTTTGGATTCCAGCCGCTTGGCTACCATACTGCCTACCAGCATGATGTTTTTGGACGGAGAGGTCGAGCCAGGATTGCTGCTCTGCTTGGATAATAGCGGGTTGAACGCCTCCTGGGGGTGGGAATGGTAGATCAGCACCGTTTTCTTCAGCTCCTGGGAAGGCGCTTTGGGATCCTGCGGTGATGGAGATGGCGAGGAGCCTCCGCTGTTTTGGCCTTCCCCTGCAGAGCCGCTGCCTTCGGCAGGCTTGTCCGGGGTTTCGTTGGCGTCAGGGTCGCCGGGATTCCCAGGGCTGCTGCCTGGGCTTTCTTCAGGAGGCTCCTCCGAATCCAGCACCTCGGGCCGGTAATCAGCCGGGGCCTCGCCCTGTTCATTGCCAGAGCCGCTTCGCAGCGGTACCGGCTGGTTGCTCTTCATCCCCGGAATCTCACTCGCGATCAGGCTCTTGGGATCCCGCGGATTCACATTCGTCAGAAATTCAAATACGAACGGCGCCACCTTCTCGCTGGAGAGCGCCGAAGCTTCCTGCTCCGGTGCAAGCTGCGGCATCTCCATCCCGATCATATCCATGAAGAAACGGCTGGAGAGGGAAGCGGCAAGTCCCTTCATCGTCGATACCGGTGAAGTATTCAGGCCCTTCTCAGCCATCCCTCCGAGACCTAGCAGCAGGAAAAATAGCAGCGAGCCCAGCATTAGCAGCGCCAGCGTCCGGCCCATGCTCAAGCCTTCCATCAATTTTCTCTTTAATCGGGCCATATTCCAGATTCGGAATTTACGGTTGTTCATCCTATTGCCTCCTCTGTCATCCGCGGAAGAGCCGGTCCCGCCAGCCTGTCCGCCCTTCTCTTATACTCCCAATCTATGAGAGCCGCGGATTCGATAGAACCGGAAGACAATCATATTCTTCTATGTTTTAATAGAACACCAAAAAACCGCCTTCACCCTGCCTGTTCGGCAGCATAAAGGCGGTCTCTATATAAATTAAGAACAGCTTAGTGGGTATACGCCCCGGCGTTGCCCGGATCTACCGCTTCATGCAGCGCCGCATTGAGACCCGTTGCTACAATATTGGCAATATCCTCAATGAATTCATCAATTTCCTTCGGCGTTACAATCAGATCATGACCCAGCGGCTCCAGCACCTCTTTCACGAGTGCCAGCCGCTCCTGCTCCGGAATGTCATGCAGCATTCCCATAATATGACCGCTTTGCTTCGTTTCCTGGGCAAAATGGGATTTCATCATCTCAATCGCATTATTAACGATGGTAGAGGCATAGCACACCGTTGGTACGCCGATCGCGATGCAGGGCACCCCCAGAATTTCCTTCGTGAGCCCGCGCCGCTTGTTACCGATGCCCGAGCCGGGATGAATGCCGATGTCCGCAATCTGTATCGTGGTGTTGACTCTCTCCAGCGAACGGGAGGCCAGCGCGTCTATGGCAACAATCGCATCTGGACGCGTCCGCTCCACGATGCCCTGAACAATTTCGCTGGATTCAATGCCAGTCAAGCCGAGCACGCCCGGTGCGACCGCACTGATCTGGCGGTAGCCCGGTGCGACCCGATCTGGCATCAGCTCGAAATAATGTCGCGTGACCATTACATTTTCCACAACGAGAGGACCTAGAGAGTCCGGGGTTACATTCCAGTTCCCCAAGCCCACAATGAGCACCGAGGATTTGGGGCCAAGGCCAATATGCTGCATAAACTGCTCAAACTCTCTGGCGAACACAGCCGCCACCTGCTCCTGCAGCCCGGTATCTCCCTTGCGGAGCTCCGGTACCTCCAGCGTAATATAATGTCCCTTCACACGTCCGATGCGCTCTGCTCCTGCTTCATTCTGGACATCCAGCCGGGTGATGCGAATGCCATCCTCCTGCTGGATATTCTCTACGACTCCCGGTATTTGCACAGGCTCCTGACCTGCTAGCATTTCCCTTGATTCTACGGCAAGATCGGTCCTGACTGAATACCGCTGCAGATCAAGCTCCATGTCTGAATCACTCTCCTCTTTTTATTGAGGCTAGTGTGCGGGAGTTCCGTCCAGATTATGCGTGACTCCCTGTTTTTGAAAGTCATAACTTCTGCTCGTACATCCTATTGCTTTTTGTCCCCCCCCGTGCTAAACTATTTTAAGTTGTGAACCATTTCGCGCTATTGAAATGCCTTACAGGAGGTGAATGTAATGCCAAACATTAAATCCGCGGTTAAACGCGTTAAGACAACTGAGAAACGCAACGCTCTCAACGTATCCCAGAAATCCGCTCTGCGCACAGCTGTTAAGAATGCTGACGTGGCGCTGGCCGGTACGGAGGTTGAAGCTGCGAAAGCTGCTTTCCAAGCCGCTTCCCAGAAGCTGGATAAAGCTGTTACTAAGGGTCTGATTCACAAAAATGCGGCGAACCGCAAAAAGTCCCGTCTGGCTAAAAGACTGAACGCACTTTCTTCCCAAGCGTAAGAATGCGATTCATTTATACGTAAATGAAAAACCCTGACAAGCCCTCGGCTGATCAGGGTTTTTAGTATGCTTGCATTCCGGCGTGACTCGCCTCTGGTGTCCACTGTGGACTCAGGCACCCAGCCGCAGCAGAAACAGCTCCAGCCCCAGCACCTTATCCATAGCCCCGGATTTCATCTTATAGTCCAGCTCTCCCAGCTCGTTTAGAATACTCTCCAGCCTGGCGGCCTGAAACTTGCGGGCCTGCTCACCGGCAATCTTGACGGCATAGGGATGCAGACCGAGCTGGGATGCGATTTGCTGCTGGGAATAGCTTTGCCTCGACAAGGTCTTGACCTGCAGAATAATCCGAAACTGTCTCGTAATGAGTGCCGCAATCTTGATGGGCTCCTCCCGCTGCTTCAACAGCTCGTAAAAGATCGAAAGCGCCTGATTCAGCCGCAGATTCGCAATATCCTCCACAAGAGCAAATACACTTTGCTCTGTGCTGCGGGCCACCAGCTGATGAACGACAGCGCCGGTGATAACACCTCCCCGGCCGGCAAACAGACACAGCTTGTCCACTTCACCAGCAAGTGTCTGAAGACCGGTGCCTGCATTTCGGACCAGCATCTCCGCAGCGCCGGACTCAAAGCGGCATTCCTCCTTGGCCGCCTGCTTCTCAATCCATTTCAGCAGATCCTCACCGCCAAGCGGCGTAAAGGCGAGCGCCGTGCCTGACTTTTTTACCGCCTTGACAATTTTCTTGCGTTCATCCAGCTTTTCCTGCGGCACCAGAAACACAATAACACTGTACTCCGCTGGAGCATCCAGATACGTCAGCAGCGTTTCCGGACGATGCTCGACCTTGGCGCTTTCTTTCCCCGCGGTAAACAGCGACGCATCCCTCACGATGATCAGCTTCCGCGGCACCATAAACGGCACCGTCTCCGCTTCCTCGACTACCGCCTGAATCGGGGATTCTCCCAGATCCATATGAATAAGCGCAAAATCCCGGTCCTCTTTACTCACCAGCTGCGCTTCCAGAAATGATAGAAACTCATTCATTTGATATTTCTCACTGCCATACAGCAGATAGACGGGAGAAACCTCCCCCTGCTTGACGGCTTTAGCCGCCGCTTTGGCATCCACCTTGCAATCCACCCCTTTTTGTTCTTTGTACACTATACCAGAAAAGACAGAGACCGCAAAGGAGCCCTGCGCCTTCATGGCACAGAGCTCCTTTGTCCCAGACACATCTATATAAACGAACAGCGAGGCGTGCTCTAGAAACCGCCCGCTGTCGGTCATACGACGAGGTGAGATTGTACATTTGCTTTAATATCATTCTATTCCGAGTCTCGTAAAATGTGCATACTTTTGAAAAAAAAGCTTCCGTGATACGGAGTAATACGGATTGTTACGGCGTTCCCTTCTGTCCCTCACGCTGAG
The DNA here is from genome assembly GCF_005577435.1 of Paenibacillus algicola. Classification (NCBI taxonomy): domain Bacteria; kingdom Bacillati; phylum Bacillota; class Bacilli; order Caryophanales; family Paenibacillaceae; genus Paenibacillus; species Paenibacillus algicola. The sequence continues at coordinate 1,591,431 of NZ_CP040396.1, read as the reverse complement.
AAGGCTTCTCTGCCGGCGCCTTGGTTTCCGGTGCCGTTTCGGATTCAGGCCTCGGCTCTTTAACAGCCGGGAGACTGTCGAGCGAGAACACTCGCTTCTTCTCGGTCCCCTCCGCCGTAATATAGTACACAAAGGATTTTCCGTCCTCAGACCATTGTCCGCTAATCCATTCCCCCGGCACAATCAGCTCCTGCACCTTGACCGGAGCCGACTCGGCACCCGCTGCCGGAACACTGTATATAACCAAACGGTCGCCTTCCAGCAGCACCCGGTACCTTCCATCTGGTGACAGCCATTGCACCGGCATCATACTAATGCCGTATTTGGGGTTCGCGGGCGGGACCATCTCCTCCGCGATCATATCCTCTTCTACCGGAGGCAGCGGCTCCTCATCCATGGTTCCCAGCATTTCGCGCTCCTGTGGCGGGGCCGTTTCGGATAAGGACTGATCTGAAAGTCCCTGCGATAAAGCGGGGTCCTCTGGCATGTCTTGCTCCTCTGGATTGCTAAGCGGACTGCTCTCTGCAGAGCCGGAGCTGCCGGTTCCCTCAGGGCTGGACGCTTGGGAGTCTGCTGCCGGCGGCTGGCTATTAGCCCCGGCTCCGTTGCCTGCGGAGCCCGTACGCTCTGCATCCATCGGCGGCTGGCTCTGCGGCGCACGCTGCGATTCACTCTGCTGCGGAAGCTCTTCCTGAGCAGGGCTCTCGTCAGGCTCCTCATCAGACTTCAGCTTCTGAGAGAACATCTCAGCTTCCATCGCAGAAGCCTCCGTCCCGCCCTCTTCGGGGCTGTTCTGATTCTCAGCCGGCATACTTCCGGAGCTCTCACTAACCGCCTCCGGCACGCTTGAAGCGTAAGGAATGTCTGCATCTGAAAGCTGCTTCGGCTCGTAGCTCAGCACCGACGCCGTAAGTACGAGCAGAGCTGCTGCCGCTCCGACAGCGGTACGGCCTGCCATGGAGCTCCACCAGGAGCTCCGAGCTGCACGGCGAGGCGGCTGAAGCACCTCTGCCGGCTTTCCGGCCGCTTCGGCGAGCGTGTGACCTCTTGCTTGATCTATTGCATCCAGCTGAGGCAGTATGGAATCCACCAGACTGAACGGAGGCGTGACCGCAGGCAAATCCTCAAGCTCGCGGGATAGCAGCTTCAGCATCTGAAACTCCTCCGCGCAGCCGGGACAGACCGCGATATGACGGTATAGTGCTGCCGTCTCCTCCGGTGTCAGATCCTGGTCGAGATGGCGCTGCATGTCTTCCCTCACCTGCTGGCAATTCATCCTGATACACCACCTTTCTGATGCTCCTGAAGCATGTTCTGCAGCTGCTGTCTCGCCCTGAACAGATACGATTTCACCGTGTTTAGCGGCAGATTCAGACAGTCTGCGATTTCACTATAAGATAAGTCCTGTAAATAACGAAGGACGATGACCGTTCGATGGTGATCGGGAAGCTGGTTGATGGCCTCCTGAATGTCCTGGGCCAAATATCCCGACATTACTTCCCGCTCCACATTGTGGCGGTCCTCGAACACCAGATCATGCTCATCCATCGACACCGTAGGCTTGGCGCGGCGGAACTTGTCAATACAAATATTCGTAACAATCCGCTGTACCCAGGTCTTGAACTGAGCCTTCTCTTCATAGGAATTGATCTTGGTGTATACCCGAATGAGCGCTTCCTGGGAAGCATCCAGTGCATCCTGCTCGTTCTTCAAAATATAGTAAGCTGTGCGGTACACATGTTGTTCTATTTCTCGCAATAGGGTGATTAGAGCGTCGCGATCGCCCGATTGAGCGGCTCTGATGAGTCCCTGCTCCACCACAGTGGATCCCCCTCTCCCTGCATAAATACAGACGTATCCTCTCTACAAATTGTTGCAGCATATTGTGCGTTTTTTTTGAGGAAACATCATCTAACTATACCAAAAATAATAAGGTCCGTCACCAGACACTTGAATCCTCTGGCGCCAGGCGTGTCCTTACATGAATGGCTCCGTCCCGCTTGATCCTCATCTGGATTTCTCCCTGCTGATCCGTCCGGTAGAGCGCGGCCTGAAACTGCGCCAGCCGGCTGACAACGTCTGGATGCGGATGGTTGTACCGGTTGTTCACACCGGCAGAAACGACAGCAGCACGCGGCATCCAGGCACTCAGCCAGGCTGACGAGGTTGACGTCTTGCTGCCATGATGCCCGGCTTTCAGCACATCCACCTTCACAGGCTTATTGCTGTCATCCTGCAGCCATCCCTCTCGATCCAGCATCGCCAGCTCCGCTGCCTCATCCGCATCACCGGTAAACAAAAAGCGCGCCCCGTTCATGTCCATGACAAATACCACTGAATGGTGGTTTTGATCCTTGACCTGCTTCAGCTTCTCCTCCATCCCGTCTGCTGCAGGATTCAGAAACTGGATCCTCGTATCACGATCCAGCTGCACTTCGGTATCCCGAACCTTTAATATCGGAATGCCGCGGGCTACCGCTGTTCCTAGCAGCGCAGCTTCATTGGGTGAATGCGAGAAGGTCCCGTTGAACCAGAAGGATTTGACCGGAATGTTCTCCAGCACCGCCTGCAGACCGCCGGCATGATCCTGATCATTGTGAGTAAGAATGACCATATCCAGCGCCTGAACCCCTTCCTTCTTGAGCAGCGGCACAACAACCTTGCTCCCGACCTCAAAGGGGTCCTTGCGAATTTTCCAGGTCTCCTTCTGTCCGAAGCTGATCGTGCCGCCGCCGTCTACCAAAATGTATTTTCCCTGCGGCGTACGAATAAGCATGCAGTCTCCCTGTCCGACGTCCAGAAAGCGCACCATCCCCACACCTTGCTGCGACGGCCCCTGATACCCGCAGTATAGCAGCACGAGCCAGGCCGCGCTGACTGAGAGTAGCGCCGGAACAGCCGCGGCCTCCAGTGTCAGCGCCAGCCTATACCACCCCCGCCTCCGCAGGACCATCGCCACAGATTGGATGATAGGATGCACAGCCCAAGAGCTGGACCCCGATGCTTTCGCTTCAACAGCTTCATAACGAGGAGAAATTCCCGCCAGCGGCACGGTTTCATCCTGTTGAAGCAGGGAGCGGGGATTTTTTTTGAGCTTATTGGCAAGCTGAAGCAGCAGAAACAGCAGTACATAATAAGCCATGATCCAGCCTAGCGTCGGAGATGGCCAGATCGTCTGAAAGAGCAGAGACTCGTTCAATGCTTCAACGATCTTGAAGGTGATGCCATTCAGCAGCTTGATCCAGGAAGCCAGCCATTCCCCACCGCGGCTCCACAGCAGCCCCAGCAGCACGCATATCATCCCGGCAGGAAGTACAACAAGACTGATCACAGGGACCAGAAGCAAATTGGCCGGCAGGGACAGCAGGGAAAACTGATTGAAATAGTAAATCGTCAGCGGAAAAGAAATGAGCTGCGCCGCGGTTGTGACCGCAGCTGCGCCTGCCAGCCATTTGGGCAGCCAGGACAGGAGCGGCATGAGCCGGGGCACGAATAGTATCAAGCCGGCCGTGACCAGAAAGGACAGCTGAAAGCTGATGTTCATCAGGAAGTACGGATTGTACCACAGCATGATCAGCGCGGCAGCACTGAGAATGTGCAGGCCGTCCTTCAGTATTTTTTTTCGCGCGGCATAAAAGCCAATCATCCCCATCATCCCTGCCCGCACTACGGAGGGACTTGCTCCCGTGAGCAGGACGTAGAGCGGCAGTGCTAGAATGATAGCATTCAGGGAAGCCTCCCTCGTCATGGAAAGCCTGGAGAACAGGAACAGCAGACAGCCTGCAAATACCGCCACGTGCATTCCCGAGATCGCCAGGATATGGGTCAGGCCCAGCCGGGAAAATTCCGCGAATGTATCCGGATCCAGATCGCCCCGCTCCCCAATGATGAGCCCCTTCATATAACCGCCGTGAAAAGATCCGAAAAGGGAATCGATATGCTGCCCGAGATAAGCTCTGATCTCGTTATTCCCCCGCAGCACCCAGTCGAGAGACCAGCCGCTCAGCAGCTGGACATCGAAAGCCGCCGCTCCTTCCGCTTTAACGATCCAGTGGATTTCCTGATAGTACAGATACTGCCGGTAATCAAAGCCTCCAAAGTTCCGGGCTGCTCCCGGCTTCTCCAGACTCCCGGTAAAGCTCAAGGAATCACCGCGCCGCCAGGACGCAGCAATGTCCTGCTCCTCCTCCGAGACCAGCTTCACCTGCACACTCACCTTCTCTTGCAGTGAGGTATGCGTATCCAGCCGTTCTAGCCGCAGCGTAAACCGGGCCCGGTCCCCGTCAATCTCCACTGGAGTGAGCACTTTACCGCTTAAAGAAGCAGACGCCGGAATGAGTGCACCGTCTTCCTCAGAAGCGCTGTATGTAAGCAAGGGATCCAGCCCGCTTATGTTGCGGCTGTCATTCCACTCCCAGCTCGCGGCAGACAGCACTATACTCAGCAGCAGAATGCCGCTCAAGATCACAGAGGATTGACCGAACAGCACGGGAATGACAAGCAGCATGGCCAGACCCCCGAGAATCATGACCTGCTGCATACCTGCAGACATCGCAGCACAGCTGCTGCCGGCTACCCAGCAAATGGCAAACCACAGCAAAGGGCGCTGCAGCATAAGCGCACCTCCTTTCAGCGTCATTAAAAAAGAACCCTTGGCAGCTTGAGCCAAAGGTTCTTCCTTTGCAGAGATTGTATGTCAGCGCCAGGCGCAGTTCATCTGCTCCCGAAGCGCTTTATAGATGTTAATTCTGAATCGTCATCAGCGTCTCCTGCGGCGGCTGGTAATCCTCCAGCAGACGGAACTGAATGCCTTTTTGTGCCATCATAACACTGACCTTTAGGCTGTCCTTCGGATAAGCCCGGTGAAAGACCACTTCGGTAATTCCGCTGTTTGCCAGCATATTGGCACACGTCCAGCACGGCTCGTCCGTCACATACACCGTGCTGCCCTCGCGGTCAATCCGGTCTGTAAACAGCAGCAGATTCTGTTCAGCATGGATGGTGCGGATACATCGCTGCTTCTTCACCATCTCCTCTTTACCGGCAGCAGTAACCAGCTCATAATCCTCTACAATCATGCAGCCCGCCTCCGAGCAGTCCGGCACGCCCATCGGGGCGCCGTTATAGGCGGTTCCCAGCAGCTTCTTCCCCTGGACCAGCACCGCTCCGACATGCCTTCGATGGCACTGAGAGCGGGTGGAGACCATAAATGCAATATCCATAAAATACGTATCCCAGTCTTTACGACGATCCTGGCTCATCTGTATGCTCACCTGTCTCTATATATTAAAGTTGATTTTATTGTAGCACAGGGTTAAAGCGTGATGTAAGACTGCATTTTCTCCAGCATTTTGGGCCCGATGCCCTTGACCTCCATCAACTCGGCTGCACTTTTGAAGGGTCCATTTGAGCTGCGATAATCGATGATCGCCTGCCCCTTCGCCTCCCCGATGCCCGGAAGCTCCATTAAGGCGTTCAGATCCGCCGTGTTAATGTTGATTTTGCCGGCTGCAGCATCTCCTGAACGGGCTGCTTCCGGCTCCTGAGATGGCTTCACCTCTATGCTGGCCTCAACATTTCCCGCAGTCGGCTGCGCCTTCCCGCCTGACACCTCTGCCGGGGAGCTGTTCCCAGCGGATTCCTGCTTGAGTGTAAGGGCAGCCGGTTCCTCATGCTTCTCAGCGCCGGATGGAGCGGGGGCAGAAGCCTCCAGGACCTCCTGCACCTGATCATTCAGCGGCTTCCAGCCTTCCGGTACCGCATCCCCTTCCCCGCCGTACAGAATCAAACCGCAGCCCAGGAGCGTAAGGATGACACTTGCAGCCATGTGGCTCTTTCTCATTTCTTCATTCCTTTCTGAACTTCATCAATTTATCGGCATGGTCCAACCCTGGCTCTGCATACGTTATCTGTAATACACAGCACTTCTGTGCTGTAATGACGTGAAAGGAGGGAAATCCATATGTTGAAAGTCGGTTTTATCGGGGCAGGAAGCATGGGCAGTCTATTAATTACCTCCCTCATCCGCTATGGAGCCCTTCAGCCGGAGCAGGTCTACATCAGCACTCGTACACCGGAGAGAGCCAAGCAGCTGCTGCTGCAATATCCGGAAATCCGGCTGTGTGAACGAAATAGTGACCTCGCCTCGCAGGTTCAGCTTCTGTTTCTGTGTGTAAAGCCGGGGGAGTTCAAGACGGTGATTGATGACATCGCGGACGCCCTGGCCTCCGAGCACATGATCGTTTCCATTACAAGTCCGGTCCAAATTTCTCATCTGGAGTCTGCACTGCCCTGCAAAATCGCCAAAATCATTCCCAGCCTGACGAATCAGACCGGCGGCGGTGCCACACTGTGCATGTATGGCTCCAGAATCAAAGAAAAAGACAGGCTGCTTTTGGAAAGCCTCCTGTCTTGTATTAGCAGGCCCATCCAGGTACTGGAATCGCACACAAGGATTACATCCGATTTTTCCAGCTGCGGGCCTGCTTTTTTAGGTTATTTTCTGGAAAAATGGATTACCGCCGCCATCGAGCTGACCGGAGCCGACCGTCCCTCTCTTAACCGCCTTGCCGGTGAGATGCTGCTAGGCACCGGCAAGCTGCTGACCGAGGAAGGCTTTACCCCGGAGCAGCTTCAAAAGCGGATCGCTGTCCCGGGAGGCATTACCGCCCAGGCGCTGTCCCTGTTCGAGGAGCGGCTGGATGGCCTCTTCCATGAGCTCATCACCACGACGCATGACAAGTATGAGGAAGAGCTGGAGAAGCTGGGTACGGTATTCGGCACCGCGCTTAACCGGCCACGATATTGACCAGCTTGCCCGGTACGGCAATCACCTTGCGTACACTCTTTCCTTCCAGCGCCTGCTTGACATTTGGAAGGGAGAGGCTATGTTCTTTCATGGCGTCCTGATCCAAATCCTTGGATATTCTGGCACGATCCACGATTTTGCCATTCACTTGCACTACAATTTCTACTTCCGCATCTACCGTAAAGGCCTCATCATACTCCGGCCAAGGCTCGTAAGTGATCGTGCCGGCATATCCCAGACGGCTCCACAGCTCCTCTGCCAAATGCGGCGCCAGCGGAGACAGCAGCTTCACGAAGCCTTCCATCGCTTTACGGGGCAGCTCTTCCGTCTTGTAGCCTTCATTGATGAAGATCATCAGCTGGCTGACCGCGGTATTAAAGCGAAGGTGCTCAAAGTCCTCGGTCACCTTCTTGACCGTCTTGTGCCAGCTCCGCTTGAACTCATCCGACCCTTCACCGTCCACCAGCTTGGTGCTCAGCTCGCCATTCTCTCCGACAAACAAGCGCCAGACACGGGAGAGGAAACGATGAATGCCTTCGGCGCCGTTCGTATTCCAAGGCTTCGTAGCCTCCAAGGGTCCCATGAACATCTCATATACACGCAGCGTGTCCGCTCCGTACTCGTTGACAATGTCATCAGGGTTGATGACGTTGCCGCGTGATTTGCTCATCTTCTCGTTGTTCGTGCCAAGAATCATACCTTGATTGACCAGCTTCTGGAAAGGCTCCTTCGTGTCTACAACACCCAGATCATACAGCACCTTGTGCCAGAAACGGGCATACAGCAGGTGAAGCACCGCATGCTCTACCCCGCCGATGTACAAATCGACCGGCAGCCAGGCCTTCTGCTTCTCCTTGGAGCAAATTTCATCGTCGTTGTTCGGATCAATGTAGCGCAGGTAATACCAGCTGCTGCCTGCCCATTGCGGCATCGTATTGGTCTCCCGGCGGGCCTTCATGCCGCTCTCCGGGTCTACCGTCTCTACCCACTCCGTTACGTTAGCAAGCGGGGATTCTCCAGTGCCTGACGGCTTGATCTGATCGACGTCCGGCAGCAGCAGGGGCAGCTGGTCCTCCGGCACCGTCTTCATTGATCCGTCCTCCAGATGAAGAATCGGAATCGGCTCTCCCCAATACCGCTGACGGCTGAACAGCCAGTCGCGAAGACGATAAGTAATCTTCTTGCGTCCCTTTCCGTTCTCCTCCAGCCAGGCGGACATTTTCTCAATAGCCTCTTCGTTCTGGAGCCCATTCAGGAACTCGGAATTGGTATGCTCGCCCGCTCCGGTGTAAGCTTCCTCCTCCACGTTACCGCCCTTTACAACCTCGATAATATCCAGGCCAAATTTCTTCGCAAATTCCCAGTCACGGCTGTCATGTCCCGGAACGGCCATAATGGCACCGGTGCCATAGCCTGCCAGCACATAATCTGCAATCCAGATCGGCAGGCGCGCCCCGTTTGCGGGATTCACCGCATAAGCGCCTGTAAACACACCGCTCTTGTCTTTGGCAAGGTCTGTACGCTCCAGGTCGCTCTTGTGAGCCGCCTGCTCCTGATATTGCCGGACCGCTTCCTTCTGCGCTGCCGTTGTAATGTCCTCCACCATCTCATGCTCCGGAGCAACGACGCAGTAGCTGGCTCCAAACAAGGTGTCGGGACGGGTGGTGAATACAGTCAGCTGCCGGTCATGACCTTCGATATCAAACACGACCTCAGCACCTGTGGACTTACCGATCCAGTTACGCTGCATATCCTTAATGCTCTCGGACCAGTCCAGTTCCTCCAGATCCTCCAGCAGCCGCTCGGCGTAATCCGTAATCTTCAGAATCCACTGCCGCATCGGCTTGCGGATGACCGGATGTCCTCCCCGCTCAGACTTGCCATCAATGACCTCTTCGTTCGCCAATACTGTGCCGAGTGCAGGACACCAGTTCACAGGTACCTCGGCTACATAAGCAAGGCCTCTCTTGTACAGCTGAATAAAGATCCACTGGGTCCATTTATAGTATTCCGGATCGGTGGTGCTAATCTCGCGGTCCCAATCGTAGGAGAAGCCGAGAGATTTGATCTGTCTGCGGAAATTGTTAATATTCGCAATTGTAAAATCACGCGGGTGCTTGCCTGTATCCATCGCATACTGCTCTGCAGGGAGGCCAAAAGCGTCCCAGCCCATGGGATGAAGCACATTATAGCCGCGCATCCGCTTGAAGCGGGAAACGATGTCTGTTGCCGTGTATCCTTCCGGATGGCCTACGTGAAGCCCGGCGCCGGAAGGATAAGGGAACATATCCAGCGCATAAAACTTCGGCTTGCTGTCATCCTCTTCCGTCTTGAATGTCTTGTTCTGATCCCAGAACTCCTGCCATTTCGGCTCGATCGCCTGGGGCTGATAGCCATGGCCCGTCTGTTGATTGTCACTCATCTTTGCCAGCTCCTTCTCTACGTTCACACTAACCTGTGAGATCAAGGGATTGTAGCCAAAAAAACCTCCCGTCTCCAGCGTATAACGCTAGGGACGAGAGGTTGTTTCCCGTGGTACCACCCTAGTTAGTGTAAGGCATGCTTTGCCTTAGACTCACTTTGCACCTCTAACGCAGGTGAGACGACGATAATTATCGGCTAGCTTACGCCGAATAGTCACCGTTACTCCGAGGTGAGTTCACTTCTGCTGTCAACCGGCTTGCACCTGACGCCGGCTCTCTGAGTGACAGGGATGAAATGATAGTCCTCATCATCGCATTGCTTTTTTTAAATTGAATGTCGATATTATAACCGAATATTCCCTGCTAAGTCAATGTAGAAATGCGGCTGCTGCGATACTCTTCCGGGCTGGCGCCTACCATTTCCTTGAACATGCGGCTGAAATGGGCCAGATGGTTAAAGCCTGCCGCCCGTCCCGCCTCCGTGACGGTCATGTCCGGATGCAGCCACAGCAGGATCTTGGCCTGGTTAATGCGCCGGCTGTACACATATTTCAGTACCGTTGTCCCCGTCACCTCTTTAAAGATGGCAGACAGATACGGCTTGGAAAGGTGAACTGCCCTGGCGATCTCGTCCAAGGTAAGCGGTTCATCATAATGCTGCTCTACAAACGTGATCACATGCTGGACATGCCGCTCCTTCTCGGAGTGAGAAGCCTGCTCCACCACCGTTTCCGTACAGAGCTCGGCCACGAACAGAAGCAGCTCCGCAAGGCGCAGTCCCTTCCGATCTGCAGCCCACGCTCCTTCCAGACAGGAAAGACGCTGCATTTCCTTCAGCAGAACCTCGAATTCCTCCCGCTCTGCCCCTGCAAGTCTCAGCCGATAATTACTGAGCTGCTGAAACGGCCGCAATGCAGCAGAGGACAGCTCCTTGCTCAGCCACTGATCCAGAATGTCCGGTTCAAAATGAATGATGCTACGGACATATTGATCACCCTTCTCAAGGTGAGGACAATGCAGCGTCAGACCGTTCATGAGCAGCAGGTCACCTGGCTTCAGCGCATAGAACCGGTCCCCGATCAGATACGTGCAGGCTCCCTCATGAAAATAAAACATTTCATATTTAGTGTGAGAGTGGAATATACCGCTTGGAATGCGGCGATCGTTCATGTATGTAAATTCATAGGGCTGCCCCTGCCGGGCAGGCTCACCGTGAATCTGGAATCCCGCTTTCATAAAGCTTCTGCCCCTTTACGCACCATGGATTCCTTACATTATAAACGAAAGCGCTAAGGAATACGAACCGCCTGCTGCTGGGCGATAACACAGAGCTCCCCGGCTTTAAGTGCATGCTCCTGCGTCATCGCCTTCTCCGTGCGCTCCAGGCAATCCAGAATCAGCTCCCCGAAAAAAGGATACCCGACCTTGCCACTCAGCTCCAGATGATGCTCTCCGGTTCCATTGACAAGATAGAGATGATCGCCTTGGGAACTGCGGGCAATGTCAATATATTTACGAAGCTCAATATACCCTTCGGTCCCGAGAATGATCGTTCTGCCATCTCCCCAGGTACCCAGCCCGTTCGGCGTAAACCAGTCTACCCGGAAATAGTTCGTTGCCCCGTTGTCTCCGATGAGGGTTGCATCCCCGAAATCCTCCAGCTCCGGATATTCCGGGTGTCCATAATTCGCCACCTTGCTGCTGACAACCTCTGCATTCTTGCAGCCGGCAAAGAACAGAAACTGCTCGATCTGATGGGAGCCAATATCGCATAAAATGCCGCCATACTGTGCCCGCTTGAAAAACCAGTCCGGACGGTTTCCTGCATCCAGCCGGTGCGGTCCTGTCCCCATGACTTGAATGACCCGCCCGATGGCGCCGTCCTGAATGAGATGGCCTGCATGAATTGCACTTTCTACATGCAGCCGCTCACTGTAGTAGACCATATATTTTCGTCCGGTCTCCGCCGCCTTGATTCTTGCCGCTTCCACCTGCTCCAGGGAGGTGAACGGCGTTTTGTCCGTAAAGTAGTCCTTTCCGTGGGACATCACCTGCAGGCCAAGCTCACAGCGAAGGGATGGAATCGCTGCCGCTGCAACCAGCTGCACCTCCTTGTCCTGCAGGATTTCCATCGCAGAGGACGCCACCGACACCTGAGGATACGCCTTGCAAAAGGCCTCTACCTTGGCAGGATCGGGATCATACACCCATTTCAGTACAGCGCCGGCCTCGACAAGACCGTTACACATCCCATAAATATGCCCGTGATCCAGCGACATAGCTCCAAATACGAATTCACCCGGCTTTACCACCGGCTTGGGCTTGCCCGAAGGGGCATAGTTCATCCCATTGCTCCGATCCATATTTCATCCTCCTTTATTTGCTCTATCCATCATCAGGATCTAAAGCTTCTGAACTAGATGAAAGAGTTGGACATATCTACCTCTGGTCCGGTGTCCCGCACCGTCTTCTCGTAGGTGGAGTGCTGAATACGCTCCTGCAGCTTCTCTAAATAAAGCTCCTCGTCCAGCGGCAGCTCCACCCAATCATCCAGCCAGGTAGACAAATGCATCGCATTCGAGAGCGTCAAGCCCTTAATTCCTTCTTCTCCCGGTGCAATTAATGGTGCATTGCTGTTAATAGCGTCGCTGAAATTTTGCAAAATCCCTTCATGCTGAGCGTTGCTGCCCGTAATCGGCACCTCACACTTCCAGCTTTCCGGCTGACCGAATTTGCCTTTAAAGTCCCGGTTAAACTCCGGCTCACTAACCCGCAGCCTCCAGAAACTCAGCTTCTCATCCTCAATGACGATTTTGCCGCGCGTTCCGGTCACCTCCAGCCGGTTCGTTCCCGGCGCTTCCCCCGTCGTTGTGATGAACACCGCTGTGGCACCATTCTCATATTCAGCATATGCCGTCACATCATCCTCCACCTCGATGTTACGGTATTTACCGAATGAGCAAAAAGCCCGGACTCGTACAGGCATCATCCCCGTAACCCATTGCCACAGGTCCAGCTGATGCGGAGACTGGTTCACCAGCACACCGCCGCCTTCCCCTGCCCAGGTTGCGCGCCAGCCTCCGGAATCATAATAGCTTTGAGAGCGATACCATGAGGTAACAATATAATTGATGCGCCGAACCTCTCCAAGCTCGCCGGATTGAATCATCTCCCGCAGCTTTTGATACAGTGGATTACAGCGCTGATTGTACATAATGGAGAATACTTTCCCGCTCTTGGCCGCCGCTTCATTCATTTCCCGCACCTGCTTCGTATACACACCAGCCGGCTTTTCAATCAGCACATGCAGGCCATGCTTGAACGCTGTCATCGCTTCCTGCGGATGACCGTAATGCGGGGTTGCAATGACCACGGCATCCACTTCGCCGGAGGACATCATAGCCTCGGCATCACTCCAGATCGTAACCTCTGGCGGCAGCTCCGCCCGCGCCATCTCTTGCTTAGCCGGCTGAAGATCACAGATCGCTGCCAGGCAAGCTCCTTTGATCTTTCCTTGTGCCAGGGACTGGGCATGGCTGTATCCCATACCCAGTCCAATTACGCCTACTCTTACCTTTTCCATATGCTTTCCCTCCATATTTAATTTTAGCGCGCCCATTCTTTCATGAGTCTAACAAATGATTGCAGCATATCCTTCGAGCCGAGCACACCGCTAAAGTCTTCTACGCCAAAATATCCCTCATAGCCGACCGCCTTCAGATCTGCAAGCACCTGCGGCCAGGACGCAACGCCCTCCGCCAGCGGCGCCCATTCCGGTCTCCATTCTGTACGGCCATCCGCTGCTTGCTCACTCACAAGCCATGCATTCTTGACATGGACATGTGCAAGATAAGGGCCGAGCAGCTCCAGGCCCATTCGGTAGTTCTCATATCCCTCGTGCACCATGTTGCCAGGATCGTACAGCACGCCGATATGCTTGGAGTCAAACCGGGAAACCAGACGATGTGCCAGCGATGCGCTCGGAGCAATCGTCTTCTGGTGCGTCTCTACGAGGGCCTTCACCCCGTATTCTGCAGCCAGCTCCTCGACCTGAGCCAAATACGCTACGCCTTGTTCAAAAAGTGTGTTGTAATTGGTGCTTCGGTCATATCCCGGCACCCCGGCGCGGATGAAGGAAGCGCCAAGCAGCTTTGCTGCCTGCATGACCTTGCGTGTGCTTTCTATGTCACCACATTTTAAATAGGGAACGACGGCAAGGGATTGGATCTGCTGCTCCTCGGCGGCCCGCTTGAATCTGAGCCAGTCCTCCTGCCCCCCCTCCGGGTCCATGGAGCACCGGTTATGCTTCCAGAAAGAGGGCTGCTCATGCTTCGCCTCTGGTGGAATGCCCTTGAATCTCCATTCTATACCGTGGATTCCAGCTTCCTTCGCCGCAGCGGCCAGCTCCTCCGGCGTCAGATCTGGAACGGATACTGTAAATACTGAAAACTTCATATTGATAACTCCTCCCGGGAATAAATTCTTAGGTTGTGTTTGTGTCCTGGACTGTAATCGCTTACGATACCTTACGGCTACAGTCTACCACAGCACCTGAGACGCTTCCTACGGATTACAGAGAGTACCTTAATCTCAGTCAAACAGAGCAGGCAATTCGGGATTTACAGGCAAACGGGAAGGGTCTCTTTGTCCGGAAAGCCGCCGTGGTCTGACAAGATGAGAGAATGCAAAAAAAAGCTGTTCCCCTCAGGATTTCACAATCCGCAGGAAACAGCTCCTTTATTTTACAGCGACATAAAATAATCTTCGGGCGTCTTCTGTCGCTTCCACCCATTCAAAATCCGCGTAGCATTTCACGTCGCGGAAGCCGGCCTTCGTCAGCTCCACCTTCATCCATTCGGGGTCGTACCCCCGCTGAATGTGGGTTTCCTCAAAGCGCCGGTATATGGTGACGTCATTCTCATCTCTTGCAAAAATCGATAGATGATGCTCAATCTCACACCGGGGTGCGTCGAGCTCACAGGTCCAGATGTAGGATACGTCTGGCTCATCCAGCACAAAGGGCTGCTCTTCATCGTACCGGATCAAGGTCAGCGGGTGGTGAACATCAAATAGAAATGTTCCGCCCTCCTTTAATCCGCTGTATGTACGGGCAAACGCAGCCTGAATATCCTCTTTCTCCAGCAGGTAGTTCAAGCAATCGCAAAAGGAGATGACGGAATCCACCGGCTCCGGCAGCTCCCACTCCCGCATATCCTGCTGAACCCAGCGGACACTGCCGTCCCGGTAAAGCCGGCTTCCGTTCGGTGTTTCCTCCAGCTTCCGCCGGGCGATCGAGAGCATGTCTGCTGACAGATCAATCCCGGTCACCTCAAAGCCGGATTTCACAAGCGGGATCGTAATGGTGCCCGTTCCGCAGCCCAGCTCTGCCACGCTCTTCGGCATGCCATGCTTCTCCCAGGCTGTCCTGGCGAATCGCAGCCACTGCGGATAGGGCATATCCTCCATCAATTGATCATAGACATAGGCAAACTTGCGGTATGACAACATGCTGACACCACTTTCCTAACGCTTATCGTGATTATGGTCATCTCCGGCCGGGGCGTCTTCCCGCGTTGCAAGATAGGTCCAGCTTTCCTTCTGCGTAATCAGGCCGTCCTTCATCAGCTTGCCCAGGGCACGCTTGAAGGCGGATTTACTGATGCCGAAGCGCTGCTTGATAATGTCCGGTGGAGTAGCATCCGAGTAAGGCATTGCGCCGCCCGGGCGCTCCTTCAGGAAAGCGAGAAGGCGATCCGCATCATCGGTTCGTCCCACTTCCTTACGCGGCACCATCGACAGGTTGACCCGTCCGTCCTCGCGGATATGGCTTACACGGACCTTGACCTCTTCTCCGAGACGCAGCAATCGCGTACGCTCCGAGGAATGAACCATGCCAATCGCCCCGAAGCCAAGCACGCCTCCGTCGATGATGACGAAGGTGCCCATTTGCAGCGGCTTGTACACACGGGCATTGAACCACTCGTTCAGCCAGGAGTCAGGCGCATGGAACGCCAGCGGGGCCAGCTCCTGTTCTCCGGCAAGCCTTGCTCTGAGACGCCCCTGCTTGTCGTGCTCCATCATGACATACACATGGTCCCCGATCTGCGGATGCAGCTCCTTCAGCTCAGGCAGCTCACGGATGGGCAGCAGCAGCTGTCTTCCGAGCCCCATTTCGAGGAAGCAGCCCAGACGTGGATGCACGTCTGCCACCATCAGCAGCGCGGTTTCACCGAGCGTCAGATAAGGCTTTTTCATCGTAGCTGCAATCCGGTCCTCGGTATCGAAGAAAATAAACACTTCCACCGTGTCGCCCGGCTTGATTTCAGACGTCAGCTCCGAATAATGAAGCAGCACATCCCGGTCGCCGCCATCCAGAAAAAATCCGTACGGTGACACCTCCCGGGATACTTCGAGCTTAGTCATTGTTCCGGCAATCAAACTCATACGTTCTCCACCACTTTAGCGTCTGACCAAAGGCGCTCAATGTTGTAATATTCGCGCTCGTCCCGGTGGAAGATGTGAACCACAACATCCCCCAGGTCCATCAGGACCCAGCGTGCTGCATCCATGCCCTCCAGCTTGACAGAAACGCCGGCATCATGGACTCTTTTGCGGATTTCGGTCGCAATGGCCTGCACCTGGGTGTCCGAGTTCCCGTGGCAGATCACAAAATAATCAGCAACCAGCGAGATGCCCTTCAAATCCAGCGCGACAAGATTCATCGCTTTTTTATCCTCTGCGGCCGCAACGGCCATATTTAACAATTCATTCGGTGTTATGGTCATGAATTCCCCTCCATTATTGGCATTTGCTTCATTAAATCATTTCGGGCCTGTACGGTCAGCACGTAAATGGCTTTATTCTTCTCTACCAAGTGGCTGATCGTCGTTCCCAGCCCGGCGGCAAGCGCCTCTTCCAGGCTATGGTTGGCCAGTTTGCGTAATTTATTCACTCCCGGAAAATCCCTTCCGGGCTCAATATAGTCAGCCAGACAAACCACTTTCTCCAGCAGGCTCATGCCCTCACGCCCGGAGGTGTGATAGCGGATCGCATCCAGAATGTCCAGATCCTCAATTCCATATTCCTGCTGCGCTACAAACGCACCGACCTCGGCGTGCCATAGCTGCTTATCCTCCTGCAGCAGGCCGGGATTCAGATGATTCTCTCTCAGCACCTGCTCCAGCCGATCTGTGGGCCAATATTTGGCAACATCATGCAAAATGGAGGCGAGCTCGGCTTTCACCGGGTCTGCGCCGTACTGCTCTGCCAGCTTCACCGCTGTTTCCATGACGCCGAGGGTGTGCTGCCAGCGCTTTGCAGGCATTTGAGACGACACCGCTTCCATTAGCTGCTCCCGGTTATACACGATAGATCCCGCTCCTTGTAATATAATCATAGACCGGTTCAGGCACCATATAACGTATGGATTTCCCGGCCGCCATTCTTTCACGAATGACCGTGGACGATATGTCCATCATGGGCATGTCGCAGAGATGGACACGCTGGCTAAGGAATTCAGGAAGCAGCTCCAGCTCCAGCCTGGATCCGGGACGGTTGACACCAATAAAGCTCAGCAGGCCGGACAGCTCTTCAATACGATGCCATTTCGGGAGATAGTTAACCATATCGGCTCCGATAATGAAATACAGCTCACTGTTCGGCTGCTGCTGCTTGAGCGCGGAGATCGTATCGATGGTGTAGGACACTCCTTCACGCCGGATTTCAAGATCCAGGGCCTTGAAATCCGGATGAGAGGAAATGGCCAGACAGGTCATTTCATATCTCATCTCTGCCGTCACTCCGGCCAGCACCTTATGCGGCGGCGTATGGCTCGGCATAAACCACACCTCGTCCAGTCCATAGGCCTCTCTGGCGGACTCTGCCGCCATCAGATGACCCATGTGAATGGGATCAAATGTCCCTCCCATGATCCCTGCCTTCATCAGCTTCGCCTCCTCTTATTGTAGGGTCAAGGAAGCTCGATGGTCTTATGGTCCTTGGATTCCTTGTACAGCACAATCGTTTTGCCGATAACCTGTACGATGTCTGCATCGGTTCCTTCGGCAAGCTCCGCTGCGATATCACGCGGCTCCTCCATGCAGTTATTCAGCACCGACACCTTTAGCAGCTCTCTCTTCTCGATCGCTTCGTTGATGTGACGGATCAAGTGCTCATTGCTGCCTCCCTTGCCTACCTGAAATACCGGATCCAAATGGTGGGCGAGTGCCCGTAAATGTCTTTTTTGCTTTCCAGTCAACATGCTATCTCATTACTCCCTTATCCATTTCAAATGTGATGCTATTCTTGGCTGCTGCCAGCTCTCAGAAGCTGCCCAGTACAGCCTGCCTCATAACTTCTACCGGTGCGGGCAACCCCGTCCAGTACTCCAGAGCATACGCCCCCTGATAAACAAACATCCCGAGCCCGCTGTGGACCTTACAGCCCTTGGCTTCACTGACTTCCAGCAGCTTCGTCTTCAGCGGATTGTAGATGAGGTCGCTGACCACGATTCCTTCTGGAATCCAGTCGGCACGAATCGGCAGCTCATCTACATGCGGATGCATTCCGACAGAGGTCGTGTTGATGATGACTTCTGCAGAAGCCATCACTGTCTCCGACTCTGCCTCTCCGTACCCTTGGGCCGCGCTGCCAAGCCCGGCATCCTCAGCCAGCTGCACCGCTCTTGAAGCCGTACGGTTGATGATAGATATCCGGGCCGGTGATTCCAGAGAGAGCGCATGGACGATACCCCGCGCAGCTCCGCCCGCCCCCAATACGACGACATGCTTGCCGCTGAGGTGTGGAACAGCCTCCTCCTTCAGAGATCTCACATACCCGATACCATCGGTATTGTAGCCCTTCAGGCGGCCCTGATCATTCACGATGGTGTTGACCGCCCCGATCATTCTTGCGCTCTCATCAATCTCATCCAAGTACTTCATGACCTCAACCTTGTGCGGAATCGTCACATTCACTCCGCGAAAGCCGAGCGTCCGGATCGCCTCCATGGTCTGCTGCAGCTGCTCCGGCTTCACATGAAGCGGCACATAGTGACCCGCTGTCCCCAATGCCGCTAATGCCGCATTATGCATCGCCGGCGATTTGGAATGGGCGATCGGGTCCCCCAATACCCCCAGCAGTAAAGCCCCGCTGTATTGTTCCAGCTGTTCGCTCCCCGTCATTTCCCTTCTCCCCATTTCGTTAGCTTGAGCTTGTCCGTAAAGCCCTGCTTAAATCATAGACGGGCGTGTCAGTACTCTCACGCCTTTCGGCGCATGCACAGCAGTTAAAGCACCTTGATCCCCATTCACTTTGATCCAGCCCAGGCCCGAGATAAAGATATCCCAATTGGAGCCCTTCGGTATTCTCAGCTCATGACGCGTCCAGTCTGGCATGTGCTCCAGAGATTTCTTGGAGGGTGGTGAGAGCAGCTCGCCCGCATGATCTGCGTAAAGTGCATCTGCCCGCTCCAGCTTCGTACGGTGAATCTTCAAGCTTCCGCTGATAAAGGCAGTAAACGACTGGTGTGCTCCCTGAATGAAATCAAACCGGCACATTCCGCCGAAGAACAAGGTCTGTCCTTCATCCAGCTGATAGACCAGCGGCTTGAGCGGATTCTCTGGCATCACCACGCCCAAGTCCTCCCGAACCACCAACTCACTGAATCTCCATGGGTAAACGATTCCCGGAGTATCAATAATCGCACGTCCGTCATCCAGCGGAATATGAACCATATCCAGGGTCGTACCGGGATAACGGGAGGTGGTGAGCTCTTCATCGAGATCACTGTAATCGCGGATCAAACGATTGATCAGGGTCGATTTGCCGACATTGGTCGCGCCAACTACATATACGTCCCGGTCTCCCCGCGTTTCAGCGATCGTTTCCAGAAGCCGGTCAAAGCCCTGGTTCTTCTTGGCACTGCAGAGTACAATCTCGCTTGTCCGCAGCCCATGCTCCTTGCACTGTCGTTGCACCCAGTTGCGCAGCTTGTTCCAATTCGTCACTTTGGGCAGCAGGTCAATCTTGTTCACAGCCAGAATAACAGGGTTGTTGCCTACAAAGCGCTGCAAGCCCGATATCAGGCTGCCTTCAAAATCAAAAATATCCACGATATGAATGACAAGCGCCTCTTGATTACCGATTTGTCCCAGAAGCCGCAGAAATTCATCCTGGTCCACAGCGACCGCGGCCGCTTCGTTGTAGTTCTTAATTCGGAAGCAGCGCTGGCAAATGACCGGCTCCCGGCCGGCTGCCTTCTCTGGCAAATACCCCGGCTTGTCCTGTGATTCATGCTGAAGTGCAGCACCGCACCCCCTGCATTTCTTGATGTCTTGTCCGCCTGCCGGCTCAATCATTCCTTGTCCTCCTCTTTCCATAATCCCAGTCTGCGCAAACGGGTTAGCGCAATGCGCTCTACACGGCGATTGAAATAACGCGTAACCCATCCCTCATCATGCAGCGCAATCGGCAGCACCAAAATGGTGAATAAGCCCAGCCGGTTTCCGCCGTACACGTCTGTCAGCATCTGATCTCCGACCACGATCGTTTGATCCGCTGTCAGATTCATCATCTTCATCGCTTTACGGAAGGGCAGATTACTCGGCTTGCGGGCTTCATGCACATATTGAATATCCAGCGGAGTGGCAAATTTCGATACGCGCTCCAGCTGGTTATTGGATACGATAATTAATTGAAATCCGATTTCCTTCACCTTTTTGAACCATTCCAGCAGCTCCGGTGTCGCGAGAGGCGCCTTGGCTCCCACCAGGGTATTATCCAAATCCGTAATAATTCCTCGGTAGCCCTGCTCGTATAGCCCCTCCAGATCAATATCGAATACGGTACTGACTCTTTCCTTGGGAATAAGCATCTTAAACAATGGATTCACCTCAATTTCATAGGAAAAACTATACCATATTCCAGAAGCTTAGTCTAAATAAACAGCTCCTGGATTTAGGATAGCCCCATTCATGAATTTGCATCAGTTTTTTTGGGTTAAAGGCCCCGTCCTTCATGAAAAAGCCGCCCGCCGTTCCGTAAAAGGAAGGCGAACGGCAGCAATCATACGGTCTTTGCCTTTTTTATACCCTTTTTCAGCCGAACTGCATCTTCCTGAACAGCCCGCCACGCCTCCGGCTCCACCTGAACCGGGCTGTACCTCGCATGCTCAAAGCGGCGAAGCAGCGGCTCAAGCAGCGGCGTCAGCGCCGGCTGCTGCTCCCTCCACCGGAGCACGGATTCCCGGAGCGTTTCATTATGTCCCTGCTGCAGGCCCTTCCTGCGGACAGACCGGAGCCAGCGCTCCGTCTCTGCCACTACCTTATCCGCTGGAGTGAGCGGCTTGCCAGTCGACAGCCGGGCTCTCAGGAAACGGAAGCTCCAGCGTCTTCTCCAAATAACATAACCGAGCCACAGCAGCAGAACGATGCCAGCGGCAGTTCCAAGCAGCGCAGTCAAGCTGCCAGAGTCCTCTGAAGCCGAGGCTGCAGGAGCAGCAGCCTGCTCCTCTTCCTCCTCTTCTTCTGCAGGCGTCTCCTCTTCCGGCTCCTCTTCAGCAACAGGCTCTTGGGGCTCTGCCCCTGCCAGAATCGGCATCGTGAAGCCTGGCGTCGCTTCGACCGGAATCCAGCCGTATTCCCCGAAATAAATCTCCGCCCAGGAGTGGGCATCGGCATTGGTTACCGTATAGCTGCCCGAGGCTGTTCTGGTGCCATCCGGCGACATATACTGCTCATTCGGGACGTTGCCGGGAGCGTAGCCCTTCACCCATCGGGCGGGAATATCCAGAGAACGGGCCATCATGACCATCGAGGTGGAGAAATAATCACAATAGCCTTCCTGGATCTCAAACAAGAAGCTGTCTACAAAATCATCGCTGCGTTTGTTAGACAGATCCGGAGCATTCGTATAGGAGAATTCACTGCTTTGCAAATATTGCTGCAGCAGCAATACCTTCTCATACGGGGTGTCTCCGTTCTGTGTCACTTCCTCGGCCAGCCCGCGGACCCGGTCCGGGAAATCGGAAGGGATCTGGTAATAGCTCACATCCATCGGAGCATTAGCATACAGCTCATCTGCGGATTTCTCCTTCAGCTCCTCCCACGAAATCATCGGAATCTCCGAGGTAACGGTATACTGCTTCGGATAGGCGGGCTGTCTGGACTCGGATGTGAAATGAAGCTCAGCGCCCTCCCTCTTCCAGCGGAGCTCACTGTCTTGTGGCAGCTCCACCTCATCGACGCGGGACATGGAGTACGCTCCGAACAGAACCGGATAAACCTCATCATTCAGCATCGTTACGCTCTGCTCCACCGTTGTGGACGGCACGCTGCCCTGTCCTTCTGATGGAAGCTGCTGACCGGGATCAATCGACTGGCTCCCGCGAGTTCTCTGTCTGTTAGTCCAGCCTGTACCGGAGTAGGTAGAGCGGGTCTCGCCGCGCCAATAGCTTCGCTCCTCCGAGGCAATCGACATAACCGGAGAATAGTCGAAGTTAAAGCCGCCTCCCAGGTTGTTATCCTCCCGCCCATAGCCGGAGGTGCTCTCTCCCCCCGGATTCAGCAGGGTTCCAAGGCCCCCGAGGCCGCCAGAACCGCTGGAAAGAGGCATACCTCTCCATTCTCTCCAGGCCGTATAAGGGTCTGTTAACGAGGGCTGAACCGTCGGCATATTAACGCCGGCAAATATAATCAGCGAGAAGATGACCAGAATGTTACCCAATATTTTCAGCGGATTTCTTCGCAGAAGTGCCCAGCCCTGCGGAAAACGGCGGCGAAACCGGTTGAAATGCTCGGTCACCAGCCAAGCCATCCCGATACCGGCAACCCAAGCCGTTTCCTTCCACAGCTCCGTGGCGGTGAAGGAATCCAGAATACCAAAGGCCACAATATTCAGGCCGACGACCAGTAAAACCTTGCGCTTGCTGTTCACCCATACCGCTATAAAGTTAAAGATCGCCCAGGCCGCAAGCGCAAACCATATATAAGGAAGCACATGCTGGTACTGATCATCTCGGAAGATCTCACCCAGTCGGTCAGGGACCGGAATACTGTAGCTGGACAGCGTCTGGAAGACGGCATACACAATAAGTGCCAGCTGCAGCGGTACCCGAATGATTCGCTTGAGGAATACCATCGCCTCAATGACGGCTGTAATAGCTAACGCTGTCATGATGCCAGCGGTAGTCTCTTCAAACAGCAGCGGCTCCGTGAAAGACACCCATTGCTGCAGCAGCAGCCAAATCCATAAGAGCTTGAGGATATGGAGCAGCCAGGAGGAATGATGCTTATGTGTCATGATGCCCTCCCTCCTAACGCAAGCGGCAGCTCTTCCAGAGAAGAGACTGTGTATAGCAGCAGTCCTCGGGATTGCAGATAAGAAGTGTAATCTCCGGGCTCTGCAGACTTCTCTGCAGCTGCAATCTTCAACAAACACGGATTCATGCCACGGTTCTCCGCCCATCGGATACATGACACCGCTTCTTCTCCTACTTCCGGAGTAATGATCAGCAGCAGGCAGCCTTTGGGAAGCTCACGCCCTGACCTTTCCAGCGAGGACAGCAGGCTCTCCTTCCGGTCAGCATCTACATCGACCAGATGCTGCAGCATGGACATCCGCTCCCCTTGGGACGTGCTGGGCATAAACAGCTTGTTCTCCTTGCCTGCGGTAAACAATCCGATGCCGGCCTGCTCCCGAGCGCCGGATTCCAGCAAAGATGCTGCCGCAGACACCGCCGTTTCAAACTGTGCGGTGCTGCGGTACCCCTGGGCTTTGCAGTCCAGGAGGATCAGGGTCTGCGGAAAAGATTCATGCTCAAACTCCTTCGATTTCCAGGAGCCGGTCTTCGCTGTAGCGTTCCAGTGAATCCGGGAAATCCGGTCACCGTACACATAATCACGAACTCCATTAATTTGTGTTGTTTCCCGCCGGGAGGCTGCGGTGGTTGTCTGAGCCCCGCCGCCGCGAACATTGCGAAGCTGACGCTGCCATCCCAATAGCGGAATCGTTCTCGGGAGTACGCGGAAGGAGGTGTTCAGCTCGAAGCCTCCGCGATGCTCCATCAGTCCGAAGATATCCTCACTAACGCACTCTGTACGCTGAAAGGTATAGTGGCCACGCTCCAGAGCAGGTGTCTGGAACAGCAGTTCTCCCGTGCCGCGCAGGTTCGGGATTACACTTTCCTCAAAGGACCAGGAATCCCCGTTATGCCGCTTTAGTACCTCCCGCACAATCAAATACGGCATGGGCAGCAGGCCCGGAACGGTAACCTGAATGCTGACCTGAACCTGCTCCCCGGCATGAAGCACACCCTCCTGCTGGTCTGACGCCGTTACCGTTCGAGCCGCTTTGACCCGGTTGACTCCCCCCATGCCAAAGCCGATCAGATAGATGGCCAGCAGGCTGACCATGGAGAAGAGCATAAGCGAGGTTTTGCCGCCTTGAAAAAGAACATATAGCAGCACCATGCACCAAACAGTAAGGATCGCTGCGAGATTTCCCGGCTTGATGCCTTTCATGGACATGGATCGTTGATGGCGCATGGCCTATCTCCCCATCTGAACCGGCACTTTGACCTGCCGCAGAATAAATTCCAGTACGGACAGCGTCGTCGTCTTATCCAGCCGGGCTTCCGGACGCAGCATGATCCGGTGGGACAGCACATATGGCGCAAGAATTTTCACATCATCGGGTAGCACATAATCTCTCTCCTGCAAAAAAGCGTAGGCCTTCACGGCATTCATGAAGGAGATCGTCGCCCGAGGGCTCGCCCCCAGCAGAACTGCCGGATGCTCCCGCGTCGATCTGGTAATGCCGAGCAGGTAGTCCGCAACCGGCTCTCCAAGAAACACATCCTGGATTTCGCGCTGTATGGAAGCGATGGTCTCCATGGAGGTGACCGGCTGCAGCTTGTCCGTCATCTGACCGTGACGGGAGCGGAAGAGCAGCTCCTTCTCGGTATTGGCATCGGGATACCCCAGGCTAAGCTTCAGCATGAAGCGGTCCAGCTGGGCCTCCGGCAGCATGTAGGTGCCTTCGAAGTCAATCGGATTCTGTGTCGCACAAAGCATAAAGGGATGCGGCAGCTCATGCGTCTCGCCATCCACCGTTACACTTCGCTCCTCCATGACCTCCAGCAGCGCAGACTGCGTCTTCGTGGTCGCCCGGTTGATTTCGTCAGCCAGCAAAATATGAGTCATGACAGGACCCGGACGGAAGTAAAACTGCTCGTCCCGGGGATGAAACACAGAAACTCCGGTAATATCACTCGGCAAAATGTCGGGGTTACATTGAATCCGGCGGTAATCCCCCTGCATCGTTCGGGCAAGAGCCTTGATCAGCTGGGTTTTCCCGGTTCCCGGTACATCCTCTATCAATACGTGTCCGCCGGCAAGCATGGCGGTAAGCAGCAGCTGAATTTCAAACTCCTTACCGAGCAGGCACGATTCCAGGTTGGATCGCACGGATGAGATGATGCGGATCGATTCTTGGCTTACGGGCATGTATGATAAACCTCCTGTTAGGGAATAAATAGTTGATTTACAACTATTGTACATGATCCCGGGCGCAGAGTACATTCGCCCCCTTGGACCCGCCCTTTTTTTCTGCCGTAGCCCCTCCTACAAACAACAAGAAGCACGGCAGTGACCGGAGAATGCCTCCGATTCCGCCATGCTTCTATTGGAATAGTTATGGACTTAGCCCTTTGGCCGGACAAACAGCGCCGCCAGAAACGAGAATATAATGGCTGACGAAATACCGGCACTCGTCACCTCGAAAATACCCGTGACAACACCAATCCAGCCATCCCGCTCCAGCTCGGTGAGCGCCCCATGAACCAGAGCGTTTCCGAAGCTTGTAATAGGAACTGAGGCTCCCGCCCCCGCGAATTTAACCAAAGGATCGTACAGTCCAAAGGCTTCAACAACCGCACCCGACACCACCAGGGTACTCATCGTATGGGCGGGGGTCAGCTTGGCTCCGTCCATGAGCAGCTGTCCAATGACACAAATCAGGCCCCCGATCAGAAATGCCCAGAGAAACTGCATGGTCTTTAACCTCCCATCTCCAGTGATACGGCATGTGCAATGCAGGGGATGCTTTCTCCCTGCTGATATGAAATCGGCGACAGCAGTGCTCCCGTGGCGACAACCAGCACCTTCTGCAGCTTCCCGCTGTTCATTTGCTTCAAAATATGACCGTAGGTCACAACAGCAGAGCAACCGCAGCCACTTCCGCCCGCCAGGGCGTATTTCTGCTTGTCGCGGTCGTAAATCATGAGGCCGCAGTCCATGAAGTTCGTTTGATCCATGGCGATGCCCTCCTGCAGCAGCAGCTCCCGGGTAATAGGATGCCCGACGGAAGCCAGGTCTCCTGTGACGATCAAATCGTAATAATCCGGGGTGCGCCCGGTGTCCTTCAGGTGCGCCGAGATCGTGTCGGCCGCTGCCGGGGCCATGGCCGTGCCCATGTTAAAAGGGTCCTTGACACCCAGGTCCATGACCTTGCCAATGGTGGCATGTGTAACGCGCGGTCCCTTCCCTTGGTTCGTGACGACAGAGCACCCTGCACCTGTTACGGTGTACTGGGC
This sequence comes from Paenibacillus algicola, assembly GCF_005577435.1. Taxonomy (NCBI): domain Bacteria; kingdom Bacillati; phylum Bacillota; class Bacilli; order Caryophanales; family Paenibacillaceae; genus Paenibacillus; species Paenibacillus algicola. The sequence continues at coordinate 1,565,609 of NZ_CP040396.1, read as the reverse complement.
GTACGGCGGCTTCTGCGAGCCGTATTCCGTCGGATACCGGAACTGCTTCTCTACGGTACAGTTATGGCTGGCGGTCCCTGCCATCGCATACCGGGCTGCGCCGGAATCCACCAGAAGCGAGGCCACCGCCAGACTCTCCATGGAGGTTGAGCAGGCCCCGAACACGCCGAGATAAGGAACGCCCATCTGGCGGGCAGCAAAGGAGCTGCTAATAATCTGATTCATCAGATCTCCCCCGACATAGAACTGCAGCTGCTCCTCCTGAATCCCCGCAAGCTCCAGTGCTTTTCGGGCCGCATCCTCCAGAAGGCGGCGTTCGCCCTTCTCCCAGGTTTTTTCATTAATTTCAAGGTTGTCGTAGATGAAGTCAAAATCCTCGGCAAGCGGTCCCTCGCCCTCTTCCGGGCCGACAATGGAGGAGGACCCAATAATGACAGGCCGATGCTCATACTCCCAGGTTTGTCCGTTAACCTTCATACGTCACTGGCCTCCTCCGGCACCCAGCAGGGCATATATAATTCCGATCACAAAAGCAGCCACCGTACCGAACACAATGACCGAGCCCGCGAGCTTGAACATGCTGGCTCCTACCCCCAGCACCAGCCCCTCTGCTCGATGCTCAAGCGCGGCAGAGCACATGGAGTTGGCAAAGCCGGTGACCGGAACAGCCGTCCCCGCCCCTGCCCATTGAGCAATCTTGTCGTACACCCCGAAGGAGGTCAAAATGACAGAGATCAGGATCATGACCGCTACGGTCGGGTTAGAGGCTTCTTTCGTGCTCATATCAAAAAACGTCATAAAAAACTGCTGAATGGCTTGTCCGATAATGCAGATGAAGCCGCCGACAACAAAGGCCTTCAGGCAGTTTTTCATAATCTGACCCGGCGGCTGATGCTTCTGAGCGACCGCTTTGTATTCCTCTGCACTCATGGAGCTGACCTTGGAGCCGGTATTAGAGCTGGACTTGGAGTCTGGCAATGTAAAAGCACCTCCGCTGTGAATTCAAACCTAAATCTGTGCCGGTTATATTCCGGCGCTGTTAATAACATTATGGATTGTAAAGACTTGCTTTATGTTTGGGTAAATCATCCATGCCGCGGCGGCATCGCTGCAGCCGCCGCGGATAAGGACATTATAAGAGAAGCACGATGACCAGCAGCACAAACAGCAGCAGGATCATAAGCCTGCTCTGCCAAAGCCGCCGGCATGGATCACGCTCCCAAGGCCGGCATCTCATTGCTCTCCCTCCCTGTGCCCTAGAGGATATGAAATTAAGATATGGTATTCAGTGCTGCATGGATATGTACCTGACTGCAAGGAGAGCTATGTGCGTGGACTTTTGTGCCGGAACAGCGCATACTAAAGAGTGCAATATTAAAATTTACAGCGAACAAAGGAGTTTATAGCATGAAACAATCAACCCTGGATCTGCTCCGCACCTTAACAGAATTTCCGGCTGCTCCCGGCTTTGAGCGTGACCTCCGTGCCTTGGTCAAGGAGAAGCTGTCCCCGTACACTGACGAATTTGTCCAGGACCGGCTTGGCAGCATCTTTGGCGTGCTGCGCGGCAAGAAGAAGGGTCCAAAGGTCATGGTTGCCGGACATATGGATGAGGTCGGGTTTATGGTTACTGGCATTACAGAAGCGGGTATGGTGAAATTCCAGCCGCTGGGCGGCTGGTGGAGCCAGACTGTACTGGCCCAGCGCCTGCAGATTATAACCAAGCAGGGGCCGGTCGTCGGGGTTGTCGGCTCTGTACCGACTCATCTGCTGGATGATGCCCAGCGCAGCAAGCCTGTGGACATGAAGAGTATGTATATTGATATTGGCGCTGATAACAAGAGTGAGGCGGAAGCCTTCGGAATTACACCGGGACAGCAGATTCTTCCGATCTGTGATTTCACACCACTGGCCAACCCTAAAAAAATCATGGCCAAGGCCTGGGACAACCGGTACGGCGTTGGGCTTGCCATTGAGCTGGTTGAGGCTCTTCATGGCGAAGAGCTTCCAAATACACTGTATGCCGGAGCCACTGTTCAGGAAGAGCTGGGCCTGCGGGGTGCACGGACCTCAGCGAACCTGATTCAGCCTGACGTCTTCTTTGGGCTGGATGCCAGCGCGGCCAATGATATGACCGGTGACAAGAGCCAGTTTGGTCAACTGGGCCAGGGTGCCCTGCTGCGTATTTTTGATCCTACCATGCTGACACATCGCGGGATGGTAGAGTATGTACAGGACACAGCAGACACTCACCGGATCAAGTACCAGTACTTCGTATCTCCCGGCGGAACGGATGCGGGCCAGGTCCATCTCAGCGGCATCGGTGTTCCTTCTACCATTATTGGCATCTGCTCCCGCTACATTCACACCTCCTCCTCCATCATCCATACCGATGACTACGAGGCGGCCAAGGAACTGCTGATCAAGCTCGTTAAAGGATTAGACGAGACGACGCTGAACACCATTCTCGAACGCTCCTGACCATATAAAAGGCTGGGCACCTGATTCATCGGCGCCCAGCCTTTTGATTTATATTTTGGCATAAAAAAAGAGCCTCCTGACGGTCTGAGAGGGGGTGTTTCTCACCGACAGGCAGGCCAGGACGAAAATCAACAATAGAAAGCTGCAGAGCAGACACGCCTGAGACTGGGGAATTGCGGGTTTAGCCCTGCAACAAATGAGTCCCACCATTTAACCGCTGAATAAACCAGCAATTCACCATTGACTGTCGGCAGCCTGCTCCAGCATCTTCTGTGTTAGTATCATTAACACAGATTCGGGTAGATGGGAGTGGCCCTCACTTATCTTTCGTCCTTGATGATCATTATATGCAGAGATCCAGCAAATATCAACGCATTCATGTTATTTAATTTAACATAATACTTTTAAAAGTCAGATTATTTGACACATACATAACACAAACCTAGCGAAAGAAGACCGCAGCTGAAGGATTGGATCATCAATTTCCCTTTGAAGCATCGAACATGACCGGCCATGCGTCACCCTCAAACCGCTCGCCTTCTCGGCCCTGCATCATCTGGGCGTTAAAATGGTGATCCCCTTTCGGGCTGTAACGGTAGGTGGTGTCTCCGGTCATCATATGCACCGCCATGGATTTACGCGGCGAGGAGGAATTATTGGCTCCGCTCCCGTGAATCGTGAGCGCGTGATGGAAGCTGACCTGACCCGCTTTCATGATCATCGGCACCGGAGCAAACCTCTCGTTCTCCGGAATCTCCATCTCCTCTTCCTGCTTCTCCATATTCTGCTCAAAAAAATCATTAATGTTCAGCATGCCCCACTTGTGGCTGCGAGGAACCATCTGCAGGCTTCCATTCGATAAGTCTGTATCTTGAAACGCAACCCAGGCCGTGATAAGCGTCGGCTCACTGCAGCACTGCCAGTATACATAATCCTGATGCCAGCCTACATTCACGGACTCTTTTCCCGTTCCCCGGCCCGGCTTGTACAGCAGCTGATCATGGAACAGCCGGATCTGATCCGCCTTCATCAACCGACCGGCGATGGACCCGATGACAGGATCGGTAGCGAGCTTGCGCAGCGTCAGGTCAGCCCAATGGCTGTTGTCTGTCTTGCGCAGTGCCCCGGGACGGTCACGCCCCTCAATCCAATTCGACGCCGGCTCCCTTCCGGTTTCATATTCCCCACGATACAAACGGTCCTGGTGCTCCATCATTTCTTTCAATTCTTCATCCGAGAAAATAACCGGTGACAGCCAGTACCCGTTCTCTTCAAAAAAAGAAATATCCTGTTCCTTTGGCAGTACATCCTCCAGCACGTTCCGTGTGTTCATAAGATCACGCTCCTGTCGTTACTTGGTTTGTTTTTTAAATCTAGGTCTATCATATTGAACAATGACCGACTTGTATTTAGAATAGAGACGTGTAAATTTAAACTTGCTGATCATGTGATGAAGGAGAAGGGGGAATGAATGTGAAGGGGCCTACCTTACAGCATCCCAAGCCGGCGGTCCGCCAGATGCTGCAGAGTGATACAGAATACCGTCTGGAGCTGCCGTACGGCACTGAAAGCCTCATTTACTATATTGGCATCAATCACAAGCAGAACTGGCATACGGCTGTGCATTCTCATGATCATTACGAGCTGTGCTATGTAGTCCGTGGAAGCAGCTCTTACATTATCGACAACACGCTGTATCGGATGGACCACGGTGAGTTTTTGATCACCAAGCCGGGAGAAGCACACTATGGTCTTGCCGAAGAGCAGTCGCCCTTTACTCTTTATTATTTAGGATTTAAGCCGTCCCTGCTCCCCGCGCTCCAGCGCGAGCTGATTCATCTTGGGCCTGGCCGGGTCGCAAAGGATGCCACCGGCAGCATGAGAGCTCTCTTTGAGCAATTGTTTACGGAAATGAAAGAGCCGCAGCTGCTCGATCGAGAAATGGCCGGCGCCCTGCTGCAGCAGCTGCTAATTATCCTGCTGCGTTTATGCCGGAATCCGGACCCGGCGACCGGCATTTCTCAGCCGGGTCCCCTGCACCCTGCAGTCATTCAAACGCTTGACTACCTGCATGCGGAAATACGCTATGACCACTCCCCTGAGGAGCTTGCTACACAGTTTAATATTAGCCGCTCCCACTTATCCCGGGAGTTCCGGCAGGCAGCCGGTATGCCGCTGGCCTCTTATATCCGGCTGCTCTGCCTGGACAAAGCAAGGCATGAGCTGCTGCACTCTACCAAGCCGGTGACGGAAATTGCGGAGGAGCTGTGTTTTTCGTCCATTCATACGTTCAGTATTTTTTTCAAGCGGTTTACCGGTTTGTCCCCTTCAGAGTTTCGAAGAAAACAGGGGTCTACGTAGTGCCGCTGCTATATCGCCATGACATGAAAGCATCATCATTAAAGCTTGACGGAGGTTGTTATGCGCAGCAAAATCACAATTCAAAACATTGCAGACCATTTAGGCCTGTCCAAATATGCAGTGTCCCGGGCGCTTTCCGGCAAATCGGGGGTCAGCCCCCAGACTCGGGATCTTATTATTCAGACCGCAGAGCACATGGGCTACCGGACGGCTTCGATGCGGACGCCGGTTCCCGCCAGGCCTGCCACAGATCAGGCTCTGCCTGCTGGCGGAACCGTACTGGTGCTGTTTCCGAACCTGAGGCACCAGAACGATGAATCACCGTACTGGGGTCCGCTGTTTGAAGGGCTGTCTGCAGCTCTGCAGGCGAAATCAATCCGGGTGTTGACCTTGACCGATGTAAGCGGTGATTCTCTGGACTCCCTGCTCCACCCGAAAGCGATCACGGGAGTCATCACGATTGGCAACATCTCCACCTCCGCGCTGCGGGAGGTTCAGCGCTTTCACCTTCCTCTGGTTATGGTAGATCATGTGGATCCGCACATTTCGTGTGATCATATCTTTACAGACAATTGGTCCGCGATGGAGACCCTCGTGAGAGGCATGACAGAAAGAGGCTACACCTCATTTCAATTCATCGGCTTCTCCTCTGAAGCGCAGAGCTACCGGGAACGCTGGCTAAGCTTTCGCACGACAGTGGAGGAGCTGGGGCTGAAGCAGGAACAGATCCCGGAGCTGCTCTCCGCAGATTTGTCATCATTCCCTCAGCTGCTGGAGGAGGTATTCCGTCAGCACGAACTGCCCGAGGTGCTCGTATGCGTGAATGATTTCTACGCTGCTTATACCCTGGATGCACTGCGCAGCCTCTCCATGGAGGGACTGGAGGAATGCGTCTTTACCGGCTTTGATCAAACTCACGCTTTTCCGGCTTTGAAGGCAACCGTCCGGGTGGATCAGGAAACCCTCGGCCAGAGAGCCGTTGACCAGCTGCTATGGCGTATCCAGCATCCGGCGGCACAGCCGGAGAAGCGCCTGATTCAAGGACAGGTCATCTTCAGATCCTGATCCGCTGGCAGAAAGGGAGCACAGACCTCATGACGACGCAGCTGCCTGCTGGTATAGAGCAGCTGCGAATGACTTTGGCCTGTTATTCCGCTTATCCTTGATTACGCTTACAATTAAGTGGATGCTGTCTTCATCAGGCTGCTTGAAGAAAGTGAGGCTCTCCCTAATGAGATTATATAAAAAAGCCCTGCAGCTCCGGCAATGGTTTAGCAATCGGAAAATACGGACCAAAATTATGCTGGTCTATCTTCCCCTGCTGCTGCTCCCGCTCCTGATCGTCGGTTATACTGCCAATACGATCTACTCCAGTGCCATCATCAGCAAGTCAACCCAGAGCTTTACGCAAAATTCAGCATTGACGATCAGTCGAATTGACGGCATGCTTCGCAATACCGCCAGCGCCGCCAACATGCTGGCCTTAAACCTGAACCGGGTGCTGGAGGAGGGGCGGAAATCGGGCCAGAATGAGCTGGGACGTTACAACGCGATTAACACGCAGCTAAGCCTCGCGCTGCTCGTATTTCCAGATGTAGACTCCATCGTATTTATTGATGCCGGAGGCAAGGTGTATGGGACCCATCCGGAGCTGGAGCATCGCAGCCTCAGCATCCAGAGCCAGGATGCATACCGCAGCGTCATGAAGACGAACGGCGTTAACTTCTGGCTGCCCATGCAGCGCCGGGAATATTTGACGACCGATCCGGATGCCGCCCTGCTTACCCTGGGCAAGAAAATTATTAACATTCAGACCGGCGATTCTCTCGGTCTGCTCTTTCTTCTCATTCGCGAGGAGCAGCTGTCCGAGGTGCTGCAGAAGCTGAACGCCGAGCCGTCTGGACGCTATTTCATCTCGGATGGACAGGGCAAGGTAATTTCTGCTTCAGATCCGCAGCTTCTGCTCACCGTAATCCCGGAGGACGAAATCCGCTCCTGGGTAAGCTCAACTCCCCAGGGGGCCAGCACACGAATGATAGAGGGTGAGCGCTCTCTGCTCGCCGCCAGCAGCTTTCCGGAGCTGGGATGGAAGCTGGTCAGCATCACGCCCCTGCAAGCTCTGACCAATGGACTGGAGCAGCTGCAATGGACACTGCTGGCGGTCGCGGCACTCTGCAGCCTCTTCGCCCTCCTCGGAGCTGGCTTCCTGTCCAAAATCATTGCCAGGCCGATCGTGGAGCTGGCCCGCAGCATGAAAGGATTTCAGGAGGGGCATCTGGATGTCCAGCTGGAGGTCAAGTCACGCGATGAGCTTGGCTACTTTGTCCTCGGCTTTAATCAAATGCGGCGCCGGATCAAGGAGCTTCTGCGCAATGTGATGCAGGAGCAGAAGAAAAAGCGTGAAGTGGAGCTGGCACTGATTCAGGCCCAGATCAAGCCGCATTTTTTGTACAATACTCTGGATGTGATTTATGCCCTTTCCCAGATGAACCGGATGAGAGAGGTGCAGTATACAACCAAGGCGCTGGCGGACTTCTACCGTGCTGCGCTGAGTCAGGGCCGGGAGGTCATTACGCTGGAGGAGGAAATCCGCATTGTTCGGGATTACCTGGCTATTCAGCATGTGCGCTACCGGGACGTATTCACTTATGAGATCGAGATCAGTCCGGAATGCTATCAGGTTCCGATTCTGAAGCTGACTATCCAGCCGCTGGTTGAGAATGCCATATATCATGGACTTAAAGAAAAGGAAGGCGGCGGACACCTTCATATCCGGTGTGATCTGAATGGAGACGTCATCCAGATCGACGTAGAGGATAATGGCAAAGGCATGCCGGCAGACCAAGCAGAGCGGCTTCTGTATCCTGCCGCCGCCGCTTCTCCTCCCGCTGCAGGCAAGGGGTCCTCCTACGGACTGAGAAATGTCAATGATCGCATTCGGCTGTTCTTCGGACCGGCGTACGGCCTGCAAATTCAAAGCCAGCCAGACTCGGGAACCACGGTCCGCATCTCACTGCCCCAAGCATGGAATCCTGTCACAGAAGGGAATGAACCGTTTGATCAAGCTGATGGTCGTGGATGATGAACAGATTTTTCGAGATTATTTGTGCACCTTGCTGCCCTGGGAGGACTATGGGATGACGATTGCCGCGGTTGCCAAGAACGGCCAGGACGCCTTGACCCAGGCGGAGTCCTCCATGCCGGACATTGCTCTGATCGATATCAGCATGCCGTTTATGGATGGCCTGCAGCTCAGCGAGGCACTGAAGCAGCGCAGTCCCCACGTCGCTATTGTCCTCGTAACAGGGCATAATGAATTCGAATATGCGAGAAGAGCACTGAAGCTGGGCGTGCAGGATTATATCCTGAAGCCCTTTTCCAAAGAAGAGCTGCTGCTGACACTCCTGCACATTCAAGAGGATATTCTCAAGGTCCAGGAGGATAAAGAGACGCATCAGTCCAGCCGGCGCATGCGGCGCGAGGTGGATCTGAACCGGCTCGTTAGCGGTGAGCTCGCAGACCCTGAGGCCCGGCTGAGTGAGATCCTGCGGGAGCAGGGTGCCGTCCCTGAGAGCGGCCGCTTCCTGACGGCCTGCATCGAGATTGACAATATGAACGCCCGATGGCGCCAGATCAGTGACCGGGAGCTGTGGAAGTTCGCGGTGATGAATATTTTGAGCGAGACGATGGCGTTCTCCGGCAATCATATCGTCTTTAACGGACCGGAAGGGCGAATCGTATGTATCTTTGAAGTCGGCAGCGGTGACGGAGGACTAGGCTCTCTTGGTCTCTCCTTCCCTGCCCCGCCGCCGGCAGACTATGTCGAGGGCTGTGAGAAGCTGAAGTTTCTCATCCGCAAGTATTTGAAATTTACAGTTACGATCGGCGTGGGCAGGCTGCACCAAGGACCTGCCGAGATTTCCCTTTCCTACAAAGAGGCGCTGCTCGCGCTGCAGCATAAATTTGTGCTGGGGTATGACCAGGTTATCAATTACAGCACCCATGCCGCGGTCGCCGGCAAGTCCCCGGTCGGCTTGCTGACGCCGAGCATGCACGAGGCGCTGCTGGTCAGTATGCGTGCGGGAAACTGGGAGGAGGTTCAGGATCAGCTGGAGGGGATTTTTGAGAAGCTGGAGTCGGCGCAGATGACGATCGATTACGTGTTTGTCATTTGCATGAGCCTGGTCTCCTTGTGCCTGTCCTGCGTCTCCGAGAATGGACATCCCATTGAGGACTGCTTCGGTGAAGATTTTTACCCATACAGCGACATCGTAACGAAGCCCAATATGGAAGAAGCCAAGCTATGGATCATCGGCCTGTTTCACAAGGCGAACCAGTATATGCAGCTGCACCGCAAGACCAAATCGGGCAAAATTGCCGAAGCCGCCAAGCTTTTTATTGATCAGCATTACACCGACCCGGACCTGAAGGTAGAGCATATTGCAGCCAGTGTGTACATTAACTCCAGCTATCTGCGGGCACTGTTTAAGAAAACGCATGGTATGACGGTGACGGATTATATTTTGCAAAAACGAATGCAGCATGCCGCCTCTCTCCTGACAAGCGACCGGGCACTCCGGCTGTCTGACATTGCAGAGGAAATCGGATACCATGATCCCGCTTATTTCAGCAGAACCTTTAAGAAATACTTCGGCTATTCACCGAGCGAATATGAAAATCTGCCGCATTCGAAATCCTCCTACATGCGCGAATAATCCAAATTGCAAGCGTTTAGTGCATTAATTCAGCGGCCGGGGCCCGGTATACTAAAGGCATAAACAGATCACAGTCTATGGGAGGTCTTGGTCATGAAAAAAAGCTTGGCCGTACTTTTAAGCTCCGTTCTCGTATTCGGATTAACTGCCTGCGGCAGTGACTCCAAGGAAAGCGCCGGTACGCCGGAGGCGGGCGGACAGGAGCAGACAACCACACTTCGCATCTACGCCCAATACTCGGATGAAGACACCAAGGGATATTACGATTATGCTGCTGCCGAGCTGGCCAAGGAGATGCCTAACGTCAAGCTGGAGCTGGAGGTTCAGGCCCAGGACGATGGACAGAAGCTGAAGTCCTATGCAGCCACAGGCAATCTTCCGGACATTTTCAATGCCGGTCAGGATCAGATCAATCTGTTCCGCAAATCCAACAATATCCTTCAGCTTGATGACTATGCGGAGAAGATGAAATTCAAGGACAACATGCAGCCGAGCGCCATGAACACGCTGTACGCGGATGACGAGCATATTTATGCCTTCCCTTATGCGGGCAACGAGTTCGTGCTCATTTATTACAACAAGGAGCTGTTTGAGCAAAACGGCGTGGCGATCCCGACTACAAAAGCGGAGCTGCTGACAGCCATCGAGGCCTTCCAGGCTAAAGGCATTACGCCGATGTCGATTTTTGCCAAGGAGAAGTGGATCACTACGGCACTGTATGATATTTTTGCAACTCGCTATGATCCAAGAGGGATTAAAGGTCTTGACAGCGGGGAGACGAAGCCAAGCGACGAAGCCTATGGAAAGGCAGCCCAGGATGTGATCGACCTCGTCGCTGCAGGACTGCTGCCGAAGGGCGCAACGAACCTGAATTATGATCAGGCCGCAGCACTGTTTCATGAGGGTAAGGCAGCCATGTTCGTCAACGGACAATGGGAGATTGAGGCTTCCACCAAGGCTCTTGGCGACAAGGCCGGCTACCTGTACTACCCGGCGCCGGATCAGGCCATGTATGAGCAGAACAAGCTGGCCTTCAGCGGCGGCGGAAGCCCGGGCGGCTTCGCTGTCTCGGCCAACACGAAGCATAAGGATCTTGCCGCCGAGGTTGCGAGCTTTATGGCACTGAAATATGCGGAGTTCAAGTACACCCAGAAGGGCAGCCCGATTGTAGCCACCAAGGTTGACATGGAGCCGGCCAAGGCGTTTGACCCGATGATGGTTACGCTGTCCGAGGACATTCCCAACATTACAAGCACAACCGCGTTTGCCTGGGGCCTCTCCAATGCCAAGTTCAAGGCAGCGATTGAGGATGCCAGCCAGAGCCTGCTGATGGATGGTTATTCGGCACAGCAATTTGTGTCTGACCTCGAAAGCGCTCTGAAATAATTACAGTCGACCTGAAGCATGTACACACCGGTCAGGTGAGAAGGCCGGTGTGTATTTTTTTCGCCAGATTGAACGCCAGAGGAGTGAGCCTGCATGAATAAATTTCTCGGAAACAAGACCGCCATCCTGCTCTTCATCTCTCCCGCCCTGCTACTGTTTACGGTGCTCGTCTTTTGGCCGATCCTGCAGGTGTTTTACCGGAGCCTGTTTGAATGGGATGGCCTCACGGAAGGAACCTTCATCTTTCTGGACAACTACAAGCGGATGTTTGAGGACAGCCTCTTCTATACCTCGCTGTACAACGGCCTGATCTTTGCACTTATTCTAACCGTGCTGCAGATCAGCATCGGCACCGTGCTGGCGCTGACCATCTCGGATGGCCTGATCAAGGGCCGCAAGCTGCTGCGGATCAGCTTTTTTATTCCGGTTGTTCTGTCGATCACGGTCGTCTGTCAGCTTTGGCTCGCTATTTACAACGGAGAGTATGGACTGATAAACAAAATATTTGAAGCCCTCGGTCTGTCCTACCGCCAGGACTGGCTTAGCAACAGCAAAACGGCCATTTTTGCCATCGCCATGGTGAACGCCTGGCAGTATATGGGCTATCATTTCGCCCTGCTGCTGGCCGCCGCACGCTCCATTCCAGAGCAATATATGGAGGCAGCCAAGATTGACGGTGCCGAACGCTGGACCGCACACTGGAAAATTACGATTCCGCTGATGGCGGAGACGTATAAATTTTGTCTGGTCCTCGCGATTACCGGTGGTTTGAATGCGTTTGCAAATATGTACATTATGACCGGGGGAGGCCCTGGCACCAGTACCTATACCTTGACCTATATGATGTACCGTTCAGCATTCCGCGTTGGCGAGTTCGGCTACGGCAGCGCGTCGGCTGCGTTTCTCGTCATTGAATGCCTGATTGTGACCTTTGCTATCAACCGGCTCGTTGCCCGGGAACGGATTGTGTACTAGGAGGATGAACATATGTGGATGAACTTCAGGCGTAAACAACCGTTACTGCAAATTTTTCTCTGGCTGTATGCCCTCATTTCACTGTATCCCTTGATCTGGATGGTGTTTTATTCCTTCAAGGACAACAATGAGATCTTTGTGACGAATCCGTTCGGCTTCCCCCGGACGCTGCGGTTTGAAAATTACGTGTCTGCCATGACCGAGTTCAATGTTCCGCGCTATTTCCTGAACAGTGTGTGGGTATCTGTCATCACCGTCATCGGAACCATTGCTGTCGCCCTGCTGTTTGCTTATGCCGTCGCCCGAATGCGATTTCGCGGCAAAACGCTGGCTCAAATGTATATCGTGATCGGCATGTTTGTGCCGGTTCAGGTCATTATGATCCCACTCGCGATCCTCGTGCGTGATTTTCATCTGACCAATACGTATGGATCGATTATTCTGCCTTATATTGCGTTTAATGTTTCCTTCTCTACTCTCGTATTTTATGGTTTCTTCCGCAGTATTCCCTTTGATCTGGAAGAGGCGGCATGCATTGACGGCGCAAATATATACCAGACCTTTTCCCGGATTATGATACCCGTTGTCAAGCCGGCGATTGCCACGATGGTGATCTTTGTCTTTCTGGCAGCATGGAACGAGTTCCCGATTGCACTGATGCTCATTTCCGATGAGGATCTTAAGACGCTCCCGCTCGGCTTGCTATTCTTTCAAGGACAGTTCACTACCGACTGGGGCGCGATGGGAGCAGCCATGACCGTCGCTTCTCTTCCAACGGTGCTGGTCTACATTCTGTTTAGCGAACAGGTCGAGAAAGCCATGACGGTCGGCTCTGCTGTCAAGGGTTAAACAACGGCTGAAGCCAGGACAGGATGCGTATATCAGGCATAGACACCCATAAACCGTAGACCTGTCGCTTCACTGCGGCTGTGTCTACGGTTTATTCGTGGATGCCTGCTTCCGGCTGATTTATGAGATGCATGCGCCCATGCCAGCTCGGCGCTGCTCCTGACTCCGACCGGCAGCATGCTCCCTGCATACAAAGGCTGCCAGCTCGGTATAGCCCGACTTCTTCAATATTCTTGCTGCTTTCCTGATATGATAAGCTGAAGAAGAGACGATCACAAGCTGCTCTCCTGGCACCAGCTCATTCATGCTGACGTAAGGGAGCCTGCCGATGTAAATGTTAATCGCCCCTGGTAGATGTCCCTTCTCGAAGTCGGTTGCGTCTCGAATATCTAAGATCTGTATTTGCCGACTTTCCTTGATGTGAAGCAGCTGCTCCTCGCCCAGAAATCTCAGCCCTTTCACAGGCCCCAAGCGATGCTGGAGCAGGAAAAGCACGAGGCCGAGCAGTAAAAATGCTTGCCAGAACACTAGATCTCCTCCCTTCGTCTGTATTCGTATTTTGTGTATGCTATGGATCACGCCCTATTTTATACCCTGCAGGGTATAAAATCAACTATACGAGGATGGGCACTTCCAAGTGCCTTCTTCCGGGAAGCTTTCATCTTCTTTATAATAAGTGTGCTTCGTTATATCTTCATTCTAATCTTATTTTTTGCCGAAGGAGGACATGCAATGAAAGCTTTGCTGCTACAAGGACCCGGAGAGGTCAGTCAGATGAGAGTTGGAGAAGCGGTTAAACCATCTCCCCAGCCAGGTGAAGTACTGGTTCGTATTATGGCTACCGCGCTAAATCCCGTCGATTATAAAACAGGAAATCAAGGCAATCCGCACTGGAGCTATCCGCATATTCTTGGACTGGATTCTGCCGGCATCGTGGAGGAGATCGGGGCCGGCGTGAACCATATTTCGGTTGGCGATCGGGTCGTTTGTCACCTTGATCTAACTCAAAAGGGCGGATATGCTGAATACGGCGTTACCTCAGCACATACGGTTTCTGTCATTCCGGAAGGCATTTCATTTCAGGATGCGGCCGCACTTCCTTGTGCCGGCTATACCGCTTACCAGGCGTTGTTCCACAAAATGCATGTGTCTTCAGGACAGAATATCCTGATCCATGCCGGAGCCGGCGGTGTCGGCGGCTTTGCTATTCAGCTGGCTAAAGCAGCCGGGCTAACCGTGCTAACGACCGCTTCTGCGCCCAAGCATGAGTATGTACAGTCGCTCGGAGCCGATTACGCCATCGACTATCAGCAGGAGGATTTCGTTCAGCGGACGCTGGAAATTACAGACGGCCTTGGCGTTCATTATGTCCTTGATACGGTCGGCCGTGACAATGCCACCCGCTCCTTAAAGGCGCTCGCCTTCAATGGACAGATATCCTTTATTGCCGGACCGCCTTCAATCAATGAGGCGATCTCGTTTGCTCATCCCTTATCCTTCCATTCTATTGCGCTCGGCAGCGTTCATGCTTCCGGCAATCTCGCCGAGCAGCGCAAGCTTGCCCAGATGGGAGATCATATGCTTTCCATGCTGCAAGAGGGCAAGATCACCTCTACCCTCTCCAGCACCATTACCCTGGACGAGGTCCCTGCTGCTCTAACCGACATCGCGACAAGGCATGTCACAGGCAAGATCGTAGCGATGCTGGGGTAACGGCGAAGCTGACAAGAGTCCTGCCATGTAAGCAGGGCTCTTTCTCAGCTTGACCGAATAGTTGATGAGCTGTCTTTTATAATGGAGATAGTTCATTTTCTGTGACCCATTGATGGTTCTTAACCATGGCCCCACCTGTAGTCGGCAGGAAATCAATCATATACACCGTCGTCGAGTGAGCAGAATCCACCGTTGCTTTGGCACCCTTCATTCCAGGCATATGGTCGGCCGTTAAAACTACCGTTGTTCCCGCCTTCAAAGGATCTGAACCTGCATCTTGAATCTCTTCATGAATCACCCATTTGTGGTTCGTTACCTCGTCTCCTCCTGCCACAGGAGTGTAAGACACAGTATAAACAACCGTCTCATATGCACCTGCCACCGTCGCTTTGGCCCCCTTCATCCCGGGCATATGCTCGTCCCGGATCATCACTTGACTGCCTGCTTGAAACATTGGATTTGCTGCTTCTTTTAACCCTTCAGGAACTTCGCCAGTCGTTGAATGACTAGCATGATCTTCGTGCTGCGTGGACCCTGCCGGGTGCGAAGTCTCTTCCCCACATCCGACTAGAGCCACCATCAGCACCGAAGTAAAGAAGCATGTCTTGAGCCATTTCATCTTTATTATCCTCACTCCTTTTTTCTGTATAGCATACCCCCTTATGGTATATCATATGGAGTGAGAATATACCAGCAGGAATGTAAGGTTGGATTACGATTATCTCTTAAGATCGGGTCGTTTGATATTCGACGAGGATATAAAAAATGCCCTTCCAATGTTACATTGGACAGAGCATTCATATCGTTTGTTCATCTCCTATCTTCCTTGTCGCTACGTACAACGGGCTCGTCGTCAACCGGCAAGGTGTGCACCCTTGCAATTATTCAACATAATCATTTGTAAAGCTGCGTAACACTTGACGCACTTCATCTGTTGACTTCGTTTGCATGAGCTCATCTTTCAACGCATCTGCCTTATCAAATCCATGAATATATATTTTGAAGAAACGAAGTAAATGAACAAATGGTCTCGGCTCTAGTTCTGTTGCATATTGATCATATAAATCAATGTGGTATTTTAATAGCTCTATTTTTTCGTCCCTGCTATGCTCTCTAGGCGTCTTCTCAAAAGCAAATGGATCTTTAAATATACCTCTACCGATCATAACTCCATCAAATCCGTATTGTTCTGCCAGCATCAAGCCTGTTTTTCGATCAGCTATGTCTCCATTAATCGTTAATAATGTATGGGGTGCAATCTGATCACGAAGCTGTTTAATTTCAGGAATCAGCTCCCAATGAGCAGGCACCTTGCTCATTTCTTTCTTGGTTCGTAGATGAATAGAAAGATTTGCAATATCTTGTCGCAAAATATGGGATAACCACTCACGCCACTCCTCCACATGAGTATAGCCAAGTCTAGTTTTTACACTTACAGGTAATCCACCTGCTTTAGTAGCTTGTATAATATCTGCTGCAAGCTCAGGCTGTAAGATCAGCCCGCTGCCCTTAGCTTTAGCTGCGACGTTATGAGCAGGACAACCCATATTAATATCAATGCCTTTAAATCCGAGCTTCGCTAAACCTATACTCATTTCCCTAAAATGATCAGGGTTATTTCCCCAAATATGTGCTACCATAGGCTGTTCTTCTTCTGTGAAATATAATCTCCCACGCTCACTATATATAGCATCTGGATTACAGTAGCCTTCAGTACTTGTAAACTCAGTGAAAAAAACATCAGGTCTACCCGCTCGACTCACAACCTGACGAAACACCACATTCGTGACATCTTCCATAGGAGCAAGTACAAAAAACGGTTTAGGTAACTCTTTCCAAAAATTTTCAATCAACGCTCATTCCATTCCTCTCATCTGCATACGATCACCGCTAGAACAAACAACATTATAACATATTTCATCATGCCATTATTAAGTTTGCCGGCAACTTATGACCTGGGTCTGGTACTATCCATCAGCTAACCTGAACAAGATTTCGTTCATCAAACTGATTCAGGACTGACTTCGCGTTTCGAGTTGTTCCTTCCGTGATGTTGTGGTTGTCGTCGTAGGTATATGTTTCGGTACCCAGCACCGAGTCCTGCTTGGACAATCGGCGGCCCAGTTCATCATAGCTATAGGCTATATTGGAGAGGTCCGGAAACACCTTGGATGTCAGGCTGCCCAGCTTGTTATATTGATATGTGGTCTGAAGCTGCTGCTCATCAACGGATTGGGTCACATTTTGCAGACGGTGCAGTCCGTTTGCAGTAAAGCTGGTTACGCTTCCGTTTCCATCGGTGGTTTGGGTAGCAAACGGATCGCCGTTCACTTCATACGCTGTATCATGGCTAATGGTACTTCCGGTAATGCCATCCTCCCGCTTCGTTTCTGTTACCCGTCCGATGGCGTCGGTTGTCGTCGTGATTTTCTCACCGTAGTCTGTGGTGGTAGTTGCTTGTCCCATCATAGCATTATAAGCAAACCCCAGTACTCTTCCTTCGGCTGACGTCTCGGATTTCAGGTCTCCATTGGCATGATATTCATAATAGGTTTTGTGTCCTTCGCCATCCTGGGTGTAATCCAGCTCGCCAAGGTCATTGTAATGATTGGTTTCTATAGGATAGAAGCCGTCTTCTTGCTGAAGCTGAATCTGATACGGCCTGCCTATTGCGTCATAGATCTGCTTCGTCTGACGTCCTTCCTCATCACTATGCTGCATAATCATCTGATCAATCGTATCGTACGTATAGCTGTAAGTACTGGAGCTTGAAGCTGCTTCATTCTGTAATCTTGGATGTGTAATTTTAGTCAAACGGCCTACAGGATCATACTCATAGCTTTGACCCGCATCTTCTGGTGCTCCCTCCGCATTTTTTTCCAATGCTCGGGAATAACCCTGTCCCTAGAGTTTTTTCAAAGCATCTATTGATCCATTCTAAACGGCCCCCCCACCCCCGTTAAATGCCTGAACACAAAAAAGCAGAGGTTTCCCTCTGCTTCACGTTGGCACAGCCGACTCTAAATTCCATACTCCATCATCGCTTCGCCTTATAAAACTCATGATACAGCTTCATGAGCGCCCGCTTCTCAATCCGCGAAACATAGCTCCGCGAGATCCCCAGCTCCTTCGCAATCTCCCGCTGAGTGCGCTCCTCTCCGCCATGCTCCAATCCAAATCGCCCAATGACCACTTCCTTCTCCCGGTCGTCCAGGATATCGAGGTTGCGGTAAATTTTGCTTTTCTCGATCTTTAACTGCACTTTATCCACGATATCGTCCGCTTCGGTTCCTAGAATATCGATCAACGTGATTTCATTGCCTTCTTTATCTGTGCCGATCGGATCGTGCAGGGATACGTCCTTACGCGTTTTTTTCAAGCTACGAAGATGCATAAGTATTTCAATTCTAATGTCAAAAGGGGTGCTGGTCAAGAGGCTTATCCACGCTGGATAAGCGCCCTTTCGAGTTCTACAAATTCGCCTTCCGATAACGAAAAGAAGCTCAATCCTTCATATGTCGTAAAGCGCGGTATTATCTTTTGTACTTCTTTCTTGGACAGTCCAACTTTAGACCTGAAAGTTTCTTTAATTGGAAGGCATATCGGAAAACGTCCCCGTGGATTATACAATCGTTTACCTTCGTCCCAGGTTCCGGTCACTTGGTTTACTGCAACGATAGCTTGGTATTCTGTTACATAGATAAACATTTTTGCGTTCAATGGGATGTCGTATTTCGTATCGTAATCAGCGGGAAATCCAACGCGACGGTCAGCAAGATCGTCTTCCATATAACCCGGCCACACCAACTTAATTCCAAACATACCGTCTTGTTTTTTCACCATACAAGCACCCCTTATATTAGATTTACCACCCATTTAATACTAAATCATTTTTACCGTTTTTTCAACAGTATTTTCACTGATAAATTTCCTTGATTTAATTTTTACAGGATAGTAAAATGAATTTATCAAATTAACCGGAGGGTGATTTCAGTTGAATAATTACGAATCTGTACTCTTGGAAGTGCTTGGTCGCGTTCAAAAGCTCGAAAGTCGCGTTGAATTTTTAGAACGGAACCAAGCCATCCAAGTACCCGTTGCTCCTTCAAACGCAACTAATGCAGAGGAACAAGAGGACGAGCAGGACGAAGAAAACCGTATTACACGCTCGGCAGCTCGGCAATTTGTAATGGATAAAGTGAACAAGACTTACGGGTTCCTTGAAGCGATCAAAGGAAATCGAGCGGCTGGCGCAGACATTATCATTAAAGGTAAATCTGGAAATGTTCAAGACAAGAACCTGAAAGCAAAGTTTTATTACAGTAAGAGCCACTTGGACTTCCCTTCGGGTTGGCACACCGTAAAGGACGGCGATTTGAAACGTGACGACATTGACCTGCATATCTTCGTAGTCATGTTCAACACCGAATATCACACGTTCATGTTCACGCAAGACCACCTTCGCCAATTCGTGGAGCATAAGCGTCTCGGCAGCCACAACCAATATTACTTCTACTTCCATGTACTGCCCAATAAGATTACCGAAGAACGCGACGGTGAACGTGACGTTTCCGCAAACTATGAGCAATGGATCATCTTCGGTGAAATTATCAAAAATAAGTAATTACAGAAGCTATGGATTAACTACTGCGGTTTTCATCGTAATTGGGGAGTCAACAACAGACACTAGTCGCAATTCGTTTCCACTTGCTATAATTTCATTGGTTAAAAGAAGAAAGCGGTAACTTCCTTCCCCATTTTACCTAACGTTTCTGGCGTCCCTTTTAGGGGGATGGCGTCCTAGTGATGAGGCGTATTTTTTATAGGCTTAATACCATTGAACTAACTTGCAGGATAGTTTTTCAACATCGATGAAGAATATGTGGGGTCGACTGACTAATTCATACACTGAGAGAGTCATGAACTACTGGTGGATTACAAAATTAACGATGGAGGAAACATATGCGATTAAACAAGTTGGAAGTAATGCAGGATAAGCAGGTTTACTATTTCGTTAAGTTTACTAAACCAGAGTTCGTTCAAGACCTATTAGACGGTAATCTATATATGCAACCGTTGAAAAACTTCATCGAACAAGAGGAACGCGAACAGGTACGTGGACAAGGTGATAGACTAGAAGGGGCAGCAGTGGGTCAAGTGGAAAACCTAAGTATTGTTGATAACCGTACTGGTGAAGTTGTAGCGGAGTTAGGCAAGAAAGATATTATTCTTCGCCATCCTGATGCTGGGTACATTCCGGTGTTCTGCTTTACAGCTTTCACGAAAGATGATTTTGAAATTGTCCAAGCGGACGAGGAATATGCTTACGTAAAACTAAGCCTTCCCGAAGAAGACAAGCAGAAGATTATCGAAAATTTCGGGAAAAGCGCCGTCATCCTGCCGAACGATTTTCCTCATCTTGTGGCTGCAACAATTCAAGATGAACATTATGGTCAAATAACAGCCGTTCGATACGTTGATTATTCTGCCGGGATTATGTACCAAGAACAACTTGAACAATTTATAGATGGCCACATTGGTTTGGCATTTTGGAAGGATGTATTTTTTAAGTTTCAAAGGGAGTTTCGACTTGCCTTTTCCACTATGCCGACCGATAAAGCGAAAAAGTATGCAATTGGAGATGTTCTGAAAGACAGTCAAGTTCTTGATATAAACAATTTTTTTGACGAAGCTATTCACCGAATGCCACTGAAATAGAAAGCGCAGTTTGGTTCATTCCGCTAAAGTGAAACGATAGTTCGATTGCCGCTTTTTCAAGAGACGGGTTATAGTGACCTAATATCATCATTTAACACAACACAGCCTTTCCATAATTAGAATACGACCCGCCAATCATCGGCGGGTTAGTTGCGTTCTTTCTGCTATTGTGGAATTTCACGACGTTGCCGCCCATAACTTCATTCTTTAACGATTCCAGTTCCGCATCAAGTTCAGCGTCAAACAGCTTTTCAAGCGGTTCGGAAACATTGTGAACCTTCTGAACAACTTCTGATTTATTGACGTTGATTCCCTGCATAACAAGATACATTTCAATGGCTTTATGGTCGCCGCGCTTGGCCTTCTTCGCAAGTGCGCCTAGAACATCGGGTAAGTTTTCGGATTGGATTTCAAGCGCCCGTTCCCGTACTGCAAATTAAACTTGTCGCTTGTCGCGGATTCTTCGCAAGTGTCTTTCCGAGATTCCCCGCTTATTAGCGATTTCGCGGTAAGATTGTTGCGGTGACTTACGTGCAAGCAGCTCGACCACCCTGATTTCCGTTACATGTAGACCTTTCATATATGGGCGCGGGTCGATTTATTCGGCTGCTAGTTGGTTGTTCTTTCTCACATCTTTATTCATCTTTTATCTCCCCTGACTCGTTGCATTTGACGATGCGTATTTACTTTCTCGAGCGCGTTACCCGTTCTTATAACGCCTTTCAAACGCTTCGATTTCTCGGTTTACCTTTTCCAGTTCAAGTTCTAATAAACGAATTTCCTTGGCAGTTCGTTCGCGTTCTTTGGGCGTCATTGCTTCCAGCTTCACAACGGATTCACGACGTAGTTTTTCCTGACGGATTGCTCGCATTTTAGCTGCTTCTTCTGACGATTCGAAAGCGTTTCTTTCCACGTAATTCATAGCCAAGTATATTTCGAATCCATAAAGAGCAACGCTGATTTCACTTAAAAGAGGGTCGATGTCTTCACTTCAATACGAATCCGTCGAGATTTTCTTTTCTCCAATTCAAATACTGCTGCTTCTCGTCTTCCTTCTCAAAACTAATAATCGCCATAAATAGCGCCCCTTCCGTAACTAGGCTGTTTATTTAGCGCAGGATTTCAGTTTGTTCTCGTTAATGACCTTCCAAACGTAATTCGTGTACGTTTTCAACTCTCGGGCTATTTCCACCTGTTTCATACCCATACTATGTAAGCGTAAAATCTGTTCCTTCTTCGTCATCTTCTCGTAAAGCATCTTAATCCCTCCACTTGAACGTCCTATCATGATTATAATACGAATTGGAATATTGCGTAAGTAAACGCCCCCCCCCCCCCCCCGTTAAATGCCTGAACACAAAAAAGCAGAGGTTTCCCTCTGCTTCACGTTGGCACAGCCGACTCTAAATTCCATACTCCATCATCGCTTCGCCTTATAAAACTCATGATACAGCTTCATGAGCGCCCGCTTCTCAATCCGCGAAACATAGCTCCGCGAAATCCCCAACTCCTTCGCAATCTCTCGCTGGGTGCGCTCCTCTCCGCCATGCTCCAATCCAAATCGCCCAATGACCACTTCCTTCTCCCGGTCGTCCAGGATATCGAGGTTGCGGTAAATTTTGCTTTTCTCGATCTTTAACTGCACTTTATCCACGATATCGTCCGCTTCGGTTCCTAGAATATCGATCAACGTGATTTCATTGCCTTCTTTATCTGTGCCGATCGGATCATGCAGGGATACGTCCTTACGCGTTTTTTTCAAGCTACGAAGATGCATAAGTATTTCATTCTCAATACAACGAGCGGCGAATGTTGCAAGCTTCGTTCCCTTGCCCGTTCGGAAGCTTTCGATCGCTTTGATTAGGCCGATGGTGCCGATGGAGATCAGGTCTTCCAGGTCTTCGCCGGTGTTGTCAAATTTCTTCACAATATGAGCCACCAACCGAAGGTTGTGCTCAATCAGCTTATTACGCGAAGCTGCGTCACCTTCAGCCATTAGCTGTAGATGCTTCGCTTCCTCTTCTTCGGTCAGGGGCTGGGGAAACGCGTTGTTTTTCACATACGACACTAACAGGCTTAGCTCTTTGATGAACAGTGCAATAGCGGTAAACAGTCCAGGCACAGGGGACACCTCCTGAAGAATACAATGCAACCGGCCTCTTGCCGCGCTCGGTTTCCAGTCTGTTCATTGTATGTGGGCAGGAGCCCAGTCGTGCCTGTACGTGAAAAAGTTCCTATTCTTACGGCACTGCATCACGCCTGCTGAGCCGTGCAGCAACGGTTTTTCCTCAGCGGATGGGCCGCTCTTGCTTGAATCTCCTTCCCAGCGGGTAAAAAAAGCATGTACGCGCCTTTCTTGGTGCACACTGTACAGTATGATTTCAGGAAGGAGTGACCGATCATGACTGAAGCAAAGAAGATTGCATTTTTGCTGGCTAACGATTTTGAAGACTCGGAAATGAAAAACCCATATGAGGCTATGATCAAAAATGGCCACGATAACGTAATTATCAGCTTGAAGGAAAATGAGGAGCTAACAGGCAAGCAGGGCTCGGTATCCTACCAATCCCACCTGGCTGTTAAAGACGCGCAGGCATCCGATTATGCTGCGGTCATTATTCCGGGCGGTAAATCTCCATCCCATCTGATGGACGACAAGGATATTCAAGCCTTTGTTCAGGAGGCGGATCAGAAAGGGCTGACGATCTCGGCCATCTGCCATGGTCCGCAGATCCTGGCGGCAGCCGGCCTGCTGAAAGGCCGTACGCTGACGTCCTATCCCGGTATTCAGGACGAAGTTCGCGAAGCCGGCGGTCAATTCGTGGATCAAGAAGTGGTAACGGACGGTAATTTGATTACGTCCCGTACTCCGGAGGACGAGCCAGCCTTTATTCAAGCTACCCTGGATGCTTTGGGCTCAAACGCTTGGTAAAGTCTGCCACAGTACGTAATATTGTAATCACAAACGCCGGAGGACGAGGTTCATCGTCTATCCGGCGTTTGTGATGTTTCTTCATCCTTACAGGTGAAATTCAGCTCACAAGTCTAAAGAACCTCAATTCTTCGCAGCCACTCCGCACATAAGCCGGTCCACTGCGCAACCTGCGGGTCCTCCTCGGACAGTCCGAGTCCATGACGACCATGAGGAAACACATGGAGCTCAAACGGAATCTGCTGAGCAGAGAGAGCGCTTGCATACATGAGACTATTTTCCACCGGAACAGCAGCGTCATCAGCAGTATGCCACAAAAAGGTTGGAGGTACGTTTGAAGTTACCTGCAGCTCGCCCGACATTTTACGAATCATCTCTTCCGATGGCTGCTCCCCGAGCAGATTGGTGACCGAGCCTTCATGCCGATGCTGTGTGAAGGAGATCACGGGATAGCACAGCACGGCGAAGTCCGGTCGAGCGCTCACGCGGTCAACCGGGTCTTCTGCATCCGGCTGTCCTTCTTCTGCCTGAATACATACGGTAGCAGCCAGATGCCCGCCTGCCGAAAAGCCTAGTACGCCAATCCGGGCCGGATCAATGTTCCATTCTGCAGCGCGGTGCCGGATCTGCTTGACGGCATGCATACCGTCCATCTGCGGATACGGATATCTGGTCGGCTTCACGCGGTAGTGAACCACAAAAGCAGATAAGCCCAGGCTGTTCAGCCACTCCGCGATGGGGTCCCCCTCATGCTCGGCCCGGCGGAAGTAACCGCCTCCAGGAAACACCACGACAGCAGCATGGGGTGAAGCGGACTCCACGACATGTGGAACAATATATGGCTCGAATGAACCCTCTTCCTCCAGCTCAATCCCCGGAATATTTTTTTCCCACAATTTCATTCTTGATTCCCTTCCTTCTCTCTTGATGTATAGCATGAACGAACAGGCGCTATGGCAAGCCTTTGACATGATCTTCGCTGATTATAGATCATTCGTCAACCCGCAATTGTGCAAAATACAGCGGATCGGCTGCTCTTGGCACCTCTCCTTGTTCGGATGCTGATTCAGGAATCCCGTTACGGTTTATTCGTTACTTATACCACAAAAAGCACAGCCCCATCTGATATTAGGCATCTCCAAAGCCCACTATACATGCTTGACGTTTCAACGGGCAATCCTAGATAGGCCAAGAAGAAAGGATGAGTGACATGGCTAACAAAAATCCCGATTATGACGGCCGCTTTCCTGGAGTAGATCCCATTCCGGAGCCGGACCGCCCTGACCACGGAGCTACAGATATGATTGACGATGTCATCGGCGGCATTCTCGAGAATAAAGACAAGGAAGAGATGAAGCGAGAGAACAGTCACGGCAATGAAACAGTGGATCGCAGACCGGGACATTTACCGGACGAGGACGAAGCCTAAAGAAGGATGACCGAGATGGTTTAGCCACTCTCGGTCATCCTTTTTCACATGTTCTAGCGGAACGCGCGAGTCTCCCCCTCAACAATTACAGCCTCAAACGGCTTCAGCTTGAGGAGCCCTCGTTCCTCCACTGCCGGCAGTCCTTCATAGTTTCCCAGCACCGCCACAGCTTGACCGGAATCTCTCTTCCACCCTTCAGGCCAACGTGTCGTAACCTCGTGATCTGCAAAGTTCAGCAGCACCAGCCATGTTTTTTCCTTATACGTTCGCGTGTAGCACATGATATGCTCCTCATCTTCCAGCAGCATATTGAAATTTCCGTAGGCCAGCACGGGCTGCTCCTTGCGCAAGGCAATTAGCCGGCGATAGTAATGGAACAGAGAATCCGGGCGTTTCATGCTCTCCTCACTGTTAATATCTTTGTAATTGTCATTCACCGGGATCCAGGGCGTACCGCTCGTAAACCCGGCCTGCGCTTCAGCACTCCACTGCATCGGCGTACGGGCGCTGTCCCGGCTGCGGGCCTGAATCATGTCCAGGACCTCTTGCTCTGAAGCCCCCTCCTCCTCCACCATCCTCTTGTAGAAGCCAAGGGTATTCTTATCCCGATAATCCTGAATGGAGGAGAATTTCACATTGGTCATGCCCAGCTCTTCCCCTTGATACATAAAGGGAGTTCCGGGTATAGTATGCAAAAAAGTCGCCAGCATCTTGCCCGACAGCTCCCGCAGCTCCCCATCTGCGCCATAGCGCGGAAGCATCCGCGGGTGATCGTGGTTGCTCAGATACGTGCCATACCACCCTTTTCCAAACACCTCTTTGGACCACCGGTTGACAATATCCTTCAGCTCCTGAAGCCTCCAGCTCCGCACCTTCCACGGGTTTCCGCGCTCCACATCCATGCCGATCATCTCCATCAGCAGCACCATGCTAAGCTCTTTCCGTTCTGGAGCGGAGTAGCGCACCGCTTCCTCCATAGAAATGCTCGGCGCCTCACCCACGGTTACGATGTTCTCATAGCGGGAGAATACCTCTGTATGCAGCTCCTGCAAATAATCGTGGACCTTTGGTCCATTCTTGAAATAGCGCTGACCTCGCGGATGGGGATCCTCCGCCGGAGCATCGGGAAATCCAGGTTCTTTAGACAAAATATTGATCGCATCCAGCCGGAAGCCGTCAATTCCCTTGTCCAGCCAATACCTGATCATTTCATACATCTCATGCCGCATGGGAGCATGCTCCCAGTTCAGATCCGGCTGAGTCACATCGAAAATTCGCAAATAATACTGGCCGGTCTGCTCATCCAGCTTCCATGCTGACTCCTCGGAAAATGACATCCAGTTATTCGGCTCGGCCCCGGCCACTCCATCTTTCCAGATGTAATAGCTGCGTCGCGGATGCTCCCGGCTGGAAGAGGCCTGCTGAAACCAGGCATGCTGATCCGAGGTATGATTTATAACGAGGTCCATAAACAGCTTCATCCCCCGGGCATGCACCTCTCGCAGCAGCTCCTCGAAATCCTCCATTGTACCAAACGGCTCATTGATTTCATAATAATCACTGACGTCGTAGCCGTAATCCTCCATCGGCGACTTGCAGACAGGACCCAGCCACAGCATCGTAACGCCGAGACCCTGTAAATAATCCAGCTTTTCCAGAATACCGCGCAGATCGCCGTGCCCATCCCCGTCCGAATCCTTGAAGCTGATGGGATAAATCTGATAGACCACTCCTTCTTTCCAAAAAGCCCGCTCCATCAAAGACGCACCTCCGAATAGATTGTGTTATCTATCCTTAACCATTTCTCGGCTGCGTCAGACGTGCATTCTACATGGAAAGGGCGCTTCTTGCCGAAGCCTCTGCTTTCAGCTTTTTCAATGTTTTCATCACGGGGTTGCCGCCGCGGCCAAAGTAGTCGTGGAGTTTGCTGTATTCCTGATACAGCTGCTCATAAGCGGCCGCATGCTCCGGAATCGGCCTGTAGGTTTCTTCCTTCACTCGCGCCATGCTGACAGCAGCTTCTGTGATGGTAGCATACCCGCCGTTTGCAGCTCCTGCAGCCACAGCGGCGAACATCGCCGCGCCCAGCGCCGGTGTTTGCTTAGAGTCCGCAATGAAAATTTCACGCTGCGTCACGTCCGCATAAATCTGCATCAGCAGGCGGTTCTTCTGAGGAAGCCCGCCGCAGGCATACAGGGCATCCACGGGTACCCCGCCATGGTTAAAAGCATCGACGATCTTTCGCGTGCCAAAGGCGGTTGCCTCCAGCAAAGCCCGGTATATTTCCTCTGGCTTGGTCTGCAGCGTCAAGCCGAGCAGGAGGCCGGTAAGGTCTGTATCCACGAGCACGGATCGGTTACCGTTCCACCAATCCAGTGCCAGCAGTCCACTTTGACCCGGAGACAATCTGGAGGCTTCACGCTCCAGCCACGCATGCACGCTTAGGCCTTCTTCAGCAGCTGCAGCCTTCACCTCACCCGAAAGACACTCCTCCACAAACCATTCAAAAATATCTCCAACAGCCGACTGCCCTGCCTCATATCCGTACAATCCGGGTATGATGCCATCTTCAACGACTCCGCACATGCCCTCAATATGCTTTTCGTCACGGCCCAGCAGCATATGGCAGATCGAGGTTCCCATCGCCATAACCAGCTTGCCCGGCGTGACGACACCGACCGCCGGAACCGCAGCATGTGCATCCACGTTGCCGGAAGCGACGGCAATGCCTTCGTGCAGCCCCATCATGTCTGCCATCTCTTGAGACAGCCCTCCGGTCCTTGCTCCGAGCGGTACTACTTCTCCACGAAGCTTCGTATCCATCAGGTTCTCAAGGCGCGGATCCAGCGCTCTGAAGAAGGCTTTGTCCGGGTACCCCTCCTGCTTGTGCCAGATGGCTTTGTACCCGGCGGTACAGCTGTTGCGGACCATGTTCCCCGTCATTCGGGCAACCACCCAGTCCGTCGCCTCTAAGAATAAGTCCGCTGATTCATAAATGTCCGGCGCTTCATTCAGAATTTGCCATGCCTTGGCAATCATCCATTCCGACGATATTTTTCCGCCATATCGAGGAAGGAAATCCTCCGTGCGCTCCATGGCTATCCGGTTAATTGCGTCTGCCTCCGGCTGTGCCGCATGATGCTTCCACAGCTTGACCCAGCTGTGCGGCTGGTGGGCATATTCATTTTTGAAGCACAGCGGCGTTAAGTCTGCATCGACGGGCAGCATAGTGCACGCCGTAAAATCAATTCCGATCCCGATCACGAGCTCTGGATCAACACCAGACTCCTGCATGACAGCCGGTACGGAGCGCCGAAGCACCTCCAGGTAATCATCCGGGTGCTGTAATGCCCAGTCATGCTCTAATGCAACCTTGGAGCCGGGCAGTGACTCGTCAATGACATGGTGAGGGTATGGCGTAACATGGTCACACACCTCTCTCCCGCTCGACAGCTCCACCAGAACGGCACGGCCGGACTGGGTTCCGTAATCTACGCCAATCGTATATTTTGTACTCATAGATGTCCCTCCCGCTATAATAGAATGTTTAACTCCCCTGTCCATAGTACGCGTTAATCCCGTGTTTACGGAGATAATGGCGATCCAGCAGCTGCTGTGCCATCGGTGCAGCCCCCGGATTCAGCTGAAGCATAGCCGCTGCCATCTTGGCACATTCCTCCAGCACCACCGCATGATGCACCGCATCCAGCGCATCCTTTCCCCATACAAAGGGCGCATGGGCATGCACCAGAACCCCAGGAACAACGGCAGGATCCAGCTGCTGAAAGGTTTCCACGATGACATTTCCGGTTTCCAGCTCATAGTCTCCATCAATTTCTGCCTGCGTCATGGGACGAGTTACCGGAATTTCGCCGTAAAAATAATCCGCATGGGTCGTACCATATGCCGGCAGGGGACGTCCTGCCTGGGCCCAGCTGGTCGCCCCTGGTGAATGCGTATGCACGACTCCGCCAATGTCTGTAAACTCACGGTACAGCACCCTATGGGTAGGTGTATCCGAGGAAGGCTTCAGCTCTCCCTCCACAACCTGTCCCTCCAGGTTTACCACGACCATGTCCGACGCCTTCAGCTGATCATAAGGCACGCCGCTGGGCTTGATTACAAACAGGCCGCTGTCCCGGTCGATTCCGCTGACATTCCCCCATGTAAATGTAACCAGTCCATGCCGAGGCAGCTCCAGATTCGCCTGGAGCACCTGCTCCTTTAGAGCTTCGAGCATGCTCATTCCACCTCTCTGACGTTTATATATCGCTTTCACGTTTATCCTGTAACTATCAGGTGCTCTCGACTGCTTGAACTGACGATCTCTCCACCAGCTGCGGCTCAAACACCATATCTTCACCTGCTGCGCCTTCTTCAATCATTGCAATGATCTGCCGCGCTGCCAGATCTCCCATTTCGCTCTTGGGATGAGTCAGTGTCGTCAGCTTCACACCGGTCGCCTCTGCAAGCGACGAATCATCAAAGCCGATCATGGAAATATCCTCAGGAACTCGGAGTCCACATGCCGCAACAGCCTGAATTAAACGCACAGCAAGCTCGTCGTTGTAGCATACGAACGCACTGGGCCGCCGGCTCTCATCAAGTGTCGTCAGCAGCCTGATTGCTTCCATATAGGGCTGCTGCTCCTTCTGCTCCGTACTGTAGGTGATGACCAGCTCCGGTGTAGCATGTACTCCCGCTTCACGGTGTGCCTTCAAGAAGCCCTTCAATCGGTTCACGCCCTGTCGGTCGTCTGTCTTGAAGAAGCCGGCCAGGCGGCGATGCCCCCGTTCCAGTAAATGACGGGCCGCCTTGTAGCCGCCCCGCTCATCATCCACTCTCAGGCATGGGCACTCCAGCTCCGGGTATTTCTCATTGATCATAAGAAACGGAATGCCCCTCTCCTGCAGCGACAAGAAATAGGCCAAATTGAGATTCCCTTCTGCACTCTTGGTCGGCTCAATAATGAGGCCGCTGAGCGGCTCCCCCGTCATCAGCGCCAGGCTCTCCATTTCCTTCGCTTTGTTGTTATCCGTGCTGGATAACAAGAGACGATACCCGTGATCCCGAAGCCGGGCTTCAGCCCCTCTTACAATATGCGGAAAAATATAATCCGAGATGTATGTCGTCACAATGCCTACGGCTTTGACCCGTTCTGAATACGCCCGATGAGGGTGGCGGGCAAAGGTTCCCTTGCCCTGGATTCTTTCCAGCCAGCCCTCCTTCTCCAGCTCACTGAAAGCCTGCCTGACGGTCTGCCGACTCATTTGAAATTGCTGTGATATTTCATGCTCTGACGGAAACTGGGTTCCCGGAAGCAGCTTTCCACTTTCGAGCCAGGATAAAAGCTCCTGCTTCAGCTGCATATATTTAGGTAATTTACGTTCGTTCAATGAATTCACCTCAGGGCTGCTTGATCTCTTTATCTATTGCTTTGGTCATTGTATCACAGCCCGGGGAACCAAAGGGATATGCGGATTCAAGCAAGCGTGTGTTAACGCAGACGATACGCGGCTTCACTGAAGCGAAGCTCGTTCTTGAACCGCGGAATCGAGGTGTGCTGATCAATCAAGACGGCTTCAATGCCAGCCATCTCAGCCCAGTCGGACAAATTTTCTGCCGTTACAGCATAGGACAAGACCGTGTGATGGGCTCCACCAGCCAGAATCCATGCTTCTGCGGATTCACGCAGAGACGGCTGCGGCTTCCAGAGTACACGGGCAACAGGAAGGCTCGGCATCTCCTGCTCCACCTTGACGCCGTCAACCTGGTTTACCAGCAGACGGAAGCGATGTCCCAAATCTACAAGGGATGCGTTGACCGCGCTTCCACTGCAGCCGTTAAAGACGAGACGAGCGGGCGCCTCCTTGCCGCCGATTCCCAGCGGATGCACTTGAATGGAAGGCTGTTCTGCAGCGATACTGGGGCAGACCTCCAGCATGTGTGCGCCCAGCACCAGATGATTGCCCGGTTCAAAATGGTACGTGTAATCCTCCATAAAGGAGGTCTGCTTGTTCCCCGCAAGCACCTTTAGTACCCGGGTCAGCGCCGCTGTCTTCCAATCCCCTTCGCCGCCAAAGCCGTAGCCGGCCTCCATCAGGCGCTGAACAGCCAATCCCGGCAGCTGCTTCAGCCCATGCAGATCCTCAAAGGTCGTTGTAAACGCCCCAAAGCCGCCCTCCTCCAAAAACTGCTTCAAGGCAATCTCGATGCGCGCCTGATAAGCGATGGAATCCCGGACAGGCCCCTGATTCAAGCCTGCAGCAGCAATGGAATACTGATCTTCATAGAGCTCCAGCAGCTCCTTGACCTCGGCATCGCTGACCTGGTTCATGATCTGGGCCAGATCTCCGATTCCATAGCCGTTAACCGACCAGCCCAGCTGAATCTGTGCCTGAACCTTGTCGCCGTCCGTAACCGCAACCTCCCGCATGTTGTCTCCAAAGCGGGCAACCTTCAGGCGGCGGCTTTCGCTATAGGCAGCAGCTGTTCTCATCCAGCCGGCAATGCTGCTTCGCACATCGGCATCTTCCCAATGACCGACCACGATCTTGCGCGCAATGCCGAGGCGGGCTCCGATATGACCATATTCACGGTCGCCATGAGCGGACTGATTCAGGTTCATGAAGTCCATGTCGATAGTATCCCACGGAATGTCGCGGTTAAATTGGGTGTGAAAGTGAAGCAGCGGCTTGTGCAGCTGGGACAAGCCTGCAATCCACATCTTTGCCGGTGAGAAGGTGTGCATCCACGTAATAATTCCGGCACAGCTGTCATCACTGTTGGCATCCAGCATCAAATTGTAAATCTCATCCGGGGTCTTAACGACCGGCTTGAATACCACGGGATACGTAAAGGACGGATCCCGATCCAGCTCTGCTGCAATGATGCGTGAGTGCTCTGCCGCCTGCTCCAGCGTTTCTGGCCCGTATAAATGCTGGCTTCCGGTTACGAACCAGAAGGAACGCGATTGTAATTTCATCCGTAACGCCTCCAATATCATTAGCGTAATTTTGAAGTTAACTTGTACATACATTTATGCAATATTGATGTTTTAATATAACTTGTACGTACAAGTTGTACCTTTATTCTAGCTACATTCATCCTCTCTGACAAGGAGTAAAATATATTACTTGGTGTAGACTTGCAATATGAACTCAAATGGAGTAATTTGTACATATATGAACCTGTTTGTTCATCATTAATTGATCATAAAGGAGAAATGAATCATGGAGAGACGTTTTGCTTCGCACCCGAATGAGGTTAAGCAATTTGATACTGACCGACTGCGCAAGGAGTTTCACATCCCTACCCTGTTTACACCCGATCAGCTAGAGCTTGTGCTGACCCATGAGGATCGCCTGATTATCGGCGGCGCTCACCCTGTACAAGGTGAAGTGAAGCTGGATACAGACATGAAGGAGCTGGGCGTGGAATACTTCCTGGAGCGCCGCGAGATTGGTATTATTAACGTAGGCGGCACCGGTACCGTTACGGCGGACGGAGAAGAATTCACACTGAACCACAAAGAATGCCTGTATATCGGTATGGGCACTAAAGACGTTATTTTTAAGAGCAGCGATGCTTCTCAGCCGGCCAAATTCTATCTGAACTCTGCTCCGGCGCATAAGGCATTCCCGGCAGCCAAGGCTACGCTGGAAGAAGCAGACTCCAGTGCACTGGGTGACATTAAGAACTCGAACGACCGCGTCATCTACCGCTTTATTCACCAGAAGGGCATCGACAGCGCTCAGCTCGTCATGGGCATGACCCTGCTGAAGGAAGGCAATATGTGGAACACAATGCCAGCCCATACTCACCCGCGCCGGATGGAAGCTTACATGTACTTCGACCTTCCAGAGGATGCAGCTGTTATCCACCTGATGGGACAGCCTTCCGAAACCCGTCACATCGTGATGCGCAACGAGCAGGCCGTTATTTCCCCGAGCTGGTCTATCCACAGCGGCGTAGGTACAAGCAACTATACATTTGTATGGGGAATGGCAGGAGACAACAAGCGTTATGACGATATGGACCCTGTATCCATGAAGGAATTAAGATAAGACCCCGGCGCAATTCATTAAGGAAGAGTGGATTATGTACATGAACCCGATTAGACGATATGAAAAAATTATGGAGCTGCTGCTCACCCGCAAGGAAATTACCGTCTCCGAGCTGAGCGATCAGCTGGAGGTTTCCGGGAAAACCGTTCGGGAGGACCTGACCCGTCTGGAAGAACAGGGCCTGCTGCTTCGCGTACATGGCGGAGCGGTCCTGGCCCAGAGCGACCAATTCGGCATCCTCCCGGCCAAAGAGCCGCTGACCAAGCATGGCGAGGAAAAGGCAGCCATTGCCGAGATGGCGCTGGCCCGGATTCAACAAGGCGACATTATCGCGCTGGACGGGGGAAGCACTACGCTGGCGATTGCCAAGCGGCTGCCCAATGAGCCGCTGACGGTCGTGACCAATGATGTTTACATTATCAGCGAGCTTGCCGCCAAGGATGCGATCCGCCTGGTCGTCCCTGGAGGCTACCGGGTGCGCAATATGCTGGCAGGCCCGGACTCTGCTGCATATATCAGCCAGCTTAATATCCAGAAGGCTTTCATATCGGCAACAGGTGTTCATCCCGAGCATGGCCTTACGATTTATACCGGCGATTTGATCGATTTCAAGCAAGCGCTGGTCAGTACGGCACAGGAGGTGTACGCGGTGGTGCATCACCAAAAGTTTGGACAGACGGCTCTGCGTACCTTTGCCCGCCTGAACGAAATTACCGCTGTGCTAACCGACCGGGAATTGCCTTCCGACATCGGACAGGTGTATGAGCAGGCTGGAGTCACGATTCTCAAGCCGAACGAATGAATAAGCACGTATTCCTGATTTCTACAGAATTATAACGAAGGAGAGCTGAAGCACGTGAGTGTATTTGATTTGAGCGGCAAAACCGCAATTGTTACCGGAGCAGCCCGCGGATTAGGCCAAGGGATCGCTGTTGCATTGGCAGAA
The DNA here is from genome assembly GCF_005577435.1 of Paenibacillus algicola. Classification (NCBI taxonomy): domain Bacteria; kingdom Bacillati; phylum Bacillota; class Bacilli; order Caryophanales; family Paenibacillaceae; genus Paenibacillus; species Paenibacillus algicola. Next base: position 1,532,038 of record NZ_CP040396.1, on the reverse strand, counting down.
GCGGGAGCAGATGTAGTCTGCGTATCCTACAATAGCAGCGAGAACACAATGAGCAGTATTCGCTCTTTAGGAAGAAGCACCTCCGGCATTGAAGTGGACCTCAGCGACCGCGACAAGCTGCAGGGAGCCTTCGATCAGGCGCTGGAGCTGACAGGACATGTAGATATTCTTGTGAACAACGCTGGTGTAATCCGCCGGACTCCGGCTAAGGATCACAGCATGCAGGACTTCCTGGATGTCATTGACCTGAACCTGAACTCTGCCTTTTTCCTGTCCCAGATTGCGGGACGCCATATGATTGAACGCGGCAGCGGCAAAATCATCAACATCTGCTCCATGCTCTCTTATCAGGGCGGCATCAATGTTCCTGGCTATACAGCGAGCAAGCATGGCATTGCTGGTATTACCAAGGCATTGGCGAACGAGTGGGCCTCCAGCGGCATCCAGGTTAACGGAATCGCTCCTGGTTATATCGAAACCGATAATACGGAGCAAATCCGCAATGATCCTGACCGTCTGCGCTCCATTACAGATCGCATTCCAGCGGGACGCTGGGGAACTCCGAAGGATATCGGGGCTCCAGCGGTCTTCCTGGCCTCTGCAGCAGCAGATTATGTCAACGGACATGTGCTGTGCGTTGACGGCGGATGGATGGCACGCTAGACGAAATCAATGACAAAGAGCAGCCCGGCCCTTGGAACTTTAATTCCAGGCCGGGCTGCTCTTTTATGATTGTATCTGGCGGAGCTACTCCTGTGGTTCTTCCTCCGCGCTGTCGCTGCCAGCTTCCGCGTCCTCTTCGCCGGTCTCTTCCTGCGGCTCAGTGTCCTCAACCAGACGAGGAACGATCACGGAGGCCAGAACCTCCTCATCCTCGGCATGGAGTGTGATCTTCTCCGGAATCTGAAGATCTCCCACCGTCAGCTTATCTCCGACATCCAGTGCAGAAATGTCTGCCTCAATGGAGCTGGGAAGATCGCCCGGCAAGCCTTCTACCTCAAGCTCGGTCACCTGCGTTTGCAAGGTCCCGCCATTCTTGGTACCTACTGCTTCACCCTGATAGCTGACCGGGATCGTGACCCGAACCGGCTTATTCATGGAAATATGGAGAAAGTCTACATGAACCACCTTGCCGGCGCGCTGCTGTACATCCTTGATCAGCACGGGCAGAGATTCAGAGCCCTGAATATTTAGCTTGAAGGATTCTGAACGACCTTTATAAAACAGCTTGGCCGCCTCTTTCAAATCGACGGTTACAGGAATACTTTCTATGCCTGCTCCATATACAACTGCCGGAACACCGCCGTTCTCCCGAATGGTACGCCGGGAGGCGCGTGTAAATTCATTTCGAACCTCAGCTTCCAGTTGAACACTGCTTCTTTTTGACGTCATCTTTAACATCCTCCTTATACGAAACAAGCTTATGTATCCATTACCCCTTCTCCTTGGTAGGTAATCATTTTTGAGGTAAGCGTTTCATCTCAGAGATGCAGGGTAATGATATGTACCCCTCTCTTAAATATATAAAAATGCCGCTTTGCAGGTGCAGCTGCAAAGCGGCATTTTTATGTCCGAATTCTCTGGTAAACGTTGAAGATACATGAATATGGAAGGGCTTCTAGGATGCCCTGCCGCCGAGATTATGGGGGCGAATATCAACACCATCGCTGTGAATGTGAATACGGATGGTCTTCTCCCCCTCCGGAACGGTAATAAAGCGGTCCTGCTCCCATTCCCGGGCTTCCCATTCGTTCAGTCTGAGGATACAGCCAATCTTCTTCACGTCAGCCGCAGTATAGAACACGGCTCCTGCATCCCCGTCTTCCCGAGGAGTCAGTGAAACCTCGCCGTCCTGAACTCCCGTGCCCCAGACCCACAAATTCCAGCCGGCGTAATCCCCATCCTCCCGGTCGTATTTCACGTGAACCTCGGTCAGATCCGACTTCAGCCGCTCCGGATCCTCATACAACACCATACAAGACAGACCTTGTACGGTCACTTCAGCACCGTCTGCCGTGGAGAGCACTTCTGTACCGGCCTCCCGCTCATTAACGACAACATTCCAGCCATATAGAGTCGGCGGCAGCTCCACACTGACAGCCTCCACGCCGCCATTGAACACAGCTACGATCTGCTTCCATTCGTCATTTCCGGCGTGGCTGTGGAGACGGTAGGCTACGACGCGGTCACTGCAGCGGATGATTTCCATATGCTTCTCAATCTCTTCTCTGCGATTCAGCCGAAAAGCCGGATGCTGGCGCCGCAGCCTAATGAGTCCCTGATAATATCGAAAGACCTCTGTAAACCGCTCTTTATGACTCCATGAAATTGCGTTAATGGCATCCCCGCTGCGATAGCTGTTATGATCGCCATATTTCGTGCGAAGCAGCTCATCTCCCGCATGGATCAACGGAATTCCCTGCGAGAGCAGCACCATGCTGTTGGCAAGCAGGCTGCGCTTCACCGCCTCGGATGCAAGAGCCTCTCCCTCTACCACGTCTGCATAAGGTGTGGCAGCAGCAATCTTTGGCATGAGCGGACTTCCGTCGTGCGGCCGGCCGTCTTGCAGCGGGATAAACCCGGCTTCATCCCATTTCCCCATCGTTACCAGCACCTTATCCCACAGGTTGAGGTTATCATGCACGGTTACATAGTTGACGGTTTCTGACGCCTCCAGCGCGAAATCATGGATAGAGCCCATAAGACCCTCCGCGACGGCGCCTTCATACCAGGCTTCACCGGTAGCAAAGCCTTTGCCGCCGCCGTCATTATCCCCCTTGATCGCATGCCGGAAATCGTCATTAAACACGGCAAACCCTTTGCCTCGTTGTGTTCCTTTGACCGTCTGGTTCGCCAGCGGGCTGCCGCCTCCAGTCCATGGCTCGCCATAGATCAGGAGATCGGGAGCCACCTCCCGGCGGAGCTCCTCTACAATCTGAACCATGGTCTCGGTATCTATCAACGCCATCAGATCAAAGCGGAAACCGTCCAGATGATATTCCTCGGCCCAGTAGCGGAGAGAATCCTTGATGAATTTCCGAACCATCGGCCGCTCTGTAGCCAGCTCGTTGCCGACGCCGGAGCCGTTAGAAAGCGTCCCGTCATGATTCTGGCGGTAGAAGTACCCCGGTGCAACAGGCTCAAAGGGACCTTCCTCGACAGAATACGTATGATTGTAGACCACATCCATAATAACCCGGATACCATGCTGGTGAAGAGCCTGAATCATTTCCTTGCATTCCACGATCCGGGTCTCTGGCCTTCGCGGATCCGTGGCGTAAGAGCCTTCGGGCACATTATAATGCTGGGGGTCATATCCCCAGTTATATTCGCCTTCCGGGTCCCAATTGGAGGAGATCAGCTCGTCAACGGTCTTGAAGTCAAAAATCGGCAGCAAATGCACATGGGTCACACCCAGCTCCACCAGATGATCAATGCCCAGCTTGTTCCCGGCCTCATCGCGCAGGCCTGTTTCTGTAAATGCCTTGAACTTTCCTTTATAGGTCATGCCGGAATCCGGCGAAATTGAAAAATCTCTCACATGAAGCTCGTAGAGCACAGCGTCCGTAGGTGAGGCCAGCGGCGGTCTGGTATCGCTCTCCCAGCCATCCGGGCTGCACTGCGCAGGGTCCACGATGGCTCCGCGGCGACCGTTCGCACTGACAGCTCTGGCGTAGGGATCCACAGCCTCATGAAGCTGCCCGTCCTGCTGCCGGATCCGGTACATATAATACCAGCCGGCCCAATCGCCGCTCACGTTGGTTTCCCAAACACCGTTACCCTTTATGAGCATCGGATGCTCGCTGCCCCCGGACTGCGATAGGAGTGACTCTCCCCCCTCGACGCCGTCATTTTTATACAGCATCAACGATACTTGAGCAGCCGATGGAGCCCACAATCTGAATGTGCTGGATGCAGCACTGTAGATGAGGCCAAACCTCTGATCAGTAATCTCTTGGATCATGTCCCTATTCATCATCATCACCGTCACTTTAAATGTAGATTCTAAGCTCTAGTATGGGCGCCTGATTGATAAGACAGACCTGCGGACTCAAAAAATAGGATATATATTTATGCTATGCCGTAGGCGCTAGGCAAGTTCGGGCCTATGTCTTTTATCGGAAAATTCCGCATCATCCATAAGACTTCTGCATAGCCTGCCAACAGCTCAGTCCTATTTAGACAGCTTGCAGATTACTCTCATTTTAGCATAAAAGCCCCCTTCATATTTTTATATTTTTGAAAAAGTATGTAAAAAAGAGGTATCCCTCGCTCTATGAAAGAGCAAAGAATACCTTAAATGTAGTTTGTAGAAGTCAACCTTGAAAAATTGAAAAAGGAAAATGCGCCTATGCCTTATTGGGAAACGGTGCTCTCTACCAGCTCTACGACCTCTTCTGCCGTACGCAGCTCCAGCGCTTTAGACGCCAGCTCCTGCATCTGGGCCTCAGACAGCCGTGAAATCTGACTGCGGGCCGGCAAAATCGAGGTTGCGCTCATGCTGAACTCATCGAGCCCCAGACCGAGCAGCAGCGGAATGGCTACCGGATCTCCGGCCATCTCCCCGCACATGCCCGCCCAGCGGCCTTCTTTGTGTGCAGCGTCAATGACCATCTTCACCAGACGCAGAATCGCCGGGTTATACGGCTGATACAGGTAAGAGACCCGCTCATTCATCCGGTCTGCCGCCATCGTATACTGAATCAGGTCATTGGTGCCTATGCTGAAGAAGTCCACCTCTTTGGCGAACTGATCCGCCATAACAGCCGTTGATGGAATTTCCACCATAATGCCCAGCTGGATGCGATCTGACACCGCAATGCCCTCTGCAGCAAGCTTGGCCTTCTCGTCCTCCAGCAGTCCCTTCGCTTCCCGGAATTCACCTAACGTCGCAATCATCGGAAACATAATCCGCAAATCCCCGTGGACGCTGGCACGAAGCAAAGCACGCAGCTGGGTTCGGAACAGATCCTGACGATCCAGGCACAAGCGAACGGCCCGGAAGCCCAGGAATGGATTCATTTCCTTGGGAAGATCCAGATATGGCAGCTCCTTGTCGCCGCCAATGTCCAAGGTCCGGACGACAACCGGCTTGCCCTGCATTTTTTCCAGAACAGATTTGTAGGCATTGTACTGCACTTCTTCAGAAGGCAGCTTATCCCGTCCCATATACAGAAATTCTGTGCGGTACAATCCTACGCCCTCGCCGCCGTTCTCCAGCACTCCGGTCACGTCATTCGGCGTACCGATATTTGCTGCCAGCTCGACGTGCACACCATCCTGGGTAATGGTCGGCTCTCCGCGAAGCTTACTCCACTCCTCCAGCTGCTTGGCATACTGTTCTTGCTTGTCACGGTATTGGGCTACAGTATCTTCATCTGGATTAATGAACACGAGCCCTTCCAGTCCGTCAACGATGATCAAATCGCCGCTTTCGGCACTGGACAGTATCGACTGAGTTCCAACAACAGCTGGAATTTCCAGAGAGCGTGCCATAATCGCGGAATGCGAGGTGCGTCCCCCGATATTGGTGGTAAACCCTTTAACAAAATTACGGTTTAGCTGCGCTGTGTCCGAAGGCGTCAAATCCTCGGCAATGACGATGACCTCCTCGGAAATTTCCGAAGGGCTCACATAATTCAGTCCCAGCAGATGCTTCAGCACGCGCTTGGTGACATCCCGCATGTCTGCTGCTCTCTCCTGAAGATAAGCACTTTTCATATTTTGAAACATCTCGATAAATTGATTCGCTGTCTCATTCAGAGCATATTCGGCAGCTACCGACTCTTCCCGAATCTTATCCTTGACGGGATTAATCAGCTCCGGGTCGTCCAGGATCAGAAGGTGAGATTCGAAAATCTCCGCCTTCTTCTCTCCCAGCTCCTGCAGCGTGCGGCTCTTGATGTCCTCCAGCTCCGCTCTGGAGCGGCTCAGCGCATCGTCCAGCCGGGCGGCTTCACGGTCAGCATCCTCAACCTGAGTATGCTTGACCGTGTAGTCCGGGTGCTCCAGAATAAATGCTTTTGCAATGGCGATGCCGGCCGAGGCCGCAATACCCTTGATGTTAGTCATTGAGCTCTCCCAGCCCCTCGTTCACCATCACTTCAGCCAGTGCGTTCAGCGCGTCCTCGGCACTAGGCCCTTCGGAGATCAGAGTCAGGCTGTCACCCTGCTCCAAACCCAGGGATAGCACGCCCAGGATCGATTTCAAGGTTACTTTTTTGCCGCTTGCTTCTGCAAAGGATTCTGTGTCCTTAAATTTGTTCGCCGTGTTCACCAGTGCTGTAGCCGGACGTGCGTGGATGCCATCCTCGTCTGTAATTCTGAATGTTTTTTGCATGCTGATCATCCTCTTTCCTTATTTTATGGTTGTTGTATAGAATGTACTTACCCAAAATTATTGAATCGTGATAATATTCTCTTCTCCGGCGGTGACGTTCCCCGTCTTGTTGAGCTTCACCTTGGATCCTTCCGGCAGATTCGAGAAAATCACTGGCGAAATGATCGAAGGCGCGTGCTCCTTCACATAGTCCAGGTCTACCTCCATAATCGGCTGGCCTGCAGCCACCAGATCGCCCTCCTGAACAAGCACTTTAAAGCCCTGTCCCTTCAGCTTCACGGTATTGACGCCGATATGCACCAGCACTTCCTTGCCGCCATCAGACATAATGCCAATGGCATGCTTGCTTGGGAATACATTGAACACCTTGCCGTAGACCGGAGATGCAATGGTTCCATCATGCGGCAGAACGGCAAAGCCATCGCCTGACATGCGCTGAGAGAATACCGGATCAGGCACATTGGAAATATCCATCAGCTCGCCGTTAACCGGAGACACAATATCCTCCAGAATAACCGCATCGCCATCCAATGCCGCCTGCTGCTCCGCTTCGGCCGGCTTGACGTCCCCTGTTGCTGCTTGAGGTGCTTCAGCCGGCGTAATCCCGGACATGATGTCCTGGATCTGCGACTTGATCGTATCAGAGCGTGTACCGAAGATCGCTTGTACATTGTTACCCACTTCGAGTACCCCGGAAGCGCCCAGCTGCTTCAAGCGTTCTTTATCAACATTACCCTTCTCCTTCACCTCTACACGAAGACGGGTAATGCAGGCATCCAGGTGAGCAATATTGCTCTGGCCGCCCAGTGCCGACAGAATGCTGCCCGGCAAATCGTCCTTGCTTCCAGACCTTGCGCTCGCGCCGTCTTTGGCCTCTGACGGCTCCTCCCGACCCGGTGTCCGCAGCTTGAACTTGCGGATCGCGAACCGGAACCCGAAGTAATAAATGACCGCCAGGATCAGACCGACAATGATGACGTTCCACCATGGCGTCCGGTTTGGAATGACACCGAAGATAACGTAGTCAATCAATCCGCCGGAGAAGGTCATGCCGATTTTAGTGCCCAGAATGTGCATCGTCATGAACGACAGACCGGCAAACAGCACGTGAACCACGAACAGCAGCGGTGCCACGAACAGAAAGGAGAATTCCAGCGGCTCTGTAATCCCCGTCAGGAAGGACGTCAAGGCTGCAGAGCCCATGATGCCGGCCACATATTTTTTATGCTCCGGTCTTGCTTCATGATAGATCGCCAGTGCTGCCGCAGGAAGTCCGAACATCATGAACGGGAATTTCCCGGTCATGAAGGTACCCGCTGTGAATTCTACACCGTCCCGCAGCTGGGCCATGAAGATATTCTGATCACCGCGAACCAGCTGCCCGGCGCTATTCACATATTCTCCAAACTCAAACCAGAAGGGAGAGTAGAAAATATGGTGCAGCCCGAAAGGAATCAATCCCCGCTCAACCACCCCGAATACAAAAGCAGACAGTGTGCGGTTCTGCTCCAGCATGAAATGCGATGCAGCATTCAGCCCGATCTGAATCGGTGGCCAGATGACGGTCATGAGCAAGCCCAGCAGCACCGCTGTGGCAGCCGTCATTATGGGAACAAACCGCTTGCCGGCAAAGAAGCCGAGGTACGAGGGCAGCTCAATCCTGAAAAAGCGATTGTACATGCTGGCCGCCAGGATCCCGACCAATATCCCGCCGAACACCCCGGTTGCCAGCGTCGGGATGCCCAGCACACTGGCGTAAGCGTAATCTGTGCCGACCATGGCCGGAGTTACGCCGATGACGGTCCCCATCGTCACATTCAGCACGAGGTAGCCGATAATTGCCGCAAGTCCGGCAACTCCGTCTCCACCAGCCAGGCCGACTGCTACACCGACCGCGAACAGAAGCGGCAGGTTTGTAAACACGATTTGCCCGGCATTCATCATGACCGTTGCAATGGCCTGAACCCAGGCCGTATCCAGCCAGGAGGCATACTGCAGGAAATCCTCGTTGACCAGCATATTCCCCAGACCCAGCAGCAAGCCCGCAGCCGGCAGGATCGCTACAGGCAGCATGAGAGCTTTACCTACTCTCTGTAAAACGCCAAACAGACGCTTAAACATCGTCCATCTCCTTTCTTGATTTCACCTCTCAAGGTGAATCATTAGCAACATACCAACAAAAAAAGGCATAAGCATACAGCAGGACCACTGAGCTGTTTCTCCCCGTAGGTTACCCTGAAAGGGCTGGAAACAACCAAAGAATCCTGTTATATACTCATGCCTGATCGAATCAGTTACACGTTAGATACTGTTGCTTTTCATAAAGACAGAACGTATTGTATCACCCTGATTAGCAGCTTGCAAGAGGTGTAATCCCTGCTCTTGAAAATCTTCATGCATTATTCATGATCTTCCTTCCGCTGGGCAAGCCGCTGTAAGTGAATCGTCAGATAACCCGCTTCGGCCGGATAGACCTTCTTCCCCAGCCGGACCTCCATCATCTTGCTTAATGTCCAGCCTAAGGCGTACATTTCAGGGTATTCCCGCTTCAGCAGCTCATCCAGCCTTCCCTCCTGAGGCTCGGCCTCTCCCCGGCGGATCCGTTCGATAGCGAACCGGAGATGGGTAATCAGGCGGGAATAATCAAGCGAATCCTTGGGAATGACGTATTCCAGCTTGTCCTCTACAATATGCACAAGATCCGATACCAGCCTGGAATGCTTGCGCACCTCGGAAATATGCTGATTCGTCAATGCGCTGTGAAAGTGCAAGGCGATAAAGCCAGCCTCCTCCTCTCCCAAATCCACATCCAGTCGCTGTTTGAGCTTACGCACCGCATATTCTGCCATCCGGAATTCCTCCGGATACAGCTCTTTAGTCTCGTACAAAAAAGGATTATGAATATACAGGCCCTGAGCCTGGCGCTTGATCGCAAATGCAATATGATCGGTTAACGCGACATGAATATGCTCATTCAGCGTTTCCCCGGCCGCGTTCGCCGCATAATGAATGATCTCATTCATGGCTTCGATCAGCTGCTCATCGACTTGAGGCACCAGCTGCTTATACTGCTCCTGCTCCTCCGGCTTCGTTAAGATGAACATTTTCTCTACGAGCGTCAAGGGAATGGCGTCCTTCGGTTTACGGTTAAAGCCGATGCCCTTTCCGATCACGACCACCTCATCATGCCAGGGATGCTTCGCGATAATTACATTATTGTTTAATACCTTGGATACTTGTATGCTGCCCACCATTGCACCTCAATTTACACATTCATATCCTCTATCATATCAAACATCTGCTTCTTGTAGCAAAAAAGCCCCGATGCGGGCAGCCGCTTCCGTCAGTACTTCAGCCTCTTGCACAAGGGCAATGCGTACATACCCTTCCCCCTGCTGCCCAAAAGCAATGCCCGGTACGACAGCCACCCCTGTAGAGAGCAGCAGCTTCCGTGCGAATTGACGGGAATCCCCTGCGTTATGGTCCTGACGAAAGGCTTCCGGCAGCTTGGCCCATATAAACATGGTTGCCTTCGGCTTCTTCACCGTCCAGCCCGCTGCCTCCAGTGCCGCTGTGAACACATCTCTCCGCTTCTCATACAGCAGCGCCGTTTCCCGTTCTGTTCCCGAAGCCATGGCGTGCTCCAGTGCCGCTGCTGCAGCCAGCTGGACAGGAAGAAATACGCCGTAGTCAATATTGCTCTTCAAATCTCTCAGGGCTCCGACTGCTTCTGCATTGCCGGCCAGAAAAGCAATCCGGCAGCCCGCCATATGAAAGCTCTTGGAGAAGGAATGAAATTCCACGGCAATTTCCGAGGCCCCGGGAACCTGAAGGATGCTGACCGGCCGATAATCATCAAAGCCCATTTCCGAATACGCAGCATCATGAACGATGAGCACATTGTGCTTCTTCGCCAGCGCAACCAGCTCGGTAAAAAATGTGAGATCTGCTTGAACCGCAATCGGATTTCCTGGGAAATTGAGCAGCAGAAATTTGGTTCGCTGCCAGATCTGCTCCGGGATCTTGGTTAAATCAGGCATGAAGCCATTCTCTTCCCGAAGTGGCAGCAGCCAGGGCTCGACCCCGGCGAGCTGAAGCGCCCCCGCATAAATGGGATAACCGGGATCCGGCACCATCGCCAAATCTCCCGGGTTGCACACAGCTTGAGCGAAATGGGCAAGTCCATCCTGCGAACCCATCAGCGCCAGAATCTCTGTCTCCGGATTGGTGTCCACCCCGAAGCGATGCTTGAGCCAGGCTGAAGCGGCCTTTCGAAAGGCCGGTGTACCTTGTGAAGACGGGTATGTATATTGATCCTCCTGAAGCACGCTGCGGCTGAGCAGCTCCCGGATTTCCAAGGATGGCGCCCGATCCGGACTTCCGATGCTCAGATCTATCACTTCTCTTCCTCTCTGGGCTGCTTCCTGCTTCCAAGCCTGTATCTCGGCAAATATCGAGCTGCCCATCGCGGCCAGTTTGTCAGAGCGCCATACAGGCGCTGCCGGCTGTTTCATATGGTATCCCTCCTGTTAAGACCATTATACCTTGCTAGGTCCATGGCGTCCTCTTCCTGAAGTGCAGAACATTGGCATAAAAAAAGCATAGCCTCGTCAGAAAGTCTTCTCTGACACGGCTATGCCGATATTGCTGAAGCCAAGAGCCGTTAGATGGTCTCCAGCTCCTTCTCTTCCTTCGCTGCACTGGTCTCCAGCAGGACCTTTGCCGGCTCAAGCTTCGCCGGCTCCGCAGCAGCAGGGGACGACTTCTTCGTCAATCCCTGGATCAACGCCTCGACGTCGATGCCTGACACACTTTTCAGCATTTCCGGAGCGGTGGACATCAGCTCCGTCACATAGTTGCTGACCCGGGCTGCACCTTCACCTTTACCGGTGTCCACAACCGTCAGCTTATCAATGGACGAGATTGGCTCTGCAATCTTGCCGGCGAGCTCTGGCAGCATCTTCACAATAATGTCGAGTACAGCCGCTTCACCGAACTTCGAGAAGGCTTCCGCCAGCTTCTCCTTCGCTTCTGCTTCCGCCAAGCCGCGAAGACGAATGACCTCCGCATCAGCCGAGCCCTTCGCCCGCTCGGCATCAGCGATAGCCATACCGTCCAGACGCTTCTGCTCCGCCGAAGCCTTTGCCTGGGTTTCAATGGAGTACTGAACCGCATCCGCCTCGCGCATCCGGCGGGCCTTCTCCGCCTCAGCCGCCTGCACTACCGCATAACGATCTGCATCGGCCTTCTTCTTGACCTCTGCATCATACTGCTTCTCTCGAACCATAATTTCCTTCTCTTGAATATCAATCTCCCGCTCTTTCCGAACGAGCTCGACCTTCATTTGTTCTTCAACAACGGTCTGCTTCGCACGGGCTTCTTGAATATGATAAGCCTGATCGGCCTCGGCCTTTGCTGTATCCTGATCGCGCTTGAACGCAGCCACCTTCAGCTCCTTCTCCTTGGAAGCTTCCGCAATGTTCGTATCCCGCACCAGCTCTGCCTTCTGTCCTTCCTCTTCCGCACGTGCCTTCTGAATTCTGGCATCCCGAACGGCTTCGGCTTCGGCAATCTCAGCATCGCGCTTTACGGTAGCGATCCGCGGCTTACCGAGCGCTTCCAGATAGCCGTGCTTGTCTCGGACATCCTTGATCGTGAAGGAAACGATTTGCAGGCCCATTTTCTTCAAATCACGTGCGGCTACGCCCTGCACTTCCTGCGCAAATTTATCCCGGTTCCGATATACCTCTTCTACCGTCATGGAGCCCAGGATCGCGCGCAGATGACCCTCGAGCACTTCTTGTGCTTCTCCCTTCAGCGCTTCAATCGGCTTGCCCATAAACTGCTCTGCCGCTGTCGCCACGTCTTCAATCGAGCTGCCGACTTTGATAATCGCGACGCCGTCAGCCATAACCGGTACCCCTTGCTCCGTGTACACTTCCGGCGTCATAACATCCAGCTTATGAGACAGGAGCGATACAAACTCCGAGCGTTGAAAGATCGGAAGGATAAATGCACCGCCGCCGCGGACAATCTTGATTCTCCGGCCGGATTCATCCGACGAAATGTTCTTGCTCCCGAGAAACGAGCCCGTCACGATCATTGCTTCGTCCGGACTTACGGTCTTGTAGCGGGCCCAGAACGCAAGACCCAATACGACAATGACCCCAATGACAACCGACGGAATAATTAAAAATTCTGGCATGCTGTTACACCTCTCCCTTGACTTCTTCTAGTTCAGACACTCGGAGGACGCCATCCACCACATCAATCACGACGACCCGCACCCCTGCAGGAACCGGCCGCTGATCAAAGCTTGAGGCAATATGGAGGGTATTGCTGGCACCGACCCGTACCATGACCTCACCGTAGCCGATGGCTGGAAGGGGAATCATCACTTCACCGATTCGTCCTGCCAGCTCCTGTACGGAGAAGCCGGTCGAGTTCTCACTGTTCTCCATGGGACGGACATAGCCGAAATAGACTACGACTGAGACAGCGGCTGAGATCAGCAGCGACAGCATAATGACGAAGAGCAGGCTGAATTCCGTGTATGTAGTCAGCATGATGCCCGACCCGCCGAACACAGTTACCGCCGCTGCAATGACCATAGGATTCAAAACATCCAAGGACAAAAAATCAAGCGCCCCATCCAATGCCCCACTGAGAACATCCCCCAGCAGAACGCTTACAATGGCGAACAACACGCCGCCTGTCAAGCATCCCCAAAACAGTGCCTCCATATTGACTGCCTCCCCGAGTTGAACCTTACTGTATAGATAACTCTTTTTACGAAGAAAAGTTAACATCGTTTCAAAAATTTGTATTCGAATTGCGCAAAAAGGGGCTGTCCCTCATGATCTAGGGTCTTGCGGGATGGCCTCGTTTGTTGTTACGAGATGCTCCGCGTACGAAACGTCCCCCCCCTCGCTGCTGCCCCCAAAAACAGGTAACACAAAGAAACCGCCCTTTGGCAGAATGGAAGTGTCTAGCAACCATTTAAAAAGGAGCGGTTTCATTTGTACATTCAATATACCATGGATCAACTTTATCTGCTCATGGATGTAGAAGACGACATTCCATTCAATCCCCTTGTTAATGTAGTCCATGAAGCGGTCCATCGCCTTGATGACCGAATCTTCCAGGCTGCATATCCTGGTGGAGGTCGGATGGCTTTGACTCGCCCATAACCTGTTGAAGAAGGCGGCAATAGACCACAATAAAGACATGGCGGTGCCGGGATCACCTCCCTGACTCCGCCATGTCTTTATTTTGCTTCAGATCTCATTCAAGTGAGCTGCCTCGTTAAACAAGAATCTACTTTTGGAACAGCTCCGTATGGGACAGCCCCGTATGCTCCATAAGCTCATTAAGCTTACAGTGACATGTTGTAAATCTCAATCACGTCCTGACGTTCCAGCTTGCGGAAGTTGCCGAACGGTCCAAAGCGGACAGACTTATCTGCCATAACCTCGATGTCCTTGTCATCAATATCGTAATCGGCCAGAGAGCTCGGCGCCCCGATTGAGGTCCAGAAGGACCGAAGAGCCTCAATGCCTTCAAGGCCAATCTCTTTGTCGCTCTTGCCTGCAGGATCTACACCCATGACCTGAACAGCCAGCTGCTTGAAGCGTTCTGGCTGAACGTCGATATTGTACTTCATCCAGTTCGGGAACAGGATAGCCAGGCCTCCGCCATGCGGTATGTCATACACGGCTGAAACGGCATGCTCGATATTATGAGTCGCCCAGTCGCCGCGCAGCCCCATGCTGATCATGCCATTGAGCGCCATTGTACTGCAGTACATGATCGTTTCACGCAGCTCGAAATTGTTGAGGTCCTCCACCAGCTTCGGCGCTGTTTCCATAACCGTACGCAAAATGGTTTCACAGAACCCGTCCTGCACCGGCGTGTTGGAATCGAGATGGAAGTAATGCTCCAGCACATGCGACATAATATCTACAATGCCGTATACCGTCTGATCCTTTGGCAGGGAGAAGGTATGCTCTGGATCTAATATAGAAAATGCAGGGTAAGCGTAGAGGCTGCCCCAGCCCATTTTTTCCTGTGTAGCCTCGTTTGTAATGACAGAGCCGCCGTTCATTTCAGAGCCCGTAGCCGCCATTGTCAGCACCGTGCCTAACGGCAGTCCGGCCTCCGGCGCAGCCTTGCGCTCTACAAAATCCCACATGTCACCTTCATACTTGGCACCAACAGCAATTGCCTTGGCACAGTCCAGTACACTGCCGCCGCCAACCGCTAGAATCAGCTCAATACTGTTCTCCCGGCAAAGCTCAACGCCGCGGTGAACCGTGGACAAGCGGGGATTGGGCTCCACGCCGGCAAGCTCCGTTACCTCTGCGCCTGCTTCCTTCAGCAGAGACAGGGTCTGGTCATACAGTCCACTGCGTTTAATGCTTCCTCCGCCATAAACCAGCAGCACCTTCTTGCCGTACTTCGAAACTTCGGCTGGTAAAGAGCTCAGCTTGCCCTTTCCAAAAATCAAGGTCGTAGGATTATAAAATTCAAAAGGACCCATCTGATCACCCTCCAGTTATATGTAATCCAAATTTCTTTGGTTTCAGCCACTCATTATACTACCCCCGCGAACGGATTTCAAAACGGTCCCTTGCGGCCTGGATGTATATACCAATCCTTGGGGTGCAAAAAGAAAGGACATAGCCGCCCGGAATCTCTCCCAGAGCTGCTATGTCCTGTGTTTACAGCGTAGTGGTGCTTATGCCTTAATTATAAGCCGGATCGTTGAAATCCCATGTGATCCAGGAATTGATGGAAGCCCTGACGCCCGGCTTCCGTATGCTTGTACACGCCGGCCTGTTCCAAAATTTCTGTGAAAATCTCCCCGACGGCTTCCCGGATGACGTGCTGCGCCTCTTCCTTGGAGAGCCCATCAGCATGCTCTTGCTTCAGCTGCTCAATCCATGGAAGATGTACCTGAAGCGGATTGGAGTCCTCCTGCGCAGTAGCGTAAAGCGCCGTGTCGCCAGCCAGAATATCTCCCACCTGGTCCAGCTCGCTCTTGAGCCTTCCCGGCAGGATTGCCAAGCCCATGACCTCAATGAGCCCGATATTTTCTTTCTTGATATGATGCATTTCCCGGTGTGGATGGAAAATCCCTTCCGGATGCTGCTCGTTCGTCCGGTTGTTGCGGAGCACGAGATCCAGCTCATAGCCGCCATCTGCACTTCGGCGGGCGATCGGAGTCACTGTATTATGAGGTACCCGCTCCCCTTCCGCATCGCTCCATGCTTCAATGTCAAGTGCTGAATCGCTGTAGCCTTTCCAGGCTTCATAAATCTCGTTCGCGCATTCCAGCAGAGCTTCTGGGTCTTCTGCCGTCAGTCTCAGAACCGACATCGGCCAGTTCACAATGCCGGCAGTAACACCTTTATGACTGGTGTGTTCATAGACTGCAAGGACCTCAGCCTTCTGAATCGGGAACGTATGGCGACCTCCCTGAAAATGATCATGCGTCAGGATGGAGCCGCCCACGATGGGCAGATCTGCATTGGAGCCCAGGAAATAATGCGGGTACGCTTCCACAAAGCCTAAGAGACGACGCAGCGTGTCCTTGGTCAGCTTCATCGGCACATGGTCATGATGCAGCACGATGCAATGCTCGTTGTAATAAACATAGGGAGAATATTGAAACAGCCATTTCTCCTGATTCAGCTCCAGCGGAATGACGCGGAGATTCTGGCGGGCCGGATGATTAACCCGTCCGGCATAACCGACATTTTCGCGGCATAGCTGGCATTTAGGATACACTGGAGGCGGGAGCAGCTTGGCCATGGCAATTTCCTTCGGGCTTTTTTCCGGCTTGGACAGGTTAATTGTAATTTCAATATCACCATAAGAGCTGTTATACCGCCAGAATTCATTCTTTGCCACGCGGTCCATCCGGATATAGTTGCTGTCGATGCACAGCTTGTAGAAATAATCCGTAGCCGCTTCAATGCCCTGCTCTTCCTTCAGCTGCATGAATCGGCCTGTGACCTCGGAGGGCCTGGCCATCAGCAAGCCCATGATTTTGGCATCCATCAGATCACGGTAGGTGTCGCTGTTGTCGGGAATGAGACCCTTGGAGGCGGCTGCATCAATGAGTATATCGACCATTGGCTGCGGGCTGTCCGGTACCGGCTGAGTGATCTCCTCCAGCAGCGGCTCTGTATAGCCCAGCAGATCCAGCAGAAGGTTCCGGCTGTAATCCGTATCACTGTCCTGAATAAGCTGCTGGCGCAGCGCAAACTGCACCAGCTGTTCTATCGCATGCAGCACCTGATAGGGCTCGGGTGCTGCCTGATTCAATTCCTGTTCCATGCTGCGGCCTCCTTAGTTGCTCTCATAACCGTTCGGATGACTGACATGCCATCTCCATGCATCCTGAATAATATCCTCCAGCTTCACACGGGCTGGCTGCCATCCTAGAACAGTACGTGCTTTGTCTGAGGAAGCCACCAGAACTGCGGGATCTCCCGCGCGCCGCGCTTCCATCACGACCGGAATCTCGCGGCCGGTGACGGCTTTGGAGGTTTCAATGACTTCTTTGACGGAGAAGCCCTGACCGTTGCCCAGATTGAACACATTGCTGTCCTCGCCGCGGCGCAGGTACTCCACGGCCCGAAGATGCGCATCCGCCAGATCGCTGACATGAATATAGTCTCTGACACAGGTGCCGTCCGGTGTAGCATAATCGTCTCCGAATACGGAAATATGCGGACGCTGCTGCAGCGCAGTTTGCAGCACCAACGGGATCAAGTGACTCTCCGGACGGTGGTCTTCTCCGATTTTGCCGCTGGCATGAGAGCCGGCTGCATTGAAGTAGCGCAGTGATACATATTTGATGCCGAGCACCTGATCAAACCAGGCCATCATTCTCTCCATCATCAGCTTGGTCTCGCCGTACACGTTGGTCGGCTGCGTGCGGTCTTTTTCTTCGATAGGCACTTTTTCCGGTTCGCCGTAAGTGGCCGCTGTGGAGCTGAAGACAATCTTCCGCACCCCTGCCTCATTCATGGCTTCCAACAGGCACAGCGTTCCATAGACGTTATTGTCGTAGTATTTCACAGGGTCCTTCATGCTCTCACCAACGAGAGAGTTGGCTGCAAAGTGAATGACCGCATCAATCTCATTTTCGGCAAACAGCGTCTTCAGCAGCTCCTTGTTACGCAGGTCTCCCTGATACAGCTTGCCACCCAGCAGCGCTTCCTTGTGCCCGGTTTCCAGACTGTCGATCACAACAACCTCTTCGCCGCGCTCCAGCAGCTCCGCAACCGTATGCGAGCCGATGTATCCGGCTCCTCCCGTTACCAAAATTGCCATTTACAGCACCCCTTTCAGTTCGTGTACACCTTGGCCAACACCGCATACATAGAAATCCGGTTTCAGTCCGGTTCTCTTCTCGTAACCGACAGCGACCTCGGCAATGACCTGCTCCACATGATCCTCGTGCACCAGCGCGACCGTGCAGCCGCCGAAGCCGGCTCCCGTCATCCGGGCGCCCAGAGTGCCCTCCTGCCGCTGGAACTCCTCGACCATGACATCCAGCTCATCTCCGGTCACTTCATACAGATGGCGCAGTGAAGCATGGGAGTCGTTCATGAAGCTGCCGAACGCCTGAAGGTTATTCTCTTTCAATGCTGCTACTGAATCCAGCACGCGCTGGTTCTCTTCGACCACATGCTGAGCCCGCTTGCGCACGGTTTCATCCTCAATGACACCCTGCAGCTCCTGGAACTGCTCCGGTGTAAGCTGCGCCAGGTAATTCAATTCCGGTCTTGTGCCTTGAAGCTGCTCCAGCGCGGAATCACATTCGCTGCGCCGCTCATTGTATTTGGAATCCACCAGGCCGCGGCGCTTGTTCGTGTTCGCGATAACAATCTTATAGCTGCCTGTTTCAAAAGGCACCAGATCATATTCCAGCGTGTCGCACATCAGCAGAATCGCATGATTGCTGCGGCCGTTCGCAACAGCAAACTGATCCATGATACCGGAGTTCACACCGACGAACTGATTCTCGGCGCGTTGGGACAGCTTCGCA
The DNA here is from genome assembly GCF_005577435.1 of Paenibacillus algicola. Lineage (NCBI taxonomy): Bacteria > Bacillati > Bacillota > Bacilli > Caryophanales > Paenibacillaceae > Paenibacillus > Paenibacillus algicola. The sequence continues at coordinate 1,513,637 of NZ_CP040396.1, read as the reverse complement.
ATTTCTACAGGATCCCGATCACAGCCCTCCATGGACATAAACGCATAGGCAGTCACTACCTCGATGGAAGCTGAGGAAGATAAGCCCGCACCGTTCGGGATATCGCCGTGATACAAGAGCTCATAGCCTTTAGTAAGAGAGCAGCCCAGCTTCTCCAGCTCGACGATGACGCCAACCGGATAATCTGTCCATTCCCCAGTCTTGCCCCCATAGCTCTCCTCCGGTCCCGCTGCTGCTTCGTATGGCAGGTTCGTCGAGGCAAATGCAACCTGATTGTCCTTGCGCTCGCGAATCAAGAGCGTGGTGCCGAATTCCAGCGCCGCAGGCAGTACATAACCGCCATTATAATCAAGATGCTCGCCAATCAGATTGACGCGTCCCGGTGCGTTAAACATCCGCAGAGGAGCATCACTGGTACCGTACTTACTATGAAATGTGGATACTAATGATTCCAGGTTCATTATGTTCACTCCATCCTATTTTCTAAATCCATCTGTCTTGACTCCAGTATAGAAGAAAGCTCTTTTTCGATTAATGCAATCTTGTGTGCTACATATGGATATATGTGACTTCTCATAGTAAAATACAAGAGTTAGAACAACAGGATGCTACAACCTGATGACCCCTGAAGGCAGGTGCTGTATGTCAAACGAAGAAACATATTCGGTTTCCTCCAGTCCCGTGTTACCATTGCATGACCGTCTTATTGTGCTTTTTTCGGGGGTGAGCCAGACGACTCCCCTTCATGCCCTTGGTCCCAAATTGTATGATTATTACCTGCTGCATCTTGTGGAGGCTGGTAAAGGCACCTTCCAGACGGAGCATGCTCTATATGAGCTGGGCCCCGGCGATGCGTTTCTCATTCATCCCGGTCAATTGGTCAGCTATGTATCTGACGCGGAGGAGCCCTGGCGTTACCGCTGGGTCGCCTTTAAGGGTCAGGAGGCGGAGGGCCTGGTCAAAGCTGCAGGCATGCTGCCGGACACACCGGTCGTATTTAACCCCGGTTCTCACAGGCCCGCCCGATATATAAGGCTGATTCAGGAGTGCTTCAGCCGCAAGCAGGATCAGGCACATATTGCCGCCTCCGGCTACTTCCAGCTGCTCTGGGCCGAGCTGATGACTCATACCCGGCGACATGTGCTGCCCTCTGCAGCGGAAACGCAGATCCAGCGAACAGTCAAGCAAATGATTACCGTCATGACCTCCCAGTACGCGCATCCTGTATCCATTGAGCAGATGTGCGCCAGCCTGGGGTATAACCGCGCTTATTTATCGCGCATATTCAAGAAGGAGACCGGCCTCCCTCCGGTTACGTATCTGCTCAAGCTGCGAATGGACCGGGCCAAGCGGCTGCTGCGGGAGCGTCCGGACCTGTCGGTGGAGCAGGTGTCCGCCTCTGTAGGCCTGCCCGACAGCCTTTACTTCTCCCGTCAGTTCAAGCGCTTCTGCGGTATGTCTCCCACCGCCTACCGACGGGAGAATTCTGGCTGATGCTCCCACTAAGTCATGGCAAAGCCCGCTTTCCTCGGCAGAAAGCGGGCTTCTGGCTGATGCCGCCCTGACAGCTCAAGGACTACGGAGCACCATTTCCGGCTGCGGTGAGGCATCAGGCCTCCGGTTCTTTTTTCAGAATGGACTCAATCCGGTCCAGCTCCTCTTTAGAGAACTCCAGATTACTGAGAGCCCCCACATTGTCCTCAATCTGGCTAACCTTGCTCGCCCCGATCAGGGCTGAGGTAACCCGGCCTCCACGCAGCACCCAAGCGAGAGCGAATTGAGCCAGGCTCTGGCCCCGGGCGGCAGCCATCTGATTCAAGGCGCGGATTTTGCGGAGCACCTCTGGTGTAATATTGCTTTCATGCAGAAACTGGGAAGCGCTGGCTGCCCGGGAGTCGTTCGGAACTCCATTCAAATATTTGTTGGTCAGCAGTCCCTGGCCGAGCGGCGTAAATGCAATGCTTCCTGCGCCCTGTTCGTCCAGCACATCAAGCAGGCCCTGCTCCACCCAGCGGTTCAGCATGGAATAGCTCGGCTGATGAATAAGCAGCGGTGTACCCAGCCTTCTTAAAATTTCAGCCGCTTCTTTGGTCTTCTCTGGCGTGTAGTTGGAAATACCGACGTACAGCGCTTTACCGGAACGAACGATATGATCCAGCGCCATCATCGTCTCCTCCAGCGGTGTATCGGGATCCATCCGGTGTGAGTAGAAAATGTCCACGTAGTCAAGACCCATCCGCTTCAGGCTCTGATCGAGGCTGGACACCAGATATTTCCGCGAGCCCCAGTCTCCGTAAGGTCCGGGCCACATGTAATAGCCGGCCTTAGAGGAGATAATCATCTCGTCACGGTAGGCCTTCAGGTCCTTCGCGAGCACCTGTCCGAAGGTTTCCTCGGCGGAGCCCGCCGGCGGACCGTAGTTGTTGGCGAGATCAAAGTGCGTGATTCCAAGGTCGAAAGAGCGGGTCACCATGCTCCGCGCATTTTCGAAGGAGTCAATCCCTCCAAAGTTATGCCACAAGCCGAGGGAAATAGCCGGCAGCTTCAAGCCGGATCGCCCGCAGCGATTATATATCATACCTTCATAGCGGTCTTCACTCGCTACATATGTCATTGGTCATCCCTGCCTCTCCATTTGGAAATATGCTTTGGTCATACAATTCATACTATATGATTAACCCAAACTGCGGCCGCTTGCGTCGCTGCACCGTAAATTCCAGGCTTACACGCTGCTGCGCAGCATTCCGTTCACCTTGTCCATCACTTCACCGATGCGCTCGGTAATCAGCAGGCCTGCCCTGTGATCATACGGTGTCGGGTCCCCGTTTAAAATGGCAGTCCGGCTTCCCTGATAGTAGTTGATTAATCCCGCTGCCGGGTGAACGGTCAGAGAAGTTCCTCCGACAATCAGCAGATCCGCTATTGAAATTTCATGGATTGCCCGCTTTAACAGCTGATGATCCAGCTCCTCCTCATACAGCACCACATCCGGCTTGATCATTCCGCCGCAATCGGCGCAGCGGGGCACTAGCTCTTTGATTTCCATCACCTGCTGAAGTGAATAAAAGCGGTTGCAGTCCATGCAATAATTGCGGTGCACCGAGCCATGCAGCTCCAGTACCTCGCCGCAGCCTGCGGTCTGGTGGAGGCCGTCGATGTTTTGGGTAATTACCGCCTTCAGCTTGCCCTCCTGCTCCAGGCGCGAGAGCAGCTGGTGGCAGCCGTTTGGACGCGCCGCCGGGTGCAGCATTTTGCTGCGGTAGAAATCATAGAATATGTCCGGCTTCTCCATAAAAAAGCTATGGCTGAGCATAATTTCCGGCGGATAGGGAGAATGATGCTCACTTTGATACAATCCCGCCGCCGAGCGGAAATCAGGAATTCCGCTTTCCGTAGAGGTTCCGGCTCCGCCAAAAAAGACGATGTAATCGCTTGCTTCGATCCAGGTCGCGAGCATTTCTATTTTTTCATTGCTTTCCACCTGCGCACCTCCCGTAGAACGTCTGGCCATCAGGCCTTTAATCTAATTTCATTATAATCGCTGATAATCAGATCGGCATCCACGAGATGTTGCGCATCCCCATGATCAGCATCTCCTTCGTAAAGACCGATCGCCAGCGCACAGCCTGCCTGCTTCGCCATCTGCATGTCGCCGTTACTGTCTCCAATGACCGCGACCTCTTCCGGCTGAAGACCAAGCTGCCTGCAGGCCGCAAGCGCCATATCCGGGCCGGGCTTGCCCTGCTTGACCTGATCACGGCCAATAATGACCGGGAAATTCTCCAAAAGGCCCATCCAGGCCAAATGTTCCTTCGCTGCAGCCGTCGTATCGGAGGTGACAACGGCCAACGGAAGCTTGAGTGTCCGGCACTGCTTCAGCAGCTCATTCAGCCCGGGCATGGGAAAAGCCGGCCTGGTCTGCCTTACCTGAACCATGGCATTTTTCTCCATCTGCCGGACTTGCAGCAGCGCTTCATTCCACGGCATTCCTGCCGCATACAGCTGCCAGGCTAACAGCCCGATCGTTTCCTCGGCCGTAGCCATCGCGAGCGGACCTTTCCGGTCATAGGAATACAGCTGCCCTAAGGAATCCTGCAGCGTACCGAGCACCTTGTCTCTCGAACCGGTAAACCCTTTACCGATCAGCTCCAGCCGCTCCTCCAAAGCCTGCAGCATGTAGCTTGCCCAGCCGCCCCATAAAGACATGAAATGCAGCAACGTGCCGTCCTTGTCAAACAGCAGCCCGCTGCAGATCATACGACGCTCTTGGATCTCAAGCACCGGCACAGCCTTCCCCTCCTTTTCTTCTCCATCTTACACTTTCTGTTTACTTCTGCAAGTTTCCTTTCGAGCAGCAGACTCTGTTCAAAAAACAGACAAAAAAACCCCTCTTATTTTCCATTCTTTAGTTTATTTTTCTGTTTCATGACAACTAGGGTGTGGTAAGTAAGTCGTGCGGTAACCAATAAAAGGATGATGGAGAAGGAGGAACAACCAAGATGGCCAAGAAAAATAACGGACAAAAAATGACCCGCGAAGAAGCTGGACGCTTAGGCGGTGAAGCAACAGCGAAGAAGCATAACCGTGAATTTTATCAGGAAATCGGCAAAAAAGGCGGACAAGCTACCTCCAAAAATCACAGTCGCGAGTTCTACCAGGAAATCGGGCAAAAAGGCGGCGAGGCAACTTCCCGCAATCATGACCGTGAATTTTACCAGGAAATCGGCCGCAAGGGCGGAAAAAAATAGCCATAGATGGAAGTTTACAAGAGCGTGCTCCTCACGAATGAAGGAGACGCTCTTTTTCTCATATAATAAGGAAGCAACCCCTGCCCGCGCTGGAATGACAGGTAGAAAAACATGACTTTTTATGATAGACTCTGTTAAATGATATCAATTATCGTTTGTCACCCGGCTGCTTTGCCGGTAAGCCGCGCTAAAGCGCGTGACCATCATACATTTTAATAGGACATGGGGGGAACAAGGCATCATGAAAGCTAAAAAAATGCGTTCAGACATGATCAAAAAAGGCTTTGACCGGGCCCCGCACCGCAGTCTTCTGCGTGCCGCCGGCGTGAAAGAGGAAGATTTCGGTAAACCGTTCATCGCGGTCTGCAACTCTTATATCGATATTGTACCGGGCCATGTGCATCTGCAGGAATTCGGCAAAATCGTTAAAGAAGCCATCCGCGAAGCGGGCGGAGTTCCGTTTGAGTTTAACACCATCGGTGTTGACGACGGAATCGCCATGGGACATATCGGTATGCGCTACTCTCTGCCAAGCCGGGAAATCATTGCCGATTCCCTGGAAACCGTCGTTTCCGCACACTGGTTTGACGGCATGGTATGTATTCCCAACTGTGACAAAATCACGCCAGGCATGCTGATGGGAACGCTTCGCGTTAACATCCCGACCATCGTCGTCAGCGGCGGTCCGATGAAAGCCGGCGTAGACAGTAAGGGACGCAAGCTCTCCCTGACCTCCGTATTTGAGGGCGTAGGCGCTCACCAGGTCGGCAAGATTAACGACGAAGAGCTGCTGGAGCTGGAGCAGTACGGCTGCCCGACCTGCGGATCTTGCTCGGGCATGTTCACAGCGAACTCTATGAACTGTCTCTCCGAGGCACTTGGCCTTGCCCTGCCAGGTAACGGAACCATTCTCGCGGTAGCTGAAGAGCGTAAGGAATTTGTAAGACAATCCGCACGCCAGCTGATGAATCTGATCGAGATGGACCTGAAGCCGCGCGACATCGTAACCCGCGAAGCGATCGATAATGCTTTTGCGCTGGATATGGCGATGGGCGGCTCCACCAACACAGTACTGCACACACTGGCTCTGGCGCATGAAGCCGGCATCGATTACCCGCTGGAGCGTATCAATGAAGTAGCTAACCGGGTACCGCATATTTCAAAGCTGGCCCCGGCCTCTGACTATTTCATCGAGGATGTCCATCTGGCAGGCGGCGTTAGCGCTGTACTGAACGAGCTCCTGAAGAAGCCGGACGCCTTGTTCGGCGACTGCATTACTGTGTCGGGCAAGACGCTGGCCGAGAACGTTGCAGGCTGTGAGATTCAGGACAAGAACGTAATTCACCCGATTGATCAGCCCTACTCCGAGCGCGGCGGCCTCGCTGTGCTTTACGGCAATCTGGCTCCGGAAGGCTCCATCATTAAAGTCGGCGCCGTTGACCCTTCCGTCGGCGGATACCATCGCGGTCCTGCCATTTGCTTTGATTCCCAGGAGGAAGCGCTGGAAGGCATCGCAAACGGCAAAGTTTCGGAAGGTATGGTCGTTGTCATCCGCTACGAAGGTCCTAAAGGCGGACCGGGTATGCCGGAAATGCTGGCTCCAACCTCGCAGATTGCAGGTATGGGACTGGGTGCCAAGGTCGGCCTGATCACGGACGGCCGCTTCTCGGGCGCATCCCGCGGCATCAGCATCGGACATATTTCTCCGGAGGCTGCTGAAGGCGGACCGATCGCTTTTGTTGAGAACGGAGATATTATCGAGCTGGATCTGGAGAAGCGCACCATTCAGCTGGAGGTTAGTGACGAGGAGATGGCGAAGCGCCGTGCCGACTGGAAGGGCTTTGAGCCGAAGGTCAAGACCGGCTACCTGGCTCGCTACTCCAAGCTCGTAACCAACGCCAGCAGCGGCGGTATCATGAAGATCTAACAATAATAAGAAGAAGCTGTCCCATAATAGATTCTTATTTAACGAGGCAGCCCATTTAAGTGAAAGAGGAAGTAACTTATAAAGACATGGTGGAGTCAGGGAGATTAGCCCGGCACCGCCATGTCTTTATTTGGTTTGTATTCAATAAATCTTTGGAGTGGCAGCAGCGTACGCGGAGCATCTCGCAACAACAAACGAGGCTATCCCGCAAGATCCTGGATCTTTAGGGACAGCCCCTGGGTGCATAAATTTTATTTAGGAGGACAGCTCCTTCGCGGTACTGCCCACAGACAGCTCACCAAGACCGGTCTCGACAGAAGATCTTCGGGAACGAAGTTCCCGTGGGGCATAACGGCTGATCAGGACCTCCACCGGCATCATCAGCATCCGCGGCTCCATGCGCCGGCTGCCTTCCTTGAGCCGCGATTGACCCTTGGGATGAATGACAGACAGGAGCAGCTTCAGATACACCCGGGTAGAGCTGGCAAACAGCCCGGAGGGCAAATCCTGAAGATGAAATCCGAATTGCTCCGGTCCTCGGGTAATCATCGTGACCCCGTACAGACCTTTCACGTTTCGATATTCAGGCTTGTCGAGCACCCGCTGTGCAATGGTTGGCAGGTCCTTCTGAACCGCACGGATCATTTGAATCGCAATCTGCATCTCGTTCCGGGCATGTCTGCCGATATCAAACAGCTTCTGATTATCGAAATGAAGCTCCAGCACCTCATCCCCCTTCACAAGTCGTAAGCCATCCTGTGTTACCATGTCCTGTCCTTGGTAGGAGGTCAAGCGATAATGCAGCATAGGGTCCGACGGATTCGCCGTTTTCAGGCGAAATACAACATGAAACAGCTTCTCCCATAGCAGCCACACTGCTACAGCCATTCGTTTCGGTAAGGACAGCTTCATTGAAGACGACATCCTCTCATGAGTAATCATTTCGTCGATCCGAACGCTTCTCAGGCCTTCACGCTCTGCTTCTGACAGCACCCGGTCCAGTGCCAGCAGCATCTGCTCCGGCGCCTGTACATCTGCACCCATCGTATTTCCGCAATCGTGAAGGAGCATCACTTCCCCTGCTCTCAGCTTGCGCCGCATTCTGTGGGTCAGCTTGTCAGCACCGACGCTGCTTCTCCAGTCTCCGTACATCGAGGACCAGAGAATGATACGGTAACCGCTGTTTTTGGCAAAATCAAATAGATTCACAATGCCCCAGGGAGGACGGTAATACACCGGCCGCTCACCCGTAATGCCGAAAATGATATCATCCGTGCGCTTGAGCTGCATGCGGACCGTCTTGGGCCTCATGAGCCAGTTGGATTTGTGAACATAGTTATGAATACCAATCAGATGTCCCTCATCATGAATGCGCTTGATAATTTCTGGATGGGACTCTGCATGAGAGCCGACCACAAAAAAGGTGGCCTTCATATTGTAGCGCTTCAGCAAATCCAGAAGCTGAGGTGTATATACCGGATCAGGTCCATCGTCAAAGGTCAAGGCAAACTCGCCTTCCACCGTCCCTCTCCGAAATACACGATAACCGAAAAAACGGGTGATAATCCCGGGAATGAAGGCATAAAAAGAAGAAATGTAAAACAACCAGAGCAGCACTGTCTGCATGCCAATTTCCCCGCTTTTCTGTTTACTTTGGCATTACACTCCTGTTATTTTATCATAGGCCAAAAAGAAATAGGCGTTTTTTTAACAATTCATGTACAATGAAGTCATTATGTTGAAAGGAGCGTTTGACTAAACTATGCTTCCCTTGTACAAAAAATACTGGAGGACTTTTTTTGATATCGGAATGATTGTCCTCACTGTATATCTGGTCATGTTTGTGTTCAGCAAACTGTACCAAATTGCGGCTCCCGTTTTTTTATCCTTCCTTGTGTTCTGGATGATCGAGCCGATTGCACGTTTTTTTCACCGCCGCGGCATGAAGAAAACCTTCGCTTCCGCCCTCGCGGTTCTCATCTTCCTGCTGATTATTGTCGCTCTGCTATTCGGCGCCGGCGCGATCATCGTCTCGCAATTGATGCAGCTTGAGAAGAATTTACCGCTCTATACCTCCATGCTGCAGGAACAGTTCGCAGCCCTGCTGAGCTTCCTTCAGGTCAAGCTGGCGGCACTGCCTCCGGATGTGACCGAGAGCTTGAACAGCTATTTTCAGGATATTACCAACTTTGCAAAAAATGCTGCCCAAGGACTGTTTTTATACATCATCGGCTTTATGGGCTCTTTCACGACCTTTATTGCTAACTTCGGGATTGCCATTATACTGGCGTACTTTCTTAGCACGGAGATCGGAAGCTGGCGCAAAATCGCCAGTGACAAAACGCCGCGAACGATCAAAAATGCCATTCTGTTTCTTAAAAATCACGTCTTCGGAGCCATCGGCGCTTATTTGAAGGCGCAGCTGAAGCTGATCAGCATTACATTTGTGATGGCTTACATAGGCCTGCTTATCTTAGGGACTGGCAATGCGCTGTCTATTGCCCTCATCAGTGCCGTGTTTGATTTTCTCCCATTGCTTGGCGTCCCGGTCATATTCATCCCCTGGATCCTTTATCTGTTTCTCGTGGGCAAGGCCAGCCTTGCGGTGGGCCTGATTGTACTGCTGGTCATCATTATGGTAACCCGTCAGCTGCTGGAGCCCAAGATTGCCGGTCAATCGATCGGGGTCACCTCCGCCTTCCTGATGCTGTCCTTTATGATCATCTCTCTGTCCATCTTCGGCATTGCCGGCTTGATCATGACACCCATCTTGATTATTTTGCTAAAAGAGCTGCTGGAGCAAGGATATTTGCAGCGCTGGATCCATCTGCCTAAGGAGGAGTTTGAGGTTTCTCCATTTGCGATGCAGAAGGAAGACTCTGCCGTACATAGCTCCGCTGGAGCAAAGCAGCCCTCAGAATCCCCATCCTCAGACCATACTCCGTTGTGATCTCATTACCAAGGAGGGCGGGCGCATCATGAAGCCATACTGGATATTCGACTTTGACGGCACACTTGTGCAATCCAAGGATCTGGCGGTACAAATATTTAACGAGCTGTCTCAAAAACATGGCGGCAGACTCATCAAAGACGAAGAAATAGCTACACTTGCTGCGATGTCTATACCAGACCGACTAAAAGCCTTGAAAGTCCCGATGTACAAACTACCGGCGCTCCTTGTTGAAGGGCGGATCGAGTATAAGAAGGCCCTTCTTTCTCTAGAGCCTGTGGCTGGAATTCAGCATGCTTTGCACCAACTGAAAGCAAAGGGCTGCAAGCTGGGCATTATATCTTCTAATTCGGTAGAGAACATCAGGCTTTTTATCGATCACCATGGACTCCAGGATTTTGACTTTATTCATTCCGCCTCTAATCTGTTCGGGAAGCATAAAGCCATTATCCGTTTAGCCAAAAAGCACAGCCTTCACGTAAGCGACATCCTGTATATTGGCGATGAGCTGCGAGATATCGAAGCCTGCCATCAAATCAACGTAGCGGTGGTCGCTGCAGCCTGGGGATGGGACTCCCCGGAGCTGCTGGAGTCCGCCGCGCCGGACTTCCTTTGCCATTCACCCTTGGAATTATCCACATTAATGTCACAGAGAACCTGATCTCCTGGCTGCAGCCATCGCTATTGCCTCTTCGCGTTTACTTGCTGGCTGACAGCATATTCATCACTTTGCCGAACAACTCTGTAGCCCGGTGGCGCGAGCCGGGCTTCTGGTTCTTCAGCAGTACACTAACTGCGTATCGCGGAGCCTCGATCGGCCCGTACCCGGTAAACCATTGATGGTTCGCAGCGGCTCCATGATGCAATACCTCCGCAGTGCCGGACTTGCCGGCCAGTCTCCAGGCGGCACCCTGCTTCAATGCCGAGCCGGTCCCCTTCTGCACGACCTTTTCCATCCATGTCAGCAAGATAGACGTCGTCTTCGGCGACAGGCTCTTCTCGGGTCGCAGTCGCTGCACCGGCCAAAGCTGTAGCTCTTGTCCATTATCGTAGGACACCCGGTTTACCATTCGAGGGCGAAAGCCTTGTCCTTGGTTCAGCAAAGTAACGATCATATTGGAGGCCTGCAGCGGTGTCATCATGACATCTCTTTGACCGATTGCCGTCTGCACCCTAACCCCCTCATCCTCAGCCGCTTCAAGGTCTGCGAAGACGCTGCCGCTTTCTTCATGATCCAGAGGCCTTATCTCCGGAACACCCAGGACATTGGAGGCTTGCCAGCCCAGTACGCGCCCCACACCCAGCTGCTGTGCAGCGAGCTGAAATTGTGCTGGAGACAGCCGCTGTCCCAGCTCGGCGAACACGACATTACATGACTGGGCGAACGCATCTTCAAGCGTCAGCCTGCCATGACCGTGTTTTTTCCAGCAGGAAAGGCCGTACCTGCCATATTCTCCGCTGCAATGAAACACTTCTTTCGGGGTACTGATCCCTGCTTCCAAGGCGGCAGCAGCCGTTACAATTTTAAAAATAGAGCCCGGCGCTGCTCCCTGCAGCGCTTTATTTTCCCACTGTCCCTCTGCGGGGTGAATCCGCTCGGGATTGTAGAAGGGGCTTGAAACCATGGCTACCACATCTCCGTTATGTACATCCTGAACGACAATTGCACCTTCTGAAGCACCGGCTTCAGACATCAAGTGCTCAACTTCTTTTTGAATGGAGAGATCTATGGTCGTCGTGAACCGGAGTGGATAATACGGGTTGAGATTCGCCTTCACCATAGGTGTAAGCTCTGGAATGACCTGATTATGTCCGTCTACGCTAAAGTAGACTACGGTGGGCGATAAGCTGTTCAGGAGAGGATCCAAGGCTTTCTCCAAGCCGCTGCCGCCCGTGATGCCATCGTATTGACCATAACGCTGGGTTTCCTTCCGCTGCCCCGATATATATCCAAGCCACTGCATTCCGCTTTCCTTATCCTCGTATCTTCGCTCATACGGGTACACCTTTAGCTGCGTCAGCCCCAAAGCAGAGAGCGCATCTCGCTGCTCGGGTCTCAAGGCCACTGGAATTCGACCTTCTCCGTGCCACAGCACCGGCTCCTTTAAACTGGACCAGATCTCAGCCAGCTGATCAGGCTTCGTGTCCAGAATGACTGCCACGTCCTTCAGCGTGGCGGGTTGAAATACATTCCAATCCGTCACTGGAAAGAGGACAGCGGTCCAGATCAGCTTCCCGGTTAGCGGAACTCCGTGACGATCGTGAAAATGTCCTCTTCCGCTGTCCAGCACCACGCCTCTCTCATGCTGAAGCCTTGCGGCTTCCATCAGGGTATGCTGCGTAGCTGGAACCGGATGACCCTTCAGCCAGATTTGGATAAAGGCCAGACGGCCGATGAACAGCACAAGCACGCAGGCCACCAGAAGCCATCCGTAGTACATCCGGCGGCGTGAAATCTCTCGCATTGTAAGTCCCTCCTGAAGCATGACATCATCATATTTATGATTTCCACAGTGGCCTTGAAACACACCTGCCTGTGGATATTCATCTTACAATGACGACAAAAAAAGCCCGTCCGCAAGTGGCTGCACATCTTGCGGACGGACCTGTTATTGATAGTTCTAGAGGGTGAAGCGGGAAAGTGTCTCTTTCAGCTCATTGGACACATTCTCAAGCTTCTCCGACAGATCGACCAGCTGATTGCTGACGCTCTGCTGCTCGCTGCTCAAGGAAGCAACCTCCTCGGAGGTCGCCGAGGATTCCTCGGCTACGGCGCTGACGTTCCCCATCGCCTCAGACAGCACGACCTGAGATTGGTTCAAGCCATCAATCGAATCCGTGACAGAATCCAGACGTGCGATAAAGTCTACCATCTGCTGCTGCACAGACTCAAAAATCTCATTCGTTTCCTTCACCGAATCCATTTGAGCCTTAAACAGCGGGTTGGCGTCAAGAAGCACCTGAACCGTTTCATTCATTTCTTTCATAATCTTCTCGGTAATCTGACTGACCATATCAATGGACTGCCTGGACTGATCGGCAAGCTGGCGGATTTCATCCGCGACGACCATGAAGCCGCGTCCTGCCGCTCCAGCGCGGGCTGCTTCAATGGTTGCATTCAGGGAGAGAATATTCGTCTGCTTCGTAATATTCTGCAGAACCTCCAGCACCTTCACGACGGAAGACGTCGTTTCTTTCAGTCCATCCACCTTCTTCATCATGGAACGGGTCATGTCTTCTGTTTCATGCGTCCGGTTCAGCAGATCATTGAGATGCTTCGTTCCACGTTCGCTAGAGCTTTCCACATGGCGTGCCGCCTTGCTCATCTCTTCGTTTGCGGTGACCACCACATGCATCTGATCGGAAATATTGCTCGTCAAGTCGCTGCCGCGCTCGGCCTCCACTGCGAGGCTGCTTGCGCCGTTCGCAATCTCCTCCGTAGCTACTGCAATTTCTTTCGCTGACAGCGCCGTTTTCTTGGATGCATCGCTCAATGCTGCAGCCGTGCTCAGCACATCCTGCGCGGTACTGCTGGTCTGGCGGACCAGACCGGTAATTTGGCCCATCATCTCGTTAAAGCTGGCTGACAGCTGGCCGATTTCGTCTTTCGACTGATGATCTGTGCGTACATTGAGGTTGCCCTTCGCGCCTTCTCTCATCAGCATGCTGAGCTTGCCCAGCGGCCTTGCAATCATATGAACCATCCACATGCCAATCAGAATCGCAATGATAATAACGATCACAACCGCCAGATTCGTAATGAACAGAATCCGCTTGGCATCCTTGGTCAGGAGCTCTGTTGGAATCGCGCCGACCACGGTCCAGCCGTTAACATTCAAATCGTCATAAACGGCGAGAATATCATTGCCGTTAGGGTCTTCTTCTACCGTACTGCCGGAACGTCCTTCCCGGTTCTCACTGCTCATAAAGGTCCACTTCGAATCTTCGCCCAGCTCCGAGGTTTCATTGGATGAGACTACCTTTAGTTCCGGGTTCAGTAACTGGATTCTGCCGCCATCCCCAAGGTCAATGCCCTTTAGCTGTTTGTTGAGGACGTCTGCATGCAGCTCAATGACAAAGATATACACTTGGCTGAAGTCATGCATGGATCCTAAAGAGCGGGCCATGGAGAAATACGGAGAATCGGTTTCCGTCCTTGTCGGCAGCCACATCGTTTTCTTCTCTTTCAACAGCTCCTCAACCCAAGGCTCAGCCGTAATCTGCTCCGTAGATCTGGACATAATTCCAGCAGAGAAAATTTTATTTTTCTTTGGCGGAATAATGTAAATAGCCTTAATATTGGAGTCCGCCGTAATTTCATTGTTCAGCTTCTCCCGAATCTTCTTTTCCAGCGCAAACATATCATAATCAGAGCCGCCTGCAGTATACTCGGTCAGCATAGCCTGCAATTCACTGTCGTATGAGCTCAGATTCTGATAGTTGGACAAAATAATATCCAGCTTATCTGAGGTCTGAATGATGGTCTGCTGGTTTGCATCCGCTGCATTGCTCTGAATAATGTTCTTGGCCATGGTGTAGGAGATCTGTCCTAACGTCACCACAAATAACACAATCGTAATAAAGAAAATCAAAAACAACCGGATACCTACCGATTTCGCAGGGTTCCATTCAAAGCCTTGCTTCTTTCCGCTCACTCCGGACATCATGCCGGAAGCCTGGGACTTTCCCACACCTTCTGCCTTGGTGTTCTTTGCTGCTGCTTTGCGTTCTTTTGCTTTTTTCTCTTTCTTGGGCTTCATCTTCTTCTGATCTGATTCGTCCATTGTATCACCCACCACATGTCGTATTGTCACAGCAAAGCCGGATTGAATATCCTCTTCAGGCTTCCAATCCCGAATCACGAATGACTTCCTTACTAGTTATTTCGACAGAAAGGCACAGAAATCTTTGGGTATGAGGGTTAAAATAATCCAAAAGACCCAGTTTCAAATCTAAAAAAAAGGAACCCGCCATCCTAAAAGGACTTTGGGTTCACATAAACATGTAAGCTTTGAAGGTTTTCATTAGAAATAAAGAAGCGATATCATGAAGCCGCTATTTTCGCTTCCGCATCATATCAAATGGCTTGACGGGATGATCTACCTTCATGCGGATCCGCTGCAGCGGATGCCTTGCGGCATCCAGCGCTTGTCCTGCTTCATCCTTCAGCTGTCCAACCGTTTGCTTGAAAAAAGTGCCTTCCGGCCCGAAAAATTCAATATGCTGTCCCGGCTTGAAATGGTTTCGCTGCTGAATCACAGCCTCACCGGTTGTGACATCATAGTCCATGACGAGGCCCGCAAAGTCATAAGGCGCTGCCTTCTCCTCCGGTTCATAAATATGGTCCTCATGATCCGGCGTATCGTAGAAAAAGCCGGTGTTCAGCGGCCGGTTTGCAGCCTTGTTTAACTCTTCCAGCCATTCCGGCTTCAATACATAGTTCTCAGGATCTTCCATATAAGCATCAATGGCCTGCCGATACACATTCACGACCGTTGCCACATAATGTATCGATTTCATGCGTCCCTCGATCTTGAAGCTGTCAATTCCCGCCTCAATCAAATCCGGAATATGCTCCAGCATGCACAGATCCTTGGAACCCATTGTAAAAGCATGATCCTCTTTCTGAAAGAGCGGGATTGAAGTAATGCCTGGCTTAAAGGCTGCAGGGGCCGAAGCTGGCGGCTGCAGCCCTGACGGCAACGAGGATGCCGCTTCGTCCCGTCCATCCTCAAACAGATCGTACTTCCAGCGGCAGGACTGGCAGCAGCCTCCCCGATTGGAATCACGGTCCGTGAAATGGTTAGAGAGGACGCAGCGTCCCGAATACGACGAGCACATGGCACCGTGCACAAACGCTTCAATTTCAATATCGACGTGATTTTTAATCTCGGCAATTTCTTGCAGGCTGGTCTCTCGTCCCAATACGACGCGCGGCAGTCCCTCTTCCTTCCAGAACTGCACTGCTTGCCAATTCAAGGTAGACTGCTGTGTGCTCAAATGCACCTCCAGGCCAGGGACAACACGCTGCGCAATCTCGATAATTGCAGGATCTGCCGCAATGATTGCAGCAATTCCTGCCTCATACAGATTGCGAAGATAGTCCTCAATGCCCTCAATATCCTCGTTATGGGCGTAAATATTAGCAGCCACGAATACCTTGGCGCCATATTTTCGGGCGAACTCTACGCCTTCCTTCATTTCCTCAAACGTAAAGTTGTCCGCATTCGAGCGCAGACCATACTTCTGTCCACCAATATATACAGCATCCGCCCCGTAGTGGACGGCAAATTTCAGCTTCTCCAGATTACCCGCCGGTGCCAGCAGCTCCGGCTTATCCAGGCGGTGGCGTTGTCCCTTATACACAGGCTGTGCCATAGCTTCCAAGATGCTCACTCCTTGCTTGATGTGTTTCAATGTCTTTGATAGACACCTGTTAATATACCTGCTCTTTATAGAAGAACCCGAATGACAGCTCACGCTCTGGATCCTGCACGCGGCGAATGTCCTCCATCCACTGCTCCTGATACTCATATTGCTCCGGATTTGCCATATAAGCGTCAATGGCCTTGCGATACGTTCGCAGCACGATTTCATTATAGGTGCAAGGCTTCAGCAGCGTCTCCACCTTCAAGCTGTGAATCCCGGCCTGCAGCAGCAGATGCAGATCCTCCAGAATACAAATATCATCCGAGCTCATGATATGGGTGCCGTTCACGTCTTCATAAATCGGAAACTTCTCTTCCGCCCGTTCTGCTTCCACAAGAAACAAACCCCGGTCTTTCCCCAGGCTGCCTTCAGTTATGGGACGTCCTTGATGAGCCATATAGCTCTTTACGAGGCTTCGCTTGGAATGATAAATATTGGTCATCCCGTGCACCTGAACCTGTGCTTCTATCTCCAGAAGCGGCTTCATTTCCGTAATCTCATCCATGTTGAGCTCCCGGGCAAGAATGATCCGTGATGCTCCTCTCCGGCCCCAGTAGTTCGCTGTGGAGAAGTTGGTAGAGGTCATTTCAGCATTCCAGTAAAGCGCAATGCCCGGTGCGTGAGCCTTCACCGCCTGCAGCACGGAAGGATCATTAAATTCTACAGCATCGACGCCAATGCGTCCCAGCTCTTTTACATATTGTGACATGACCTCAAGCCGATCGTTCGGCATCAGATTGTTCAAGCTTACGTACAGGCGGGCTCCCTGTTCATGGGCAAGCTCTGCAGCCTCCCGAATTTCATTCAGCTCCATACTGCCGGGGAGACGCATGCCGTAGAGATCCTCTCCCACCAGCACCGCATTTGCACCTGCAGCCAGGTATGCCTGCACTTCATGTATCGATCCCGCCGGAGCCAGCAGCTCTGGTGAATAATTCATATGGATGTCCTCCTACTGACCTTGTGCCATATTGTTGCTGATCTCAATATTTTTCAGATGCTCTTGATAAGTCTTGGCAAATAAATGCTCCTGCGTACCGTCCTTCTTCGTCACATAGAACAGATACTCTGACGCTTCAGGCTTCAGCACTGCCTCAATCGAGGCCAGACTCGGGCTGGAGATGGGACCGGGCGGCAGACCCGGATTGCGATACGTATTGTACGGACTCTCCACCTCTAAATCCTTAAACAGCAGCCTCGCTTTGGGCTTGTCCAGCAAATATTGAACCGTGGCATCGATCTCCAGCTTCATGCCTTGCTCCAGCCGGTTATAAATCACTCCTGCTACCAATGCCCGCTCCTGATCGGCCACAACCTCTCGTTCCACGAGGGAAGCGATCGTGAGCAGCTCGTGGATACTGAGCCCTTTTTCCTCTAATAAAGACTCCCAATTCGGGATATCCTCCAATCGCTTCTCCGTTTGGCTCAGCATACCCTGAATAACACTTAGAGCAGTGAGTCCTTCCTTCGGCAGCTCATAGGTTGCAGGGAAGAGATACCCCTCCAGCTGGTGACGCAGCTCAGCCTCTGCCGGTATGCCTTCTACAAGGGAGGAATCCCAGCCGTTGACGGAATCCATAAGCTCCAGCAGCTCCTGCTCCTCAAGGCCCGTAGCTTCAGCAATGGTTTGGGCGGTCTGCCGCACGGTATAGCCCTCCGGGATTGTAAATTTCACCATTTCCTTGGGCTTGACCTCTCCATTGTTCAGCATCGTAATCAGCTCTTGATAGGTCGTTCCCGGAGAAGCCTCGTAGGTGCCCGCCATAAAGCGGCTGCCTTCTTCATTCAGTCTCAAATACCCTTTGAACAAAAGATCATTCTTAATGAGTCCGTTTTCCTCCAGCAGCTCTGCAATCCGGGACGTGCCCGTTCCGGGCTCAATCGTAAATTCTACCGGCTGTCCGCCGCCCTCAACAGGCTGAATTCCATTCCACACATACCATCCTGCCCCTCCAGCAATTAGAAGCAGCAAGAACAGTGTGATGCCCAGTTTCTTCATGAAGCACTCTCCTCCATACCAAAAAGGGCGGACTGCTCCGCCCTTTCCTTAGCTGTTTGAAGCTGGGACATGCCGCGCCGCAGAGGCTAAGCATGACCCGCTCACTTCTTAGTACTCGTCTTCTTCCGGGAAGGTCAGCTCGTCGTACAGCTCCGAGATATTCTCCCATTCCTCGTCATCATCAATGGTTGCCAGCTCTAGACTGCCATCGCCAGCCTTCACGATTCGCAGCACTTCGTATTCTTCATCTTTACGGTCTGGCTGAACCAGAATAGCATAGCCTACCCCGTCCACCTCAAACTCTGCTGCGATGTCGAACACTTCTGTCTGACCGCTCTCATCCTGCAGCTCGACGCTCTCACCAAAAGCTTCTCTCAGCGATTGTGTCCAAACGACCTGCTCCGGAGAATAATTAGTCATCTAACTGGCTCCCGTCCATTTGCTCTACGAGCGTATTGAAGGTTTCTTCCACAATGCTCCATTCCTCGTCATCCTCAATCATATACAGCTTCAGATCGTCCCCGTCTTCCTCGTAGCGGAAGGCATACACCTCATCGCTATCCTCGTCGGCACCTTCCACCGGGACAACCATCATATATTTGGCATCGGAGTCATCCACTTCAAACTTCATGATGACTTCAAACTCTTCCTCATTGCCCTCTTCATCAGGGATATAAATAATTTCCGGTTCATCTTGCATGTTCATTTGTTCATTGGCCATTGTTATCACCCTCACCTTTACCTTTTAGAGTCCAAGTAGTTTTGCAAAATTAAACTTGCAGCCATCTTGTCTATGACTTGCTTGCGTTTTTTGCGGCTGACATCGGCTTCCAGCAGCGTCCGCTCAGCAGATACCGTGGAGAGCCGCTCATCCCAAAGGTGAACGGGCAAGCACAGGGATTCCCGCAGCAGGACTGCGAACTCCATGCAGATTTCACCCCGAGGACCGATGCTGCCATTCATATTCTTGGGCAGCCCGACCACAATTTCACTTACCTCATGCTCTTTTACCAAGGCAGTGATGCGATCCAACCCGGTGTCTTCTCCGCGCCGTTCAATGACTTCGAGCCCTTGTGCTGTCCATCCGAACACATCGCTGAGCGCCACACCGATTCGACGGTCCCCGTAATCCAATCCCATGATCTTCATCCTTGCACTCCTAACGGTGACTGGCTAGGTAGAACCGGACCAGCTCTTCAATCAATTCGTCTCGCTCTTTCTTGCCGATCAGGCTTCTGGCATTGTTGTGCCGCGGTATATAAGCGGGGTCCCCGGAAAGCAAATAACCGACAATCTGATTGATCGGGTTATAATCCTTCTCGGTCAATGCGTCATATACCGACAGCATAATATCCCGGGCGGAAGCCTCCTGCTCATCACCTTTTACATTGAACTTGACTGTCTTATCCATTGAGTCCATGCGTGACACCTACCTTCTTCAAAGAACATGTTGCAGACCATCTTCGTTGAAAAAATATTTACCAGCTTGATCTAGTTCTATCATAACACACACGCCGTCGCCTTTGGAAATGCAGGAGCAAAATTTCAGCGGATTATTCCCGCTGGGATGCAGCAGGCGCCGCATTAAGCGCCCGCTACCAGCTCCTCCGCCCGCTTCAGGGCTGCCTGCAGCTTGGAAGCATCCTTGCCTCCAGCCTGGGCCATATCCGGACGGCCGCCGCCCCCGCCGCCGCAAACCGCAGCTACCTCTTTCACCAATTTGCCCGCATGAAGCCCTTTCTCTACAAGCTCTTTCGGCACGGATACGACAAAGTTCACCTTATCGCCCATAACTGCACCAAGCACAACGACCGTCTCGCTCAGCTTGCTCTTCAGCTCATCCGCTACCGTACGCAAGGCATCCATGCTTCCAGCCTGCACTTCAGCGGCCAGCAGCTTGGTGTTTCCCGCTGTGATAACCTTGTCGCTCAGCTGTCCGGCTTCGATCGCGCTCAGTTTGCCCTGCAGGGATTCATTCTCACGGGAAAGCTCCTTCAGCTGCTGCTGCAGAGCCTCCACCCGCTTCGGCACATCCTGGAGGCTACTCTTCAAAATAGCTGCGGACTGCTTCAGGATATCGACCTGGGATTCCGCAAAATGGTAGGCCGAGCGACCGGTGACAGCCTCAATCCGGCGAACACCCGAGCCAATTCCGCTTTCACCGATCAGCTTGAATATGCCAATTTCAGAGGTGTTCTGGACGTGACAGCCTCCGCATAGCTCCAGACTGTAATCGCCAACCTGAACGACGCGGACCACTTCACCGTACTTCTCGCCGAAGAGGGCCATCGCTCCCATCGCTTTGGCCTCGTCGATGGATTTGTTCTCGATCACTACCGCAGTGCCCTTCCAGATTTGCTCGTTCACGCGGCGCTCGATATCCGCGAGCTCCTCCGGCGTAATGCTGCCAAAGTGAGAAAAGTCAAAACGCAGACGCTGCGGCTCTACAAGAGATCCGGCCTGATTGACATGATCGCCCAGCACTTCCTTCAGCGCTTTATGCAGCAGGTGCGTTGCCGTATGATTCTTCACAATGTCGCGGCGCTTGTCGGAATCCACCTGTGCTTGCACAGCGCCATGAACCTTCAGCTCGCCCGCTTCCACGGTGACCAGATGGACATGCTGACCATGCGGTGCCTTGAACAATCCTTCCACCCGCGCGCGGACGCCTTCGCCTTCCAGAACCCCCTGGTCGCTGACCTGACCGCCGCTCTCGGCATAAAATGGCGTGGCATCCAGAATGACCTGACAGGACTGGCCTTCACCAACCTGCTCCACAAAGCCTTCCTCTGTAACTAGGGCGATGACATTAGCAGCACAAACGGTGTCATTATATCCAATAAATTCACTTTTAACCGTGTAATCGGACAGCACACCGCCCTGCACCTTCATGCTCTCGGTCTCTTGACGGGCACTGCGCGCACGATCGCGCTGTTCCTGCATCGCGGCATCAAAGCCCTCACGGTCTACTGTCAGGCCATGCTCCAGTGCATAATCCTCCGTCAAATCGAACGGGAAGCCATACGTATCATACAGCTTGAACGCATCACTGCCACTGATTTGAGCTTGTCCCTGCTGCTTAGCACGTGCACTGATGTCCGCGAGAATACCTAGTCCGTCTGATAGTGTTCTGTGGAACTGCTCCTCTTCCGTTGCAATGACCTTCTCGATGAACTCGCGCTTCTCCACAACCTCCGGATAATACACGCCCATAATGTCTCCCACAACCGCCGTCAGGCTATACAGGAATGGCTTGTCCAGGCCGATCACCTTGCCGTAGCGAACCGCACGGCGCAGCAGGCGCCGAATCACGTAGCCTCGTCCTTCATTGGAAGGCAGCACCCCGTCACCGACCGCAAACGCCACCGTCCGGATATGATCGGCAATCACCTTGAACGCAACATCGGTTTCTGTGCTGTGGTTGTACTTGACGCCTGCCAGCGCGGCGGTCTGCTGAATAATCGGCTGGAACAGATCAGTATCGAAGTTGGAATCTACATTCTGAAGAATGGAGGCAAAGCGCTCCAGGCCCGCCCCGGTATCAATGTTCTTATTCGGAAGCGGTGTATAGCTGCCATCTTTGTTATGGTTGAACTGGGAGAAGACGAGGTTCCAAACCTCCAGATACCTTTCATTTTCCCCACCCGGGTACAGCTCAGGATCGGAAGCGTCATTTCCGTAAGCTTCGCCGCGGTCATAGAAAATTTCCGTACACGGACCGCAAGGCCCCTCGCCAATATCCCAGAAATTGTCCTCCAGCTTCACAATGCGGCTGGCTGGCAGCCCGATTTTCTCATTCCACAGCTTGTAGGCTTCCTCATCCTCCGGGTAGACCGTAACCGACAGCTTCTCGGGATCAAAGCCGATCCATTTGCGATCCGTCAGAAACTCCCACGCCCATGTAATGACCTCTTCCTTAAAATAATCGCCGATCGAGAAGTTGCCCAGCATTTCAAAAAACGTGTGGTGACGGCGCGTTTTGCCGACATTCTCAATGTCATTGGTCCGGATGCATTTCTGCGAATTCGCAATCCGCGGATTGTCCGGCTTCTCACGCCCGTCAAAGTAGGATTTCAGCGGAGCCATACCGGCGTTAATCCACAGCAGCGACGGGTCGTTGTGCGGTACCAGGGAGGCACTGGGCTCAACCTTATGTCCTTTCTCTGCAAAAAACTCCAGCCATTTGGAGCGGATTTCACTTGCTTTCATGTTCTTCATCCTCCGTTTATTTAGGTTATTAAGGAATAATGGGATATGCCGGGTTTTGAGCATAAAAAAAGCCCCTGAATAGAATCAGGGACGATGTTTATCGCGGTACCACCCTGGTTATCTCCTTGCCTTCCAGCACTTCTTGTCCTTAAGAAGCAAAGCTTCGGACAGGCTAAAAGAGATCGCCTTGTTGCGGCATTAGATAACGGCTGCCAGCCGGTGAGGTTAGGCTCACACTCGGAAATCTGCTTTCGATCAGCGATGCTTTGAAGCTCTTGCACCCAACGCTGCAGCACGCAGCAGGAGCTTCTTCTCTGGTAAAGCATCCGTCAGATCTACTTCTTTCCCTCATCGATTTAGGTCATATGGACTTAATATTTTCAAGTATATCCATGCCCTCTGCTTCTGTCAATGAAGGGCAATCCCTTTTATAGGGTCAGGTTTTCCGGCGAACGGCATAGGCGAAAAAATGCTGTAGCAGCACCTTCATGACCGCAAAGACCGGTACCGCCAAAATCAGTCCCACCATGCCGGCAAGCTGGCCGCCGACGAGAAGCGCAAAGATAATTAACAGCGGATGCATATGAAGCTTTTTGCCGACAACCTGCGGAGAAATCACATTGCCCTCCAGCATCTGACACACAACATTCACCAGGGCCGCCAGCAGCAGCAGCTTCAGTGAAATGGTTGACGCCATCAGCAGGGCCGGAGCCGCACCGAAGAACGGGCCGACGTACGGAACAATGTTAAACAGGGCCACAATGCTGGCAAACAGCAGCGCGTACGGCATTCCGATAAGCATATAGCCGATATATGCCAGCACTCCGATGATCAGGCAGACGATAAACTGCCCCCGAACATAGTTGCCCAGCGCTGTATCAATCTCCCGCAGCATGGTTACAATCGACTTTCTGCGGCTCCGGGGCAAATAAGAAACTGCCGTTCGTTGGAACACTTCGAAATCCTTCAAGATGTAAAAGATCAGAAAAGGTACCACCAGAATGTTAAACAGCACACCGATCGTCGTGCCGATATTGTCCATAAACTGCGAAATACTGCCAGCGACACGGGTTTCCATATGGTACAACCAGCTGTTCATACCCGTGCGAACACCGGGCGGCAGTATTTTGCTGTCTAGGCTGCTCATCAGGCTCTGGGCATGCATCGTAAATTCGGGAAGATGCTCATTGAGCTCCTCCAGCTGACGGATCAGCATCGGAATCATGTTGATGATGATAACGGCCAGGCAGGTCAGAAATACGGCATAAATGAGCAGCACTGCTATGCTTCGAGGCATCTTGCGCTCCGAGAGCAGACAGACGATGGGATTTAACACATAGGATATGATCATGGCAATTAAAAACGGCGCCAGCACGGCCTTTAAGAATCGGTATACGTCCATCAGCATCGGCCGCAGCAGCCATACGAAATATAAAATAATCAGGGAAAGCAGCACCCAGATCAGCAGCCTGAACCATTTGCTTGCACCCAGCTGATCCACAAGACATCCTCTCCTTCCACAGCTTTCAGAAGCCACCTGCCTTGTAAGTATATGTACGAGCCCTGCAAATTATAAAAAAAGAATCACACCCTGTGAGCGCTCATGCGCCATAAGGGTGTGATTCCCGTCATGATTCTATGTAAAT
Source organism: Paenibacillus algicola (assembly GCF_005577435.1). Taxonomy (NCBI): domain Bacteria; kingdom Bacillati; phylum Bacillota; class Bacilli; order Caryophanales; family Paenibacillaceae; genus Paenibacillus; species Paenibacillus algicola. The sequence goes on along the minus strand of NZ_CP040396.1, from coordinate 1,489,729 downwards.
CTGCGTCAGTTAGAAGCCTGCATGGGAGGAAAATCCTGCGGATATTCCTCGCCAAAGAACAGATCATCCAGCGAACTGAGCGTTCCATCCTCTTCCACCTGATATACAGACATTTTCTCACCATTGACAGTTAATTCAATAAAGCATCCCCAGCAGTAAAATTGGTGCGAGCCAATCTTACCAATATCCTTGGAATTGCAATTTGGACATTTCAACATCCTAACCTCACCTATCCATTCACAGAATTAATGGCTTTCTCCAGTCGCTGTTCGCTGAGCGGGGGCACCATAACGGCACTTTCTCCAATACTCATCTCCGGGGTGCAAGGCAGCCATCTGCGGCCTTCAATCAAGTCCGATACAAATCCGTCTGAAATTTCGAGTCCTAGTACTTTATTGCCCTGTTCCTGCTCAAAATAAACATCCGAAATGCGTCCGAGCAGCATCCCGTCCTCTGTCAGCACCTGCATCTCTTTCAATTTCCGCCGCCCCAGCAGATAGGTATAGGGTATTTGGTCAGCATCCGTCTTCTCGATCACTTCTTCACTCCGGATCATGACGGCATCCTCTCCATAAGCCTCAATGTTGTCCCATGATACGGTTTTCACATGTGAGGAAAAGAGAGCCTTGCCTTCCAGCTCAAAACCGGTAATATTCCATTGTTCATCTAATATAAAATCGTGGATTTTCCCAATCTCCTTGCCGTTCTCCACGTCGAATACAGCGAGTCCAATCATTTCCTGAAGCTTCATAAGACTTGGATACCTCCTCATCCCTTTACGAATTCGCACGATGATAGCGATGGCCGCTGCTCGTGCTAAGGATGAAATGGACTACTGACACCTCCTGACCCATTTCAAGAGAGAATCCTTGAGGGTTATTTACGCAGCCGTTTCAGGAAGGTTCCAATTTTTTGTGATGTGTACTCCATTTCTTGAGTAGTATTACCCAAACCAAAACTAAAGCGAATCGCGGAGCGATAAACATTTTCAGGAAGGTTCATTGCCAGCAGAACATGTGAAATTTCAAGGGAGCCTGACGTGCAGGCGGAGCCGCTCGCCGCAGCTATGCCTGCCATATCCAGATTCATCAGCATCGTTTCTGTAGGGATGCCCGGGAAGCTGATATTCAGAATATGCGGCATGTAGTGCTCCTCGCTGCCATTGATGATGAACGCTTCTTCGCCGATTTCGGCGCGAAGTCCGGTTAGCAGCGTGCTGCGCAGTTCTTCTGCATGACCCCGGCGTTCGGAAAGGGATGGCACGGCAAGCTCCAGAGCCTTGGCGAAGCCGGCTATGCCCGCCATATTCTCGGTGCCTGCCCGGCGCTTCTTCTCCTGCAGGCCGCCGTGCTGACGCGGTGCCAGGGAAGTTCCTCGGCGATGGACCAGCGCACCGATTCCCTGCGGCCCGTTCACCTTATGTGCGGAGAAGCTCCATAAATTCACCGGCAGCTCCCGGCACGAGATCTCCTCCATCCCCAGCGCCTGAACAGCGTCCGTGTGCATGACAATGCCGCGGCTGCGCGCCAGCTCCCCAATCTCGGCGATAGGCTGAAGCGTGCCCACTTCATTGTTGCCATACATAATCGTAATCAGCGCTGTGTCATCTTGAATGCTTGCTTCTACATCACTTACAGATAACCGTCCTGTATTGTCCACCGGCAGATAAGTTACCTCCCAGCCCTGCCGCTCCAGCTCATGACAGGTGTGGAGCACCGCATGGTGCTCCACAGACGATGTGATGATATGCTTGCCGCGGGCATGATCTGCCGCCAACGTTCCCAGAATAGCCAGGTTGTCGCTCTCTGTACCGCCAGATGTAAAGATCAGCTCATCCGGATCACAGCCGAGCAAGGCTGCAATCCGGTCACGGGAGCCATTCACGATCTTTTTGGCTTCGCGGCCGAAGCCGTGAACGCTGGAAGCATTCCCGAAGTGCCCGGTCATGACGGACATCATCGCCGCTGCGGCCTCCGGGTGCATTGGAGAGGAAGCCGCGTGATCCAAGTAAATTTTGTTCATCCCTGCACCGCCTATATATAGAACATATAATTGTCCGAAGCGGACTGTTCCTGATAGTGAATCATGTTGTCCAGCGTTGTGGAGTCAAGCACCTCGGCAATGCTGTCCCGAATGCGCAGCCACAAATCCCGCTTAGCCGGGTCATCCTCTTCCGTAAAATCGACCGGGGAAATCGGTCCCTCCAGCACGCGGATAATGTCACCGGCCGTTATGCTTTCCGGCTCCCGGGACAAAATATAGCCGCCGTAGGCACCGCGGATGCTCTTGACGAGCCCGGCATTGCGCAGCGGAGCAATGAGCTGCTCCAGATAATGCTCAGACAGCTGATTTTTCTCGGCAATGCTCTTCAGCGAGGTTGGCCCTTCTCCGAACTTGGCCGCCAGCTCCATCATAATCGTCAATCCATATCTGCCTTTTGTTGATATCTTCATTAAGGGGACACCTCTCTACAATGGTTGTTATATGTTTATTTCTTCCTTGATTTCATCGGAAAATGGAAAAGATTTCACACCCTCATTAACATAACCTCTTTATTCCGATCAAATACCTCTGTATATGGTAACATACCATTGCCGTTTGTGGGGAATTTTCAGGAGCTGTTCATCAAATTGTTCACCTGGAGTGGACAAATCATGTCCGTGTAGAGCTGGACAGGTTGTGATAGAATACAGGTATGGGCACAATTCAAATTAGAAAATGGTGATCAACAATGACAGAACAAGCAACCCGCAAGCGGATCGTCGTCGGTATGTCCGGTGGTGTCGATTCTTCCGTGACCGCGCTGCTTCTGAAGCAGCAGGGCTATGAAGTGATCGGTATCTTCATGAAGAACTGGGACGATACTGATGAATTCGGCTATTGTACCGCAGAAGCGGACGCCGAGGACGTACGCCGTGTCTGTGAGCAGCTGGATATCCCGTATTACACCATCAATTTCGAAAAGGAATATTACGATAAAGTATTTTCCTATTTTCTGGATGAATATAAGGCAGGCAGAACCCCGAACCCGGATGTCATGTGCAATCGTGAAATCAAGTTTGGCGAGTTTCTGAACAAGGCTATCGATTTGGGTGCGGATTATGTGGCCACCGGCCACTATGCGCGTGTTGTGGAGAACGACGGAGTGTATTCTCTTCTCCGCGGCGTGGACAGCAATAAAGATCAGACCTACTTCCTGAACGCGCTCAATCAAGAACAGCTGTCCAAAGCGATGTTTCCAATCGGTCATTTGCCGAAGCCGGAGGTTCGCCGCCTCGCAGAGGAAGCAGGACTGTACACGGCCAAGAAGAAAGACAGCACAGGCGTCTGCTTTATTGGCGAGCGCAACTTCAAAGAATTTCTGGGACAATACTTGCCGGCGCAGGGCGGAGATATGGTCGATATTGTGACAGGGGACGTGAAGGGACGGCATGACGGGCTGATGTATTATACGCTAGGTCAGCGCCAGGGCCTCGGCATCGGCGGCTCCGGCTCCGGAGAACCATGGTTCGTGGCCGACAAGAACCTTCAGGATAACATCCTGTACGTCGTTCAAGGTGACCACCCAAGCCTGTATTCTACAGGCCTTGTTGCCTCCGGCCTGAACTGGATTGCAGGGGAAGCGGCTGTGCCCGCCGCGTCATTCACCTGCACCGCCAAATTCCGTTATCGTCAGCCGGACCAGGAGGTTACCGTCACCCGCCGGGAAGACGGGACTGCCCATGTGGCCTTTGCCTCTCCGCAGAAAGCGATCACGCCGGGGCAGGCCGTCGTCTTTTATGACGGAGAAACCTGCTTGGGCGGCGGAACCATTGAATTGTCAGAGAAAATCTCGTATTAACACAAAAGCACGGCCCGCAGATGAACTGCTGGGCCGTGCTTTTGTGTTAAGGATCATTTATTCATGCATCATCTGGGCGTTTTGGTACAAGAGGCAGAATAGATCATCCTTGTCTTTGGGCATATCATTCCCTCCGAAACAACACAGCGTCATAAGCGTCTGATATTACCGATGCAAAAAATCCGCACGATGCTCCCAGCCTTGCCGGGGTTACATTGTACGGATTCTTCACTCCAACTTTAAGAGAAACGCAATTTAGACCTTAGTAATTATTTTTCTGTTGGGTGGAGCCGTTAATGCTGATTGTGCCCTTGGTGTTCTTAACCCCATAAGTACCGGTTTGGATTGTGGCTCCCGTCATCGTAATATTCGCTGTTCCGCCAGATGGGTTTAACTGGAACAGTTTAGCGCCCGGAACCTGAATATCTACATCACTGATCGTGATGTTTTTAGTTGATGTGTTATTATTGTTCAACCAAGTAAATACGGCGAGATTGTAATAGTTGTTCGGACTTTTCCCGACCACCTTGAGGCCTGTAATGGTAGCAGTCACATTCTGATTGTCGTCATCATTCCATCCAAACTGGATGGGTGCGCCATTACGAAGCATGTGGATTTCAACATTTTCAATCGTCATATTGCGGTACAATTTAATGGAATCGTCGCCGGTTTTAATGAAACTGTTCTTGATCGAAGAACCATTAGATCCAATAAAACCGTCACTATTGTTCTGATCTCCACCACGATCATCAATCAGGCTTACACGGTCTGCGTGGATCACTGTTGCAGATCCATACCCTGAAATATGATATCCTCTAGGATTCAGGGTCTTCAGATTTTTGACGTTCAGTGTCGCATTTGACATTAGAGCAATGGCATTATGCTCCCACGGATTCAGTCCGCGATTCTGAGTGTACTTTTGCTCCGGTGTACCATAAATGACCGAGGTGTTCTGGTTTTCCCCCTCAATTGTAGCATTGCCATAGAATTTAAAGGCGCCAGTAACCGTAACATTGCTTTTGATCACTACCTTCTTAACGGTAGTGGGCACGTCGTAATAAAAACCTTGGATGCTTCCTGTTCCTGTGAATGTCAACGTGCCTGTGGATGAATTCCAGGTTAATCCGCCCGAATAATTCAGTCCTCCCGGACCCGTAGCCGCATGAACATTTCCTGTAGCGCTCAACATGGATGCGCTGATCATAGAGAACACGAGGAACAATACGAGTGAATACCGGCTGTTTTTTAACAAAAACATCATTTCACCTCATCCTGTATAATTGAATGCGTTTTCACCGCGGCTGAAAACAACTTCATTATAACCCTCTTCCAAAATCAATATAAAGAGGAAAGATTATGTTTTGGAGGAAAATTGGTTGCTGCTTATAGAATCCTCATCCTTATAGATTGGTAATTTGAGAGTGACTCTGGCTCCATCTGCATAAGATGCATCCACCTCAAGTCCATAAGTATCGCCGTAAGTGAGGCATATCCGTTCGTGCACATTAACCATTCCAAACCCATTGAGGTGCTCTTGATCTTGCTGGAAGGACGTATTCAAACTAGCAGGCTTGAATCCAGGTCCCGTATCTGTTACTTGAATAAAGTATGTATCCCCTTCAGCATAAACTTTAATTGTAATCTGCCCTTCAGGAATACTAGATTCCAATATGCCATGAATTACAGCATTCTCAATAATAGGCTGGAGCGTTAGCTTCGGCAGCATACAGGACAGAAGCGATTCAGGCACGTCTATTGATAAATTGAATGAATGCTCAAACCGGATATTTTGAATTTCTATATAAGCCTCAACATGTTTTAATTCATCCTTGAGACTCACCATATCCCTGCCCTTATTAAGTCCAAGCTTGTAATAGGTTGTCAGCTGCTTCACGGTATGTGATATTTCAGAAACACCATGCTCAGCAGCCATAATATTAATGACATCAAGAGTATTATACAAAAAATGCGGATTAATCTGAGCTTGAAGCGTTCTCAGTTCAGCATGCTTTAGAGCTTTACCAGCTTCGAATTTATCTTTCATCAACCTCTGGATCTGCTCAATCATATAATTATAATTGTCGATCAACTCTCCGACCTCATCCCTGCCGTGATATCCCTGTATGGAGAGAAACCGCCCCTCTGGCAACCCTTTCATTCGCTGGATAAGCTTAGTAATACGCAACGTAGTAAGATTTGCAGTATATAAGGCCATTACATAGCCGATGACAGCAATGATGAGCATAGACCACAGCATTTGTTGGTTAAGCGCTGTGATATTCTTGAGGACACTGTTCATAGGAACAATGGTTGTCAAGTTCCAGGGTGTACCGCGAATACTAGCCTGGTTAACAAGCATCTGCTGATTATCATAAGTGTATGGTTCCCAAGACTGTTCGGGTTCAATTTTGCCGAGAAAGGAGGCCGCTTTGTCGATATCTGGTGTCAAAATCCCGGCTCTTAGTAGGATATGCCCTGGTGAATGCTCCAAGAAAACCTGGCTATCTTGATGAATAATGCTATTTTCAAGTATAGAGAGGACCATCTCCTCTTCTATTTTAATTTTGATAATGCCAACCTGACGGTTTAAATTGTTCAAGTCCCAGATTTTTCTGCTCACACTCAGGTACTTAACTCCGTTTTTAACATTTTGTTCGTTAAACCAGTAGGTGTTTAGTCCTTCACGCTCCATGATCTGGTACCAGTTTTCCTGCCGAGCACTGTAATATGTAAACGTATTTACATTATCAGACGTTTGCTCAAAAGCATCCTTCATATAGAGCTCAAGCCGAAGAGAGAACCGATTCGATTCGTATTCTTGAAGAGTATTCTCAATATAAAAATAATCCGCAATTTGTTGATACAATGTGGAATACTCATTTTTAGACAGAATCGTGTTAATCCCTTTATTAAGACTGACAGAGTTTAATGTCTGATCCATATACTCTGTAATGTGATGCACCCCATTAACGGCCTCATCAAATGCCTGATCTGCATTTACAATAGTCTGATTTCTTAAGATTTCAGCAGCTTGATTGTATGAAATGACCGTGTAGATTCCCAAAGGTAGTACTAGAAACAAAGTAAAGCTAATAACCAGCTTGGTCCTTAGCTTTAGATTATTGGTTATTGACCTGATCCACTGGAGTACATACATCATGACCGCGCACGCTTCTGGTATTCCGAAGGGGTCACCCCTTCCGATTTTTTGAATACTTTCGTGAAATATTTAGGATCGTTGTAACCCACTCGCTCGGCCACTTCATGCATTAGCAGTTCCTCCTGAAGAAGCGCTTTAGCCAGCTTTATTCGAGCGTTCGTAATATAGTGATTGATTGTAACTCCTGTTTTTCTTTTAAAGGCTTGGCAAATATAAGAAGGTGTCAAATAAAGCTCATGCGCCATTGTGCTGACACCCAGATTAGCATCTGAAATACGATGATTGATGATATTCAATACTGCGTCTGCCGTTTCATTAGATCCTGGCTCCTTGATTTTACCGAAAATCCAAGCGGTTAGACGCTCAACATAGTGTTTAAAATGATACATAGTAGGAAATTCAGCAACCATTTCCCACAAGTATTGATGCTCCGTATCCATGTCCTCTTCATGAAACTGTTTCAGATTCAACTGGTTACTATTGATATACTCTTGTATTTCAACCAATAACATGTAGAAAAACTGGCGAACCTGGGTCACTTGCTCCACTTCAGCTTCTCTAAGTACCTCAAAAAGCTGCTGAAAAAAAAGCTCTGTCTGCTCTGGCTGGTTTTGTTTGATGGAGGAGATAATGCTCTCGATCAACTCTTCGATGTTCAGGTTTGCCAGAGACCGCTCCCTTTCACCGCGCTTTTCTTGACCCGTTACACAGGCTTCCCCCAGGAAAAAGCTTTTACCCAAACCCTTTTGTGCTGCTGCAAAGGATTGCGGGAGGTTCTTGCAATCGGCAACCCGTGTGCCGACGCTTATAAACACGGAGGTCCCATGTGCTGATGCTTGCGTTAAGAGACGCCGACACATATCCTTTATATCCTCCATACTTATCGCAGAAGCCGCTGTGCAATGTACAACAATAACATCACCCTCTACAGCCGATGGAGCGAATATCATCTTTACATGGGCCATGAGAATTACAGCTTCTTGCGTAAGTATGCTCAATACTGCATGCGTATTGTTAGCCATTACTGATAAATGCTTCGCGGCCTGGAGCTGCTTGATCAAGATCGTTACACAGGGTACATCACCGGGAAACTGCAGCTTATTCAGAGCGCTGCTTAAAGAATGTCCATTGGCAGTCTCGTTACATAGATCGTTCACAGTTTTTCTCTGCAGAAGATTCAGATCCAGCTCATTCCGTTCTTGAATAATAGACTGTGCTGTCCTGGAGAGTAACGACTTAATTTCTTCTCGATCAATAGGCTTTTCAATAAAATCGATAGCCTGTAGTTGGATAGCTGATTTCAACAGCGGCTTCTCTGAGTAAGCGCTTAAAAAAATAAGCTTGGATTGTATGTTGTTCTCTCTAATTCGCTTTGCCATGTCAATCCCGTTCATCTTGGGCATCATAATATCACTTAATATAAGATCAGGCTTAAACGTCATGGCCAGCTCAAGAGCCTGCAATCCATCCGGCGCAGTTAATACCGAGGTAACTCCAATGTCACTCCATGGAATATAACGCAGCAAAAAATCTCTAGTTCTTCTTTCATCATCCACAATTAATGCTTTGATCATGCCTGCCTCCCACTGCTACTGGATTGGCCTTATTCAGGGTAGCAATATTATATATAAAAAAATCATAACAGTAAACTAACTCTTTAATAAAACATACTTAATACATACTTAATACATATTTTTAACGTTTAAGAATAAATATACCTCTCAAGTTCAGAGCAATATTTTACTTTTCTGAATAGCAGCATTTTAGTCTTGAACCCTTCACCTACTCCATGTGATCATAAGATTATTAACGCTGCAAATGTAGCGATGATGAAAGGATGTTAACCATGACAGCTACAGTGGAAATCGCAAGCTCCCCGCCAATGGGTTGGAACAGCTGGGATTGTTACGGGGCTTCCGTAACGGAAGAAGAGGTCCTAGGCAATGCAGCATATATGTCAGAGCATATGAAATCTTACGGATGGGAGTATGTTGTTGTTGATATTCAATGGTACGAACCGGATGCAAACTCTTCCATATATCGGCCATTTGTACCGCTTGCTATGGATGATTATGCGCGTTTAATACCGGCCATCAATCGCTTTCCATCCGCTGAGCAAGGACGAGGCTTTGGGCCATTAGCTGATCAAATACATGGCATGGGACTCAAATTCGGAATACATATTATGCGCGGAATACCTAGACAAGCTGTTCACGCTAACACTCCGATCTTGGGAACATCACGGACGGCGCGGGACATCGCCTCTACTACGTCCATATGCTCATGGAATACGGATATGTATGGCATCGACGCCACAAAAGAAGGAGCACAAGCTTATTACAATTCAATATTTGAATTGTATGCCTCCTGGGGTGTTGATTTTGTCAAGGTTGATGATATTTCGTTCCCGTACTCGGAAGGTGAGATTGAATTAATCCGTAACGCTATTGATCATTGTGGTCGGAATATGGTTCTAAGCTTATCTTGCGGCCCAGCTCCGCTGGAGAAAGCTGAGCACCTTAAAACACATGCCAATATGTGGAGAATGACTGCGGACTTCTGGGATCGATGGGAAGATCTATTTGACGAGTTTTATAAATGTGCGCTTTGGCAGGAGCATGTCGGTCCTGGTCACTGGCCGGATGCAGACATGCTTCCGCTCGGACACATCGCACTTCGGTCCTATGAACATGCTGTGGGAGACCGATGGACTCGCTTCACAAAAGACGAGCAGGTCACAATGATGACTTTATGGTGTATCTTTCGTTCCCCATTAATGGTCGGGGGTGAATTGCGAGACAATGATGAGTGGACACTTTCTCTTCTTACAAATCCCGAGGTATTAAGGTTAATTACGCATTCTTTCGGTGGAAAACAGCTGTTTCGGAGCGGCAGCCACATAGCATGGACAGCTAAGGACCAGGATGGTTCAATGTATCTTGCTGTATTTAATACCGGGGTGACTGCTGATTATATTGAAGTCCCTTTATCAAAGCTTCAATTAGAAGGCGTTATCCATGTAAGAGATGTATGGGAGCGAGCTGAACTGGGTCAAGCTGAACGTTCCATATCCTTAAGAACACTTCCACACGGAGCAAGATTAGTAAAGTTAACGTAGTTGCAATAGCCGCCTCAGAGATCATAGATCTCAGGGGCGGCTTATTTATTTCTCATTTAATACTTAGATGATCGATAGGCATGAAATCCCTGCCTTTTCTAAACTTGCCCGGTGTAGTGCCTACCCATTGTCGAAATACCTTTGAGTAATAATTACCGTTGGAGTATCCTACTTCCTTTGCAATTTCCTCAATGTTCATGTCGGACTTTCGCAGTAGTTCAGCGGATTTCTCAATTCTCACGCGGTTCAAATATTCGAGCGGGGTACAGTGTATATATTTACGGAACTGCCGCAAAAAATGATACTTTGAAATCCCTGCCATGCTCGAGATCTGATCTAAGCTTTCGATGTCCTTGAAATGAATATTCATGTATTGGAGTGCACGTTCAATAAACACCGGCATCTCGTCATGTTCTTGACTGGATGGCTGGTCTCTGAGAAGGGTCATGAAAAATTGATATGCCAGTTCAGCTGAATAATATATATTTTGAATTTGCTTGTTTCTAGCTTGTTCCAGCATCTGTCTTAGGCACCTGATGATTTCGGACTCCGAGTGATAAGCTTGAACGTTCCCTCGGTCCTGAGTGACCTGATCAACCCAGCGCGAGAGCTCCTTATCCATAATCATCACATAGATAAATTCCCAATGAGACACCGACGGCTCAAAGAAATATTCGTGCTCTCCCGGGATTCTCACCATAAATGCTTCCCCGGGCTGAAGTGTATGAACAGAGCTCTGAAGCATAAGCTTACCAGACCCAGATAATGTATATTGAAAAAGAACATGGTTGGGTTCTGCTCTATGCAGACCATGCCAGCGATAGTCGGGATCAGAAAGATGCTCCCATCCTATAGATGAAATTTGTGGAAGCGGAAAAGGAGGCGTATCCGTAAACAAAAAACCATAATTTTCACGATAATTAGTTTGGTAAGAAATGATTCCCGCCTCCTTTAAATCAATCCAGAATGATAAACAGAACATGATATACAGCATTATAACAAAATTTCAGACAGGCAGGGCAGCATGCGCATGGTTGCAGACGAGCAAGAGCCGGATGGAGGGCCATCCAGCTCTTGCTCGGTATATTATTGATAAGTTACACCAAATGCTTCTAACTGCTTCTGAGTTTCCTGAATGTATTCTTCAAAGCCCGCGCTCTGTACCTTGGACCTTAGATTTTCAATACCTGCATCAATATCTTCCAGATATCCAAGCACTAAAGGCACGAAATATTGATCACTGATATCCTGAATAGCGGCTTCAATAGAAGCCATGTTTCCGATTGTTTTATCCATAGAGAACAGAGCTATATTGGATGGAACTGCTCGATCCTGTGCTTCTTTCAGTACACTCTCATACACCGGGAAGGTGTCCGCAGGCGTCAAATAAAATCTGGAGTCTCTCCATCCCCATGGACAAGCTGAATCCGGCGGGAAATTTGCGCTTTCAGGGAGTGATACCAGCCTGCCGTCTGAAGAAAGCTCCCAATGCTTCCCTTCAATGCCGTAAGTCGTCAATTGGTTATACCATTTATCGTTCCGGAGAAGATCTAGCAGCATTAATGCACGCTCTGGATTTTTGGATTTGGCATTGATCGCCATGCCGTTGTTGATATATGGATTCGCAACAATTGAGTTCGTAGTGATCGGGTAAAATTCCAGTTCCCAATCCGGCTGGGATTGCTTTAACGAAGTATAAGTTGAAGAAGCTTGAAGCAGATTGTCAATGAATGCTGCACTCTTGCCATTGACAAAAGAATCTCTAGCCGGGATTTTGTTCACCATAGCATTTTTCGACCAGTAGCCGTTCGTTCTCCATTCTTTCATTTTTACCAAGTAATCCTTCAGTTCCGGAATATCGAGGCTGCTTTGCACCTGAGCTCCCTCTTCCGTCTTTACAACGGTCTGAACACCACTCTCTTTACTCAGACGATTGTAATAGCCGTTATCCACGTATACTGCCGCTCTAAGCAAATAGTTGAAATCCTGTGCTCCAGTATCCCAAGGAATCATGTCAGGCTCGTTTTTCTTGATGACATCCAGGTAAGCACCAAAATCGTCCAAGCTCTTGATTTCGTTAATGTTATACTTTTTCCGGAGGTCACCACGGACGATGTAGCCGTCAACGGTAACCTCTTTATAGTTCATGGGCAAATTGTATAGCTTTCCGTCCACCATTGCGGAGTCGAGAACCTCTTGTGGCGAATTAGCTACAGTCTGGGGCGCATACTTATTCAAATTCTCTGGTGTGATTTCATAGAAGGCTCCGTTTTTCGCGTTTTTAAAATAATCCGACCATCTAGCTGAAGAAATTAAATCGTAATCCTCTCCTGAAGCCAGGATCAAAGGATATTTCTGTGCCCAGTCTGCCCAGGAAAGAAATTCTACCTTTACCGTAGCGTTTATATCTTCTTTTAATTTTTGATTCAGTTCATCATACACGACCTGCGCATCAACGGGTGTATCGCCCAGCAGAATCATTTTCAACTCCACTTCTTCTGACAGATCAGCTTCACCTTCATTTGTGCCTCCCGTTCCTTCTTTCTCGCTGCCTGTCGATGTCACAGACCCGTTGCCTTGATGATTGCCTTTGTCAGGACTGCAGCCAAGGATGACGGATAGTAGAAGCAAAACCGATAACAAAATACTGGCCGTACGTTTTGTTTTCATTGCATTGACCTCCCAATTTGATTTATATATATAAAATTAGCCTTAGCCAATCCTATATCAGCCTTTTACTGCACCAACTGTCACACCGCCAATAATATGTCTTTGAACGAATGGATACACAAATATGATCGGAAGCACGACCAACGCCGTCATGGCAAGCTTCAATGTTTCTTTAGGCATCTGAGGAATAGGAACACCTGACATGGAGGCCATACGGCTTAAGGCATCCATGGAGTTTACCATCTTGTAAAGATAGTATTGCAGTGGCATGAGTGACTGATCTGTAATAAACAGCATTGCACTGAAGAAGTCATTCCAGTATTGTAAAGCGATAAATAAACCGATGGTTGCCAAGGCCGGGCCAGAGACCGGTAGAATAATTTTGAAGAAAATTCGCAGCTCGTTGGCACCATCCATTTTTCCAGATTCTATAATTTCAAAAGGAATGCCTGACATAAAACTCTTCATTACGATGATATAGAAAACGTTGAGCAGCAGCGGCAGAATTAACGCCAGGAAATTATTCTTCATATCGAGATAAGAGACCATCATAATATACCAAGGCACCAAGCCGCCACTGAATACAGACGTAAAGTAAATAAAGAAGGAAAAGAAATTTCGGTATTTAAAGTCCCGTCTCGACAAGACATAACCTGTCATAGCTGTCATTAAGAGTCCGGCCGCTGTACCGACGGCCACTACAGAGAATGAGATAAAATAAGCCTGGAACAAATCCTTGGGATTCTTAAAAGCTAGTTCATAGGCCTCCAGCGACCATTCTTTAGGAATGAGAGAAAACCCGTTGCGGATGACAGATTGTTCGCTTGTAAATGATCCTCCGAATATAAAAAGTAACGGTAGAACGCACAAAACAGCAAGGGCAATGAGAAACAAATAACCAGCTGAATGGAAAAGCTTCTGTTCTAACGATCTCGACATTAGCGCACCTTCTTTCTAAAACAAAGAATAATCGGAATTGTATTTTTTAATTGTAAAATTAGTTACAAGGATAATGACCAGACACAAAACGGCTTGATAAAGCCCTGCTGCTGCTGTCATCCCGATATCAGCTGATTGAATTAGAGAACGGAATACAAAGGTATCAATGACATCCGTTTGGTTGTAAAGCAAGCTGTTGTTACCCACCACATTGTAGAACAATTCAAAATTCCCTCTAAACAGCTGTCCCACTGCAAGCAGTAACAGAATCATAATTGTCGGCATCAGGAGCGGTAGCGTAATTAACCGAATACGCTGCATAATGCCTGCTCCGTCAATTTCTGCTGCTTCATACAGACTTTTATCAATGCTGTAGATGGCAGCCAAGTAGATCAGCGAATTGTAGCCGATGTACTTCCAATTATTGAAGAACACGATGATGTAGCTCCAGCTGCTGCTGCTGCTGTAAATATCAACCGGCTCCATACCCCAATCCTTCAAGTAGTGATTAATGATGCCATATTCAAAGTTGAATAAGTTGTAGATAAATGTACCCACGACAACCCAGGAGATAAAAAAAGGAAACAGCAGCGTAGTCTGTATATACTTCTTCACAAATTTCCGTCCTATTTCCGCAATGAATAACGCTGTTGCAAGCTGTAGTATCAGCCCGGTGGCCATAAATGCCAGATTATACAAAATAGTGTTTCTCGTAATAATCCAGGCCTTTCCGCTCCTAAAGAAAAAATCGAAATTATCAAATCCCACCCAAGGACTGTGAAAGATTCCTTTGTCAAATCTAAATTGCTTAAAGGCAATGACTATACCGCTCATTGGAATGTATTGAAACACAAAGAAATAAAGAATTCCGGGCAGCAGCATTAAAAACAACAGCTTGTTTTTCTTGAGCTCGTGCATCAAACCTTCTTTTTTCATTCTCTCTCTCCCCCATACGTGACTTGGTTTCTGTACTTGTCATAAATATAAAGCGCTTTCCGGATATCGTATAGAATGAATAATTGTCACTAGGTGGAATAAATATCACTGATTCAAATCATCCATCTTATCACTGCAAATAAGGTCTTTAGCCCACCACTTGTGGGCTAAAGACCTTATGTTGATTTAGCAGCTTACTCTATTCATTATTGATCTGCAACAAATTGTACAGGGCTTGCGCCGCTTCAGCACGGGTAACCTGATCTTTAGGTGCAAACCTTCCATTCCCCTTCCCCTGAAGCAAACCGATACTGATCGCCTCCGCAACGTTCTCAAATGCCCAGTCCGAAATTTGTGATACATCCTGAAAAAGCTCTCCGCTTACTGTTGGTCCAGATGCTTCACTGTGCCCACTCTGGTATTTATACCTGTACGCTCTTACCAGAACTGCAGCCATTTCTTCGCGGGTTAAGGGCTCATTAGGTGCAAAATGGTCATTTTGTCGTCCGATAATGATGCCGAGATCAGCTACGGCAGCAGCGTGAGCTTCGTACCAAATCCCTGCCTTTATATCGGAAAAGGAGTTTGCACTGGATGGAGGCAGTTTTAAAGCCCTAGAGATCAATACCGCTGCCTCTGCTCTCGTAATGGACGCCCCTGGCTTGAACTGGAGGTTGTTTACACCCGTTATGATATGTCTAGAACTCATTAACTGAACAGCAGGAAACACCCAATGCGTTGAAGGTACATCCGTAAATATTTTGGAGTACTCGAATAAACCATGCATTCCAAACTGGTTTAAGTACAGTGCCAGACTTTCTGCGTCATTCTTTGGCTCACGGTCCATATATGCCCATATACCGCTAGTCTCATCAAAATAGTATACTCCTGTGAGGTCGGCATTGACGTGATTGCCTTCCAGCGGGAGCACCACCCGGATAGCCTCCTTGCCAGGCTTCAATGTAATCATTTTTCCGTTATTTATTAGTGAAACGTTTAATTGGTAGACTGCTCCTGCTTTTTTTACAGCGGCTTGAAAATCCGTTTTCATCAGCATCGAGACTTTCGCTGTATCCAATGGCTGTAAGGTAATTTCCAACTTTGCATTCGTATCATTTGACCGTTGCATCGCCTTGATTTCCTCCAGCCATTTACGATCCAGCGTCATTGCTGCACTACCATTATTAATGGTTAGGGAACGCCCCTTTATCTCATGGAGAGGCACTTCAGCACGACCGGTACCAGCGTTTACCTGAATCACCCAGTCATCCCGATCTATCTCAGACTCGGGCTTTACGACCACAGGCTCTGTTCCAGACGGAGGAGCAGGGATTACTGGCGGAGTTACAGGAGCTGCAGTTTGACTGAAGAAAATAGTATATACCGAGCTCACAGCAGGGTCCTCCGCCGTTACTACAATTTCTGCTGTACCCGGTATACTGGCAGGCATATTGATCTTGACTGCAGCATTTGTATCGAAGAGGACCGGGACGACTGCGGGAATATTTATTCTGCCTGCTGGCAGTAAAACCTCGTATGCCGTCCTGCCACTCTCAAACCCAGGCAGATATGAACCGTCAATAAGAATATCCGCCAATGCTGCATCCGTAGACTTGGGACGTGATTGACGAAATACAATATCATCCACATACATAGGGGTGCCTTTTTTACCATCCACGTAAAGTTCAATGGTTGCTTCTCCTGATGTAACCTTAATCTCTTTAATACTTAGCTTGGTATAACTGTTAGTCGTATCTGTCAGCTCCACCTTAGCGTCATCACCGCCATAATTTTTGACTGCCGCGTATCCGGAGTTTAGACCGTATCCCTTATGCCAGACCTCAAACTCATACAATCCATCGGGAAGGTTATACACAGTTTGAGTTACCGTCACTTTATAAGCATCACTGCTGTAGAAATTTCCAAACTGAATGCCATTGCGATGGTTAGCACCATACTGGTTATCCATTGTATAAAAAGCTTTGGTATCGCCCGAAACAGAC
Organism: Paenibacillus algicola; assembly: GCF_005577435.1. Taxonomy (NCBI): domain Bacteria; kingdom Bacillati; phylum Bacillota; class Bacilli; order Caryophanales; family Paenibacillaceae; genus Paenibacillus; species Paenibacillus algicola. Next base: position 1,473,062 of record NZ_CP040396.1, on the reverse strand, counting down.
CAGCCGGTTGGTGGATTTTTGTAACCTTTATCCTCTTCAAACCCCGGATTAAATATCCGGTTTGGCATCACAGGATACTCTATGACCTTAAAGAGAATGGCATTTGTTTGTACGGCTGCTCCTTGAAGATGAATTGTTGCAGTAATATAAGCTATCCCTGGTGATTTAGCAACGACTGTACCATCATCTTGCACAGCAGCCACACTTGTGTCACTGCTGGTGTAAGAAAGATCGGCCGCGGCAATATTAGCTGCACGCCCATCCTCAAGCCAGCCTTTAATACGGATTTTCGTCGCATCCTGTCCTGGTTCACCAAGAACTAACGTCCTTTTCTCGCTATATATCTGTGCGGATTGAACTGCAGATTGCGAAGGCGGCCCGGATTGAAGTATAACGGTTCCAAGATATGAAGGTGTTGTGCTTGATAAGTTTTCAGAACCAGACCAGCCTGTTATGGATTGTCTGGATGCAGTGCCTTGGGTGCTGTCCAACTGAACATCAAACCCGATACGATCGCCTGCAGCATGAGGAAGCTTGAATGGTATTTTAATCATGACATGAAACCCTTCATCTGTGACAGCCGTGACGGATTCTACACCTTCCAGATCCATATTTTTAAAAGGTTGAATGTCATTCATATACGAGACAATGATATGTCTATCAAAGCTGCCGTAGCTCAAGCTCTTGCTATTATCTTCATCCACAAAAAACTCAGCTGCGTCCTTCTCCCAAATTTTTTGGTTCTCGTGATTTAAGACGTAACCGGCTTTAGCTTTAACAAGCGCATACAGATAGTCATCATCCCATAATAATTGAAACGTCCCGGGCAGTGGTATTTCACCCAGCCTCAAACGCTCAATGCTAACGGGCGGGGCAAGCGTCCATAATGGATCTATGGTTTCCGCATTCATATTTGGCGTACCTTGAACTGCAGATGCCTCAAATCCCACAAGCTTCAAGGTGCCCCACACGGCAGGACTTGCATCGGATAAATTCTGAGTTCCCGACCAGCCTGTAATGGAAACACGGTTCTGAGTACCCCCCGTACTGTTGATTTGACTGTCATAGCCTAATAGGTCACCCGCCTGCAGACCTGCTTCAACAGGAATCACTGCAAGCACCTTATAATTTGTGCCCTCAGCCTCGGCAACAGTGCGAATATTGTCTAATCCTACCTGGTCGAAGTTTTTAATGCTGTTTTCATAGTTCACAATAATATGACGATCTTCAGATCCATAAGAAAGCCTTCTGGATTTTACCGGATTTACAAAAAACTCAACGGAATCATTTTCCCAGATATTCTTATTTACTGCATTCAGCGCAGTATCTCCATAAACCTCCGCCAAAAGATACAAGTGGTGATGGTCCCACATCGCTTTGAGTGTACCTGGAGTTATGGAATTCCCCATCCGAAGCTGATCAATGTTTACAGCCGGCACCTCATTCCACTCTGAATCAATGATCTCACTTATAGTAGGCGTACCCATTATGGCTTCGGACTCGTATCCGATCAATTCAAGCTCTCCCCATACTGATGGAGTCTGATCTGATTGGTTCTGAGTTCCCGACCATCCACTGATCGACTGGCGAGAAGGGCTTCCGTTCGTACTATTGACCTGAACATCCATACCCAGGATGTCACCAATACGCGGTGTATCCGTGAACGGAATCTTTACTTCAGCAACATAGCCATTGTTAAGCAGTGAGGCAGCGGAGTCCATACCTGCAGTACCCAATACATCAAAGGCTTGAATTTGATTTTTATAGTCCATGATGATGTGTCTGTCATTGTCGTCATACGTCGGGGATTTTGAATTATCATGATCGAGAAACACTTCTACACTGTCACGATTCCAAAGGTCTGATGACTCTGCATTCAAGCTGCCGTTCACCGGAACCTGTGCCAGGATGTACAAATATTTCTGATCCCACATCATACGGAAAAATCCCGTATTCGATGAGTTACCCAGTCGCAGCTGATCACTCTTAATCATCGGTGCTTTTTCCCAAGCGGAATCAATCAGGCCATCTATAGCTGCAGTCCCCATAATGGCTTGTGCTTTATATGGAGAATCCGAAGAAGGAATCTGATACAAATATTGCTTGCCAAACACAATATGATCAAAATATATCCATTGCTCACCTATTGCTTGAGATGTGAACTTAATTTCTGCTTTTCCTGTTGTTACCTGAATATTTTTGATGGAAACTTTAGTCCATTCATTACTTTCCGGAATTTCCACAACCTGATTTTCACGTCCATGACCTGAGACAGACATCACCGCTTTTTCCTGTCCGCCACTAGACTTCACCCAAGCACTCAGAGTGTATTCTCCATCCTCGAGACCACTGATTTCTTGAGAGGTCTCTACATAATAATTTTCTGAGCTTTGATGAACAGCATATCGACTACCAAGCGCTGCTCCCAGCGGATTATAGACTTCCCGTCGTGCTTCACCCTGTTTCAGTTCTAGTCCGGGAGCCTCTTGAACAGAAAAAGCATTCTCATCCCCAGCATTAGACCACTCCTGAACAGACGAGTCTTGTTGCTCTTCAAAACTCCAATTCGCTGCACGGTTGCGGTCCACAAACACGATATCTTCCGAGGTTTGATCTGTCATGATTCCCGCTTCATTTAAACTGGTCACAACCTTCCCATTAATGACAAGATGGTCAAATACTAGATGGGACACTTTGCTGTCGGGGGCTTCCGAAGAAGGAAGACCGCTGATTAAATTACCACTGGAAGGCTGGTCAATCCGCAAGTCTTTAAAATACATATGCTCTATTTTCCCAAAATCTTTCCCGTTCGCAAATTGAGTCTTCGTAATGCTTAATCCAATGAAGCTTTTGGAGCTGCCATTAAACTCCTCCACCCTTACATCCTGTATCATAAAATTGCGAAGATCGCCTGGATTGCCGCCTCCATGCAGTGCAAGAATGACATGACCATTGTTGCCCCCATGCGTATCATAATGGATGACGTCAACATTGTTTACAGACACACGATCCGCATACTCTCCGTTCCAGCTAATAAGCAGGACCGATCCGTTCTTATGCTGCCAGGCAACCACGTCCTGGACATCCAGATAAGAAATACCTTGACCAATGTCAATGGCATCATCCGTTCCAAAAAAGAAGATGTCACGAACTGTACTGTTTCCGATCGGATGAATACCATCGGAATTGTGTCTCCAGCCAATCATTTTAATATTGTTATATACATTTAGATCAGCCGGATCTTCAGAGATTCCTGTATAGTTTGCAAGATTAAAACCCGGAGTATCGACAAGCGTTGGTCCATCCACATGAAAGTCATGAATGTTACGGAATACAAGCAGACCATCGACGCCCCACTTGCCGTCGTGTTTTTTATTCTCTCCCGAAATTATTCCTCGGCCCAAAATGGAGATGTTCCGCTGACCGTTACCTGTAAAGGATCCTTTAACGTAAGCACCGGGAGCAACATATATGGTCTGATTTGATCTCAAGCTGTAGGTCTTGTTATCTCCTAAATCATGGATCCCAGGCTCGAAATAAAGAGTTTTTCCTTCCGTCAATGCGTTATCCTGATCCAGATTGTGTGAACCGGATTCATATACCAGCACATGAGGATCCTGCTTATTCGGTATTAATTGCGGGTCCTCCGGAGGATCGGCGAAGATAAACATTTTATTCTTCAGGTCGCCGTCAAATTCTACAGATACTTTAGCGGGATTGTCTAGTGTAAATCGAACGGTATTGCCGTCTATAACCGGCGTAATGCCGAGATCCAAAGGCCTCACTACCGCTTTCTTCACAGGATCACCTGTCAACCTGGTCACTTCAATAGTGACAGGGCCATCTTCCATCGCAAAGCTAGTCCAGGAAGCATTATCTCCTTGTCCAGAAGTATACGTATCCGGATAATGATTAACACTTTGGTAGGTGTATGAATTCTTTCCGTTCACCATTACACTATAATAATTTGATGCAGGCAGTCCTTCCGGTGCCGGATACAAGGATATCGCCTCATGAAGAGGCGGCTGAACTGAAATTTCTTCTTCTGCAGCCTGTAGCTCGGCTGGCGTCCAAGGAAGCAAACTTACAATAAGCGCAATCACTAGCCATCGCACAAGCCCAGGCGCCCGTTTTTTCATTCTTGACATGTTTTCATCTCCCTGTAATTTTGTTAATCTACTAACCTTGGACCTCCCTTTTTATCATGGTATTTGGAAATGTGCTTTTTGTTGCTTTGTATGCGTTATCATTTCCAGCTTAGAACAAACATTAATATAAGGTTTCCGGTACTTCAATAGTAAATAAACGCTTATCTATTAGTCTTTTATTGCTCTGCAGGATTCATGAAAGTAACTTCCTAAGACCTGATTTCACTAACAAATATTCCTCCTCTTCCTATGATTTCTCCTCAATATGAATAAATAATAAAATCAGTCTCAAAGAGCTTGTGTATAAGCTATTGACGAAAGTTCAATAAGAAAGGCCGAAGCCACAGATTTATCTGCGGTGCGGCCTTTTCTTTTTTGATGAAGTAATGCAATTCCTAGAAATGTAAGTACGGATTAAAAATCAACAGCTGGTTTTTTCATCAAATCTTTTTGCTTTGTGGTGTAGAAATTATAAACGTCTTTCTTTAAGAATACGTCTGATTGTTTCTCTGAAGTAAACCACTGGTTATGGAATTCCAGAATCCGTTCACCACCGGACTTTACAAAAATATCCTCTGCATCCTTCAAGGCTTGATCTACCGTATAGGAAGCTCCGCTAACGATAGATTTATTCCTAATATCAGTAATTGTTTTGTTCATCGTCGACCCGATTTGATTGAGCTCTTTGGGCATTTGAGGCATGTAATTTCCATAAGTCAAAAAGCTCGGCTTGTGATCCCCGTTTAAATAAAATTCAGCAGCATCATTAGCAATTTGAATAAATGCTTCATCCATCGGATCTTCCGGATTTAACGTGCTGACGAAGTCCCGGCACGGACCGAATTCCATTTCTGGATACAGCCATTCAAAATACAAGCGATTCCATCCCACTTCTTCTGTATAAAGCGCAGAATCCAGGCTTTGTGGACATCCGTTCTCTCCGAGCTTCCAATGCTTGTCTTTAATTCCATAGCTCATTGTAATTCCAGTAGAATCTTTAATCAGAAAGTCAATATATTTCATGACCGCTTCCGGATTCTTCGCTTTGGAATTCACCATCACAAACATTTCAAAAGGTGGATTTAAATAAATCATGTGTTTTCCAGTTGGAGACTCAGGAATTGGCATGGTCTGATAGGACCCATCAGGGTTATTGTTCTTAAAGGTTTTAAAAGTATCATACCCCATTGCTCTGGCTCCCTGATTAATAAAGGTGATGCCGAGCTTGCCATTCAGAAAATCTTGCTTTTCCTTATCCCCGATAACATCGGTCAGGAAATCCTTGTCAACCACATTGTTATCGTACAGCTTTTTCATAAAACTCAGCGCCTGGCGGCTTGGCTCGTCATCTCTCGTTAGCTTGCCTTCTGTTTCATAATAGCTGGTAACGCCGAAGATATCATTGATCAGATTCCGGCTATTTTCGGATAACCCAATCCCATAAGTATCAGCTTTGCCGTTACCATCGGGATCTTCCTTCGCGAAAGCCTCTGCGACAGCGTATAGCTCCTCTGTCGTTCGTGGCATTTCAAGTCCGAGTTTTTTCAGCCAGTCGTCACGGATCACCATAATCCGGTTTGTTTTTAACCCGATAACACGAGTAAACTGATACATATTTCCGTCTGACTTGGTAGCTACCTTTTTAATTTCAGGATACTTTTCCATCAGCGCTTTGTATTCTGTGCTGTATTTCTCAATCAGCTCATCAATCGGCATCACCAGCTTCTGATCGATCAGATGATTGATATATTCGTCACCAAAGGTCATGATGAGGTCCGGCGCATCCCCTGAAGCAAACAATGCATTATATTTTTCAATGCGCTGTGCCACAGGAATGTTCATAAATTCCACTTGAACAGGCGCATTCTCATTAATCCATTCCGTCCAGAAATTTTGCTCACCTGTACCCTGGCTGGTTGGAATGACTCCGAAATCTACAAAAGGGACTGTAATTGTAGGCTTATCCGTTGCTGCCTCGTTGTCTTTCACCGTTGGCGAAGGTGAATTGGCTTCATTCTGTGAACAGCCTACAAGCAGAAATGCGATCATAAGTACAAATGCCAATACTTTACTCAAAGAGACTGCCTTCCTTTTCAATTGCCCCACTCCTCATAGTGTAATCGTAAACGTTATACCAAAGTTGAGCTTATCCCTTTACCGCACCAAGCATCACCCCCTTGACAAAATACTTTTGCAGAAACGGATAGACCATCATCAATGGCAGCACTAGCACCAGAATGCCTGCCGATTTGATTCCAGCAGGTGTCAGCATGATGTCAATGTTCGCAGAGTCCTGCCCTAATAAAGCGATCAGCTGCGTACTTTGAATCATTTGCTGCACCATTACGGTCAGATTGATTTTTTCAGACTCCGTAATATAGAGCAGAACGGGAAGAAACAAATTCCAATAATGTACTGCATAGAACAACCCCAATGTAGCCAGGACCGGTTTAGACAGCGGTAGAATCAGATGAAGCAATATTCGCCATTCCCCCGAACCGTCTATTTGTGCTGACTCGATCATTTCTTCCGGGATTTGTTCAAAAAATGTCCGCATGATCAGCATGTTGTAGGTGCTCACAATGCCAGGTAGCCATAAAGACCAATATGTGTTCATCAAATCCAGATTCTTGATCAGCATGAATGAAGGTATCAGCCCACCCTGAAATAGCATGGTGAAAATGATTGCCAATGTAAAAAATCTTCTGCCATAGCAATATCCTCGAGACAATGGATAGGCGGCCAAAATAGTCATGCCCAGGCTAAGCAAGGTTCCGACAACGGTCAAAATAACATTGTTTACGAGACCTTGTACGACCCGTGTTCCTTTAAGCAGCTGTCTATAATTATCCAGTGTAGCTTCAATCGGCCAAAAGCTTACTTTACCGGTCACAATTGCATCGTAGCTGCTAAACGAAACTGAAATAATATAAATTAAAGGCAGCAAGCACGATGCGCCTGCAAGGAACAGAATAAAGTAAACCATAATAGAGAACCAGCGTTCTTGCTTTTCATAAATCATCAGGTCATCCTCCTACCACAATTGTTGACCGAATTTTCGGGCGACCCGATTTGCGCTCAAGACCAGAACTAATCCGACGAATGATTCAAACAAGCCCATTGCAGTTGTTAGCGAATAATAGCCATTTTGAACCCCCATTGTGTAGATATACGTACTGATCACATCAGCCACATCTTTGACTGCTGAATTTTGAAGCACAAAAATTGGATCAAAGCCTACCTCCATAATTCGGCCCATAGCCAGAATAAGTAAAATAATCATTGTAGGCCTGATCGCAGGCAGTGTAATATGCCATATTTTCCTCAGCTTGCTTGCCCCGTCAATACTTGCCGCTTCATAAAGACTTGGGTTAATCGATGTTAATGCAGCCAAGTATATAATGGCGCTAAATCCCGCTTCTTTCCAAATTCCAGAGCCGAGAAAAATAGCGACCCAGCTCGTATTTTGGTAGAGGTAAGGGATTTCAATGCCAAATAGGTAACGAGTTACCGTGTTCACAATGCCAGTTTCCTGTGAAAATACGGTTAACACAATCCCACCGACAATAACCCAGCTGAAAAAGTGAGGCAGGTAGACCAGCGTCTGAACACTTTTCTTAAACCACTTCACTCTCGCTTCATTAAGCAGCAAGGCGATTAAGATCGGAAACGGAAAGCCGACGATGACCGAGAGCGTGCTGAGCACAAGCGTGTTTCTGATAATGTTCAGGCTTTGCGGATTACTGAACAGCAGTCTGAAGTTATCAAAACCCACCCAAGGACTTTTAAGAATACCATCGATTAAATTGTAATCCTTAAATGCAATGACAAGTCCCAGCATAGGAATGTACTTAAACACAATGTAGTAGATAAGAACGGGTGCAAGCATTACTAGCAGTGGAGCGGTTTTACTAAAGCTCGCTCTTCTTTTGAATGAACGATCTACAGCTTTCTGAGAATTACCGCGCATACGGATCATGCTCCGTGCCATAAGGTTTCCTCCTTTCAGTTATTGGTAGCCCTAATGTAAGGGGTTACAATAAATCCGGCAACATATAGTTTTCTGCTCACTTATACAAAAAAAACCACAGACCATAAGGGCCCGTGGCTGTTGAAAGAAGCAAAATATATGCATTAGTTTCAGTCGACCTCATTATTTTCAGAAGACTCCATACCCGTCAAGGATTTACGGTAATAGGAAGGAGAAATGCCATGAAGCTTCTTGAATGCCTGACTAAACGAGATTGCGTTTGTGTAACCTACCTGAATCGCAATATCTTGAATAGCTAAAGCAGTATCTCTTAAAAGCTCTTTGGCTTTCTCCATCCGAAGCTTTAACAATACGTCGATAAACTTCTCACCAAACGCTTCTTTAAACAATTGACTTAAGTACTTAGCATTAATATTAAAGCGGTCACTCAACACAATTAAGGACATATCTGCATCGCTGTAATGATTCTCAAGATATGCCCGCACGTCACGGATCACGGAATAGTGCTGTAGAGTATGAAGCCGGTCTGCAAAGCATAAACGGCATTCTTGCAAAATCGTGATCCACTCTTTCAGCAGCTCGTCAAGGTGCTCTGCGCGGTCCGCTGCCTGATTTAATCGTTCATACGCAGCCGTATTCCATTCCTGGTACCATTGTGGGGGCAGCTTACGCATCTCTCGTTCTAAGTGATAGATGAAGTAATTCAGGAGACTGCGCATGTCTTCAGATGAAAACCAGTCCACCTTCAGGCTGTCAAACAGCTCGGACAGCTTATTTTCCCAATGATCTTTTCCTAGACGATACAAGTCAACGGCACTTCTCAGCTGGATAAAGTTGTTATACAGTTCTTCTTTTTCACCCACCGGTACATCCCGATAGGAGATCAGCATACCTGTCCCTAGCACCAGCTTATAACGAGCAGCCTCCAGTGCTTGTTCATAAGATTCGACCAAAGCTCCGGGCTCATGAACAACTTCCCCTAAGCCAATCGTGACTGAAAAGCTCAAATGCTCTTGTGCCCAGCTTTGAAGCTGCTTGTAGACATGGAGCACATTTTCTTTTGCAGACAAAGAGTTAAACCTTACAATAGCCGTAATCCTCATCGGTGCGATCCATTCCTGCCATAGATGCAGCTGAGGCTCCTTTTGTGCGGCCTCTTGGTGGGCTGTTGCGAGCACATATTTCAGAAGCTGTTGATCTCTGCAATTATACTGTGTTTGGAAATCTGTATAATGATCAATTTCTACATTAACCACCAATGCAAATGACAATTGTCCCGGCATAGCATAGGTATGCATAGCTGCATTCCACTCGTCATGACCGATCCTCCGGCTCCCCTCAACAATCTCTCGGAAAAAATGCCGACGGCTCAACTGCTGGACTTCATTGGACTGATTCCAGTATTTTTTTGAAATGTCCACCAGCTCGTCCAACGACTTCTCAAATATACCATGATCGTTGACAGGGTCATCTGGCGGGTTAAGGTTGGTGCGCATATAAAAGGATCTTAATGTATCGCTTATTTTTCTAACCGGGCGATAGTTTCGAATCGAAGCATAGAAAATCAGGAGCCCTCCAGCAAAAATCAATAGCAGTGCACTGAACACCCACCGGTTGCCAACCGAGAACCACCACATCAATCCCCCTTCTGTAGAACGGGCACCACTCAATAGCTTCCATCCGGTATAGGAAGAGGACAGCTCTGTAATCGGCGGCTCTTTATGGCGATTCATATCGCTTTCAAATATTTGATTGCCCTTCGCATCATACAGTTCTGTGTAGCTTACTGTATCCTGCTGTGCTTCCATTAAGAACGACCTTAAATTTTGCTCACTGATATTGATCACTACACCGCCGTATTCTCCACTAAGTATTGGATATCTGCGGAACAATGAAACCACATTTTTTAACTTCTGCGCTTCTAGTTCGTGAAATTCTCTAAGGCTTGTCCAGTTCTGATTTACTTCAGATTTCATATTATTCATGAAAAATGCCGCGTCACCAAACTCGTTTAAGTAAGTACTCGTGCTGCTGGTTAAAGTCTTTCCATCCGTTACCCTCACAATATATACGCTGTCGATAAGCGGATATTGCAGCATCAATGAACGAAGCTTCCTAACCATTTCAAGGTGAAGAAGCGAATCATCCCCACTCGATTCAAAAAAACGTGTAAACAAGCTGCTCGTCTGAATTTCGTCAATGATGCCTTGATCAATGCTGCGCAATTGAAATTCAACAGCCTGCAGCACATATGCTGCGTAGCGGGCATTGAGACGCTCCATGTCCTGTTCCATCATCTGTCGAATAAAGATATAAAAGATCACACACAGCAAAAAAATGACACTCAGAAAAATAGAGATGTAGGATATGAACAGACGCTGAAACCAATTTCGCAGCATGAGATCACCACTTACTATCAGAATAACTCACACATATACCACTACAAAGATCGAGCAACCCGAAACCCGCAATTGCCTGTTGAGCTGTCCGGCGTGTTGGAGCTGCGCGCAGCCACCCGGTACCGATTGCAGTATGAGCGGTGACATAAGTAGGATCCGCCCCGCATGGAGCGCTTTCCGGTAGAACGACTATATCGGGGGTTGTCCGCGGAAGTGGTCTGATGGTAATCCGGGCTGAACCAGTCACTGCACCACTCCCACACATTTCCTGACATATTATAAAGACCGTATCCGTTAGGCAAAAAGGCATCCACCGGTGCGGTGCCGACATAGCCATCCAGTTCACTGTTACGCACGGGGAATTTGCCCTGCCAGATGTTACAGCGATGCTCGCCGTCCACCTTCAGCAGATCTCCCCATGGATATGTTCTGCGCTCCAATCCTCCGCGGGCCGCATACTCCCACTCCGCCTCCGTAGGCAGCCGGACTCCCGCCCAGCGGCAATAGGCATCCGCATCATTCCATGAAATATGAATGACCGGATGATCCAACCGATCCTCCACATGAGACCCCGGACCCTCCGGAGCATTCCAGTAAGCCCCTTCCACGACATACCACCAGGGAACATCCCGCGGCACATGCTCGACATGCTGCTTGATCTCCTCGGGCACCAGCAGGTGAAACACATAAGACCAGCCAAAGCTTTCAGCCTCTGTAACATAGCCTGTAGCATCCACAAAAGCCTTATATTCCGCATTAGTGACCGCATATGGAGCGATCTCGAAGGCATCAAGCTGGACCTTGCGCTCTGGCCCCTCTCCGTCGGCCGGAAAGCCGTCCGTAGAGCTCGTACCCATCCAGAAGGCTCCACCAGGCAGGCTGACCATCGCCCCGGCATGCTCTTTTCCTTCGCCTGGCAAAAGAGTGGCCTCTGTCACCACCTGCTCCTTAACGGCTTGATTGGCGTTGCTGCGGCTAGCGGCACAGCAGTTACCGGATGAACTCATATCTCTTCCCCCTTTAATATGGAAGCTTTAATTTAATTTAGAATAACACAATGCCGGCTGCAGCGGCTGCCAGAATGAGCAGCAGCGGATGCAGCTTGTAGCGGATCAGAAGCAGCAGGCTAAGGCCGCAGATAATCAGGGTGCCAATGCTGCTCCAGGTCACAGCAACCTCGCCGTTGCCGAGAAAGCCGAAGTGCAATGCGGCATAAACGATCAGCCCGGTTACGATGGGTCTTAATCCATAGAATGAGGAGCGCACAAGGCTGTTATGGCGAACCCGGAAAAATAAAGTGGCAAGCGTAACAATAATCAGCAGCGAGGGCAGTACAATCCCGGCTGTGGCAGCCATGGCCCCAGCTGCGCCGGAGGTCTTGAAGCCGATCAGCGTCGCCGTGTTCGTGGCAATCGGTCCCGGCGCCATTCCAGCCAGCGCCACCGTACTCTGAAACTCGTCGTTCGACAGCCAGCCGTACTCGGATACCTCGAATTGAATGAGTGGAATGACGGCATAGCCTCCACCGAAGGAGACAAAGCCTATTTTAAGAAAAGTAAGAAATAATTGCAGCAGCATGCGTAATGAACCCCCTTTCATGTAAAGCCGTTACACCGTTAGATATAATATTCCGGACTGTAGGATTGAGGGGTTGCGTTTACAACGATTTCCTTCTCGGTTTGAATCGACAGCCCGATCCAGCGCTTGATCTGAATAAACACAATACCTGCCAGAATGCCGAATCCAATCATATAAATCGGACTGATCGGGAAGACGACGAGAATAATGACTGCGGAAGCCATCATGACGGCCGTTGATATATCAAATACCGACTGCTTTGCCATCCGATAAGCGGCTAAGAGGATAAGTGCAATGACGGCCCCTTGAATGCCCTGCAGCGCAGCCTGGGTCTTCTCATGGTCATGAAACATCAGGTAGAACACGCTCAGTAAAATGACAATGAGGAAAGTAGGAAGCGTAATGCCGATCACTGCTGCCGCTGCGCCGGGAACTCCAGCCTTGCGGTACCCGATAAATGCTGCTGCGTTAACGCCAACGCCTCCCGGTGCCGAGCCGGAGAGGGAAATCATATCTGCCATTTCCTTTTCATCCATCCATCCCCGCTTCACCATAATCTCCCGTTCAATGACAGGCAGCATGGCGTATCCGCCTCCGAATGTAGATGGTCCAATCTGAAAAAAAGCTTTGAACAGATCTATAATTAAACGACGCCGTTCGTTAGACAAGGAAGGTCACCTCCAAAGATGTTTGCTTTCATACCTCTATTGTAGCACCTTTATTCCATTTTGGAATTAAGTATTTTGACCATTCTTGAATTTAAAGCATTTTTCATTTTAATTCAGAGTAAGTTCATCAAATTTGTAGTTATTTAAACCACTTTATACATCTTTGGAAGAAAGACTTTTCTTGGAAAAAAAGGCCTGCTTTCGTTATAATCATACATAGAACTTCCACAAGGAGCCTAAATCGCTATGCAGACTGAAGATTTGTACACGCCATCATCCAAAATGCTCATATACTCCCTCATTGCAGAAGCCGGCTCCATCACCAAGGCTGAACTCCAGCACAAGACCCTGATCAAGAGCAGCACCCTGACCCGGCTGCTGGATGAAATGCTGGAGCAGCACTTGATCGAGGCTGCGGATCTTGGTCCCTCCCGGGGCGGCAGGCGTCCCATACTATACCGGATCACACCGGATTATGGATATATTTTTGGACTGGAGGTATCCCGGATTCACTCCTCTCTCGGCCTGTTCGATATGCAGCTGAATCCTAAATCCTTGATTCACTGGCATATGGATGAGGGCATGACACCGGAGCGGTTCAAGGAATATGTGCTGCGCCATATGCGGATGTTTCTTCGGGACCATCAGATCGCACCGGAACGCATCCAGGGACTCGGGATCGGGGCCGTTGGCCCATTGAACCGGTCTACAGGAACGATTTTGAATCCGCAATATTTCCCGGCAAGAGGCTGGAGTGATGTTCCGATCTGCCAATGGTTCCAAGAGGAAACCGGCTTTCGGACGATTCTGGAGAACGGGGTCAATTCAGCGCTCATTGGAGAGCAGTGGTCACTGCGGCATGAGAACATCCAGCACGTGCTGTATGTTCACGCCGGCGTCAGCCTCCGCTCTGCCATGATGTCTCATGGCCGCATCGTTCATGGGGCCATGGATATGGAGGATGCCATCGGACAAATGATTGTCCAGGCAGGCGGATTAAGGCTGAATAATACGGGGAATTATGGAGCGCTGGAAGCCTACGCTTCTATTGAAGCCATGGAGCAAAAGGCTCAGTCCGATGCCAAAATGGGTCGCGCTCTGTTCCGGCAGCAAAAGGAGCTGCCCCCGGAGCAGATTAATTTTGATGTGTTGATTCAGGCGCTGAAGGCCTCTGAGCCCTACGCGGTGGAGCTGTTCAGCCAGTCCGCATCCTATTTCGGCATCGGGCTTAGCAACCTGATTCATATATTCCAGCCGGAAAAGGTCATATTGGGAGGCGCCCTGATCCACTCCAATACGATGTACTACAATACGGCCATACAAATTGCGGCTGCCAACACTGGCTATAACGCACAGTACAAGCCGCAATTTACCAAGGGACAGCTGATGGAGGCTGCCTCTGTAACCGGCGCCGCGCTTCATTTAAGAAACTCCATTGAGCTGTAAGCTTCAGCCCCTCCACCCGCGACGGATCTGAGGTGCTGACAATCGTGTGCATAACAGAAAAGAGCTCCGGAAGGCGAGAATTCGCCCTTCGGAGCTCTTTTTACAATGATAGAAGACCGTTATGAGGCCGGCATCGGCATCGGCGTCGGAGTTGGCTTTGCATAGCCGTTCTCGTATTTGGCATCCACAGCCTCGCGAATCTCACTCAGGCTCTTCCCTTCGGATTTCAGCTTGGCGGATTCCACAGCAATATCCAGGCAGACGCCGCAGCGCGTACCATGATCATCCCACAGTATGCTGCCGTCTTCCCGTACCTCTTTAATGAAGCAGTTCAGATTGCTCTCGTGTCCCGCGCTTTCCCCGCAGCCGCAATAGCACGGGATGTACGGAAGCACATCTGTAATTTGGGCAGCGATGCTGTAGACAGCGCGAATGTCATTGCTCTTGCCGTCCAGAAAAGAAGGCAGCACCTCACCCGACGACGTCAACTCTTGAAGGTCTCCATTACTCAACTTGTGCTGAGAGCCGTGCTCCTGCAGATGATGGTCAGCCTCATGTTCCGCTGCATGCTCTCCCGCATGATCATCTTGAGCCCCGCCGTTGCCGCAGCCGCTAACCAGCAGGACCGCCGTCAGCAGCCATACAGCCCCTGATTTACGCATGATGATTCCCCCCTTTTACATTGTAAAAACCGGTATACCCCTTTACAGGATCAGTCGTGAAGCATAATACCCTGCCGCCGCACCTGACAGTCCCAAAATGAGCGTGACGGCCACGTAAAGCACAGCCAGCCGCCTCTTCTTCTGCATCATCAATGTCACCGTCTCATAGCCAAACGTGGAAAATGTAGTGAACGCTCCACAAAAGCCGATGCCCAGCAGGGCATACAGCTGCGGAGACAGCGCCTGCTCATTCGCGACAATGACGCCAAGCAGCATAGATCCCGACACATTTACGACGGTCGTGCCCCTAGGAAAGCCCTTGCCTGAATACCCGAGACGCAGCCCGGCCGCATATCGTGCTGCCGCACCGAGCATGCCTCCTACCGCAATATATAGCGCAATCATCGGCGATCCGCCTCCCTCAGAGGCGTGCTCTTTCTTCCCAGCCAGAGGCCTCCCCAGGATAGCAAGAGTCCGCCTATAAGACTACAGGCGATATAGGCTAGTGCAGACAAGTGCTGTCCACTCTCTAGGAGTCGAAGTAACTGAACACTAAAGGTGGACATGGTTGTGAAAGCCCCCACTAAACCGGTTCCCAGCAGCAGCGTGGCCTCTGCCGGAAGCTTCACAGCAGCTGCGCCGCCGCCCAGCAGCCAGCCCAGCAGGAGGCACCCCGCCAGATTCACAAGCAGGATGCCCAGCGGAAAGCCGGAGGCGGGTGCAGGAATTGCGGCATCCAGACCAGATCTGGCGAGCGCCCCTGCGGCCCCGCCGACAGCGACGAGAAGTATATTTTTGCCCTTGCCCGGAATAGAGCCCGTCACGTTATTCTCCTTGGCGCAGGCGCTGATTGTGAGCAATCTTCTGCTCGCTTCCCTGCTCCGTTGCCCGGTAAAACACTTTGTTCTGGAGCTCCCTCGGGAGATACTCCTGCTTCACGTAGTGACCGGGATAGTCATGGGGATAACGATATCCCTCATGCCCGAGCTTCACGGCACCCTTGTAGTGGGTATCCCGCAAATGCAGCGGCACCTCCGCGGAGGAAACCTGCTCTATTGAAGCCATGGCCGAATGGATCGCGGTATATACGGCATTGGACTTCGGGCTTTCCACGCAAAAAAGAATCGCCTGGGCAATATTCAGCTTGGCCTCCGGCCAGCCGTTATTGCGGTAGGCCTCCAGTGCGCTCACGGCCTGAACCATCGCCTGGGGATTCGCCAGGCCAATATCCTCGCTGCTCGCTGCAATCAGCCTGCGAATAAAAGTCATGGGATCCATCCCAAGCTTCTCTACCGCATATAAGAACCAGAAGAGCGCCGCATCACTGGAGCCGCGAATGCTTTTGTGAAAGGCAGACAAGACGTCGTACTGGGTAGATTCGTCCGCCTTTACAATCGGGCGCCGGATGGATTCCTCAGCTACGGCCAGAGTAACATGCACAGTTCCGGTGGCGTCCGGCGGTGTGGTCATGGCTGCTAGCTCCAGCGCATTCAAGGCTCTGCGGATATCTCCGTTCGCCATAGCTGATATATGAGCCAGTGCGTCATCATCTGCCACAAGGTCCATAAATCCCAATCCGCGTTCGTTGTCCTTCAGGGCCCGGTGCATGGCCTCCAGTGCATGCTCCTTCGTAAGCGGCTGCAGCTGGAACAAGGTGGACCGGCTCATCAAGGCTCCGTTAACATAATGAAACGGATTCTCTGTCGTCGCCCCGATAAAAATAATCGTCCCCTTCTCTACAGCAGGCAGCAGCGCGTCCTGACGGGCGCTGTTAAAGCGATGTACCTCATCCAGGAATAAAATGGTCTTGCTGCCGTACAGGGAGCGATTATTCTGGGCCTGCTCAATCACCTCTCTGACGTCCTTGACGGAGGCGTCCACAGCGTTTAATCGGACGAACGTCCCTTGGGTATGCCGGGAAATGATATGCGCCAATGTGGTTTTACCGCAGCCCGGAGGTCCGTACAGCAAGATGGACGAGACCTGATCCCCTTCCACAGCCCGGCGCAGCAGCTTGCCCGGTCCTATAATATGCTCTTGACCTATATATTCATCGAGGCTTTGAGGACGCATCCGATCGGCCAGCAGCCGTGCGGCCGCGTCCTCCTCCCGCCCAATGGAGAACAAATCCATGCGAACACTTCCTTTTGTACATCGTTGAGGTCATGCTGCATCTATCATAACACACTTACAGCGCTTCTAGCTCTGCCGGCCAGCCCTTCTCTCCAGCCGCTGATCCCAGGTATGCCGGCAGCTCTTCCTCATACATCAGCCATAGCTCATGCAGAGCACGCGTGCAGCCCACGTACATCAATCGGGCATCCCATTGCTTCTCCGGATAATGCCGTCGATCAGCATCCGCCAGGATGACGGCATCGAATTCCAGCCCTTTGGAGAGATACACCGGAAGAATGGATAAGCCGCCGTGATAGGTCCCTTCGCTTCCGTCGATCAGGTTGAGGTCACGCCATTCTGCTGCCAGCGCAGCATGAAGTGCTCTTGCCTCCTGCAAGGTACGGGTCAGAATGGATACGGTCCGGTAGCTCCCTTTTTGACTTAAATGCCGCAACGCCCGCGCCAGCTCCTCTACTCGGCTGCTGGATCCCGGATTTCCATAAGGAATGAGCCGCACAGGATCTCCGCTTCGAAATACAGGCACCGCCAGGAGGGGACTGTGAACCCCTTTGTCCAGAATCATATTTCCGAACTCGATAATTTCCATCGTAGAACGGTAGCTTCGAGTGAGCGCAAAATATGCCTGATGCTCCTCGTCAAACCAGGAGCTCATTTCTTCCCAGGCATGCACGCCCTTATAGCCGTGAATGCCTTGCGATAAATCTCCCAAAATGGTGAAGGAATGGCCTTGCACAAATTGGTCCAGTAACGCGACTTGAAACGGCGAGAAATCCTGCGCTTCATCAATGACTACATGATGAAAACGCTGCTCTCCTTCGATCTCATGAAGCAGGGTATGAATGTACACCAGCGGCGCCAGATCCTCCTCCCGCAGGAGCCCTTTTTTCAAATCCTTGCGCGCCACAGAGCAAGTGGCCTCCGGGATGCTGCTGGTCATATCCGCTTCCCAGAATGGAGCCTTTGTCGCCCCGAAAATTTGCTTATACAGATTTAGCGGCTCCAGTTTCGGCCATTGGTTGGCATAGGACTTCTCTCTCTGCGAGGCTTTCTTCTTCCGCTCTTTGAGGGCGGCCGGCGATGGCGATTTCTTCAGCTCCATTTCTACCCAGCGATGCATTCTTGCAAGCACTCTTTCCTTGCGCTTCGCGAGCGGATACGGCTTATATTCAGCCTCATACCACTCGCGTATGGTTTCCTTACGGAGCAGGGCCCCTTCCCACGGTACGAAATCCATGTCCGGCAGCGCCGCATGCTCCAGCTGCTCTATACAGCGCTGAATCAGCTTCATGAACGAGATCGAGCCTTTGTACCGTCCACTGATCTCATCACTCAGCTCCCGCGTGCCTTTCCCTGGCTCGGTTTCAAACCAGTAGGCCAAGGTATCTGCACCTTCCTGCTCCGTCAGCGACATATCCAGCAGCTCTTGCGCCCAGCTGGTAAATGTTCGCTGCTGAATATCTCCAACGCCAAGCTCTGGCAGCACCTCTGAAATATAGTCCAGAAACATACGGTTTGGCGCGAAAATAATCATTTTGTCTGCGGACACCTGCTCCTTATACTGATACAGCAAAAAAGCAAGCCGATGCAGCGCCACGGTCGTCTTCCCGCTGCCCGCCACGCCCTGGATAATCAGAGCCGTGTTCTTGGCGGCACGGATAATCTTGTCCTGCTCGGCCTGAATCGTTGATACGATATCCCGCAGCTTGTTATCCTTGTTCTCCCCCAGACGGTAGACGAGAAATTCATCCGTGACGGCAGGCCCGCCCCCTCCGCGCTGATAGGTGTCAGATACTCGTTCCAGAATCTGCTTGCGAATCATGACGTTGCGTTTCAGATACACCAAGCCTTCGATCAGCCCCTCTGGAGCTTCATAAGAAGCAGGCTCGTCTCCACCGGTAAAGGAGTAGAACAGGCTCGCCACAGGAGCCCGCCAGTCAATGACCACGGGATATTCCCCGGCCTCCTCCCGGTCAAAGCCCGTCTTGCCTATGTATAATGCATATTGCTGCTCTTTGCCGTTCTCATGGAAATCAAGCCGGCCAAAATAGGGCTGAACTTGGCTCTTGGCAAGCGACTGCCTCCGTTCCTCCCGGCCGGCCTCCAGCAGCTGCTCTGTAAAATCATGTCCCGTATACACAGGCACACTGCGCAGCCGTTCCAGCTGCTGCTCAATTTCATGAAGAGTTTTATTTAAATGCCGCTCTTCTTCTTGATAGGCACTTTGAAAAGCATCCGTCACCTTCAGTTACCTCCTAAGAATCTCAAATGTATCCTGAATTGTATCATGTATCATGAATCCTGATCAGGAAAAGAACACTCATTGTAGCACATGGACTTCACCGCGACAAACTTTTTTAGAACGGAGTAAAAGACAAGAAACAGGCGCCGGAAGTCCGCATTGACACCTGCGGTCTTCTAACGCCTGCAATCCTGTGATGCTATGTTGAAATTCCAGCCTTCTCCAGCAGCTCCCGCACAGCTACCGACACCATAATCAGGCCGGCAACCGGGGGAACAAATGCGTTGCTCGCCGGAGGCTGCTTTGCTTTGCGGATTTCCGGAGCATTCTCCGGCACAATCTTGTCGGTTACATCCTTCCGCGGCTTCATCGGCTCTTCCAGGGAGAAGACCACCTTGACGCCCTTCTTAATCCCGTCCTTCCGAAGCTTGGTACGGATCACTCGTGCAATGGGATCCATCGACGTTTTGGAGATGTCGGCCACCTGGAACTTGGTCGGATCCATCTTATTGGCTGCGCCCATGCTCGAAATGATCGGAATGCTGCGCTTCAGGCACTCCTTGATCAAATGAATCTTGTACATGATCGTATCTGATGCATCCAGGACATAATCCAGATCATATTTGAACAGCTCTTCATACGTCTCATCCGTATAGAACATATTCAGCGCAATTGCTTCGCACTCCGGATTGATCAGCTTCACCCGCTCCACCATCAAGTCGGCCTTCTTCTGTCCGACGGTCGAGGTCAGTGCATGAATCTGGCGGTTGATATTGGTAATGTCCACGACATCCTTGTCGATCAGAATAATGCGGCCTACGCCCGTGCGCGCCAGAGCTTCGACGGCAATCGAGCCGACACCGCCGATGCCAAGCACAGCTACCGTGCTGTTCTTCATCGTCTCCAGCCCTTCCGGGCCAATCGCAAGCTCGGTGCGCGAAAATTGATGCAGCATGGATTTGTTCCTCCTTCTTACATATGGTTAGAGCGTTGTATCTTCACAACGGGCAGCGCAATACTATCCGTTGCTTTCTTTCTTCTCTTCTACCGGCTTCTTGGCCAGCTTAATGTGCAGCTGCTCCAGCTGACCTCCATCCACCTCGGACGGAGAATCCATCAGCAGATCGGTTGCGTTCGCGGTTTTCGGGAACGCAATCGTCTCACGCAGGTTCGTACGTCCAGCCAACAGCATAACAAGCCGGTCAAAGCCGAAAGCAATGCCGCCATGCGGCGGTGTGCCGTATTCAAACGCATCCAGCAGGAATCCGAACTTCTCGTAAGCTTCCTCGGGAGACAAGCCGAGGGCTGCAAACATTTTTTCCTGAACGTCACGCTTGTAGATCCGCATGGAGCCGCCGCCAACCTCATAGCCGTTCAGAACCAGGTCATACGCCTGTGCACGAACACTGAGCGGGTCGCTCTCTAGACGCTCGACATCCTCATCATTAGGACGAGTGAACGGATGATGCTCTGCTACATAGCGCTTCTGCTCTTCATCGTAGCTTAGCAGCGGGAAGTCCAGCACCCAGGCAAATTTGAATTCTTTATCGTTGATCAAGCCCAGCTGACGGCCAATTCGCAGACGCAGTGCGCCCAGAACATCCGCAACGACCTTTTTCGTGTCCGCCGAGAACAACAGCAAATCGCCTTCTTCCGCGCCAGTGCGCTCCTTCACCGCTTCAATCTCTTCGGGGGTAAAGAATTTCACGATCGGCCCCTTGAATTCGCCTTCCTTCACTTGAATCCAGGCCAGGCCCTTCGCACCGTAGCGGGCAGCAAATGGTCCAAGGTCATCAATTTCCTTACGTGTCCATGTACCGCAGCCTTTGGCGTTCAGGCACTTTACTTCGCCGCCTTTTTCGATCACAGAAGCGAACACCTTCACACCGCTGTCAGCTACGATATCATTCATTTCAATCAGTTCCATGCCAAAGCGCAGATCCGGCTTGTCCGAGCCGTATTTGCCCATCGCGTCCGCATGGCTGATGCGCTGGAACGGAGTCGCCAGCTCAACGCCAATCGTTTCCTTAAACAGGCGTACCATCAGCTGCTCCATCATCGACAGCAGGTCATCGCGCTCCATGAAGGAAGTCTCGATGTCGACCTGTGTGAACTCCGGCTGACGGTCAGCACGAAGATCCTCATCCCGGAAGCAGCGGGCGATCTGGTAATAACGCTCCAGGCCGCTGACCATCAGCAGCTGCTTGTAAATCTGCGGGGACTGCGGAAGTGCAAAGAACTCCCCTGCATGCACGCGGCTTGGCACCAGATAATCCCGCGCGCCTTCTGGCGTGCTTTTGGTCAGGATCGGCGTTTCGACATCTGCAAACCCTTCTCCATCCAGGAAGTCGCGGAAAATCTTCGACGCCTTGGAACGAAGCATGAGCGTCTGCTGCATTTCCGGCCGGCGCAGATCGAGGTAACGGTACTTCAAGCGCAGCTGCTCGTCCACCTCAACACCGTCTTCGATAAAGAACGGAGGAGTTTTGGCGGCGTTCAGCACTTCAATCTCGGTAACCTGAACCTCAATTTCACCTGTAGCCAGGTTCTTGTTTACGGTTTCCGGATCACGCTGAACGACTTTACCGGTTACTGCCAGTACGTACTCACTGCGAACCTTGTCAGCCACAGCCAGCGCTTCGCCGGAGAAATCCGGATTGAATACCACCTGCATAATTCCGCTGCGGTCGCGCAGATCAATGAACAATACGCCCCCCAGGTCACGGCGGGTTTGTACCCAGCCGTTCAGTGTTACCGTCTCTCCGATATTTGCAGCCGTCAGCTGACCGCAATGATGCGTCCTTTTTAACATGATTTCATCTACCCCTCTTCATATATTTAAAGCCATTATGGCCGGGTTAACCTAACCGAGCTCTCTATGCAGCTCATCAAGCCTTACCGTCCGCTGCTCTCCGGTTTCCATCGATTTCAGGGCAATCTCGCCTTTGGCCAGCTCATCGTCCCCCAAAATCGCCGTATAGCGCGCCTGCAGACGGTCTGCTGATTTCATCTGCGCCTTCATCTTGCGTCCCTGGTAATCCCGCTCTGCGGAAATGCCGGCACTGCGGAGCTGGAAAATGATCTTCGTAATTTCCTTCTCCGCCGCTTCTCCAAGCGCTACAAGATACACATCCAGCGGTTTAACCGCATTCAGCTCAATGCTCTGATGCTCAAGGATCAGCATAATCCGCTCCAGCCCGATGCCAAATCCGATACCGGTCTGATCCGGACCGCCGATCTGTTCCACCAGTCCATTGTAACGGCCGCCGCCGCCCACCGTATCAATCGCACCAATTCCCTGTGCTTTGAATTCAAACGCGGTATGGGTGTAGTAGTCCAGGCCGCGCACCATTCTCGGGTTGACCTCGTAGTTGACCTCCATCGCATCCAGATAAGCCTTCACCTGTTCAAAATGCTGACTGCAGGCTTCATCCAGACTCTCCAGAATGGAAGGGGCTCCGTCAAACTTGTCCTGATCCTTCTTGCAGTCCAGCACCCGCAGCGGATTGCGGTCCATGCGGGATTGACAGTCACTGCACAGCTGATCCTTCATCGGCGTCAGGAAGGACAGCAGGCGCTCCCGGTAAGCCGCCCTTATTTCCGGTGTGCCCACGGAGTTGATTTCTACCTTGACACCGGACAGCCCCAGCTCCTTCGTAAACGAGTAGCCCAGAGCAATAACCTCCGCATCAATAGACGGGTCCGCAGCTCCGAACACCTCGATGCCGAACTGGTGAAACTGGCGGTATCGGCCGGCCTGCGGACGCTCGTAGCGGAACATCGGCGCAATGTAATACAGCTTTGTGACATCGGGCTCGCCATACAGCTTGTTCTGAACGTACGCGCGAACGACACCAGCCGTGCCTTCCGGACGCAGGGTCATGCTACGGTCTCCCTTATCCTTGAAGGTATACATTTCCTTCTCTACAATATCCGTCGTTTCACCTACGCCGCGCTCGAACAGCTCGGTCTGCTCGAACAGGGGTGTGCGGATCTCCCGAAAATTGTACCGCTGACAGAGGTCTCTTGCTTTGCCCTCCACGAACTGCCATTTCTCGACTGTACCCGGCAGCAGATCCTGGGTTCCGGTCGGATTCTTGAACTTCATCTCCGCCATGTTTCATATCCTCCAATTCATCTTTCTGTTCTCAAGAAATCAAAAAATCCCCCGCCCCGTTGTAACACACAACAACAGGGACGAGAGATTGTCATCAATTAAATCACCCGTGGTACCACCCACATTCCGAAAAATCCCTCATACCGCGTCTGGATTCTTCGCTCATCCGGATAACGCCCGGCCTGCGCAGAGCGGCTACTCTTGCTTGCAGCAAGCATTTCGCCGTCTGTTCTCGGGGAAGTCATTCGTCCATTCATCACGGAAATCCTTGCAGCCTGGAGGGATTTCTCTCTGATCGTGTGGGGATGGATTACTTGGTCCCGTCATCAAATCATTATGACATACAACCCTGTTCTCTACAGTGTTGCCTAAACATTATATTTTAAGATTGTAATGAACCGCCACGTTAAAGTCAAGAAATTCCTGACGAAATGAATCGACAGAGGTTGCAAAAGCTCAAAAAAAAAACCTGCGATCTCATATCGCAGGTCCAAAAGAGTATATTAAAAGGGGGTCATGCTGTTATTATAAACCGCATATATTATCAGAACATGTAACTCATATTACAGTTATATTACAGTGGTGAAAACGCTGCTATATTATAAGGATATCATGAAGGACAGCAAAAAAGCCGCCATTGCTGGCGGCTTTATTCCAAAGCATACTATTCGTTCTCAAATTTCTCGATGAAAGCGTGGTTGGAGCGCAGCTTGTGCACGATCTGATCATAATCAGCATCGCTGACCTTTGCTGTCAGCACATATCTAAGCTCATCGAAATCAACGTCATCCAGATCAGCCTCACGGTAATCGTCTGCATGTCCGTCCTTATCGCCCACAGGAGCATCCTCACGGTCACGATCCTCAGGCACACCCTGTACGTTTACAGCCGCACCCGCGCCTGCCGTATATCCGCCAGCGTAGCCTGTTCCAGTTGTGTTGCTGCCGGCGTTAGAAGTACCGAATGGAATTAACGGCACCAGGATATCAACCCGGCGTCCCACTGTTTCTTGCAGCTCACTGACTTCAAGCTGATCGGTCTTGTAGGTTAAAAGCGTTGTTTTAGCGCTTTCTGCTTCGTCTTCAGATCTGAAATAGGCTTGGAGATGCTTGGACATCATAAATTCCTCCTTTAGGATCAACTAGGATTATCGCTGTGATTGTAACGCTTTCCTTGCTTCCTATTACCCGCATCCCTCCATTTTCTAACATGACAATGCATCCCCGAAGGATGAAAAAGAGCTATTCCACAAGATCATTTTCGCGTATGAACGTTCCTGCCCTCGCTGTTTCTCCAAATTTCATCCTTAACGATCAGATAATATAAATAAACCGCTCTCGGGTTAGATGGGAAGTGACTAAGCCACCATCTAAAAAAGAGCGGTTTTATTTCTTCATTACATATACCGTGGATCAGCTTGATCCGCCGTTTGCTGCTTCAGGGATGACTGGCTGTTTACCTTCGGATCAACAGGTCTTTCCCGCTTGCTCGTTGATCCGGGCCGCCGGGCTGGGCGGGGGCATGCAGCAGGCGATGTATGTGTAAAGCCTCGTGCATACCGGATGTCATCCCTAAAGCTGACTGCTTGCTACGCAGAAATTGAGGTGAATGCCGCATGAGATGCTCCTTTTTACATAAAAGTGCTTCTACACAGCATGCCCCTATCTTCCCCGCACTATACCTACTGCTGCAGATGCTTCCAAGACTCATCTTAACTGCGACTGTCTAAGATCAGCGTCACCGGTCCCCAATTCGTAAGGGACACATCCATATCCGCTCCAAAAATTCCGGTTTCCACGCTAAGCCCTCTGCTTCTGAGCTCAGCATTAAACAGCTCGTACAGCTTCTGCGCCGCCTCCGGCCTCGCAGCCGCCATAAAGCTGGGCCGCTTGCCTTTTCGGGAGTCACCATACAATGTAAACTGAGACACCGACAGAATGGAGCCGCCCATATCCTGCACACTCAGGTTCATTTTGTGATCATCGTCCTCAAAAATCCGCAGTCCTGCTACCTTTTCCGCCAAATAAACGGCATCCTTTGTCTCATCCTCATGGGTAACACCCACGAGCACCATGAGTCCCTGCCCGATTTCGCCGGTAACCTGTTCACCGACAACGACCCGGGCATGCTTGCATCTTTGAATGACAACCTTCATGCCTGTTCCCCCTGGCCAAGTCACTGCATAATCCGATGAACGGTGTACACATCCTTCACACGCTTAATCCGCTCCACCACCGATTGAAGATGGTCCGTGTTGCGAATCAGAATAGTCATATGAATCATGGCCATCTTGTTCTTGTCCGATCGGCCGGTCACTGCTGAAATATTTGTCTTGCTCTCAGATACTGCCTGCAGTACTTCATTTAGCAGACCATTGCGGTCATGTCCCGTAACTTCAATATCTACGCTGTAGCTAGCTTCCACCGTTGATTCCCACTCGACCTCAATCACACGTGCCGCATCTTCCCCATCACCAGTAGCAGGAATGTTCGAGCAGTCTGCCCGGTGCACAGATACCCCGCGACCGCGCGTCACATAGCCGATGATTTCATCGCCTGGCACCGGGTTGCAGCACCTGGCAAAGCGCACCAGTAAATTGTCAATGCCTTTAACCGTAACGCCATTGGTAGGACGGCTGCGCTTCTCGGGCGCCTTGATCTCCTTCATCTCGGAGGTCAGCCCGATCTGGTTCGCCTCCTCCTGCTCCTTGCGAAGCTTCTCTGTGAGCTTGGTTGTAATCTGGGCGGCTGTAATGCCTCCAAATCCGACGGCAGACAGCATGTCTTCGATATCGTTAAAGGCAAACTTTCTCGCCGCATCCATCAGCTTGTCATCACTCAGAAATTCAGAAGCCTCCAGACCCTGCCGTTTCATTTCCCGTTCCAGCAGGTCCCGGCCCTTTTCAACATTTTCTTCGCGCTTCTCTTTCTTGAACCATTGCTTGATCTTACTCTTGGCGTGGGAGGACTGGGCAATCTTCAGCCAATCCTGGCTCGGGCCATAAGAGTGCTTCGAGGTTAAAATCTCAACAATATCGCCGGTCTTCAGCTGATGATCCAGCGGGACAATTCTGCCATTCACCTTCGCCCCGATCGTCCGGTTTCCAACCTCGGTATGAATGCGGTACGCAAAGTCCAGCGGAACGGAGCCAGCAGGCAGCTCAATGACCTCCCCTTTAGGCGTAAACACAAAGACGAGATCTGAGAAAAAGTCCATTTTGAGTGATTCGACAAACTCCGAAGCATCCTTCGCCTCATGCTGAAGCTCCAGAATCTCGCGGAAGAACGTAATTTTGTTATCAAAATTAGCCGCCGCCGAGCCTTCCTTATATGCCCAGTGAGCCGCGATCCCGAACTCTGCGGTACGATGCATTTCCAGCGTCCGAATCTGTACCTCTGTCGGCTCTCCGTTCGGACCCACTACGGTGGTGTGCAGAGACTGGTACATATTCGCTTTCGGCATGGCGATATAATCTTTAAAGCGCCCCGGCATTGGCTTCCACAGCGTGTGAATAATGCCCAGGGTTGCATAGCAGTCCTTGATGTTGTCTACGATAATCCGGATGGCCAGCAGATCATAAATTTCATTAAACTGCTTGTTCTTGACGGACATCTTGTTAAACACACTATAGATATGCTTCGGACGACCCGACAGGTCCGCCTGAATTCCCATTTCATCCAGCTTCTCCGCAATCCGTTCAATGACATTGTCGATGAACTGCTCCCGTTCAGCCCGCTTCTTGTGCATCAGATTGGCAATCCGGTAATACTGCTGAGGATTCAAGTAGCGGAGCGCAATATCTTCCATTTCCCATTTAATAGCGGATATCCCGAGACGATGAGCAATAGGACAGAAAATCTCCAGGGTCTCATGCGAGATTCTCCGCTGGCTTTCCTCCGACTGGTATTTCAGCGTGCGCATATTGTGCAGCCGGTCCGCCAGCTTGATAACAATCACGCGAATGTCCCGAGCCATGGCTATGAACATTTTGCGATAGTTTTCATTTTGCTGCTCTTCCTTGGAGCCGAATTTAATTCGCTCCAGCTTCGTCAGTCCATCCACCAGCATCGCACAGGTCTCGCCGAACCTCGACCGGATCTCCTCGAGCGATACAGTCGTGTCCTCAACGACATCATGAAGCAGGGCAGCAATAATAGACAACGTGTCCATCTGCATGTTGACGACGATGTCTGCTACCGCAAGCGGATGTAAAATATACGGTTCTCCCGATTTGCGAATCTGCCCGTGATGAGCCTGCTCTGCAAATTCAAAAGCTTCCTGAATTCGAAGAAGATCGGGTTCTTTAATATAGGCGCCTGCCTTTTCAAGTAATCGCTCTATGCCCATTGAGAAGTCCTTTCTGATTGCGACGATGACTTTCTATATAAAACGAAAACCCGCCCAAGTCAAAACGCGCAGGTTGTTCTTCCGTGATGATTTTCCTTCCATTATGACGCTTTGTGCCGTATACGTCAACACTAGCAGCCAGGTACATTCAGGGCGTCACAGCCCTTTATGATCCATATCATGACAAACCTATCATGAATTGGAGCAGATATGAAAATTGTGATTGAAAAAACGAACATTTCTATATAATCTAGATAAGATCATAAAGAAATGAAGCTATGGTTAAACAGATCTTGAGGAGGAATTGGTTTGCAACGCGAAATTCAAGTAGATGAGAAACTGCCCTTCGGACCCGGCTTTCTGCTGAGCCTTCAGCATTTATTCGCCATGTTCGGAAGTACAGTGCTCGTCCCGAACATCTTTGGCGTCGATCCGGGTATGATACTTCTAATGAACGGAATCGGCACCCTGATTTATATTCTGTTATGTAAAGGAAAAATACCGGCGTATCTGGGCTCAAGCTTCGCCTTTATTGCTCCGGTCAGTCTGGTGCTGATGGGAGATCCAGGTGCCAACTATGGCAAAGCGCTCGGAGCCTTTATCATTACAGGTGTGATCTTCTGCGTAATTGCGCTGATCGTTAAATATGCCGGCACCGGATGGATTGATTTCGTCTTCCCTCCTGCGGTTATGGGAGCAATCATCGCCATGATCGGTTTGGAGCTCGTTCCGGTGGCAGCGAATATGGCGGGGCTGTTGCCCCCGTCGAACCCGGTAGAGGCGGAAGGGTGGAGCATGAATCCTGAGGTCGTTACCGTCTCGATGGTGACCCTTGGCGTGACCGTGCTGGGTTCTGTGCTGTTCCGGGGCTTCCCCAAGATCATTCATATTCTCATCGGGATTGCATCAGGCTATGCGCTTTCCTTCTACCTGGGACTTGTAGAGACTGATAAAATTTCCGAGGCTGCGTTCTTTACCGCGCCTACGTTGACGACGCCAGAGTGGGATATAGCAGCTATTTTTACCATTATTCCGGTTTCGATCGTCGTGATTGTAGAGCATATCGGTCACCTGCTGGTTACGAGCAACATTGTGGGCAAGGATCTGTCGAAGAATCCCGGGCTTCACCGCTCCCTGCTGGGCAACGGTATTTCAACCATTCTGTCCGGCTTCGTCGGATCGACGCCAAACACCACGTACGGGGAGAACATCGGCGTAATGGCCTTGACCAAGGTATATTCCGTTCGTGTCATTGGCGGCGCGGCTGTCATTGCGATCGTGCTGTCCTTCTCAGGCACCTTCTCTGCCATCATCGCCAACATTCCACCTGCAGTGATGGGCGGCGTCTCCTTACTGCTGTTCGGCGTCATCGCAGCCTCCGGTCTTCGGATATTTGTCGAGAAGAAGGTCGATTTCTCTAGAGCCAGCAATATGATTCTTGCCACGCTTGTCCTCGTTGTCGGCATCAGCGGAGTAACCGTGCGATTTGGCGATGTTGAGCTGAAGGGCATGGCACTATCCACCATTGTAGGTATGCTGCTTGCAATCCTGTTCCGCCTGTTTGATATTCTCGGCCTCTCGAATGAGAAGCCAGAGGAGCAGCCGCTCCCGGAAAAAGTAACCGAATAAATCTAAAGGACCCCGGACTGCAGCGCAGCTCGGGGTCCTTCGTTATTTCCCGGGAAACTCCCGGTCCAGGTTCTAGTAGTTCATGAGCGTGTAGACATCAATGTCTGGAAGCTTGTCACGTCCATTCAGATCTGACAGCTCAATCATAAAAGCAGCTCCTACGACGTTTCCACCCAACTGACGAACCAGGTTCACTGAAGTCGAAATCGTTCCGCCGGTAGCAAGCAGATCATCGGCGATAAGGACGTTCTGCCCTTTCTCGACGGCATCGATATGCATGGCAAGCTGGTCTTTTCCGTATTCCAGATCATAGCCTACTTCAATCGTTTCGTAAGGCAGCTTTCCGCTCTTACGGATCGGCGCAAAACCGACCCCCAGTGCATAAGCCAGCGGCGCACCGACAACAAATCCCCGGGCTTCCGGACCTGCAATAACATCAATGTGCAGATGCTCTACCATTTTTTTCAGCTCATCAATCGCTTGCTTGTATACGCCGCCGTGCTTTAACAGGGTCGTAATGTCCTTAAAGCTGATTCCCTCGTGGGGAAAGTCAGGTATAACGCGAATGTAATCCTTGAAATCCAATACAATCTCCTCCTGTATCTCAGTTCTAATGGCTTGTCTTTACCTAAGATGCGCCTGCTGTACGGCTGTACATCCAGTGTCTCACTTGATCAGCGCTTCCGAATTTCATGTACTGCTCCATCTCGGCCAGACGGGTCAAGGATCTGAAGTGAGCCGAGGCTTCCAGCGGCTTCTTCTCCGGCTTGGGCACGAAATAAATATGTCCCTCCGACACCTGAATAAATGCCAGCTCCTCAAACACCTTCAATACCTGAGATAGCATGGCGTCCGACAGAGCAGAGTGTTTCTTCATTGAAGCCACGACATCTTTGCTGGAAGCAGGACGAGAACCCAAGCCGGCTAATACGGCATAGAGCGTTTTGAACTGCTCTCGGGTCGGCACCTGAAGCCGCTCCTGCGGGTCCCGAGCCGAATGCAGCAACACGATGTTGGGAACATCCCGGAATGCCGCCAGCAATGAATCCAGCTCATCTAAAGAATCCGGTAAATCCACCATGAACATGACCGATAGATCCTCCAGGCGGCTCTCTTTCGCCAGAGAGCTGCCTGGACGAAATCCGGCTGTTCTATCATATACCCAAAGGGATAGATTAGACAATTCCTCTTTCACTTCTGACAGCCGGCTTTCTTTCATAACCACCGCACAGCGGGGCTCCGGACAGCGAAGCTCTCTTTCCCATTGTGCCCGAAAGCGCTGCAGCTCTCGAATCGGTTCTGCCGTATTCCGCAGATCAAATACCTGCTTCTGCGGGACAGCCAGATCCTGAATCAAAAGCTGCGGTTTTCGGCTGCCGTTCCATTCGTTGACTGACATTTCTCCCAGAACACTGATTGAGGTTCCAGAGGGAAGCACGTCAGCGAGATGGCCGTAGCCGAAGCCAACAGCTTCAAGTACGCCTTGTTCCTGCTGCAATCGAAGGCGGAGATGCCGGCTTTCCTTGCCCATTTTTCGGGCCTCGATGACCGTAACCTCCCGAAAAACCATCTTAGGAACCGTATTGGACATACCATAGGGACCCAACAGCTCCAGCTCGTCCAGACCCGCCAAAGTAATCTCACGGATGGAGCATTCCAGATCCGCCTGCTGTACGGGAATCAGGTGATCGTCAGTCAGTACCTGCTTCGCAAAGCTCCATAGCCCTTCCTCCAGCATTGGCAGCCGGTCCCGGTGCAAACTCATGCCGGCTGCTGCGGGATGACCTCCGAAATGCTCCAGGACATCCTTGCAGTGATGCAGCGCCTCATAAATATCCAAGCCCGGGATCGAACGGGCGGAGCCCTTACACTGGCCGGATTCAGGATCAATCCCCAGCACAATGACCGGACGATAAAACTTCTCCAGCAGCCTGGAGGCTACAATGCCGACGACACCTTCGTTCCAGCCTTCACCTGCAACGACAAGCACCGGCGGGAGCTGTTCCGGGCTAAATCTGGATTGAATCAGCCCCAGCGCTTCATCAGCGATGTTATCTACCGTCTGCTGACGCTTTTTATTCAAAGCATCGAGCTCCCAGGCCAGTCGCTCTGCGTCTTCACGGTTTGAGGTCGTCAGCAGGGTTACTGCCTTGCCAGCATGATCCATCCGGCCGGCGGCATTAATGCGAGGAGCCACCGAAAAGGCGATATGAACCGATGTCACCTGAGGAACATCAATGCCGCTCACCGACAGCAAGGAACGAAGACCTTCATAGCGCGTCGTCCGCATGGATTCCAAACCTTGTCGTACCAGCATCCGGTTTTCCTCCAGCAATGGCATTAAATCTGCAATTGTACCGATGGCAACAATCTGAAGCCATTCCTCCGGCGGGTCCTCTACCAGAGCCTGTGCCAGCTTGTATGCTACGCCTACTCCCGCAAGGCCCTTGAAAGGATAGCGACAGTGTGGCAGCTTGGGGTTAATCAATGCGTAAGCGTCTGGCAGCACCTCTGGAGGCTCATGATGGTCAGTGACAATAACATCTATACCAAGGCGGTTTGCATATGCAATCTGCTCTACGGCACTAATTCCGGTATCTACTGTAATGATCAGGGATACTCCCTGCTGGTATGCCCAATCAATCGCATGATTATGAAGACCATAGCCCTCGTTCGAACGATGCGGGATATATATATCATAGGATGCCTCGAGATGGCGCATAAGCTGAATCATCAGCGTAGTGCTGGACACGCCGTCTGCATCATAATCCCCGTAGATGAGAATATGCTCCTGCTCCTGAAGTGCTTTTCTTATTCGAGGCACAGCCTGCTCCATCCCATGCAATAGCATAGGATCATGGCTGTGCTGCGCTGAGCCATGCAGAAACTGCTCTGCAGCTTCTATGCTCTCGATCCCGCGGACCGCCATCAATGAAGCGGTCAGCGGAGAGATGGACAGTTCCTCGGCCAGCCTTCGGGCTGCTTCTTGATTCGGCGGGGGCACCCGCCATTCATACTTGGGGTACAGCACGATTGTCTTCACCTTTCTTCCCTGCCTGCTTTATGCTTTCACAGCGGATGTTATTTATTGCGGCAATGTCGGCAGGTTATTATCATTTAAGTCCATATTCGATTTATAAGGATATCCCGTTTCGTAAGGTGCCGTGATCATCTGGATCTTGGTAACCTGGGGAAACCGCTGCTGAAGCAGCCGCGACGCACGATCGGCAATTTCATGTGCCTCAATCACTGTAATTAAAGGATTCACGCTGACCTTGACCTCCAGCTGGATCTGAGCTGATCCCAGAGGCTGCACCTTTAGCTCCTCTACGGTAATGACGCCATACACGCGTTGGATGGTCTCTACATAGTCCATCCCGTGATCTTCACATAAAGCATCCACCAGGATGTCCTCTTTATATATCGCCTCTCTAAGCAGCTTCAAGCCTCTCCAAATGACAAGAGCATAGACCATCAAAGACGCTGCCAGATCACAATACAGCAAGACAGGGACCTCGCCGTACTCCCCTGCCAAGGTCAGGCCCGCACCCGCAATAACAAGGAGTGAGGAATAAATGCCTGTCCGATGATTCCGGGTATGAGCCTGCAGCAGCGGGCTGTTGGCCTTGCTTCTGCCGGCATGATAGCGAAAGACCGCTTCATTGAGGAGCAGCGCTGCCAGCACAATAATAAGCGTGAAGCTGTCCGGAGCTTCAGGGCTGCCGCTCCATAGCTGTCCTACACGATTGTAGACCATGAAGAGCGCTAATGTAATCAAGACAAGTGGAATCAGAAGCATTGTCACTTCATAAGACTGCATGCGTTTCCCTGCACGGTTTCCCTTGGACCGCGCTCCC
Source organism: Paenibacillus algicola (assembly GCF_005577435.1). Classification (NCBI taxonomy): domain Bacteria; kingdom Bacillati; phylum Bacillota; class Bacilli; order Caryophanales; family Paenibacillaceae; genus Paenibacillus; species Paenibacillus algicola. The sequence continues at coordinate 1,439,845 of NZ_CP040396.1, read as the reverse complement.
TCCTCGACGCCGGTTTTCCATAGCGTTACTCCCTGAGCCGCCGTATGCAGACTATCTGCCATGAGCGCCAGGCTGCCCAGGAACATTCCCGCTGCTCCTTTAACCAGAGCGAGGGTAAAGTCACAAGCTACAGCCACGCTCACCGCTTTGCTGCCGCGCTGCACCTGAACATTGTTCACCTAAGGCCCCTCCTTGGATATACTTTTGCCTTGGTATTTACCAGCCGGTAACTTAGAAAGCCGCGTCGCCTGCGACACGGCTTTCTGTCTTATGGTATTGAGCTTTACAGAGTTGACTACGCCTTCAGCTTCAGAAGGAGAAATATCTAGACCTCCGAGGTGGAAGGCTTTGGTGCTTTGGGCTTGTTCACATTCTTCCCTTTCAGCAGCAGCCACAGCGGACTCGCAATGAAAATGGAAGAATAAGCACCGAACAAGAGACCAATCACGATCGCGAGCGAGAACATGCGGATCGACTCTCCGCCCATCATGAGCATGAGCAATGCCGCAATCAGCACGGTCAGGGCCGTGTAAATGGAGCGCTTGAACGTCTGCGCCACACTTTTATTGACCAGGTCCACCAGATCGCTGTGTTTCTTGATTTTGGCGAACCTCAGATTCTCGCGAATCCGGTCAAAGATCACGATGGTATCGTTAATGGAGTAACCGATAATGGTCAGGACCGCGATAATGAAGGTGACATCCACCTCCAGCCGCAGAATGGAGAATACGCTGACCACAACAAAAGCATCATGGAGCAATGCAACAATTGCCGCTACAGCAAAGCGCCATTCAAAGCGGATGCTGACATAGATAATGATCCCGATACACGACAGCAGCACCGCATAAATCGCATTTCGGCCCAGCTCTCTGGCCATCTCCGGATCAACCGTGTTAACCTCAAAGGAAGCACTGGCGTCCAGCTGTAGAATGCCTGCTTTCAAAGCAGCATCCTGCTGCTCTGACAGTACGTCACTAAAGCGGATATTAATACGGTCTGAACCCGGTGTAATCGTCGTCTGATCACCGACATCAAGTCCATCCACGATCGGCTGCAGCTGTGCCTCGGTGAGGGTTTTCTCTGTCGTCACATCCACGTTCGAGCCGGAACGGAAATCAACGCCGTAATTCAAGTTGAATACGGACAGGAAGATCAGGCCCGCCACGGTCAGTGCAATGGAAAACATATAAAAATATCGGCTTAACCGTACAAAATCAAAATTTTCAAAGCGCACGTATCTCACTCTCCTTTACACCAAACTGGCCCGGCTTGCTTGCCCAGCCTATTTTGACTAGGAGGTTCAGCAGGAAGCGGGAGAAGTATACGTTCGTAGCAATACTCACAATAATTTCAAGAATGAGCACAATCGCAAAGCCCTTTACGGATCCTGTGCCGAAGGCAAACATCACGGCAGCCACGATAATCGTAGTCACGTTGGAATCGATAATGGTGCGGAAGGAGGATTTGCCGCCAGCCTTAACAGCGGAGGAAATACTCTTGCCACTTCGCATTTCTTCACGAATCCGTTCAAAAGTAATAATGTTGGCATCCACTGCCATCCCGATCCCGAGAATAAAGGCTGCAATGCCGGGCAGCGTCAGCGTAAAATCCGCCAGCACGAAGATAAGAATGAGCAGCCAGGTATGGACAATGAGCGCAAAGCTGGCGATCAGTCCCGGAATCCGGTAAATGATAACCATGAACAGCAGAATAATCGCGGAAGCGATCAAGCCGGCTTGGAGCGTCTTGTTCAGAGATTCCATTCCTAGGGTTGCCCCCACGCTTTGGGAATACCTCTCGGTCAGCTTCAGCGGCAAGGCACCCAGGTTAACAGTGTCGCGAAGCTGCTGAGCCTCTTCTCTTGATTCTGATCCGGTAATCATAGCATTGCCGTCGGTCAGCACAGCTTGTACCGTTGGAGCAGACAGCAAGGTGTCATCCAAATAAATCGCCAGCTGATTTCCAAGCAGCCGCTGCGTAATCTCAGCAAATTTAGCCTTGTCCTTGACTTGAATATTCACGACAGGCTGATTCAGGCCGTCTACGCCGATCGAAGCTGCATTTTCCACAAAATCGTCGCCGCGAAGCTCAATTTTGCAAAATTCCTCGCCTTCAGCGCAGCCGTCATTACTGCGGAACGTCAAATTAGCCGGTTCCTTCATCGTCTTGCGAATCTCTTCCTCGTTCGCCACTCCCGGAACCTTTAGGCGAATCCGGTTGCTTCCCTCCGTCGTAATCTCCGGCTCCGTCGTGCCTATTGCGTCTGCACGCTTCTGCAGGCTCTTGGCGGTTTCCTGGAGAGATTCGGGAGTTACTTCCTGCCCCTCTGCCAATGGCTCTGCTTCGTACAGGATTTCAAAGCCGCCCTTAAGATCCAGACCCAATCGGACGTCTTGAACCAATCCCGGACTCGTGAATATCATGATTCCGGTAACCACGAGCACGGTAGCGATGAAACTGATGATTCTTTTCATGCCGTCCCTAGTTCCCCCTTTTGTCTCAATATTCCTATTATAGCCATGCGCCAAAACTCAGTCAATTTATCAAAATTTGTCGCAAGCCTCGCCGCCGGCCTCTCGTCACAGCAAAGAGACCTGCCTCTCAGTATTGAAAAGGAGATCCCTTATATGCGGCAATGGTCATATAATTCATCAGCGCTGTCGCCTTTAGCGACAAGACGTCATTCACCAGCTTATGCAGCGGCGGGATACCGGTCTTCTCATATTTACTGCTGACACAGCGCCAGATATCATCAGCCGTCACCTGCTCATACCCGATCAATCGCATTTCTTCGGCTTTGCTTTCGCAAATCATATTTAGGGCTTGTACCCATTCCTCGTTCTCAAACGGCTCCTTATCCATACCGGCTCAGCCCCCTTGTTCATGTTGTAATACCTTAACACATTCGACTGCCAGTAAGGGATTCCTTCTTTTTCTCACCTCTGTCCTTTCAAAAAAGTCATGTCATGAGTTGGGACAGGTCAGGCATATCCTATACAACACATCCATTTCATGATAGAAGCCGAGGAGTTGGATTATGCCTTGAACAAGCAGTCATTTATTAAAGGAACGATCATCCTGCTGACAGCCGGGATTCTGAACCGACTTCTCGGTTTTATACCGCGGATTGCGCTGCCCCGGATTATCGGTCCTGAAGGAGTCGGTATCTATCAGCTCGGGTATCCTTTTTTCATCGTACTCGTGACTTTGATTACAGGCGGCATCCCGCTTGCTATTGCAAAAATGGTAGCGGAGGCCGAAGGCGCCGGCCAAACCGCCCGCTCCCAGCAGATCCTCCGTGTCAGCCTGATCCTCACCTTGACGCTCGGTACAATTTTTATGGGCATCAGCCTGTGGCTCGCGCCTTGGATTACGCAGGTTATTCTGCCGGATGAGCGTGTCTATTACACCTTTGTCAGCATGACACCCATGATGATCATTATTGCGGTCTCAGCCGTATACCGGGGTTATTTTCAAGGCAAGCAAAATATGGTCCCTTCTGCCGCTTCATCCATCATTGAGACCATTGTCCGAATTGTTTGTATGCTGTGGTTTGCTCATCTGCTGATGCCCAAAGGGCTGGCCTTCGGCGCAGCCGGGGCGATGCTCGGCACGGCCGTCGGGGAGCTGCTCGGTATGTTCGTGCTTTTGTGGCAGTACAGCAAGGAGCAGCAGCGACTGCCGAATATGACCCCGCCTGTCCAGAGCATCACCGGGCAGTCCTTTGTCGATACACAGAGCAAGCGAAGCCTGCTGTCCCGACTCCTCGGCATAGCACTACCTGTTACGGGCGGCAGAATGGTCGGTTCGTTATCTTACTTGCTGGAGTCTATCATCACGGCCAGAAGCCTCGCCCTTGCAGGCATCGCCACGGCGGCTGCCACGGCGCAGTATGGTGCCCTGCAGGGAATGATTATTCCGCTGCTGCTGCTGCCAGGAGCAATTACAATGTCACTCGCGGTTGCGCTGGTTCCGTCACTATCAGAGGCTGCTGCCCGTAACGACCGCGCACTGATCCATAAACGCATGAACCAGGCGTTGAGGCTGGCGATGGTGACGGGTGCGCCTTTTGCTGTCATTATGTACGTGCTCGCGGAGCCGCTATGTCTGTTGCTTTACGATAATGCAGACATTGCCGGGATGCTTCAGCTAATGGCGCCCTTTGCTTTATTTCTTTATGTACAGGCTCCGCTGCAGGCTGCGTTACAGGCCCTGGACCGTCCAGGCAAGGCATTAATCAACACGCTAATCGGGGCTTGTATCAAGCTGGGGCTCATTCTATACCTGTCCTCTAATCCGGAATTCGGCATTCATGGAGCTGTCATTGCCATTATTGTCAACAGCATCACGGTCACCTTGCTGCACAGCATCAGCGTGTCCAGAATGATCGGCTTCCGTTTTAAATGGCTTGATTATGTGAAGACCCTTGCTGTCATGCTGATGATGGGGGCAGGCCTGCTGTATAGTTATTTGCATCTGCCCTTCACCGAACGGCCATGGCTCCAGTTTATCTGTGCAGCAGGAGTCAGTGTGATACTGTATACGGCTGCGGTTTTTGCTACACGTTTAGTGACAGCCCGCGATCTTTCCCGTATGCCTGTCTTTGGCAAATGGTTTCTGCGCTTCTAAACGACAGCGCTATTTGTCTTTGGTATCAATGTAAATTCTTCCTTTATGATCAAGTGAGCATAAGAAAATATCTTTGAAATCACGCACTCCATGCTTTCGTATTTCATTTTTCAGCCAGAACCGGTTCTTATCCACCATGCTCAGGTTCTCATCCTGCACCTTGCCATCCATAATGAGCGGGACGGGCAGACCCTGATACTTGATTTTTTCATACGGGATAGGAACCGGCTCCTCCTTGTATCCTGTCTTGCGGCGGGTGCCTGCTGAAGTCCCCGTTTCTTTGCTGCTTTCCTTGTCTTGGGAAGAGGATGGTGAAGATGAACTATCGTCCTTTTGAATGACCGTTAGCTGTCCGCTGGTTTCCAATACCGCAAATTCCACATCAGCCAAGCTATCAACATCCTTACCTCTCAGCTGCTGCATCAGGTCATCGAGGTTATACCGGAGCTTGCTCATTTCCTTACGGTTCAGCTTTCCATTCGATATAATGACACTCGGCTTGCCGTCAAAAATCTGCCTCACCTTTCGGTTATTCAATCCCCAGAAAGCCAGCAGCACCTGGACGAGGACCAGCACCACAATTGGAATCAGCCCTTCATGGAGCGGTTTGCTGACATCTTCAATAACAACCACCGCAATTTCAGCAATCATAATAGAGATGACGAGATCAAAAATAGACAGCTTGCCGATCTCTCTTTTCCCCATAATCCGCATCATGAGAAAAGTTACGCCATACATCAGCATGGTTCGTAAAATTAACACGACAATAGGATTTCCAAATACATCCTTAAACATGAAATGCCCTCCCTGCCTGCAATAGAGACTGCTAAGGTACTGCTATTCTGACCTGGAAGAGAGATTTCCATTCGAAGGGCGGTGTTCAATTAATGGTAATCATGTAAACTGTTTATTTGTACTATCTGCAGGGGCTTGGCCATACAATGAATTACAACCAATACTGTTAATGAAAGGGGCGGTTATATTGGAGTCCATCCGGCGTTTGATCACGCTGCGCATTACGAACCCCATTTTGTCGGGACTGCTGCATGCGTTCATTTGGATGTTCACAGGAGCTTTTGCACTTTCCATGCTGCTGTGGGCAAGCAGCCTATCTGAGGAGGACCTGAGCCTCTATACCTTCGTAGTCCATGGAGCAGCGGCATGGTTCGGCGGGTTGGCGAGCGGCAGGCGCTCCGGAAGCAAGGGCTGGTACTATGGGCTGGTCACAGGACTGCTCTATGGAATTCTCCTTTTGATCATTGGCTTCTTGGCTCTGAACAGCTTCATCTCGGCCAGCGATATGACTCTGCTTGGTATCGTCATCGGAGCGGGAGCTTTAGGCGGAATGTTTGGTGTAAACCTGCGTAAATAAAATGTTAATTCTATGGTTGAGTTTTGTGATAAACTTAAAGGCGCTGTCTTACATAAAATAAGAGGGGGCCTTTGTTTTACCGTGCTGTACCAATCCATGGTTACCATTACCTTATTCACGACGCTGAATGTTATTGTGCTGTTGTGGCTGGGGACGCTGGCTAACCCATTCAAAGCGCTGTATGCGCTGCTCAGAGAATTCATGACGAATATCCGGTTTCTCCTCCTATTCCTTTCTATGCTGGGCATTCTTGTGCTGAATAAGCTAGAGCTTAAATTTGAAATGAAATATCCGGTCCATTATGATTTTACACCGTTGCTATTCCGCTTGGAGGGGCAAGTCGTGAGGCAGATTCAGGATCTGTTCTATGCCCCCTGGCTTACGCATGTGCTTGCATTTTTCTATGTTCTTGTCTTCCAGGCAATCATCATCGGATCACTCGGCGTTTATCTCATTCAGCAGAACAAGCCTTTGCTCTACGCGGCCTGCTATGCTATTTTGTTCAATTATGCGCTGGCCATTCCGTTCTTTCTGCTGTTTCCTGTCGATGAGGTATGGTCCTACGCACCAGCGGGTGTCACCTTTCACATGCTAGCAGTGTTTCCTGACTTTGAAGCCGTTTACCGCCCGTTATCCGGCCTGAACAATTGCTTCCCGAGCCTGCATACCTCCTTATCCGTTACCATGGCGCTGCTCGCCTTCCAGTCCGGTAATCGGCGCTGGGCCTGGATCACTGGAGGAAGCGCACTTATTATTATCTTTACAATTTTTTATATGGGCATCCACTGGATCTCCGACATGCTTGCGGGAGTCACACTGGCTTCGTTTGCAACGGCAATGGGCCTGTATCTGGGCAGAGTGACGTATTCCAGATCCAACGACCTTCCCGTTCTTAAGAAGACAAGCAGGGCTGCTTGAGACAGACTTCTAGAAGACCTTTTCTTGTATCCTGCATACCTGAACCTATGACAAAAAAGCTGTTCCATTGCTGACTAGCAGCGGAACAGCTTTTTTGGTGCCTACAGAGCAGGTCATGTTTGCCCGATCGGGCCGAGACTTACGCCTCTGAAGCCTGACTTACACTGTGGCTGATGGAGCTCCGGTCAAAAGTAAGCTTCGTGACGTCATTCACCTTCAAGACCACGATATCATCCGTAATCTCTACAATCGTTCCGTGAAGGCCTCCGATCGTTACGACCTTATCCCCCTTCTTCAATGCGCTAAGCATTGCGTTGCGGGTCTTCTGCTTCTTCTGCTGAGGACGAATCAACAGGAAGTAAAAGATCACAAACATCAATACGAAAGGCAGAATCAAGCCGATCAAACCACCTTGAGCCGTTTCTCCACTTGCTAATTGAAACATATCTTTCCCCCCCTTCATGGACCATCCATGATGGTAACCTCTTAAAATCCTTTTTCGTTGTTATGCAGACCGTATTTGTCAAAAAACTCATCGCGGAAATCCAGCAAACGGTCTTCCATAATACTCTCCCGCACATTCTTCATCAGATTAATCAGGAAGTGAAGATTGTGATACGTCGTCAGGCGAAGCCCGAACGTCTCGTCACTCTTGATTAAATGGCGGAGATAGGCACGAGAGTAGTTACGGCATGTATAGCAGTCACACTCCGGATCCAGCGGCCCAAAGTCCCTTGCGTACTGTGCATTGCGAACGACAAGACGGCCTTGGCTTGTCATGGTCGTCCCGTTGCGGGCGATCCGCGTCGGAAGCACGCAGTCGAACATATCCACACCCCGGATCGAGCCTTCCAGCAGCGCATCAGGCGAGCCGACACCCATCAGGTAGCGGGGCTTGTTCTCTGGCAGCAGGGGCACGGTGTAATCCAACACTTCATACATCAATTGCTTGGATTCTCCCACACTAAGTCCACCAATAGCATAACCCGGGAAATCCATGGAAGTCAAATCCCGGGCGCTCTGTACGCGGAGGTCTTCGTGCATGCCCCCCTGAACGATAGCAAATAGTGCCTGATCCTGCGGTCTGGCATGGCTCTTAAGGCATCTTTCCGCCCAGCGGGAGGTCCGCTCTGTGGATTTCTTGACATATTCGTACTCGGCTGGAAACGGAGGGCATTCATCAAATGCCATCATAATGTCTGATCCCAGAGCGTTCTGGATTTCCATCGCGACCTCCGGGGACAGAAACAGCTTGTCTCCATTCAGATGGGAGCGGAAATGTACGCCCTCCTCTGTAATCTTCCGCATTTCCGCCAGACTGAATACCTGGAAGCCACCGCTGTCTGTCAGGATCGGCCGATCCCAATTCATGAATTTGTGAAGTCCGCCCGCTGCCTGAACGATGTCATGTCCCGGTCGCAGAAACAGATGATACGTGTTGCTTAATATGATCTGGGCCTCCATGGCCTTTAGCTCTTCCGGACTCATGGTCTTTACCGTCGCCAGCGTACCCACAGGCATAAAGGTCGGGGTATCGATTACGCCGTGGGGAGTATGTACCCGTCCCAGTCTGGCCCCCGATTGCTTGCAAGTTTTAATATGTTCGTATGTCACTGCTGCTGTCATGTTTGACAAAACCTCCGAGTTAAAAAATAAACATCGCATCACCGAAGCTGAAGAAACGGTATTGCTGCTCTACCGCTTCCTTGTAAGCGGCAATAATATGATCTCTTCCTGCCAGCGCACTGACCAGCATAACCAGCGTGGATTTCGGCAGATGGAAGTTCGTAATGAGTGCATCCACAACCTGAAATTCATAGCCGGGGTATATAAAAATATCGGTCCAGCCGCTGCATTCCTCCAGCGGCTGTCCCTTGAACTGATTTCCGGCCGTTTCCAGAGTGCGACAGGAGGTTGTCCCGACCGCCACCACTCTACCGCCCCGCGCCTTCGTCTCATTCAATATAGCCGCTGTTTCCGAGGAGATCATGTAGTACTCTTCGTGCATCACATGGTCTTCGACCCGCTCGACAGACATCGGACGGAAGGTGCCCAGACCCACATGCAGCGTTATAAAAGCAATATCGACTCCCTTGCTGCGAATATTCTGAAGCAGATCTTCTGTAAAATGGAGCCCTGCGGTCGGAGCGGCAGCGGAGCCTTCGTTCTTCGCATATACCGTCTGATACCGGTCTTTATCCTCCAGCTTCTCTTTAATATAAGGAGGAAGCGGCATTTGTCCCAAGGCATCCAGAATTTCCTGAAAAATCCCCTCATAGGAAAAGGTGAGCGTACGCGCCCCCATATCTCCCTCCGATTCGATCGTCGCCCGCAGCTGCCCGTCTCCGAACACGATGACGCTTCCGGTCTTCAGCTTTTTGCCCGGCTTGACGAGCGCTTCCCAGGTATCACCTGACAAATTTTTCAGCAGCAGCACTTCAGCCTTCGCTGCCGTATCCTCCTTCACCCCAAACAGCCGCGCCGGAATAACCTTCGTATCATTCAGTACCAAGGTATCGCCCGGTCTCAGTTGTTCAAGGATACTTGAGAAATGCTCATGGGTGGTTTCTCCCGTTTCTTTATTCAAAGTAAGCAGCCGGGAAGAGCTGCGCTCCAGTAAAGGCGTCTGCGCAATCAGCTCCTCCGGAAGCTCGAAATCATATGCATCGACATTCATGTCAGTCAGTCCTTAACTATAGTGGTATTGCGGTAATAGTGTTGCAAAATCTGTTTGTAATCATACCCTTCATCCGCCATGCCCTTTGCTCCCCATTGAGAGAGGCCCAATCCATGGCCATTGCCCTTGCCTACAAAACGAAATCCCTGGCCGCTCTCCAAAGCGCGGGATTTACCGGCTCCGTTCATAATAATCATGCCGGCTGCTGCCGGTCGCTTCGCCTGATCTGCACCAAGAATGGTCAGCGGCGTAGAGCTTGAAGCGGAAGCAGCGCCGTTTGCGCCCAATACAGTATAACTGCCGGTTGGCTCAATATCAAACATTGTGCTTGGCAAGCCTCCCAGCGCCGAGCGGAACATATCCGGATAGCTGACCTTTAAAGCCTGACCGTTCAAGGTCAGCTCCGTCACTCTTCCGGAAGGCCCCCGACCTGTAACCTCCAACGATGTAATAACGGAAGGCAAAGATGTGGACGTCCTGCCCTTGAGACTTCCCAGCAGCTGCTCCGACGTAAAGGGTCCTCGCACCCAGTCGTAGCTGCCGGATTCAGAGACGATATCCAGAACGATGGCAGTCTGACCCGGATTCATTTGAGTCAATGGCTGCACTGAAGACTGAATCATCGGAAGTGGCCGGACGTTGGTGGAATTCGCCGTGACCGTCATCGTTTTCAAGCCGGACAGCGTGCTTCCCGTTTCCTTCACATTATCTTCACGCACGTATCCCGTCTGTCCGCTTGGCAGCAAAATGGCATACCATTTCTTCAGCGCTGCCTGCGCTGAAGCATCGCCCGGACTTTCTACCGCTGCGAAGAGATTGTTGCCGCTGTTCCACACCTCAGAAGGATCGGCCGTGACACCTCCGCTATTGGATGAAAAAACCGCTTCAACAATACTGCCGCCGCTCATCAGGACTTCCCCCGCTGTAGCGTTAACCGCTGCTGTCGTTCGTTCAGCCTCTGAGCTAATCCCGTTATAGGCTTGTGTCAATACGGTGTCTACAACATGCGCCACCTCAAATCGCAGCCCCTGATACAGGGCATAGCTTCGAGCAGCCACAGCCTGTGCCTTAAGCGCCTCCATAGACCAGCTGGAAGGAACCTCTGCTCCCACCACCGAGTACAAATATTGTTCAAACGGCACCGTATTTACGAGATACAGCTGCCCATTCTTGCTGCCGGCCTCCATGCTGCCGCGGTAGGTTCTTCCGGAACGCTCCTTGACGTTTATTCCAGCCCCTGTGCCAGCAAGCCACAGCTTGGAGCCGGGGCCTGATATCATGTAATGCACCATACTTTGCGGTGCAGCTGCATCCAGCCCTGCATCCTCCCGCAGGATCAGGCCGACGGGATGGTTCCCTGTCGGCACCATGGTGATAGCCGTCTTCGAGACCGAGCTCTGGAGCGCACTGAGCTCAGCTTCATTTACAGCCTCACCCGCCCAGGCTTCATAGCTCACACCTTCTCCGGCAGGAACGATAGCCTTAAATGCATCTACTCCATTATACTGCAGGGCACGTACCATCGCTTCTGCATCAGCTTCTGAAGCAAGAGAACCTGTCGTCAGGTGCATGCTGCCTTTTGCAGACGGAATTTGGCCCTTGAGATACACTGCTGCAGCCAGTGCGGTTCTTGCCGCCGCTTCCTTGGCTGCCTGCTCTGAAGCATACATTCCTGTATACAGCTGGTAGACTTTTCCTTGCTCGGTATAGGAGCTGAACACTACAGGCTTATCAACGGTTGCCTGCAGCTTCTTTACGGCTTCCGCGATAACTGTCCAATCCTTGGATTCCATCACCTTAACACGGTAAGAATTGCTGCTAAGGCGAGTCTGCTCTCCGGCGTTAAGCGCAGCAGCCTGGATATTAGCATTAGGGGTAACAAAGGATGCTGTCAACGCCTCCTGCGAGCTGATCGTTACGGCCGGGACCGTTGATTTATATTTGCTCCCCAAATCCAGAAACAAGGCGACACGGATGCTGTCCATGCTGGCAGCCTGCACCTGTGCTTGAGGGGCTGCCGTCCAGACTGTACTCATGACTGCACCGGCCAGCATGATTTTTAGCGCAGCCTTCAGCGCTCTTACTTTCCAGTTACTCCTGCTCATTATCCCATGTCCTCCTTGAACTTTAACTATCTAGCGCCGATCCTGTGGATACGGAATACCGAGATGGCCGTAACCGGCCGGTGTGACCATTCTTCCCCGCGGCGTCCGCTGTAGAAATCCGATCTGCAGCAGATAAGGCTCATACACATCTTCAATGGTCTGGCTTTCTTCCCCGATCGTTGCAGCAATCGTATCCAGGCCTACCGGCCCTCCCCGGAAGCTGTGGATCATAGCATGAAGCATTTTGTGATCAATCATATCCAGCCCCATCGGATCCACCTGAAGCATCTTAAGCGCTTCTTGGGCCATGTCCGGTGTGATCATCCCGTCCCCGCGAACCTGGGCGTAATCCCGCACGCGCTTAAGCAAGCGGTTCGCAATCCTCGGTGTACCCCGGGAACGCAGCGCAATTTCGTTCGAGGCTTCTCCCACAATTTCTACATTTAATATATCGGCAGCCCGGGACACAATATAGCTAAGCTCATCCACAGTGTAGAATTCCAGCCTGCTGACTACGCCGAAACGGTCTCGAAGCGGAGCCGACAGGAGTCCAGCGCGTGTTGTGGCACCAATAAGCGTAAATGGAGGCAGGTCCAGCCGGACGGATCGCGCACTGGGACCCTTGCCAATCATAATATCCAGGGCAAAATCCTCCATCGCCGGATACAGCACCTCTTCTACCGTTCGGTGCAGCCGGTGAATCTCATCAATGAAGAGCACATCACCTTCCTGCAGATTGGTCAGCAGAGCCGCGAGATCCCCCGGGCGCTCAATGGCAGGTCCAGAGGTCGTTCGGAGACTTACGCCCAGCTCATTCGCAATAATATTAGATAATGTCGTTTTACCAAGCCCTGGGGGTCCGTACAGCAGTACATGATCCAGCGCTTCCTTGCGCATTTTGGCCGCCTCGATATAAATCTTGAGGTTCTCCTTCACTTGGTTCTGGCCAATGTATTCGGCGAGATAGCGAGGACGGAGACTGAGCTCGACCGCTTGGTCTTCCATCATTAGGTTTGCCGTGATGATTCGGTCATCCACCCTTCAACACTCCCTTCCTGTATGTGAAGCTTTAACCTGCATATAACAACTGGAGCGCTTTTTTCATGAGGACATCTACCGATGCCCCCTCTGCCTGAGCTTTAAGCTGCTGCCATACTTTATCCAGCTCCCCATCCGTGTAGCCCAGCGCCTTCAGGCCTTCTCGTGCCTCCGGCCAGTAGCCGGCTTCGCCCGCAGTCTCTTCAGGCATCGCAAACAGCCCGGTATTAACGACGGTTGATTGGAAGCCCTCAAGCTTGTCTTTCAAATCCAGAATCATGCGCTGGGCCGTCTTCTTTCCGATCCCTGGCAGCTTGATTAAGAAGGAGATGTTCTCCTGATAAATGGCAGACACCAGATGATCTGGCGACCCTCCACCCAAAATACCGAGCGCAACCCGTGGTCCAATCCCTGAGACCTCAATTAGCTTGCGAAACAGCCGCTGCTCTTCCCGGGTAGAAAAGCCATACAGCAGAATGGCATCCTCCCGCACATGATGGTGCGTAAACACCGTGACCTCGCCCTCCTGCTTCGCAAAGGCAAAGGGATTGGGGCAGAACACCCGATAGCCGACGCCATGGACGTCCAGCACAATATATTCATTTTCCAGATGAGCGACCTGGCCGCGTAAAAAATCAATCATTTTCGCAATACCTCATTCAATTTAGAATTCAACGTAGAGGAATGGGCATGGCAGATCGCCACCGCCAAAGCATCCGCGACATCGTCCGGCTTCGGGACAGTCTGAAGCTTGAGGAACATTCGGACCATTTCCTGAACCTGCTTCTTCTCGGCCTTACCATATCCGACAATCGCCTGCTTGACCTGCATCGGGGTATACTCTCCTATAGGCAGCCCGCGCTGGACTGCAGCCAGAATCAAGACGCCGCGAGCCTGTGAAACCGCCATCGCATTCGTGACATTCCGATTAAAAAACAGCTTCTCAAAAGCGACCGCATCCGGCTTATATTGATCAATCAGCTGAACCATGCCTTCATATACGTGATGCAAACGTTCCTCTTCAGGAGTATGCGCCTTCGTCTGGATGCTCCCATACTGCACCGGCGTCAGCTTGCTTCCGGCCTTATCTACAAATCCGAACCCGACAATAGCTATGCCAGGGTCTATTCCCATAATACGCAAACCTAACCTCTCCCTTGAAGCGAACATATGTATCGTTATTCCATTATAACAAAACTTACGCCCTGCGTTGAGGAAAACTTTGCTCATTTCAAGAACATTCTACATCGGCCATGACACAAAAAAAGATCCATCCTTTTCAGGATAGATCATCTATGGCATTCATTAATGTGCTTTCATAACATCCTCCGCTAAATCCCTGGCATAATCACTGAACGTAGACAGCACGCTGTTGTACTCCTCTATATCCTGTACCCGGATACCATGCTGCAGCTGCCTGACCACATCCACTGGCAATGACGACTCCATAGATCCAATATCAAGCTGGAAAAAGGTTTGGATTACCTTATCCTTCTCCGGTGGACCGTCAAAAAGCGTCAGGTTACCCTGCTGATCCACACTGATGTAAGCCTGTTCTTTACAAGAAGGAGATAAATCGTCGGCAACAGCCTCCTCCAGCCACACTTCACCCTCCGAATCAAAGCTGCCCCTCAAGGCCGGATTTTGATTCATCAGCGCGTAAATCCCATCAGCGCTATGCAGCCCTAGGCTTTTCTCCTCGACACCGCACACATAAACCGTTCTTAAATGCACCTGCATCTGTCCTTGATACTCATTCAGTGTCTTCATGAATTGCTGCTGTTCTTCAGTGAAATCTGCCTGCTGTTCTGCTTGCGGGTCGATCTGAAGCTGCAAAAGTGTTTCCAGAGCAATGGGAGCCGGGTGCGTGTCCTGTGTCAGCAGCTCCTTCATACGCTCGGTCAGTTGATTTCCCGAAAAAGCCAGCAGACCAATTCCAATGAACAACGAGCAGGTCCATATCGCTCTTCTCCAGCGTTTCCAACGCTTTCTCCACAATTTTCGGATTTGAAAAATGTCCAAAGTAATCCCCTTCTGTCCGTTGTTTTTTTATAGTTTGACCGCAAAATCTGTCAGTTATGCAACAGCGCAACAGAGGTATAGACAGAAAAAAACCGTACATCGACAAGATGTACAGTTCTTCTCTCACTTCAAAAATCGGGACGACACGATTTGAACATGCGACCCCCTGGTCCCAAACCAGGTGCTCTACCAAGCTGAGCTACGTCCCGAAAGCGATAGAAATATTATATCATAGCACTCTATGGTGTGACAAGCATTTTGTTGATGAGATGAATTTAATAAAAATGTTTCTGATGTCGTTTATGATTACGATACAGCATTATTACCGGTATCATGGCTAACACCAAATATATGAGAATGAATCTATTCACAGGCAGCCACATTTGATGTTCCACCCAGCCCATCATGATAAAGATCAGACCAAGGCATACACTAGGTAAGGCCAATCCTCGTTGGTAAGAGGGAATGGCTTCAGCTCTAACCTGGCCTTTCATTCGTGAGCTTCTAAGCTTATTCCATTTCAGAAAGTGGCCCAGAACATTCCTAAAAAGATCTGCGCAAACATAACTCTGCCCCCTTCAGCAATACAGCTCATATACTATAACGGTACGCTCAGGTAAAGAGTTCGAAAATTCCTACAAAACAAAAAAACTTCCAATTGGAAGTTTGAGTTCATTAAATGGCGTCCCCTGAGAGATTCGAACTCCCGACCTTTTGATTCGTAGTCAAACGCTCTATCCAGCTGAGCTAAGGGGACTTATGGAGCGGACGACGGGAATCGAACCCGCGACCCTCGCCTTGGCAAGGCGATGCTCTACCGCTGAGCCACGTCCGCAAATAAAATATTGTGGTGAGCCATGAAGGACTCGAACCTTCGACACCCTGATTAAAAGTCAGGTGCTCTACCAACTGAGCTAATGGCTCATACAAGCAAAAAAAATACGGGAGCTTGTCCCAATAAATATCACGGGATTCTCATCCCTGTTGCTATTCAAAGATGGCGGAACTGACGGAATACTCTCTCTTCGTTCGAGACTGCGAAGCTTATGCTTCCGAAGAGTATGCTCCGACGAACCCAATATCGGATTCTCATCCCTGGAGCTGTTCAAAGATGGCGGAACTGACGGGATTCGAACCCGCGATCTCCTGCGTGACAGGCAGGCATGTTAGGCCTCTACACCACAGTTCCATGAGGCATAATCGCTATGCGATATAATTGGTTGCGGGGGCAGGATTTGAACCTGCGGCCTTCGGGTTATGAGCCCGACGAGCTACCGAGCTGCTCCACCCCGCGTCATAAAATTATATGGTGGAGGCTGAGGGGATCGAACCCCCGACCCTCTGCTTGTAAGGCAGATGCTCTCCCAGCTGAGCTAAGCCTCCATATATCATATAAAGAAAGTGGTGACCCGTAGGGGATTCGAACCCCTGTTACCTCCGTGAAAGGGAGGTGTCTTAACCCCTTGACCAACGGGCCTTATTTCCATGTAAACCTGTCTGGCGGAGAGAGAGGGATTCGAACCCTCGAGACGCTTTTGGCGCCTACACGATTTCCAATCGTGCTCCTTCGACCAACTCGGACACCTCTCCATGTGGCTCCCCGAACAGGACTCGAACCTGTGACAACTCGATTAACAGTCGAGTGCTCTACCAACTGAGCTATCAGGGAATATGTAATGCACGCTTGGCGGCGTCCTACTCTCCCGGGACCCTGCGGTCCAAGTACCATCGGCGCTGGAAGGCTTAACGGTCGTGTTCGGGATGGGTACGCGTGGAACCCTTCCGCCATCACCACCAAACGTGATTCAGGATGCGGCATAGCCATATGCCGTAATCAAGATGTCTTGAAGGTGCCACTTGTACACCATCAAGATGCTTTGATCACCTGAAAACTAGATACGAAACGAATGTGCGTTGTTAGAGAATGATCCATCTCCGTAGCTGCTTTACTTCGTGGCTATTCCATTGAAGCATAATGCTTCCGAAGCTAGCTTTACTTCGTAAAGCTTGTAGGATAAGCCCTCGACCGATTAGTATTGGTCAGCTCCATGCATTGCTGCACTTCCACCTCCAACCTATCTACCTCGTGGTCTTCAAGGGGTCTTACATACTGGGAAATCTCATCTTGAGGGGGGCTTCACGCTTAGATGCTTTCAGCGCTTATCCCTTCCGTACGTAGCTACCCAGCCATGCTCCTGGCGGAACAACTGGTGCACCAGCGGTACGTCCATCCCGGTCCTCTCGTACTAAGGACAGCTCCTCTCAAATTTCCTACGCCCACGACAGATAGGGACCGAACTGTCTCACGACGTTCTGAACCCAGCTCGCGTACCGCTTTAATGGGCGAACAGCCCAACCCTTGGGACCTACTTCAGCCCCAGGATGCGATGAGCCGACATCGAGGTGCCAAACCTCCCCGTCGATGTGGACTCTTGGGGGAGATAAGCCTGTTATCCCCAGGGTAGCTTTTATCCGTTGAGCGATGGCCCTTCCATGCGGTACCACCGGATCACTAAGCCCGACTTTCGTCCCTGCTCGACGTGTAGGTCTCGCAGTCAAGCTCCCTTATGCCTTTGCACTCTTC